>CAWCND010000011.1:0-75000 GCA_963796835.1 Candidatus Aminicenantota bacterium | reverse complement strand
CTCAAGTGAGCGAGTGGAGCGATCCGCCGCGAGACCGGCGCCAGGCTTTCCGATCCGAGCGGGGGCTGTAGCTCAATTGGGAGAGCGCCGGTTTTGCAAGCCGGAGGTCGCCGGTTCGATTCCGGCCAGCTCCACCATGTTCTCGCCAGCGTCCTTTGCGACATTGGGAACGAAGATCATCCCCCAGGTCTTGGGGAGTCGATAAATGATTTTTTCGACAGTTCTTTGACAATTGAATTAGCGGCATTTTTTTTGTCTTGACTAAACTTTATGGTCAAGTTACTAAGAGCATACAGGGGATGCCTAGGCGCAGGAAGGCGATGAAGGACGTGGCCAGCTGCGATAAGCCCCGGGGAGTCGCTCAACAGACTTTGATCCGGGGATTTCCGAATGGGGAAACCCACTCTGGTGAAGCCAGGGTATCCTCATCTGAATCCATAGGGTGAGGAAGCGAACCTAGGGAAGTGAACCATCTCAGTACCTAGAGGAAAAGAAAGCAACCGCGATTCCCCCAGTAGCGGCGAGCGAACGGGGAACAGCCCAAACCGTCGACATGTAAGCTTGTGCGCGTTGTGTCGGCGGGGTCGTGGGATCCGGCGCGGCTCCGGCACAAAGGGGCCAAAGAGTTACAAAAGGCGATCTCAGCCGAATACTATGGGAAGGGTAACCACAGAAGGTGACAGTCCTGTAGGCGAAAAGATCGTCCCTCTTTGTCGGACACCCAAGTACCACGGGACACGAGAAACCCTGTGGGAATTCGGGAGGACCATCTTCCAAGGCTCAATACTCATCTGCGACCGATAGTGAACAAGTACCGTGAGGGAAAGGTGAAAAGAACCCCTGTTAGGGGAGTGAAACAGTACCTGAAACTGTATGCTTACAAGCACTCGGAGCCTCCGCAAGGGGGTGACGGGGTGCCTTTTGCTTAATGAGCCGGCTAGTTATTCTGCGCGGCAAGGTTAAGCTTGTGAACAAGCGAAGCCGTAGCGAAAGCGAGTCTGAATAGGGCGTTCAGTCGCGCGGAATATACGCGAAGCTGAGTGATCTACCCTTGGCCAGGATGAACTCAGGGTAACACCTGAAGGAGGTCCGAACCATTGTCGGTTGAAAACGGCTTGGATGAGCTGAGGGTAGGGGTGAAAGGCTAATCAAACTCAGGAATAGCTCGTTCTCTCCGAAATAGCTTTAGGGCTAGCCTCGCACGAATGCCAAGGGCGGTAGAGCACTGGATGGCCTAGGGGTTCGAAAGTTCTACCAAATCCAACCAAACTCCGAATTCCCTTGAGCAATATGCGGGAGTCAGACTGCGAGCACTAAGGTCCGTGGTCAAAAGGGAAACAGCCCAGACCGTCAGCTAAGGTCCCTAAATGCAGGCTAAGTGGGCAAGGATGTGAGGATACTCAGACAACCAGGATGTTGGCTTAGAAGCAGCCATCATTTAAAGAAAGCGTAACAGCTCACTGGTCAAGCGTTCTTGCGCCGACAATGTAACGGGGCTTAAGCCTGCTACCGAAGCTGCGGAATGGTCGGGTCTTCGGATCCGGCCTTTGGTAGGAGAGCATTCTCACTCGGGCGAAGCCGCCCTGTAAGGGGCGGTGGACGGCTGAGAAGAGACCCTGCCGGCATGAGTAGCGATAATTGGGGTAGAAACCCTCAACGCCGAAAATCTAAGGTTTCCTGGGGAAGGTCAGTCCGCCCAGGGTTAGTCGGTCCCTAAGGCGAGGCCGAATGGCGTAGCCGATGGACAGCAGGTCAACATTCCTGCACCACCTGAGGGGCGTTATCACGATGGGGAGACGCAGGAGGATAGGCATACGCACGATTGGAAATGTGCGGCCGCCAGGTAGAGGGAGCTTCCAGGCAAATCCGGAGGCTCGTTAACCTCGAGCACGGCGGGGAAGGTTGCCTTCGGGCTTCCGAACTTGTCGATTCCACGCTGCTCAAGAAAATCCTCTAAGGAGTTGTTCAGGTGACCGTACCGCAAACCGACACAGGTAGATGAGGAGAGTATCCTAAGGCGCACGAGTGAGCCCTCTTTTAGGAACTAGGCAATCTAGCCTCGTAACTTAGGGAAAAGGGGCGCCTCGTTAGGGTTGTACCGAGCCTGCATTCGGGAAGCCCGAGGAGGCCGCAGAGAAATGGCTCTAGCGACTGTTTAATAAAAACACAGGACTCTGCAAAGACATAAAATCGATGTATAGGGTCTGACGCCTGCCCGGTGCTGGAAGGTTAAGGGGAGCGGTTAGCCGCAAGGCGAAGCTGTGAACCGAAGCCCCAGTAAACGGCGGCCGTAACTATAACGGTCCTAAGGTAGCGAAATTCCTTGTCGGGTAAGTTCCGACCCGCACGAAAGGCGTAACGACTTGAGCGCTGTCTCAAAGAGGGGCTCGGCGAAATTGTGGTACCGGTGAAGACGCCGGTTACCTGCCGCTGGACGGAAAGACCCCGGCACCTTAACTGCAACCTAGCATTGGATTTCGGTCCATGATGCGCAGGATAGGTGGGAGGCTTTGAAGCTCGCTCCTCCGGGACGGGTGGAGCCAACGGTGAGATACCACTCTTCCTGGTCTGAGATTCTAACCTCCTCCCCTGATCGGGGAGAGGAACAGTGTTAGGCGGGTAGTTTGACTGGGGCGGTCGCCTCCCAAAATGTAACGGAGGCGCCCTAAGGTTCCCTCAGGTTGTTTGGAAATCAACCGTAGAGTGCAAAGGCATAAGGGAGCTTGACTGTGAGACCGACAGGTCGAGCAGGTGGGAAACCAGGGCTTAGTGATCCGGTGGTCCTGTATGGAAGGGCCATCGCTCAACGGATAAAAGGTACGCCGGGGATAACAGGCTAATAGTCTCCAAGAGCTCACATCGACGAGACTGTTTGGCACCTCGATGTCGGCTCATCGCATCCTGGGGCTGAAGCGGGTCCCAAGGGTCCGGCTGTTCGCCGGTTAAAGCGGTACGTGAGCTGGGTTTAGAACGTCGCGAGACAGTTCGGTCCCTATCCACGGTAGGCGCAGGAGATTTGAGGGGGGTTGCCCATAGTACGAAAGGACCTGGGTGAACGAACCTCTAGTGTACCAGTTGTGCCGCCAGGCGCAGCGCTGGGTAGCCACGTTCGGAAGTGATAACCGCTGAAAGCATATAAGCGGGAAGCACGCCCCAAGATAAGATCTCCCTCCCGCAAGGGCTAAAGGTCACAGGTAGACGACCTGTTTGATAGGCTGGGTGTGTAAGTCCAGTGATGCGATTGAGCTAACCAGTACTAATAGACCGTGAGGCTTGACCATAAAGTTTATCAAGACAAAAAAACGCAATTTATATGAGTCACGCATTTAATCCCGGTGATCATAACGGCGGGGAAACACCCGTTCCCATTCCGAACACGGAAGTTAAGCCCGCCAGTGCCGATGGTACTGCCAGGGCAGCCTGGTGGGAGAGTAGGTCGTTGCCGGGTTTATTTTGTTACTTAAAAGCTCATCGGATAAAGGTCGGAGGGGCACGGGCCCCATCAGTCGGTCGGTCATACTCCTCTCCTTTATTACGGAGCAAAATCTATAAGGAGAGATGTATGAACATCTACGTTGGAAACATTTCCCGGACCGCCACCGAGCAGGACCTGAAGGAAGCCTTCGAGGCCTTCGGTGCGGTTCAGACCGCGTCGATCATCAAGGACAAGTTCTCTGGTGAGTCGCGCGGCTTCGGCTTCGTTGAGATGCCGAACAAGGAAGAGGCCGACAAGGCCATTTCCGGACTGAACGGCAAGGACCTCAAGGGCCGCAGCCTGACGGTCAACGAAGCCCGGCCCCGCACGGACCGTCCCCGGACGAGCGGTGGCGGCGGCGGCGGCAGGGGCGGCTTCGGCGGCGGCCGCGGCCGGTTCTGATCGCTGATCTAACTTAGCGATCGGCCTTTATTCGCAAGTAAGGGCGGATGCCCGGGTTGGGCACTCCGCCCTTTTTTATTTTGGCGGGATTTCTCCGAAAACAAGCCGCATGCCGACTCTGAGACGTTGGCCGATTCAGGGACCTAACTCCAGTGCTTGGCGGCCCGCCTTCCTGACTGAGGACACAGTCGTCGACCGGAGCATCCGTCACCTCTGGTGATGGGGAGGGCTGATTCTGGGTCCGGAGCTGACGCCGGAGGTCGCTCGTCAGGGCCTTCTCGCGGCCGCCGACCCTCCGGTCGATTATTTCATCTGAATCCCTTCCGGACCGTCAGGCGTAGTCTGGGCGATTTCCGGCTCGTCGGGCGCCGTCGCCAGCTGCGAGCTGATCGGCCCGGGTCTCGAACCGTCCTTGACCGCGAGCCCGCCCAGGGCCTTGCGGTTGTCATTTGGTGGGTATCTTTTGAGAAGACTTGGCTAGCATATCAGACGCCGCTTTTCTGACATCCGCCGAGGCGTCGCTTTCGGCCGTCTGTTTAAGCAGTTGATTGAAGTCCGGCAGCTCCTGACGGATCTTCCAGAAGTTCTCCAGGACCGACAGCCGGACCAGGGCCGATGAGTCCCTCGCCAAGGCGGCCTTTTGCGCGTCTGTGGTCAGCGGGATGGGCCTTCGGAAGCCCAGGGCGAAAACGGCATTGGCACGCACGGAGCTTTCGGGGTCGGATTTCAACATTCCGGCCAGGAGTTCGTCGACCCTATCGTCTTCGATCCAGCGCAGGCCCGCCGTGGCGATCGAACGCAAATTCGTCGAAGGATTGCCCAGATATTCGGCAAGTGTCGGGAGTGCGCCGACAGAACCCGAATTCCCGAGAGACATCAGCAGGAGTTTCACAACCGGTTCGGGGGTCGAAGGTTCGATCTGAGCCGTGATCCAATCGACGATCTTCCGGGCCCGCGAGGGGTCTCTGTCGCGGAGTTTATAGGCCATAGTGCCCAGCCCGACGATGGCGTTCCCAAACGTGCTCCGGTCGGGGCCTTGCGCGGCAAGGTCGCGCAGGGTATTCTCTGCCAGCAGCGTCGGTTGATCCGTCATCGCGAGTTTGGCTAGGATCTCGGCTTGAAGGGATGCATCCATGGACATCGAACGGATCACGTTGACCAAGGCCGCTTGAGCTTCTGGGCACTTGGCCGAACCGAGGGCGTCCATTAGGATTCGCCGTGTCAAACTCTTTGGCGGTGCCTCGATCAGATGCTGGCCCAGAGTCTCGCAGGTTTCGGGATGGAGATTGGCAAGGGCTCGGAACTTCAGATAGAGGGAGGAGTTCCTCTTGTCACCCCTAGCGTCGGATTGGCCGAGTTCGGCGAGCAACGACCCGATGGTTTCCCGGCCAAGTGTGCTCAGCTCGAGAAGCCGATCGGCTTCTTCTTGGGAGAGCGAACCCGAGAGTGGGACCGGCTTAACTGTTGCCCTCCTCTCCTCTCCCTGCGTGAGCAACTCCGCCAATTCTAACGGCCGGAGAGTTTCCGCCCTTTGCAACACGAGTTGCATGGAGGTATCGGACTGGCTGACCTTCCTGTCGCCGATGAAAACGCTATCCGTCTCGGACCCGGTCAGTCGTTCCAGGAATCCCGCCCGAACATCGAAAAGGGCATCGAAACTCCCCGACGGGACGATCGTTCCTTTGGTTGTTTGACCCGACGGTCTCTGACCGGTGTCCGGCAACACATAGTTCCGCCTGGTTTTTCGGAATGTCCTCCTCTCAGAAGACTCCTTCGGGGATCCTGGACCCCTCGGACGATCGATCGATTCATAGTGGGCCGTGTACTCGCCGTTCGGGTCATCTTCCTGGACTTCCCATGATCGCGTCTTCGCGGAAACGGCCCTGTCGGGGAATACGAATTGGATTCTCGCCAATAGAGATTTGGCGAAGTTCTGTGCCGGGCGGCTCATCCTGGGGTCGAAAAAGACGGACAAGATGCGGCCCCGTGGGTCCATGGAGGATAAGATCATGCCGTTCAAGCTCTGCGAAAGTGCTTCTGCCAGGTCCGGCGTATCGCTTCCGTTCATATCCAATTCGAAGACGGGATTGATGAATCTATACGAAACGGTCAGTCGGTTGTCTTTTGTGTCCAGGACGGACATTGCGAGCTGCGCTCGGACATGAACATGAAAGGATTGGGCCATCGGCGGCAGGCTGTCTTTTTCAGGCGCTTTTGAGGGCGTCCCGTTGGCAGACAGCGCCGAGATGTCGACTTCCGCCAGCGCCATCGAATCGACATCAAAGACAAGACGTTCTCCCGGGGAGAATTTGTAGGCGATCGGGGGGCGTAAGAGGCTCTTAGCCGCTACGGCCAGCAGAATGAGTAACAGGATAGTTGCCGCGGCGATCAAGGCCGCGGGCTTCTTCCTGAGCTTTTCAAGCCCCATCGACGGGAATCCCCCGCGCTCTTGGCCTTGAACGATAACAATCGGCGCCTATCTGCCCGCGCCGGCCTTTCAAACAGCCAACCGCGTTAATAATCGTATCCGGGAATCTTGCCTGGAGGATAATAGCCCAAGTCATAGGTTCCGGTCGCCTGGGGCACAAGGTATTCGCTATGAACGAGCCCGGGCCACGAGCAGATGACATAGGAATATTCCTTGGTGCATAGGCCTGGCCGCCAGTCCTTCCAGCACGGATAATTGAAATCCAGAGAGAGAGTGATGTCGCCCGATAACGCCGTCAGCTGCCTGAAGATGTAGTACTCATACACGAGATATTGCGTGGCGCACCCCGGGAGAGAACCGGCCTGGACGGGCTTCAGGGCGCTTCCGCCCGTCCAGTCTCCGGAAAACTCTCTGGTGAGGGTGCCCTCGATTTCCGGAGCCGCACTCACCAGGGTCAGGTCGGCCGTGACTTTTGGCACGACGAGCCAGAGGTCGACCGCGGCGCTCGCCCAGACATCGGTCATTGCGTAAGGTTGGAGATTATTGAATGTCAATGTCGGGCTGATCGTTCCTGAAAAAACGGCTCCCGAGTTGGCGCCTGCGCCCACGCTGATGGTCACGGGAATATAGCCGATTGTGAACGTCCAGGAATAGGGCGGGATCGTATCGCTTCCCGTGCAAGCGGCCTCGAATTGTTGGGATGGAACGCCCCCGTTCATCTGCCTCAGGGGACCGGGAGGCACCGGCATAGTGACCGGCAACGTGACAGAATTGGCGCCCTGCCAGGGCATGGCCTGACCCAGGAAATAGGCGGTCGAAGTCGCGGACGCCTGCCCGTTTGAAAGAGGAGAGGAAGTGTCGCTTTCGACCCTTATGATGTCGAACCAGTTGTCGAGGATCGAGCCCCGAACCGCCCAGGTATTGTGGATGTCCATTTTATCGACATCCGCGGACAGGTCAGCGCTGCAAGTTTCCTCCGCACCGATCAGCCAGTTGGATTCTCTGAAGGCGGTTCCCGCTGCGGTTTGATGATACGGAGGCTGTACGCCGTAGGCGTGGACTGGTACCGTGAACTTGCCGGAGGCCTGCTGCTCACTTTGGCTCGGCGCGAAGTTCCTGACATTGCTGAGTTTGTTCTTGACACCCTGTTGGGTCGCCAGTCGGGTATCCTTATAATCGCGCCATTTGATCTTTTGGACGCCGTGGGTTGGACGGGCGGGCGCCGGACTGAGATCGACTTTCATGGCCGGGTCCTGACCGATATCCAGAGAGAAGCCCATGGTGTTGAAACTCGCTTCCTCCCAGTTGAGCTCGGCATAATAGTCCCTTGCAGATATCGGCCCCTTGCCGTAAGGAGCCGGCAGCTGGGTGTCCGGGGTGACCGCTTTCCCCGTAGAGGGGTCTTTCATCTCAAATGGCGTGAAGGCGATCTTTGCACGGGTCGCGAACTTGAATGGCTCACCCTTGACCTGGGCCATCTTCCCAGACGGCACAGCCTTTGACGCGATTGTCGATAGCGCAGGACAGTGCGGCCGAGAGGGATCGGGGTTTTCCATGGATACGGGGCTCCAACGCAGGGGTGAGGGCCTTCTTGAACCAGCCGCGTAAGAGGTCTGCCTTCCGGGTTTTTCGGGCGCGCCGGACTGTTTTTCTGCGGGAGCAACTGCAAGGCCTTCCGACTTGATGACCTCCAGCTCAAAAGCCTGGGCCGGGACGTCGATATGCTGATTGCCCGCGACCAGCCTGACTTGGTATCCGCTTCCGATGACCGCATGCGCCGAGGCCTTCAATTCCACATTCAGTTCCGTGGATGTCCGAGGCTGAAGGAACTTGGCCGTAACGTTCGGGGTGGCATTCCCTTGGTACAAGACCTGAACGAAGACGGCCTGATTGAGGTTGCGGCCTTGGACCACGACGGTCTGCGCCGCTCCGCCCTGCTGGAGCTTAACGACTCTTGGGGCTACCGAGCTCACAATGGGCTTGGATTGGGTCGTCGGGCGTGATTGCCCGCTTCCGGACGAACTCCCCGGGGGCATAAGACCGCTGGATTGTGGGGCAAAGCAGAAGACCGACAACACGAAAAGCGCCAAGATGCATCTCGACCTCATGATGAATCCCCTCCACGGATTGCCCCGATATTAGTAATTTCCGAGGACTATTGTCAATAGGCTGCTTTCGGGCGCTGCGCCTTGGCGGCGCCAACGAGAGTTTTCAATATGTATTTTATCGTGCTACGACTGTCGAACATAAGGATGATAAAAGTAGTCACAAATGGCGTGCGGACCGCCACCGAGCAGGACCTGAAGGAAGCCTTCGAGGCCTTCGGTGCGGTTCAGACCGCGTCGATCATCAAGGACAAGTTCTCTGGTGAGTCGCGTGGCTTCGGCTTCGTTGAGATACCGAACAAGGAAGAGGCCGACAAGGCCATTTCCGGACTGAAAGGCAAGGACCTCAAGGGTCGCAGCCTGACGGTCAACGAAGCCCGTCCCCGCACGGACCGTCCCCGCACGAGCGGTGGCGGCGGCGGCGGCAGGGGCGGCTTCGGCGGCGGCCCTCATGGTAAACCACGAGGACTGCAAGGCCGCCGCTTCGGCCTGTACTCATGGGGAAGTGTGAGGGGCACCACGAGTGCAGCCGAGACGGTCGGGGAGTACGAATAGCGGTTGATCAGGGGGGAGGGGCCTGGCCGCGTTTAGCCGCTTTCTGGGATGAGGAGGCCGAAAATCCCCTCGCCGCAGCCTCCTAGGCTGCCGGATTTCGAGTTCTTGACTCTTGCCTACGGCCGGGATATCCTCATTTTGTGATGGGAACGGTTGATTCCGAACCCGGGGCAAAAAGAAATTCCATCATAAATAAAGGAGGAGAATAATGGAAAACGAAGCTGGTCTTAAAGCTAAGAATACCGTGGAGAATTATAAGCGGGCATTGAAATTCCTCGATGAATGTGGTGAATGGACATTCGAAAAATTGAAGGAAGCACATGAAATTGCACGTATCGATGTTCCGGACTACCAATTACGTTCAGAGTGGTCAGATGCTCTTGCTGTTGTATTTCCTTCGAAAGGAAGACCGGGAGGAACAGAGCTGTTACGCTATTTAATGAAGAAAGAACTTAAAGAAGCCATCCCTATTTTGAATGCGTTTGCCCGTAAACTTGGAGTAAAAGATAAGAAATGGTGGCAATTCAGGAAATAGAGCAACAGCACCAGTCTACGCCAATGCCCTCCGGGGGAAGGTCAGGAAAGCGAGCCGTGTCCCTGTCGCCCTGAGAATGATCGAGGAGGAGTTGCCGCGCGTTCCCTCCAAGGGCTGGGCCGAGATGATCCGGAAAGTCTATGACATGGACCTGCTAGCGGATAATGCCAAGGGCGGGGAGGCCTAGCCTCGTTTGGCCGCTTCCTGGGCTGGCCGACAATCCGCCCGCCATAGGCCTCGGGCTGCCGGATCTTGAATTGTTGACCCGTTCGCCGACGCTAAGCTCCCGGCATTCATGCCGGGGACTCGAGGGGTTGACTCTTACCCACGGCCGCGATATCCTCATTTCTTGATGGGAAGGGCTGATTCTGGGTCCGGAGCCGGCGCCTTCATGCCGTACGGAAAAAGGAAATTCCTATCCTTTATTTCTTTACCCAAACATGGGTGATTTCCCCAAATACATATTTGCGATAATCAGTTTGCTTCTTTGTAAGCTTCGTTTATAGCGTCTTTAGCTTCTTGTGTGTAAAAATCATTGGGATTGGCGGTAGTAAGTTGCCGTTAATTTACATTCAATAATTAGTCTGGCTTCTTTGAAAGACATATCTCCGGAAGGAGTTTGAACACTTGTCAATTCAACTTCCTTCATTTTCTCACTATCTCTTCCTGATTTACTTCCCAAAAAGAGTATTTGTTCCTTATATTCATTCGGGAAGTAAGACAGCGTATATGTTTGCTCTTTTTGAATCATTTCAAGCGTATAACGGTCTGCTCGAAGAATACACCAAGTAGTGGGTTTTTTGAAAAGAAGCCCCAAACCACCCCCACTGCCTATCATGGAATTATAATGATCTTCCTTGCCCGCAGTAATAACGAAAAAATCTTTTCCTACCAACGTAAATACATTGTCGCATATCTCTTCCGGAGAAATTTGTTTAAATAATTGATCAAAATTCATCTCTTTGACATTTACATGATTTGTTTTTTTCATAACATACGGTTTTAATTATTAAATGATTTACCTTGCAAAGGTAATATATCATAACGTTTCTAACATTGCTGCCAACGTTCGGGGCTTGCAACTGGCGGGCAGTCTAAAAGAACTCTCGTGTCCGCTAACCGCAAATATAATTAAAAGGAAAGGGGCGCGGGCCCTGCATCGGTATCGGTCGGACAGACTCCTCTCCTTTTATTCGGTGGGACGGGCTTGGGCCCAAAGGGCCCTGGTCCAGGGCAAGGGCACATTTTAAGGAGAAATGTATGAAAATCTACGTTGGAAACATTTCCCGGACCGCCACCGAGCAGGACCTGAAGGAAGCCTTCGAGGCCTTCGGTGCGGTTCAGGCCGCGTCCATCATCAAGGACAAGTTCTGAGCGGCCGCTGCGATCACGTCCAGGCTAGCTTGAAGAGAAACGGCTGACCAGTTCGGCGGGCGTGTAGAACCGGCGGCTCTTCTCCACCCGGCCCACGAAGTCCACCACTTTGGAATTGTAGGGAGTGGCCATGCCCGCGGCAAGGCCCAGCCTGACGATCTCCCCGTTCAGATAGTCGATTTCCGTGGGCCGGCCACGGCGCAGGCTCTGCAAGGTAGAGCCGAGCGTCTTCAGGGAGCCCACGGACCGGCTCAGCACCCAGGCGGCCACGGGCAAAGGCGAGCGGACGATGAGGGTCAACGCCAGGACGGGAATTCCCGGGAGCGGCGCCGGGTGAAGGCCCACCCTTTTCACCGCCCGGTACCCCTCTTTGAGCGTTAGCACGGCGATCTTTCTCAGCCCGGGATGATGCAAGCATTCTCTGACGCTCAAGCCCGTCATGGCTTCGAGGCCGTTGGCCAGACTGTTCAAGAGCAGCTTGGTCCAGTGGGCGCCCCGGATGTCGCTGCTGATCTCCGTCCGAATGGCGCGCCGGAGCAGCGCCTGGATATCTTTGACCCGCTGCCCGTTCGGGCCGAAGGGTTCGCCGATCACGAGAAAGCCGCCTCGCGCGTAGGTGATCTCTCCAGGCTTCAAGAACTGGGCATTGAGCATCACCACCCCGCTCACGATGTTTTCCCTCGGCAGCAGAGAAGCGACGATTTCGTCGCTCCTCACTCCGTTTTGCAGCGTGACGACCGCCGCCTCGCGCAGATAGGCGCTGATCGGACGGCAGGCGCTTTCGACGTCCTGGGTTTTGACGGCCAGCAGCGCCAGGTCCGGCCGGAAGTCCAGAGCTTCGGCGGCCTTGACCACGACGGTCAGCTCACCCAGAATGCCCTCGATGCGCAGGCCTTTCGCCCGGATGGCTTCAGCGTGCGCTGGTCGGGCAACGAGCGTCACGTCTTCTCCGGCGCGCGCCAGCAGGCCGCCGATCAGGCTGCCGACAGCGCCGGCTCCGATCACGGCGATTTTGGGATGGGGGCTTAAGGTCATGAGTCCTGCGTCCTCGACGTTCGATGATGCCCCTGACCCGCCCCCGATCAATGGACCAGCCCTTGAATGAATTTTTTAGCCATATATGCCTCCGGGGTCGGCAGCCTATTGCCTAAGAAGTTATGCGGCATAGAGCGATTGTATCCCCTCCGCCAGCCCTCGACAAGGACCTTCGCTTCCGCCAACGTGTCCAGCGCCTCGCCTTTGAGAAGCTCATCCCGGAGCTTCCCGATATCAGACTCAACATACTCCCTCAATCCAGCAGAATCTTATCAAGGGGCTGGACGCCTATGAGGGAGGCAGGTCACTAATCCGTGTGCCGGCGATCCTCCTCTCCCCATTCAGAGTCCTTGACCCCTACCTCTGCTCGGGATATCCTTATTTTGTGTGAAAGGATCGATTCTGAGACCGAAGTTGGCGCTTTCATCCCGAGCAATGAAAGGAAATTCCCATCCATTATCGATGCTTCCGCGTTGAACCAGCGAAGGGGAGGAGAACGGAGCTGTGCTGACGTACAGGGACCATGAACTCTATTGTGACGATCGTTGTCTGAATCGGCTTGCCGAGGATCTGCCCACGCCGTTCTTCCTGTTCAGTGAACGGCGGGTCCGAATGAATTTCTCGCGCATCAAGGGTGCCCTGTCTTCGATCCTCCCGGAAACGTCGGTCGACTTCTGTGTGAAAACCAATGACGAGCCCGGCATCCTGCGGATGATGAGGATGCCGGGACTGGGCGTGATGGTCACCTGCAGCCGGGAATTGGACCTGGCCTTGGACGCGGGTTTTGAGCCGCACCAGGTTTCTTTCCACACCCACTGCAAAACACGGCCCGCTCTGGACAGGGCGGTGTCCCGCGGCGTGAGATTGTTCCATGTCTATTCCGGCGAAGAACTGGACCTGCTGGGCCGGATCGCGGACGAGCTCCGGAAAGAGATCCGGGTCTCGATCCGACTCCGCGCGCCCGGCGCCTGGTGGCGCAGGGGCTGGGTGGGGTGGTATGCGAAACGGTTGGGAGTTCCCTGGAGCGAGGCCGCGGGTCTTTACCGGCGCATCTCCGACTATCACGGCCTCCAGCCCTCCGGCTTCAGCCTGCATCTGGGCACACAGGTCACAGGGCCGAAGAAATACCGGCGCGCCGTCAAACTCCTGATGAGGCTGTCCGCACAATTGGATTCCGCGGAAACTCATGTCCGGGAGCTCACGTTGGGAGGGGGTTGGCCTTCCGGGACCCAGCTGGGTTCCGTCTGGCAGAGGCTGAATCCGCTCTCCCGCGAGTCCGGCGTGCCTGAAGACACGGGAGTGCTGGAGTCTCAGCTCGCGCGGACCGCGGAATCCTTCCGGCGCGAGACGGAGCGATACCCGTTTTCGGTTCGTCCGGCCTTCCGGATCGAGCCGGGGCGCGGCCTGATCGGCCAAGCCGGCCTGCTCATCACCCGGGTCCTGGCCGTGCGAAAGCGATGGGTGTTCGTGGACGCGACCCACAATGCGCTCCCGGAGTCGATGCTGGTCGCGAACCGGGCCATCCTTCCCGCGAGGGAAGCGACGGATCGCGGCCTGCGTCCACGGTTCATCTCTGGCAGCACGCTGAACACCATGGACGTCCTCGCCGCGGGCGTGAAGCTCCCGGAATTGCGGGCCGGCCACGTTCTGGTCTTCTTGGACGCCGGAGCTTATTCGCTGTCCCGGGCCTCGGACTATGCGGGATCGATACCCCGCTCGTACGTCCTCCGGGAAACAGGAAACGTCGACCCATTGTCCCCCATCGAGAATAATCAGGGCCATGTCCAAGACGCCGCATCCTGACTACGGGCCCGAGTTCTGGAACCATCTGGGGCTGATCTACCCGCGCTCTTTTTTCGGCTCGCCGACGACCCGCCTGTATCTCGAGAACGAGGAGCGGCTGATGGCGAAGCATTTCGGCGACTTGCGCGGAAAGACGCTCCTCAAGCTGGATCTTTGGAACGAAGCCCAAAATACGGAGATCCTGTTTTGGGCCGAACGGCAGGGGGCCGCTTGCTTCGGGATCGACATCGCCCAGACGACGGCGGCCAAGGCCCGGTCGAGGAGCAGAGTCCTCCAAATCCCGATCGAGATCGCCATCGCGGACGCGGCGCGAATCCCCTTCTTGAACGACGAGCTTTGATTTCGTCTATACCATGGGGACGATCGAACACCTTGTCAGTCCGCCGGCGGCTTTAGCCGAGATCGTCAGAGTCCTCAAGCCGGACGGAATCGCGATCATCGGCGTGCCGAGCACGGAGGATCCGTTCCTATTCGCCAAGGCCTCGCTGTTGATGCAGAAACTGGGCGTCTATCCCTATGGCCTGGAACGATGGTATTCCATCGAGACGCTGTGCCAGCAGGCGGAAGAATCCGGCCTGAAGGTTGTGGGCCGGGACGGAATCTTGTTCCTTCCCTGGATGCTGCGGTTCCTCGACCTGTACCTGTGGCTGCACTGCCGATGGGCCTGCGCGCTCACCTCTCTTCTGACCCGTCCCTTCCGCCGGCTCATGCGGCGGCCGGGCCTTGCGGAAAAATACGGTTACCTGACCGTCGCCGTGGCGGGGAAGCCCTCCTCGCCTGAGAAGCCGCCGGGAGCAGCCGTGCCCCCGGGCGGCCCGCGTTGACCGGAAGGAACTCCACGTGAGGGTTGTTCTGACTTCCATTTTTGGCTATCATACTTCCGAATGAAAAAGCCTGCCCTCGCCTCCCTGGCCATTTTCCTCGTTGCCGTCGGCGTCTTTTCTCCCCTCTATTTCCACTCCCGTGACCTTCTCGAATTCGACAGCTACTATCACGCCAAGATGGCCCGGATGGTTCTCGAAAAGGGCCTTATCCACGAATTTCCCTGGATGTACTTCACGTTCCAGCGGGACCATTTCATGGACTCCTATCTTCTCTTCCATGTCTATCTCGGTCTCTGGGTCAAGCTGCTGCCGCTGAGCCCTATCGTCGCCGTCAAGCTGGGCATGCTCGTCCTCATCGGCCTCATCGCCGTCATGGTCTTCAGGATCCTCAGGACCTTCGACCCCAAATGGGCCTGGCTGGGCATGGTGCTCCTCGCGGCCATGGCCTCGAGCCAGGCTTACCAGAGGCTGGTCTTCGTCCGGCCCCACGTCCTTTCTATCCTGATTCTGCTCGCCGGAATCTGGGCGATCCTGAAGAAGAAATGGTGGCTTCTGGGCGCTGTCTCCTTCGCCTATGCCTATTCCTATTCCGCGCCGCACCTTCTGACGGTCGTGGCGTTTGTCGCCAGCGTCGTTTTCTCATTCAGCTCTAAGCGTCTGGTGTGGCGGCCCTTCGCATTTTCCCTCGGCGGGCTGGTCGCGGGCCTGGTCATCAATCCCTATTTCCCGCACGATATCAAGCATCTTTACATCCTGACATTCAAAACGGCCCTGTCCAGGGTGTCCGCCCCTCCCGCGGAGCTGATGCCCCTCTCGAGCTGGCAGGTGCTGACCTTCAACTGGTTCAGCTTCCTGGCCCTTTTCATGGCGGTCGCGGCCGTCTTCGTCTCGGCGAAGAAGCTTTCTGCGCGAACTCTCTTCCTGTTCATCACGGCCGGCGTCTTCTTCGTCATGCTCATGCGGGCCTACCGGTTCGCCGAATACTGGCCGTTCGTCGCGACCCTCGCCCTCGCTGCGCTCGCCAGCGAAGTCGTCGTTCCCGGCCCGGTCTTCGGCCGGGTGATGAAAAAGGCGGGGTCTCTCGCCTGCGCCGCGGCCCTGCTCACCGTCGGGGCCTTCGCCGTCAAGCTGGCCTACAAGCAGACGAATTCCATCGTGCCGTTCGACGCCCTGAAGGAGGTCATGGACGTCCTCGACAGGGAGGCGAGCCCTGGCGACATCGTCTACACCGACAGCTGGGCCATAACGCCACCGATGTTCTACATCTCGGACAAGGTTGACTATCTGATGATGCTGGACCCGCAAACAATGTCCGTGCCCTATCCGGGGCTTTACACGCTCTGGAAAGGCATCAACACCGGGCAGGTCAGGGAAAACGTCCTGCCGCTCATCAGGGCTATCGAGGCCCGCGCCCCCGACCCGGAGATCGCCAGGGTGCGCGCCGAAATTGAATCGGGCGCCGTTCTCGGCAGGCTCCCGGATATCATCCGGAACGCCTTCCGGGCGAAATGGATCCTCCTCCTCCACAACCATCAGTACGCGGGGCAGGACCTGCGGCCGCTCATGAGCCAGTACCCTCTGGAAATCCAGCTTTTGAAGGAGAACGAGTTCTTCTCCCTCTACCGCCTCCGCTGAGAGCTGACCGACAGACCTCGGCCGCGCACGTCTAACCCAAGTGACGGATGATGTGAACCATGGCCGCCGCTCCCCCCGGCCGTGACGATCTCCCGGGAGCTGGACGTTCAGCGGTCAGCATAGACGGCTTGCCAACGGGTGTAACTCTCGACATCACCCGGCCCATGCTCTGGAGGGCCGATGCCCGAGGATTTCCACCCGCCAAAGGGAAGGGAGGAGTCGACACCTGCCGTGGCCTGATTCAGCTTGAGGACGCCGCATTCAGCTTGTTTCTGGAATAAGCTCCAAGCCCTGGGGTCCCGCGAATAGAGACTGGCCGCGAGTCCCTGTTCGACCCCATTCAAAATTTGAAGGGCTTCGTCAAGAGTGCTCGCCTCTTGCCATAGGGCCAGGGGACCGAACGTCTCCTCCTGCACCACCCGTTGATGCGGAGAAAAGACCTCGATCAACGTGGGTTCGAACCAGCAACCGGCCTCCCATCCTCCCGGAATTCTCCCGCCCGCAAGGAGCCGGCCGCCTTGATCCAGGCTTTCGTGTACGAGAGCGGCCAGGGAGGCCTGTTTCTCCCGGGAGATGACCGGACCGACCACCGTTTTTTCCGCCATCGGATGCCCGAGGACGAGAGCCGCAATGGCCGCTATGAGCGCGTCCTTAAACTCCTGGGCCCTCTTCTGGTGGACAATAAACCGCCGGGTGGCCGTGCAGCGTTGACCGGCATAGGCGAAAGCCGAATAGGCCAGTTCCCTGGCCGCCGTCGAGATATCCGCATCAGGCAGAACGATGGCCGCATTATTCCCCCCCAGTTCAGCCTGCAGCGTCTTTCCGTGAAGTCCGCAGAGCGCCGCAACTTCCCGGCCGGCCGAGATCGATCCGGTGAAGGAGATAAAAGGGATTTCCTCACGTGAAATCAGGTCTCGGACTAAAGACGGACCGCCAAATAACAGATTCACCAGGCCTGCGGGGAATCCCGCCCGCGAGAGGGTCTGGCAGAGCAGCAGCGTCGTTCGGGGAGCCTGCAGGGCTGATTTCCAGATCACGGCGTTCCCATGGAATAACGCCGGCCCGATCTTCCCCACCGGAATAGCCACGGGATTGTTCCAAGGGGTGACCAGACCCACCAGGCCGCGGGGGGAACGGCGGCTATATAACCGGGCTGCCGGGGTCCTTCGCCCGGCCCGGCCTTTGCCCAGAGTTGCGGCCGCCCGAAGCAAGCGGACGGCGAATCTCACCTCATCCCGGGCCATCAGGATTGGCTTTCCGATTTCTCCGGCCATCGTCTTGGCCATCTCATTCTCTTCCGAGGCCAGCACGTCCGCCCAGCCTTCGACCGCCCGAGCCCGGCGCGTCCCGGGCAATCCCGCCCAATCCGATTGGGCCTCGCGTGCCGCTGCGATGGCGTCCTTGACTATGGACGCCCCGGCGATAGCCACACGAGCCGCCACCTTGTCCCAATCCGAAGGGTCGCGTTGGTCCCAAATCCCCTGGGTGGGGGCCATGACCCACTTCCCCCCGCAAACCGCCCCCGGCAAGACGCCCGGCCCGGCCGGAACGGAAGCCTCCCTCCGCTTCATGCACCTGTGCAGGATCTCTGCGGAGGAGAGAAAAAGGGCGGCTCCTTGGGCCAGGAATTTGCGGCTGACTTTGTCGTGAACACGGTCGACCGATGCCACGGCCTCCTTGGCAATCCAAACGGTGTAGCCTCTGGCATAGGCATCCAACACGGTGGACCGGACACAGCTGTGCAGGTACAGCCCGGCGACAACGAGGTGATCCACGCCCAGGTCCTTTAAGTGAAGTTCGAGGTCTTCCCCTTCAAAGGCGCTGTAGAAGTGCTTGCGGAAGACCCTTTCAGAGGGGAGAGGTTCCAGCCCCTGCGGCGGGCGGCTGCCAGGAGTCCCCTCGACGCAGCACCAGATCCCCTTTTTTATCCAATGAGGCATCCGGTCCCGTCCGTCCGGCCGGACCAGGGTCTGGACATGGATCACCGGCAGGCCGAGTTTCCTCCATGGCCTCAGCAACCTTTGAGCCCGGCGGACGAAGGCTTCCGCCGATGGAGTTACTCCGGCCCGTTCCAGAAAATCATTCTGAATGTCCACCAGAAGCAGAGCCCGTGTCATGAAACCGCCTCCCTGTCCAACGAGTGTACGGTATCCGCAATCCGCTCAGCCAATTCCCGGGTCCCCACGCGCTTGCACCCCGGCGAGGAGATGTCCGCCGTCCTCCAGCCGGCTTGCAGAACTCGTGTCACAGCCGCTTCTATGCGGTCAGCCAGGTCGCTCAATCCGAAATGGAATCGGAGCAGCATGACCAGGGAGAGGATCTGCCCCACGGGATTTGCCTCATCCAATCCCACCAGGTCGTAGGCAGCCCCGTGTGCGGTCTGGTACACGGCCCGGCAGTCGGGTCCGAAGTTTCCGGAGAAGCTCATGCCGCGGGAACCCAGGAGCAGTGCGCTGAGATCCCCCAGGATATCCCCCAGCAGGTTGGAGGTGACCACGACATCAAAATTCCGGGCTGCGTTGATCAGTTGAAAAGCGGCATTATCCGCTTCGAGGAGCTCGGTCTGGATTCCTGCCCTGCCGCCGATCTCCTCGAGACTGTTCATCCAGAGCCGGCTGATCGTCGGCATCCCTCCGGTTTTTAGGACCAGGGTCAGTTTGCCTCGCCGCCCCTGGGCCAGCCTCACCGCGGTGCGGAGGATCCTCTCCACCTGGCTCGATCGATACTCGAACGCGTGCGAGGCCACGACTTCATCCCCCTGCCGCTCTTCCCACCACCGCCCCATGTAGACCCCTCCGACATTTTCGCGGACGACCATAAGATCCACGTCTTGCAAGGCTGCTCTCTTGAGCACACCCATGTCAGCGCTCTGGATCAGGGGGCGGATGGGGACGATCTTGCAAAACAGATCGAAATGGGAACGGAGTTCATAGACGAATCGGCCGCCCGCCGGTCCGCAAAGAACGGCTCCACCTTGTTGAAAGACCCCCGCAAAAAACTCTTTCGTCTCCTCCGTCAATAAGCTGCCGCTCTCCCGGAGGGCCTCTTTCCCGATGGCGCCTCCCGCGCAGGTGCGGATCCGATGGGGCGTATCCGAGGCGGCGGCCTCCAGGACCCGCATCGTGCATTCGATGATCTCCGGTCCGATCCCTTCCCCTTTCACCACCCCGATCAAGTAATCCCCGGAATGGGCGGGGCTATTCCATCCGATGGCGGCATGAACGAACGACTTGAAATCATGCATTCGATCTTGTCCTTTTGACGGCGTCGACGTTGAGAACATGGCTGATCTTACCCGAGGCCGTCGTCATGGGGGCTCTCCGCTCGACCTCCACGACCTTGGCTTGACGCCAAACGGTTCCCATCACGCGTTCGACCCCATGACCCTGGCTGATGGCTTGGAGGAAAGCCTTCGCCACGGCCTGAGGGTCGATTTCTCCCACCTGGGGATGGATGAGAAGGCGCAGACGGGGCCGGCTATCCGGGCCCTCATCTTCCACCAGCTGATAGTGGGTCGGCTCACCGCCGAACTGGCGGGGGAGCAGATCATCCATGATCCGTGCGATGTCTGTGTGCAAAAAGGTCATCCCCCCCACGGTGAGCTTTTCAAAGCTGCGAATATGCTGGAGATGGACGGTCCATCCATATTCTTGCAGAGGGCATCCGCAATGTCGTTCTGTCATAACGGCCCCGTCCCCCAGGGAGACATTCAGCAACAAGAACGGGGAAACGGGTAGAAGCGTCGTCACCAGCAAGCTCCCCGCCGGACCTGGGCTTCCCTCTTCGACTTGAATCAAGGCCAACCGATCACTCAGGAAATGAACCTCGTCAGGCGCTTCTGGCCGGAGGCAGCCGTACCCGATGGACCCGGATTCCGTGCTGCCGTATCGGGGAAACGCGCAGGCCCCGGTGCGGCGAATCAGATCAAGGCGCAACGCCGTGATGGGTTCTCCCGTCAAGGTCAGCTGCAATCCACTCAAGTCGAGGCCTGACCGGACAGCTTCCTGACAAAGCCTGACCGCTGGACTGGTATAAGTCAGCAGATGCGGCGTTCCTCCCTTCCGCAGGACATCCGCGATCCAGCTCAGAACCGGCGAAGGATCTTCCACCGTGGCGGATTGGAGCCGGGGCAGCGGCCGGCCGGCCAGGAGGCTGGTCAGGCGAAGCGCCCGCGCGCTCCAGCGGTAGCGGGGAGCCAATCCGGGACCGCGGGGGTCCACATGCGAGAACCAACGGACCGGATGCGCACCCGCCCCGCTGTATTCCAACAGGTGGACCAACGCCGAACCGCCCGGGATTCCCCAGACCGCATGCTGCCAACCCCGTCCGCCCCGCGCCTCTAGGTCCAGCCGGAGATTGGCCGTTCGGCTTCGGATGTAGTCGAAATCCACGGGGATCAGGCCCTCGTCCGCCCCGCCGCTGCTGGTCTGGATTCCCAAGCGGGCGAGCATGACCTCCTTCCGGAAATGAGAGGGATGGGCAAAGAACGACAAGTTCTTCCTGACAACCGCAGCACGCCCCTTGAATTCATCAACCGTGAGATAGACTCCATTTCGATGAAGCCGGTGGAGCGCCCCTTCCAGCCCTTGAGTCCGGACGAGATTCTGAAGATCGCCCTCCTCACAACCCGCGTGTTTGAGCAATTTATGGTAAGGATGGCCGGGGTTTGAATAGACGCGATCCCTCAGGCCTTGGAGGAACAGCCTCTCACGATTATTCAGGCGTTCCTTAACGTCGTGGATCGCTATCTGGTCCGACAGGGGACGGCGGAGGAAAGGAAAGACTCCGGTCACAAAGCGCAGTCCCAGCCAAAATTCCTCGATACGGTTGATCGGCAGGGGCCTGGGTCTTGGCACCGCAGGTCTCACTCTTGCCGGGGGTGGAGTCCGAGCCGCCTCTTTTTTAGGGCAGGGTGGGCAGCTTTTAAGGATGGGAACCGGCCTTTTCGACACGACCTGGAACCGCCGGCCTCGGGTTGAGGGAGGAACTTTCCCATCGCAGCACCATGATATTTTCAGCCGCGGGGATTTGTCAATGACCTACAAATCTCCCCCCTTTCTCCCGCGCGGCTTCGGGGGGCAGACGGAATCTAAGCTATTGACGCCCTCCCATGGCCGCGAATATCATGAGCCCCTGATGGGAAGGGCCGATCCTGAGCCTGAAGCGATCATTCGATAATCTTAGAAGTAAGGGAGCGAGAATGAAAACACCATATAAACCTGAGGGTTACTCTACCGTCTCGCCCTACTTGATTGTGGATGGAGCGGCCCGCACGATCGAGTTCCTTGGGAATGTCTTTGGAGCGGTCAGCCTGCGTGAATTGGCCGACTCTCGCGGGAAGCTCATGCATGCCGAGGTGCGCATCGACGATACCGTCATCATGCTGACGGATGGCGCGAAGGGTTGGCCGCCCATTCCTTCCCACGTGCATGTTTATGTCAGAGATGTGGACGAGACATACACGCGAGCACTCAAGGCGGGCGCGACATCGGTTCAAGAGCCGATGAAGAAAGGTGATGAGAACAGGCGAGGCGCCGTGAAAGATGTTGGCGGGACGACGTGGTGGATCTCCACGAAAGTGGGGGAGATCGCGTTTTGAACGGGCTGGGGGATCCACTATTCCTCCACAACCTCGCGTCCGTGGGATCCCGCCGGGCGTGGCGCTCAAGAGGATGCCTCTATGATGAAGAAAAGAAAACAATTTGAAACCATCGATGAGTATATCGCGTCGTTTCCGAAAGATGTCCGGATCTTGTTGAAAAAGATAAGGAAAGCCATCAGACTGACGGCCCCTGAAGGGGGAGAAACTATAAAGTACCGGATCCCCACTTTTCAATTACATGGGAATTTGGTTCATTTCGCGGCTTATAAAAATCACATCGGGTTCTATCCGACGTCCTCTGCCATCAGAGCGTTCAAAGGGGAGCTCGCGCCATTTGAAACAGCGAGGGGGACGATCAGATTTCCGTTGGATCAGCCTCTTCCTATGGATTTGGTGAAAAGGATCGTCCGATATAGAGTGAAAGAGGTCAATAAAAAAGAAATTGATGCATAACTAACTTCAACCTCAACATGCCAACGAAAACATCTCCTCGTCGTTTGTTACAAGTCGCGGCCGTTACGATCATCGGCGTCTTTGTCCTCGGCTTCGTGTCCTCCCCCCTGGGGGTGTGGACCGGCGCAGTCTTGGGCGCATGGTTCATAGGCACGCAGAAAGCGTGGCGCGGATTCCTCTTGCTTGCAGGCATCAAGTTCATTTTGGACTTGCTTTCGAATTGGCGCGGGTCGCGGCTGATTGCCATTGAGTATGTCGGTTGGACGATGTTGGCTGTCCTCATCAGCGCTCTGCCCTTCCTTCTCTATCGGCTCACGAGTCAGCGTCGGCCAGGCTTTTTGTCGACCCTTTCCTTGCCGGTGTGGGGCGTTGTTTTCCAGACCCTGGGGCATACGTTCCTGCCGGCCGGCATATCCCATCTCGCCACTCTTGCTCAGACGCAGTCCGCAATCTCCCCTTTGCCGCGCATCGCCGCGATCCTGGGAACAGGGGCGATCTCGTTTCTCATCTATTGGTTCGCGGCGGTCGTCCTTTGGATGTGGAACCAGGAGTTCCGGGCTAAGAGGATTGCTGCGGGCGCAAGCATTTTCGGCGCCGCATGCCTCCTTGTCTTGGGATATGGCTTCTTCCTGCAGACGCATCCCGCCGAATCTCATGTCCTGGTAACGAGTCCACTTTTTGCATGGATCTGTTTCGGGGGAGGCTTGGTTTTAGGCGCGTGGAGTCTCGTTCAGCCTGGCCCGCGGCGCGAGGTTTGGGCAAATAAAGCAGGGACCGTCGCCCTCTTGCGAAGTCCGGACACCGGAGATCCTCTGCGCGTTGTCAGCGAAGACGGTCAGGAGGCTTTGGTCAGTCCGTCAGGCGAACGGTTTCCCGTTCGCAACGGGATTCCCGTCTTTGCAGAGCCGGAAAAGCTCACCGGCTCCAATCACAAATACAACCGGCTGTATGAAATAATCGGCGGCTTCTATGATGACATCCAAAGGGTGGCGTGCGCGTTACGGGGCGTCAGTCTAGAAGAATATCTCTGGAGCTACCTGCGCTTCCTGGAAATCCATCCCGGTGATTCAGTGCTCGAAACATCCGTGGGCACTGGCCTCAACATCAGATACCTTCCGCGTGGCGCAAGGCTGTTTGGTCTCGATCTCTCGGCGGAAATGCTGACGAATTGCCAAGCCAATCTGCGCCGCTGGGACATGGAAGCCGATCTTTTTCTCGGAAATGCCGAGGACCTGCCGTTCGCCAATGACAGTTTTGATGTTGTCTTTCATGCGGGAGGCATCAATTTCTTTAATGACAGAGCAAAAGCCATCCGGGAAATGATCCGTGTCGCAAAGCCGGGGAGCCGGATGCTGATTGCCGATGAGACCGAAGAGCATGTGAAAGGCATCTATGAACGAAGCCCTGGTGTGGGCAAATTTTTTAAGAACCGCAAGGGACCTGTCACGGCTCCGGTCGAACTCGTACCGCCAGAGATGAGGGAAATCCACCTTGAGATCCTCCGGAACGGGCGGTTCTATGCCCTCACATTTCGCAAACCCCCCGCCGCTTTGAATCCTATGAACACGCGTTCGTCGGGCTGAATCGCGCCTCGATCGCCCCGCGGGGATCTCCGGGCGCCCCGAGCCTCAGGGGATATTCCCGTGAGGATGGGCGTGCTTCAGGACATGGGGTTTTTCCAGACCGTGGGCCAGCATCAGCTCTTCGTCCGAAAGGAGGGCCATGGCCGGCCCGTCGGCGACGACCCGGCCTTCATCCAGAACGATGGCCCTCCGGCATAACCCCACGACGAGCTCCAGGTCGTGGGTCGCGATGACCTTCGTCGCCGGGATGGATTGAAGAAGGGCCAGGAGCTGGCGTTTTCCCCTCGGGTCGAGACCCCGGGTGGGCTCATCGAGAGCGAGGATCTTCGGCCGGCAGACGAGGATCCCGGCCAGACAAACGCGCTGCTTCTCCCCGGCGCTGAGATGATGAGGGGACCTCGAGTCTGAACCCTGGAGACCGACTTTTATCAGGGCCTCCTCGACGAGGCCCTTCACGTCTTTCTCCGGGAGGCCGAATTGTCTGGGACCGAAGGCCACGTCTTCATAGACGGTCGGGCAGAAGATCTGGTCGTCGGGGTCCTGGAACAGCAATCCCACGTCCCGCCGGACCTGCTGCAGGTTTGACTTGGCGATCGGCACCCCGTTGATGAACACCGAGGGCGGCCCGGAGGGGGCTTCCGGCAGGATGCCGTTCAGATGCATGAGCAGGGTCGATTTGCCGGCCCCGTTGGGTCCGATGAGCCCGACGCTTTCCCCGGCCTCCACTTTCAGAGAGATATCGTGGAGCGCCCTGCGGTTGTCCGGATACGAGAAGCAAAGGTCTTGGATCTCGACGGCCGTCATCGTCACCTCCACCCTCTGGCCGACATGGCCGCGAATATCCGTTCCGCCCGTTCCGTCGAGCGGAGGAACAACTGGCCGAGGATCGCGGAAACGGAACGCCAGGACCTCCTTCGCCGCATCGCGAACGTCCGGCTGAGCCTGGCCCGCTTCATCCGCTGCATCTCGTCGATCAGGACGAAAACGTACCGGTACATCAAGGCGATCAACGTCAAGAAGGCGGGAGGGGCATGGATCCGGCGGAGAACGCCCAGCAACTCCGTGAACGGAGTGGTGTTCGACAAGACGAGGACGATCGTCAGGCTGAGCGTGCTCTTGACGATGATGGAGGCGCACGTCAGGCCTCCCCCGGGTTGCAGGAGCGAGGCCGCGGCGACGACGGCCACGAACGGCTCAAAGACCAAAAGCCTCTTCAAAAAGAAACCGGCCGGGACTCTGCTCAGGGCGATCGTGAGGACCAGGAGAAGCGCTACGACGGGAAAAGGATAAACGATTCGGAGCGGGCTGATGACGACGATCAAGATGAAAAAGAGCGCCGCCGCCATCTTCAGGGCCGCGGGCAGGCGGTGGACCGGGCTGTCGAGCCTGCTGAACCGGTCTAGAAAATCATGATGCATGGTGCGCTCGCCTCCCTGGGGAACCTAGGAGATGCGGTCCTTCGGTTTGGATATCACGATCTTGGCCAGGACGAATGAGATCCCGAAGACGAGGATCGCGCCGATGACCCCGGCCATGGCTGTGGCCCTGGAGAGCGAGCCGACGCCCGGGACACGATAATCGGCCAGGGGTGACGGGACCAGAGGCCGGGCCAGGACTTTCGAATTGAAGCCGACGGCCGAGGCGACCCTTTCCAGGCCATCGGGCCAGCGGGAGGCGAAGGGGAGGACGAAAAGGACCAGGCCGATGATGATCAAGGGACCGTAGATCAGCACTCCTCTGAGCGGCCGGGCCTCTCCTCCGGCCTCCGAAGCCGCTCCGGTCGAGAGCAGGTCGGGCCTCGTCGCGTAGATGGCGGCCAGGACAAGCGCCGTGATCAACGCCTCGCCGAGGCCGATCAAAATATGGATCCCCGTCATGGCCGGGAAACCGATAGACCACTGAACGGTCCCCGACCAGGCCAATTCCCCGGTGCAGCAGACGGCGGCCAGGACGGTCGAAAACCAGGCTGCGAAGGCCACCGCCACGAATCTCCCGCGCTCGCTCCTGATCGGCAGCGCGGCCAGCCGATAAAGGTAGTATCCTCCGAGCGTGGCCAGGATGCCCATGTTGAAAATGTTCGCGCCCAGGGCGAGGACTCCGCCGTCGGCGAACAGAAAGCATTGGACGACGAGGACGACCGACATCACCAGGATGGCCTCGTTGGGGCCCAGCAGGACGGCGACGAGAACGGCCCCCAGGAGATGTCCCGAAGTCCCCCCGGCCACGGGAAAATTGATCATCTGGGCGACAAATATAAAGGCCGCGGCCAACCCCATCAACGGCACCTTCCGGGGAGACATTCGCGTCTTGAGAACGCTGAGGGCACGCCCCACCCCAAGGAGCGAGAGTGCCGACGTGGCCACGATCGTCTTCGTGTCCAGGAAACCGTCCGGTATGTGCATGAGAAAACCTGCGGTCAGCCGGGTCCTTGTGACGGCCCCGAAACCCTACATTTTCGCTTCCGATACGACATAGATATAGCGCAAGGTTCCTGTGCCGATATTCAGCACATCATGCTCCGTATGGGAGGGGCAATAGGCGGCGAAACCCTTGCCCAGCTGCAGTGTCTCTCCACCCGTGATCCTCATTTCCGCCTGGCCCTCCAAAATGATCACCAGTTCCTCATATTTTCCCGTGCTGTGCTTCCCCACTGATTTTTGAGGCGCCAGCGACACCAATCCCGAGCGCATCGTCGACGTTTCAGGCGGGCCCGCGAGGACGCGAAGATAATCTTGTCCCTTCGGATCAAGCCGGATCGCTTTCGGGACGGGCTTTTTGGGCGGCTGCGGCTGCTGTCGCCCGGAGGCGCCCGATGCCAACACGATCAATGTCAATCCAGCCGTTAGGATATGCCGGTTTGCGCTTCTCAACATGCCTCGGTCCTTTCCCGTCATGATACCATGCGGAACATGAGTCTTAAGGGCAATCTATTATAGGGGAGTCGTGATCCCCTTTCAATCCCTTCACGGGATTCCACGGACGCAGGTCCGTTGAGCTTCAGTGAATCAGCCATGGGACTCATGCCCCTTCACTTCGCCGAGGATGGTTCCGGATGCCGGTAGGACCTGAGACTTGCGTCGAAAAGCTTAGGGAAGCAGTTTGTGAGCCGGCAGCTCTTTCTTTCTGTATTCATCGACGTAGATCTTCATCGGTTCCGCCGTCCGGTCCCGGTAAAGCCCCATCTTGAAAAAGAATCGGCTTGATGGGGGATAGCCGAAGGCTTCCGAATAGGCCGTCGGGCCGGTGTAATCGACGATCGGGCGGCCGTCGAGCGACGCCATGACCCGGCCGTCCTTCCCCCGGCAGAACCGGACCAGGAAGATGAAGTCCAGCCACTTGCCCCTGATCTCATCTTTCGTGCTGAAGAGCGTCCGTGTCTTGGGCCCGGCGTGCGACGTTACGCGGAACTCGCCGGCTTGATAACGGAGGGCGAGGACGGGATTGTCCTGGCTGCACTTGCCGGACGGGCAGTATTGCTTCCACTGGGCGATGACCAGCCGGGTCGGCACGATCGGGAAATCCCGCGGCAAGAACATGCTGAATGTGTACGAATAGGCCGAATCCTCCCACGATGTGAGTTCGCGGGCCTCCATCAACTCGGCCCGCTCAAGTTCCGACCCTTTCTCGTCCGCGAGCTGATCCCCCGGATGAAGCGTGATCATGGCGGAGCTCCGGCCCGACCGGACGACCTCGGATTGGATCTTTACGGCGCCGGGAAGAAATCGCTCGGGGCTCCAGACCTTGCTCAACTCGGGTGATTCAAATCCGTCGTAAACGTCGATGGGCCGGCGCGACTGACCGCCGAGAAACGTCAGGAGACAAACCGGAAGGACCACGCGGATCAAGGACGGGATCCTAAGTTGGCTTCTCATCATAAGATGCGGGTGGGTCAGGCCGGCCTACTTTCCGATATCTTTCCGGATCGCCTCCAGTTTCTCCTTGAGGACCGGGGCGAAGGCGAAAAATCCCTGCAGCGTCGGGCAACCGTAGTCCTGGCAATGGGCGCAGGTCGTGACCCCGCGCGCGGACGCGCAGAGCCTGATCGCGCAGGTCGCGGCATGGGCCGTGCTCGTCCTTTTCCCCGTCGGGCAGCCGTCGCAAATGCACATCTCCACGCTGATGTTCTTGGCGCCGAACTGTTCAGTCCATTTTTTCGCCGCCGCCTCGAGTCCGGCCCGGTCGTTCTTCTGGGTCGCGATATAAGCTTCGCACTCTCCGCAATCGAGGCCGCAGTAGGCTTGGATCTTTGCCATGTTTCTGTCCTCCCCGATTTTCGGTACCGCGCCATCTTATTACGGCCGGAGAATTTGAGTCAACCCCTCGGCTCCACCCGGGGTCTCCACCATCGGCTCTGGCAGAAATAGGGGAGGGGCGCCGGCTGTCCAGCCGAAATATTTTAAATCACGACCTTGGGATACATGTACGCGCTGATGGAAGAAATGATCAAAGTGGCCGCCAGCAGAATCCCGATATCGGCCGCGACCCCGGTCGTCACGCCGCTGACCAATAGCGACCGGAGCCCATCGACCATGTAGCTCAAGGGATTGACCTTGGCCGCCAACTGGAGCCACTGCGGCATGATATGGATGGGGTAAATGGCGTTGGAGGCGAAAAAGAGCGGCAGGGTGATGACCTGGCCGATGCCCATGAACCTCTCCCGGGTTTTCACGATGGACGCCACGATCATCGAGAGACCGGTGAAAAAGCTCGCCCCGAGAAGGACGATGACCATGACCCCGGGGATCGTCCATAAGCCGATATGGAGCTGGATCCGCAGGATGAAGGCGAAGATGAGGACGATCAGGGCCTGGCTGAGCCCCCGGACCGTCGCCGAGAGCATCTTGCCCCAAACCAGGGCCAAGCGGGGTGTGGGGGTCACCAGGAATTTCTGGAGAATGCCGGCGTCCCGGTCCATGATGATATAAAGCCCGTAAAAGATCGCCACGAAGGTCACCGACTGCGTCAGGATCCCCGGAGTGATGAACTGGAGATACGTGACGCCTCCGGTCGGGATGGCCCGGACCTTGCTCAAGGCCTCGCCGAAGATGCCGAGCCAGAGGATGGGCTGAAAGGCGCGTGAAACGAGCTCCGTCGGGTCATGGAGGAGTTTCCGTGTTTCCGTCCCGGCGATGACCGCCGCTTTTTTGATGCTTTCAAGAACATATTTCAGCATGTTTTTCATCCTAGCTTCTGCTGATTGCGCCGTTGCCGGCGGATCTCTCCGAAACGGGCGGGCGTGGTGTCCGCGAGCGCGTCACCCGTGAAAAAGATGAAGGCCTCCTCCAGAGTTTTTCCCCGGCCGGCTTTCTCCTTGAGCTCCCCTGCGGTGCCGATGACGGCCAGCCGGCCGCGGTTCATGATCGCCACCCGGCTGGAGACCTCGTCGGCCTCTTCCATGTTATGGGTGGTGAAAAAAACCGTCGTCCCGTATTCGCGCTTCAGCTCCGCGAGATTTTCCCAGACATCCTGCTTGGCCACGGGATCGAGCCCCGAGGTGGGCTCGTCCAGGAACAGCACCTGGGGCCGATGGAGGATGGCCTGCCCGACCTCGAGCTTCCTGATCATGCCGCCGGAGAACGTCCGGACCAGCGAATGGGCGAATCTCTCCAATTTCAGGAACGCCAGGGCCTCCTCGACCCTGTCCTTTCTTTCCGCGGCCGGGACGTCGTAAAGACGGGCCATGAGCATCAGGTTCTCAAAAGCCGTCAGGCTGCCGTCCACGGAAATGAGCTGCGGCACGTAGCCGATGGAGCGCCTCACCTCGGCCGGCTGGGAGACAAAATTGTGGCCGGCGATGGTCCCATCGCCGCTCGTGGGTTTGAGCAGGGTGATGAGCATTTTGATCGTCGTGGTCTTCCCGGCCCCGTTCGGGCCAAGAAGGGCGAAGACCTCCCCTCGGTGGACTGAAAAAGAAATATGGTCTACCGCTTTCAGGTCGCCGAAATGTTTCGTCAAGCTCTCGGCAATGATGATGGGTTCCATTTCTGAGGGACTCATGGCGTGAAGTATATCACCAATCGGCCGGGGGGAGATGCCTGAATATCCCCCTGGTTCGCAGGCCGGGGCGGACCCCCTGGTTGGGCCGTCCATTTTTTTTATTTTACGTGCGCGGCTTTTTATGGTAGTCTAGAAGGCGAGAAATCCCCCGTAAAGGGGGCGCGGGTCGGATAAAGGTACGGAGGGCAGAGGCCCTAACAGCCGAGATACTCCTCTCCTTTATTGCGATCGATTATTGATTGGGGACGTCGCGGGTGACACCCGGACGGGCCCTTCGTCAAAGGAGACGAGTATGAATATCTACGTTGGCAACCTTTCCTTCACGGTGACCGAGGAAGACCTCCGGGGGGCCTTCCAGGCCTTCGGGGCGGTCGAGAAAGCGGCCATCATCACGGACAAGATGACCGGCCAGCCCCGCGGCTTCGGCTTCGTCGAGATGCCGAACAAGGACGAGGCGGTCAAGGCCATCAGCGGGCTCAACGGCAAGGACCTCAAGGGCCGGAACCTCAAGGTCAACGAAGCCCAGCCTCGCCCGGCCGGCGGCGGCGGCGGCAGGGGCGGCTTCGGCGGCGGCCGCGGCCGGTTCTGATCGCTGATATCGCTTAGCGGTCAACTCTTTTTTTCTTCGCAAGCAAGGGCGGATGCCCGGGTAGGGTAGTCCGCCCTTTTTCTTTTCTCTGATCCCGCGCAGGAGAAAGCATCCTTGACAGTCGGGGAGACTCCCCCTAGAATCGGGTCGGAGTGAGCATGACTGTCCTGATCAACATCGTCCTGGCCATCGCCACGCTCTATTTTTATGTCCTCGCGAGCGGGCGCTTCTATCGCCGCGAGGAGCCGTTCCTGGGCTATCTCGCCGTAGCCGTCGTTCTCGACGTCGCCACGGCCTTCCTGGCGTCGTTCAAGGTGACTCCGACGACGACCCTGGCCGGCCCCCATGTCGTCCCCTGGCGGAGCGCCCTGTTCCTCCTCCACATCACGACCGCGACGCTCGGCATGTTCGGCTTCATCGCCGTCCTCCTGGCCCTGCTGATCAAGGGCAAGGACCGGCCCTGGCCCCGGCTCAGGAAATTCCAGTACCGGGTCCTCCTGCCCGCCTGGGTGGTCGGCGAGGTCATCGCCCTCACCAACTCGATCCTCAAGATCATCCTGAAGGTCAGGATCTACGACTCCTTCCGGTTCTGACGAACATGCCCCCACGCGAGCCCCTGACCATCATCAACAGCGTCGCGCCCATCCGCGTCTGCGACAACGGCGGCTGGACCGACACGTGGTTTGCCGGCCACGGGCGCATCTTCAACATCGGCGTGTATCCCTACGCCGAGGCCCAGATCGCCGTCTTTCCCGAGGGCGGGCTCGACCCGGCCGGGCGGATCATCATCAACGCCGAGAACTACGGCGAACGGTACGCCGTCCACCCCGAGGAGCATTGGAACAAGCACCCGCTCCTCGAGGCCGCCATCGAGTTCATGCGCATCCCGAAGGACCTTTGCTTCGAAGTGACGATCTTTTCGGAGGCGCCCGGCGGGGCCTCGACCGGCACCTCCGCCGCGGTCACGGTAGCCCTCATCGGGGCCCTGGACTGGCTCACCCCGGGCCGGATGACGCCGCATGAGGTCGCCGTCGCGGCCCAGCGCATCGAGACCGAGATCCTCCACCAGCAGTGCGGCATCCAGGACCAGCTCTGCGCGGCCTACGGCGGCATCAATTACATCGAGATGGACCGGTATCCGCACGCCTCCGTTTCGCGGATCGTCGTGCCAGACGCGATCTGGTGGGAGCTCGAACGGCGGCTGGCGCTCGTCTACCTGGGAAGATCCCACCTGTCCACGGCGGTCCACGAAATGGTGATCCGGGGGCTGGAGAACGCCGGGCCCGATTGCCCTCAGCTCGAGGACCTGCGCGGCACCGCGCCCCGCTCGCGCGACGCCGTGTGCGCCGGCGACTTCGCCGCGCTGGGCCGGGCGATGATCGACAACACCGAAGCGCAGCGCCGCCTCCATCCGGCCCTGGTCAGCCCCGAGCACCAGCGGGTGATCGACATCGCCCGGGCCCACGGGGCCCTGGGTTGGAAGGTCAACGGGGCGGGCGGCGACGGCGGCTCGGTCACGATCCTCGGCGGAGATGTCTCCCAGGTGAAGCGGGCGATGGTCCGCGAGATCGAGCGGGACAACCCGCTCTTCAGGAACATCCCCATCTACCTCAGCCGCCACGGGCTGCGGGTGTGGAAGCAGGGGCGGGCCGCCTGAGGCCCGCTTCCGCGCGGCGCAGCACATCCGGCCGGTCTTTTCGAAGGTCCATGAAGATCCCGACGACGACGATGTACAGCACGACGGGGATGTACTGGCGCTCGGGGACCGGGGCGACGAACAGGAACGTGGCGGTCACGGCCATCAAGGCCGGGAAAAGGCGGAGCCGGGGTGCCGCGAGGACCGAAACGGCCAGGATGGTGACCGCGGCGAACGGATAGAGGCCGCCGAGCCCCGCCCAGGAGAACGGCCCCGAGAGGACGTTCGGAAAGAACGTCGTGAGGGCCGCCCGGTCCTTCAGGATGAGGTTGAAGGCGATCGTGTTCTTGAAGACGGCGGCGACGCCGAAAGGGGCCATGATGAGGAGGGCGACGCCGAGAGCGATGCCCACGTCGACGGCGATCCGTCCGAGCGTCTTCGGCCTCTTCCAGTCGACCTGGTGACCGTAATAGGCCGCCATGAGCGGGATGATCAGGAATTTCGTCATCAGTCCGGCCCCGAAGAGCGCGGCGACCAGGTACCGTTGGGCCGGCTTCGGTGTCTCCCGCTCCCTGGCGACGACGAGAAGGATGAGGGCCGTGATGAGGAGCGTCAGGGCGATGTTGAGGTGGATCTCGAGGAAGATGAAGAGCGGGAAGAACGGCCACAGGTACTTCCGCTTGACCTCCGGGAAGGTCCAGAGGAGGACGAAGCAGGCCAGCGACTGGAGGAGGACGTTGACGGCGGCCATGACGGCGCTCGTCCATCTCCCCGCCAGCCGGTAAGCCAGCTCATAGGGGTAGATCTCCAGGGGGGGATAGTTGAAGTTCCCGTAGACCGGCTTCAGGAATTCCGCCCGGTGAAAGATGGTCCCGCAGGTGTAAGGGTTCTGGCCAGCCTGGAGGGCCTGGAACACGCTCTCGTAATACTCGACCGACTCCGGGCGGGGCTTGTTCTTGACGAGGACGCATTCGCTGCCCATGAAGAAGAGCCCCGCGATGAAAATGGCCGCCAGGAAGCCTTTCCCCAGGACGAAGCCCGGGCTGGCCCGGGAGAGAAGCCAGATCGCGGTGAGAGCCAGCGATAGGACGACGGCATAGCCGTACCGGTATCCGTGCGGAACGGTTTTGAAGACGGCCATGACGACGCTCGAAAGAAGGCAAACGGCGAAGAGGCCCGGAACGAGATACTTCTTTCCGCTCTTCATCAGATGATCAGCTCGCCTGCCGCGCCTCACTTTTTCAGGAAGAGATTCACGTACTCGATGTTCAAGTCCAGGCATTTCTTCAAGTCTTCCGTCACCTGGCCCGTCGCCACGGCCTCCTCAAGCAGCTTCTTGGCCGGCGCCAGGTCGACCGTCTGGTCGAGCTTGTGCCTCTTGATGATCATGTAGGCCGCGTTGTTCTTTCCCCAGGCCACGAGCTTCGGGCTGCCCAGCCCTTCGGCCTGACGGGCGTATTCCAGATAATTCTGGAGGGCCTCGACGTACTTGCCTTCGTTGTCGTATTTCTCGGCGTTGGCTTTGGCCGCCAGCCAGTTGCCCCAGGAAAAGCCCCGGTCGTCGCCGCCTGCCTTCGCCTGAGCCTGGCCGACAGCCGTCCCGAGCGCGGCCGTCAGGAGTAGCGCGAGTCCCGCGAAAACGGCTTTTCTCATGTTCTGCCTCCCCGTCGCCCGTTTGACGGGTCTCATTATAAACCAAACGCTCTTCCGATTCATGAAAAAACGGCCAGAGGGCGGGTTTCAAGGGGCTCGTCCCCGGCCTCGAGTAGCCAGCCTTGATTTTGGCCTTCGGGGGGGAGTACGATTTGACGGTGACATGAGCAAGCCGATCCCTGCCGAAGGCATCGTCCACCGTTCGCCCGAAGACCAGCTCCGTTTCTTTGCTAGCCTCTATCGCGGCTCTGTCAACCCCGCTGAGCGGGCCTGGCTCGAGGCCCGCTGGCGGGGGCTCGGCCTCCATTTCTCCGCCGACGAGCTGACGGTCATCGCCGCGCTTGACACGCCCGCCAAGGTCCAGGAATTCCTCGACACCGAGCTTTACTACAACGATGACCACGCCTCGGTCGACCAAGACGAATCCGTCATGCCGCCGCGCCGGGTCCTGCAGACCGGGATGGCTCATTGCTTCGAAGGCGCGATGTTCGCCTACGCCGTCGACTATCTCCACGGCCGCAAGCCGTTCCTTGTCCTGCTCGAGGCGAGCCAGGACGCGGACCATAATCTCGTCGTTTGTCAGGACCCCCGCACCAAGCTCTTCGGCTCGAACGCCCAATCGCGCTATCCGGGACTCGTCGGGCGGCCGGCCCGCTACGAGACCGTCCGCGCCCTGGCGGAATCCTACGTGCCGTTCTACTACAGCGACCGCACCCTCGACCCGAAGGACCTGACCCTCGTCGGCTATTCGGACGGATTCGACCTGGTCGCCAAGTACGGCACCGCCTGGCTCGCGTCCGAGGAACCGCTCTGGGACATCTATTACACGTACATCAACGACGCCCGGACGTTCCATTATTTTTCGGGAGCCCTCGGCGAGTCGCACCCCTATCCCCTCATCCGCGCCCTCCAAGAGAACTGGATCCGAATCGACGAGCAGGGGAAGCCGCGCGTCAGCCTGCCGGACCTTCCGCCGCGGGCCCGGGAGCTCTGGGACGCGTTCTGGCGCGAGTTCGGGCCGGACTCCGGCCCCCGCCCGCGCGGCAGGGCCCACGAGATCGAGACGGAGTTCATGCGCCTGACGGGGACGACGCCGATCGACCTCGACGACAACGCCTTCGATCTCCAGTTCTATCTAGCCACGGGCTACCGGATCGAACAACTGCTGACGAGGAAATAGCGGCATGCCTATTGTTCCCCTGCGGCCCGAGCACTGGCCGGCGGTCCGGGCCGTCGGGACGAGGGAAAAAATCGGGAAATTGAACGGCCGATGGCGCGACGCCCTGCTTCTCGAACGACGCAGCCGCGTCGTCGGCAAGGAGTGAAAATGACCATAACCCCCCCCTACGGATGCGATGAAAAAGACCTGGCCCATTACACCTGTCTCAGAGCGCCGCGCAGGGTCGGGATCGATGGCCGGCTGGACAAGCCGGAATGGCAGAAGGCGCCGAAATCGCGGCGCTTCGTCGACCTCGTCAGCGGCGCGCCGGGCTTCCTCGAAACCCGGATGGCCTCGCTCTGGGATGACGAGGCCCTATACGTCGCCTTCTGGGTCGAGGAGCCCAACGTCCGGGCCCGCCTGACCGAGCGCGATTCCTTCGTCTGGACCGAGAACGACGTCGAGATCTTCATCGGCGGGGAGGATTGCTACTACGAGTTCCAGATCAATGCCCTCGGCACGATCTATGAGGTCCTCTACGTCTGGCAGGACGCCTACAAGCGCGGGAGCCGTTTCGACGTCCCCGAGCTCGACCTGCTCTCCCGGCGCGTGGACGTCCTCGGCGGCTTCCAGGACGCTTCCCGCTGGGGCAAGCATCCGCGCGGGGCACGCTGGGCGTTCATGGACTGGGATTTCCCCGGGCTCCGGTCCGGCGTCCACGTGGCGGGCACCATCAACGATGCCTCGAACATCGACAACGGCTGGACGGCGGAGGTCGCCTTCCCCTGGGCGGGGATGAAGATGCTGGCGGGCAGCCGGCCCGTGCCGCCCCGAGACGGGGACGTCTGGCGGATGGATTTCTCGCGCTTCGAGCTTCTCGAGTACTGCGGCGTCAAGGCCGAGCCGCACCCGGGTTGGGCCCTCAACCGCCACGGCGTCTACGATTCCCACATCCCGGAGTGCTTCTCCTTCGTCCACTTTTCGGGGGAATCCCTGCCCAAGTGATCTCCGCCGGGATCAGAGATCAGCGATCCCGATGCCGAGGCGGACGAAATCCTTGCGGTCGAACGTCGCGACTCCGGAGCACAACACAGCCCTGGCGTTCGCTGCGATATAGGCGTCCGCGAACTCTACCCCTGTTTCCGACGCCAAGGTCAGGGCGCCGGCGACGAGCGGTTCGTCCGTCAGGGTCAAGCCCGGCATGGAATAAATAGCGCTCAGGACCTCCAGGACCTTCGCCGCGGGTGTCTTATAGGCAGCCCGGAGCGTCCACGCGAGCTCGAAAAGAACCGGCGGCCCGCAGACGAGCCGGGCCTGACCTCTCGCGGCTTTTTCGAAAAGGCGCGCGGCCCTCTCGTGCTGACCTTGATCGTCAACCGTTAGGAACCGAAGGAAAACGTTGGCGTCGACGAACCAGGACGTCATGACCGCTTTTTCCGATGCTCGGCAACCGCGTGGGCCATGGCCGCGCGCTCGGCTTCCCGGTCCAGGGCCTTTCCGAGGACTCCCTTGAATCGCATGAAGTCGGGGGCGGACCGGACGATGATCGTTCCCGTCCGGACCTCGATCAAGACCCTGTCGTGTGGCTTTATTCCGACAGTCCGGCAGGCCGCCGCGGGCAAAGTGATTTGGCTTTTTGAAGAAACGGTAACGACAGTCATCGGAGTATCCTTTACAAAATAAATATTGCTTTACATATTATAATAGGTAAAGAACCTTAAGTCAACCCCTCGAGTCCGCGGCATGAATGCCGGGGCTTAGCGTCGGCGAACGGGTCAAGATTCACGATTTCGGCCGTCATAGCCAAATGACGAGCCTCCGGTCTTTGACGTCTCACCTCGGGCAGGGAAATTTCGGCCGATGCCCTTGACATCGGAACCCTTCCCGCCCTATGTTGGGCTCACACCAGGGAATCGCGGCCCGGTCTGCGCGAGATTCCGATTCTTGATCCAGGGAGGCAGGCGATGGCTAGACCCCGAAAATCATGGATCCTCAGCGCAGCGCTCCTCGTTGCGGTGCTGGCCGCGGCCTGTTCGCCCGGGGCCAAACAACCGCCGGAAAAGGCCGCTCCCGTCAAGTTCCCGCTCGAGGAGAAGACGATCGCCGAGCTCCAGGAGATGATGGCCTCCGGGGCCGCGACCTCGGAAAGCCTCGTCGCCCTCTACCTCAAACGGATCGACGAGATCGACCGGAATGGGCCCGGCCTCAACGCGGTCCTGGAGACCAACCCCGACGCCCTGGCCATCGCCCGCGGGCTCGACCGCGAGCGTAGGGAAAAGGGCCCGCGCGGGCCGCTCCACGGCATCCCGGTCCTGATCAAGGACAACATCGACACGGCCGACAAGATGGAGACGACGGCGGGCTCGCTCGCCCTCCTCGGCTCGAAGCCCGTCCGCGACGCGTTCGTCGCGGGGCGCCTGCGGGCCGCCGGCGCCGTGATCCTCGGCAAGACCAACCTCAGCGAGTGGGCGAACTTCCGCTCGTCCCGGTCCGTCGAGCGGCTGGAGCGGCCGCGGCGGGCAGACCCGCAACCCCTACGCCCTCGACCGCAACCCGTCCGGTTCGAGCTCGGGCTCGGCCGCGGCCGTGTCGGCCAACCTGGCCGCTGTGGGCGTCGGCACGGAAACGGACGGATCGATCGTCTCGCCCTCGTCGGTCTGCGGCATCGTCGGCATCAAGCCGACGGTCGGGCTCGTCAGCCGTTCCGGGATCGTCCCGATCTCCCATTCCCAGGACACGGCCGGGCCGATGGCCCGCACTGTCGCCGACGCGGCGACGCTGCTGGGCGCGATGACGGGGATCGACCCGTCGCGACCCCGCGACAAAGGAGAGCCAAGCCCATTTGCTCGCCGACTACCGGGAGTTCCTCAAGCCCGGCGGGCTCCGCGGGCGCCCGGATCGGCGTCCTGCGGGCGAAGTCCTTCGGCTTCGGCCCGAAGCTCGACCCCATTCTCCAGGTGGCTGTCGAAGCCATGAGGAAGGAAGGCGCCGAGGTCATCGACCCCGTCGAATTCCCCACGCTCGGCAAGACGGGGCGCTCGGAATACGAGGTCCTTCTCTACGAGTTCAAGGCCGATCTGGCCGCCTATCTCGCGGCGAGGCCGGGCGCCGCGGCCCGCAGCGTCGCGGACCTCATCGAGTTCAACCGGAAGAACGCCGACCGGGAGATGCCGTTCTTCGGCCAGGAGATCCTGGAGGAGGCGGTGAAAAAAGGCCCGCTAACGGACAAGGCCTATCGCGACGCGCTGGCCAAGGGCCGCGACCTCATGCGGGCCAAGGGCATCGACGCCGTGCTGGCCAAGCACCAGCTCGACGCCCTCGTCGTCCTCACGAACGGGCCGGCCCACATGACCGACCTCGTCAACGGCGACCGGGACACGGGCGGGAGCTCCTCGCTCGCGGCCGTCGCGGGCTATCCCGAGCATCACGCGTGCCGGCCGGCTGGGTCAACGGCCTGCCCGTGGGGATCTCCTTCATCGGCAGGGCCTGGAGCGAGCCCGCGCTCATCAGGCTGGCCTACGGCCTGGAACGGGCCCTCGGAATGCGGAAGGCGCCGCGCCTGCTTCCGACCGCGGACATCCCGCCGTCGGGTTTGGTTCCCGCGCCGGCGAAATGAGCTCTTCGTGAAAAATGTAAGGGAGGGAGTTCGAATGAAAACAGGGAGATGGATCGTTTGCGCGCTCTTCGTCTTGACCTTAGCCCTGCCCACCTGGGCGTGGGACGCTGCGGCTTCCCATGACCGGGCGAGCCTCGACAAGTTCGTGGCCGCTTCGGTCGACCGGACGGCGTCGCCGCCCTTCTCCTTCAATTACGGAGGAAAAGCGTCTCCCGGCTTCATCGGCGCGTGGAAGGTGACGTCCCGCACCGAGCAGGCCGCGGACAGGACCGTCAGGACGGTCGTCTACTCCGACCCGGCGACCCGGCTCAGGATCACCGCCGTTTATACGATCTACAAGGACTTCCCGGCGGCCGAATGGGTCCTCCGGCTCAAGAACGAAGGCACGGCCGATTCGCCGGTCATCGAGAACCTCCTGGCCTGCGCCGCCGACCTCCCCGGATTCGCCGGGCCCGTGAAGCTCTACCGGGCGCGAGGCAGCAGCGCTGAACGCTCGGACTTCGGCCCCATCGAGGACGTCCTCGCCGACAGGGGCGAGATCGTCTTCGGGACGTCGTCCGGCCGCTCCTCCGATACGACGGCCCTGCCGTTCTTCAACATGGCCGGGTCCGGGCGCGGGGTCCTGGCCGCCATCGGCTGGAGCGGGTCGTGGACGGCCGCCGTCCGGCGGGCGTCCGGGCACGGCCTGAGCCTCGACGCGGGGATGGTCAAGACCCGCTTCAAGCTCCTTCCGGGCGAAGATGTCCGCACGCCTTCGGTCGCTCTCCTCTTCTGGCAGGGGAGCGACCGGATGGCCGGCCACAACCTCTTCCGCCGCTTCATCCTGGCCCATCACACGCCGCGGCCCGGCGGGAAGCCGCTCGTCCTGCCGCTCAGCCACGGCGTCGGCTTCGGCGGGCCGTTCCCCTGCAACGAGTATGTCTGCGCCACGGAAAGCTACGCCCTGGCCATGATCGACCGCCTCAAGCAGTTCGGCATCGAGCCCGACGCCTGCTGGATCGACGCCGGCTGGTACGAGAACGCGACCAAGGAACTGGTGGTCGGGTGTCGGCACCTGGGAGGTCAACAAGACCAATTTCCCGCGCGGCCTGAAGCCCGTCACGGAGGCCGCGCAAAAATGCGGAGGGAAAGGGTTCGTCCTCTGGTTCGAGCCCGAGCGCGTCTACGAGGGGACCTGGCTCGACCGCGAGCACCCGGAGTGGCTGACCAAGCTCCCCGGGAACCCCAACCGCCTGCTCAACCTGGGCAACCCGAAGGCCCTGACGTGGCTGACCGACCACATCTCGAACTTCATCCGGACCGAGGGCATCACGATCTACCGCCAGGATTTCAACTTCGACCCGGCGCCGTACTGGAAGGCCATGGACGCGCCCGACCGGGTCGGCATCGCCGAGATGAAGCACATCGAGGGGCTCTACGCCTTCTGGGACGCGCCTCCTCGCAAGGGACCCGGGCCTGCTCATCGACAACTGCGCCTCGGGCGGGCGGCGGATCGACCTCGAGACGACCGGCCGCAGCATCCCGCTCTGGCGGACCGACTATTCGTACTTCGAGCCCAACGGGTACCAGTGCCACACCTACGGCCTTCACCTCTACCTGCCGGCGAGCGGCACGGGCAACAACAACCCGCAGCAAATACTATTTCCGGAGCTCGATGGGCGGGCGCCGTCGTCATGGGCTGGGAGCTCAACGGCTCGTTCAACGTCGGCCAGGCGCTCGAGGACGTCGCCGAGTTCCGGGCCCTCCGGCCCTACCTTTTCGGCGATTTCTATCCGCTCACGCGAATATTCGACCTCGGACGAGGCCTGGACGGCGTTCCAGTGGGACCGGCCCGAGGAGCGCGACGGGATCGTCCTGGCCTTCCGGCGACAGCTGGCGGCCGCGGCGACGATCGCCGTCAAGCCTCAGCGGGCTCGACCCGGCGGGCGATTACGAGGTGTCCTACGAGGACTACGGGATCACGGTCATGAAGAGCGGACGCGAGCTCGCCGCTGGGCTCTCGATCAAGATCCCCGAGGCGCCCGGCTCGCTCCTCATCAAGTACCGCCGGCTCCGCTGAGCCTCTTCTTGATGGCGGCCAGGAAGTCGGGGTCGACCTTGAAACCCGCGGCCTCGGCCTTCTCGGCGTATTCCAGGGCGGCTCGGTATTCTTCCTTCCTGAAATAGAGCACCGCGATGTTGTTGCAGAGGGCCCCGTCCTTCGGGCCGAGCTTGAAGGCCTCCAGCAGATGCCCCAGGGCCAGGTCGGCCCTTCCCGTCTGGTAGCAGACGTTCGCCAGGTTGAGCCAGCCGTCCCTGCAGCGGGGGTCGGCCCGGACGGCCTTTTCGAATTGCCGCTCGGCCTCGGACAGCATCCCCTTTTTCGTGAAAGCGATCCCAAGGTTGTTGTAGGCCAACGGCTGCGAGGCGTCGAGGGCGATGGCCCGCTCGGCCTCGGCGATCGCGTCGTCGAGCTTGTCCTTCGTGATGTAGGCGAAGCTCAGGTTGAGGTGGGTGATGGCCGAGTGGAAGCCGAGCTTCTCGGCGGCGAGGATCTCCGCGACCCCTTCGTCGACCCTGCCCTGCTTGATCAGGCAGCAGCCGAGGCTGGCGTGGGCCTCGGCGAAGCGCGGATTGATGCCGACAGCCTTTTCAAAGCTGGCCCTGGCCTGGCCGGGCTCGTTCATCCCGAACTGAAGGACGCCCAGGTTGAACCAGCCCTTGTCGTATTCCGGGTCGATCGCGACGGCCCTCAGGTAGCGCTGGGCGGCCTCCGCCGGCCGCCCCTCCCGGGAAGCCAGGTTGCCGGAGACGGTCCAGGCGCTCGGGATCTCGGGATCGATCGTGAGGGCCTTGTCGAGGCGCTCGCGCGCTTCCGCGAGGTCCCCTTTTCTGAGGGCCAGGTCGGCCAGATTGGCCAGGGCCAGGGCGTACCGCGGGTCGAGCGAAACGGCCAGGCCTAGTTCCTTCTCCGCCTCGCCGATGTTCCCCCGGCGAAGGAGCGTTTCTCCGAGGTTGTTATGGGCTTCGGCGGAACGGGGCCTGAGCTCGACCGCCTTCTCGTATGCGGCCTGGGCGGATCCGAGGTCTCCTTTTTTGGCGTACGCGATGCCGAGGTTGTAGTGGACACGGGGATAGCTGGGATCGGCCTTGAGCACGGCCTGGTACTTCCGGATGGCCTCGTCGATCCGGCCCTGCTTGCGGTCGATGATGCCGAGGAGGTTCTGGGCCTCGAGGTCCCCGGGGCGGATCTTCAGCCCCGCCCGGCAGGCCCGGGCGGCATCGTCGTACCGCTTTTCCTCGATGCAGATCTGGGCCAGGAGGAGATGGGCGTCGTCGAGGTCCGGGGCCTCCCCCGGGCCGTTTTCGTCGAGAGACTCGCGGGCCGCCGCGAGGTCCTTCCGGCCCGGTTTCCGCCGGAGCTCGGAGGATTCTACGACGGCGCAGATCCGGGCGTAGAGCTCGATCGCCGCGGGACGGACCGGTTTGGGGATCGGGAACTCGACGGTGTTGAAAAGGCGCCCCCGGACGAGCTTGACCGCTTCCCGGTTGAGGTCATCGAAGTCCGTCCCCTGGAGGAAGACATCCATGACCGAGGCCGGGCGGGGGATGTGCACGGCCCCGAAGAGATGGCCGATCTCATGTTTCAAGGTCCTGGCCAACCCGGCCGCGTCTCCCGCAGCCCGGACCATGACGAGGCCCTCCCTGAAGAGCGAATAGCCGAGGAGGCCGCGGCTCAGGTTGGGCTGGGCGGTCAAGGCGATGAGGACGTCGCAACCCTCCCTGTCGGCGCCGGAATCCAGGCCGTTCGCCAGCTTTTCCATTGAGGCGACGGAATCGTCCGAATCCCACGCGCCGAATTTCACGGGGAGAAGACGGATCTCGAACGACCTCTCGAAGTCGGCCGATACAACGCCCAAACCGGCTTCGGCCTTCCGGATCCAATCGGGGTCGCGCCGCCACTCTTCGTCGGCCACGACCTTGACCCGGACGTCCCGCATCTCCCCTCGAAGCGGTGGCGGGAAGCCGAGGAGGGGGATGACGAGGAGGCAGAAGAATAGGGCGGCGACCACCGGCTTCCTGCCCATGACTTTCCCCTTGGCCCCATTCTACATCCGGAAGCGGGCCGAACGCCAGCCCCTCTTTCCCCGAGCTTTGGGCTTCCTCCGGCGCGTTCTTTCTTTCCCCGCGGCATTCGGGTAGAATCGCCTCGAACCTGCGCGCATGACGAGGGCCTGAATGACCGAGCCTATAAAGGCGAAAGAGAAAAACGCGGCGAAAAAAAGAACGGCCCGGTGCTGGGGTGACGGCGGAGACCCCCGGATGACCGCCTACCACGACGAGGAATGGGGGAGGCCGCTCCACGACGATAGGAAGATCTTCGAGTTCCTGATCCTCGAGGGCATGCAGGCCGGGCTGAGCTGGCGGACGATCCTCGACAAGCGGGAGAATTTCCGGAGGGCTTTCCACGGTTTCGACCCGGCCAGGGTGGCCCGCTACACGGCCCGCGACGTCCGGCGCCTGCTCGCCGACGCCGGGATCATCCGGAACAGGCTGAAGATCCTGGCGGCGGTCAACAACGCCAAGCGCTTTCTCGAGGTCCAGAGAGAATTCGGCTCGTTCAACCGCTACATCTGGGGCTTCGTCGGCGGGAGGCCGGTCGTCAACCGCCTGAAGTCATTCTCCGAGATGCCCGCCCGGACGCCCCTCTCCGACCTCATCAGCAAGGACCTCAAGGCCCGGGGCTTCAAGTTCGTCGGCTCGACGATCGTCTACTCACACCTCCAGGCCACGGGCCTCGTCAACGACCACCTCGTCACGTGTTTCCGATATCGCGAGGTCATTTCTCCAAGGCCGTCACTTTGAAGACGACGCCCTTGGGGTCGGGGCAGGAGAGAATGTCGGTCTCCGAGATCCAGTCGTCCCCGGGAAGCTCGTCCTCCCGCTGTTTGGCCGTCAGGAAGGGGAAAAGGGAGTTGAGGGCGAACAGGCAGACTCTCTTGCCCTTCGGGATCTCGATCATGCCCAGTCCCCGGATGAAGAAATGATCGCCGGCTTTGTGCCTGGCCCCGCAGCGCTCCTTGACCTTGACGACCTCGACCTTCAGGTTTTTCATCACGCCTCCTTTCTCGTCCTCAATATAACCCTCCCAGGAGGCCGAATTCAACCCTCTTCGCGGGATCCCGGGGACGCGGGTCCGGGGGGGGCTCAGCCGGTTCCGGGAACAGACGCTTAGAATTCTTTGGCCTTCTATGCTATAAACATCCCCGAAGGAGCGGCCCGTGATCGAACTCAACCATGTCTCCAAGAGCTACAACAAGGGCAAGGTCAAGGCCGTCGACGACCTCACCTTGACCGTCAGGTCCGGCGAGATCTTCGGCTTCCTCGGGCCGAATGGCGCCGGCAAGACGACGACGATCAAGATGATCGTCGGCCTGCTCAGGCCCGACGCAGGGACGGTCACCGTCGAGGGCCTCGACACCCAGAGAGAGGGCCTGAAATGCAAGGCGATCACGACCTATGTCCCGGATTATCCCGCCGTCTATGAGCGGCTGACCGGCCTCGAGTACCTCAACTTCATCGGCGACGTCTACGGCGTCCCGAAGGCCGAGCGCCTCGACCGGATCGGGAAATGGCTCGAGATCTTCGAGCTCGGCCAGGCCGTCGCGAACCCCATCCAGAGCTACTCGCACGGCATGAAGCAGAAGATCGTCCTGACCGCCGCCCTCCTCCCCGCGCCCCGGGTCATGGTCCTCGACGAGCCCCTGGTCGGGCTCGACCCCCGGGCCGCCCACTCCATCAAGGAGCTCATGCGCGAGCACTGCGACCAGGGCAAGACGCTCTTCTTCTCGACCCATATCATGGAGGTCGCCGAAAAGCTCTGCGACCGGATCGGCATCATCAACAAGGGCCGCCTCATCGCCTGCGGGACGATGGACGAGCTGAAGCAGCTCGACCGGTCGGACCAGTCCCTCGAGGGGATCTTCCTGGAGCTCACCGAGAAATGAGACGGTTCCTGACCCTCGTCCGGGCCGGCCTGAAGTCGAATTTCGGCCTGTCCGTCCTCCGCCACCGGCTGTTCAAGGAGAAGAAGGACCGCTGGCTCGTCCCCCTCGTCGGGCTCGCGGCCCTCGGGGTCCTGCCCGTCCGTCTACGGCCTCATCCTCCTCGTCCAGACGATCTACCTCGCCCTCAAGCCCCTCGGCCAGGAGCGCGCCCTCCTGACCCTGGGCATCATGGGCGGGCAGCTCTTCATCCTCCTCTTCGGGCTCTACTACGTGATCTCGGCCTTCTATTTTTCCCGGGACCTCGAATTCCTCATCCCCCTGCCGCTCAAGCCGTTCGAGGTCATGGCCTCGAAATTCGCCGTCATCATGATCAACGAGTATCTGACGGTCATGATCATCGTCCTGCCTGTCCTCGTCGGCTACGGGGTCCTGGCCCGCGGGGGGCTGCCGTACTGGACGAACGGCGTCCTGGTCTATCTCCTCCTGCCGGTCATCCCCCTGGCCGTCGTCTCGCTCCTGGTCGTCCTCATGATGCGCTTCGTCAACCTCAGCCGGAAGAAGGACGCCCTGATCCTCGCCGGCAGCGTTCTCCTGATCGCCGTGGGCATGGGCCTCCAGTTCTGCTGGGTCCGTCCGCCCGCGGCGGGCTCGCCGGCGGGGCGATGACCAGCTTCTTCACCTCCCCCGACAGCCTGCTCAACCGGGTCGGCGCGAGGTTCCCGCCGAGCATCTGGGCGACGAAGGCCCTTGCCGGCGGCTTTTCGGCCTCGGGGCTCCTGAACCTGGCGCTTTTCGCCGGGGCGTCGCTCCTCCTTTTCGCGGCCATCCTGCTCCTCGCGGAAAAGCTCTTTTACCGGGGCCTCGTCGGGCTCGCCGAGGTCTCCGGCCGCCGGCGCCTGCTGTCCCGGGCCCAGATGTCGCAGCGGATCTCGTCGGGCCGCAACCCCGTGCGGGCGATCTTCGCCCGGGAATGGCGGATCATGAACCGGACGCCCGATCTTCCTCCTCAACGGGACCCTCGTCATCGTCATCCTCCCGGTCCTCTTCGTCCTGATGGCCAGGTCGGGCTCGGGGAGGGGAGACGCGGACGCCATCGCTCAAGGTCATGACGCTCGCGCCAACCCGCTCGTCGTCATTCTGGCGTCGGCCGCCTTCATGATCGTCTGCGGCAGCCTCAACGGGACGTCCTCGTCGACCTTCTCCCGGGAGGGAAGCCAGTTCTGGATCTCGCAAGGTCATCCCGGTCTCGCCGCGCGAGCAGGTCGCGGCCAAGTTCCTGCATTCCTATCTGGTCGCCTTCTGGGACGGTCACGGCCTCCGCCGTCGCCGCCTGGCTCCTCCACCTCAAGGCCGCGCACCTGGCGGCGGCCGCCGGGCTCTCGCTCGTCGCGGGCGTCCTGCCTCACGGCCGTGGGCATGATGATCGACCTGGCCCGGCCGCTCCTCGACTGGACGAACCCTCAGAAGGCGATCAAGCAGAACCTGAACGTCCTCCTGGCGATGTGCGCGGACATCGGCATCCTGACCGGGCTGTATTTCTTGATCCGCTTCCTGGTCAGGGCGGGGTTTTCGGGAGGGACGATCCTGGTTTCGCTCTTCGCGGCCCTGACGGCGCTCGCTTGGCTGGGTTGCGCCGCCCTGCTCAGGTTCGCCGAGAAGCGGTACCGCGAGATCGAGGCCTAGGCCGCCGGCCGTTATCAGGCCTTGCCGAGGACCATGGCCAGCAGGGCCATCCGGACGTAGAGGCCGTACTCCATCTGGCGGAAATAGGCCGCCCGCGGGTCGTCGTCGAAATCCTGGCTGATCTCGGCGACGCGGGGCAGGGGGTGCATGACGATCATCCGCTCCTTGGCGGCTTGCATGACCTCGGGCGTTGACCACGAAAGCGTCCTTCACCCTCTCGTAGACGGCCGGGTCCTCGAATCGCTCCCTCTGGACGCGGGTGACGTAGAGGACGTCGGTCTCGGGCAGGACCTTTTCGAGGCGACGTGTACTCGGCCTGGGGCACGTCCTTCGCGGCGACTTCGTCCATGACGTCCTTGGGCATGCGCAGGATATCGGGCGAGACGTAATTCAGGCGCGTCCCGTCGAACCGCGTCAGCAGGCGGGCCAGGGAATGGACCGTGCGGCCGTACTTGAGGTCGCCGAGCATGGTGACCGTCAGGTTGTCGAGCGGTCCCCAGCTCCTCGCGGATGGTGAAGGTGTCGAGGAGGGCCTGGGTCGGATGCTCGCCGACGCCGTCGCCCGCGTTGATGACGGGCTTCTCGGCGTGACTTGGCGGCCAGGGCCGCCGAGCCGACCTCGGGATGCCGGATGACGATCACGTCGGCGTAGCAGCCGAGCGTCCGGACCGTGTCGGGCAGGCTCTCGCCCTTGGCGACCGAGGAATACTTCACTTCGCTGATGGGGATGACGGCGCCGCCGAGCCGCTGCATGGCCGCCATGAAGGACGACGAGGTCCGCGTCGACGGCTCGTAGAACAGGTTGGCCAGGATCTTGCCCTTGAGGAGGTCGAACGTGCCGACCCGCTCGACCATGATCCGCATCTCGTGGGCGACGCCGAAGATGTATTCGAGGTCCGCCCGGCTGAACTGCTTGACCGAGAGGATGTCCTTGCCGTACCAGGGCGCCGTCTGCTGGTCGCCGAACGGCAGGTGAGGGCTTTTGGCTTTCGTGGGCATGTTGGCTCCTTTTGTCCGCAAGGACTATAGCGCCGGCCCCCGCGCCCTGTCAATAATGTTGTCGAACTTCGGTGCGAGCTTCAGCTTTTTTTTAGGGTTGAGCTCGGGGGATTCCCTCTGTCGGGTCGCGGGTTTGTCCCGGCGAGCCAAACCCGCTTCGGTTCCGGGCTTCGCTCTCCCCGACCCTTGGTCGGGGAACCGTGCCCGCTCCGCCCTCCACACGCCCTCCTCCGGGAACACCCCCTTCGCATTTTTCTTCTATCGCTTCAGCCATCACCGAAGTCCAATCCTCTATAATACGGTGACAGCCGACTCATTACCGAATGAGGCCGCCCGAAGGCTAATTTTGCGTTGCGCCCCCGGCCGGTTTGACTTCCGAGGAGGGGGTGATTTAACATCACGGGTGCCGGCCGGGCTTTCACGCCGATCCATAATGGCCCGCCCCGGCGGCCTAACCGTAATAGAACGGAGCGCATGCCGAAAAAAACGCCGAGGGGCCTGATCTTCGCGGCAGTTCTGTTCTTTATTTTTGCCGGGGTCTGGGCTTTCCTCAGCTTGTTCCACTCTCCCTATGCGAATTGGCTGACCGTCGAAGCGCCGCGCTACGCCGTCGTCGGCAGCCCCATGGATGTCCGCGTCACGCTCGGGAACGTTCCGGGATCGTCCCATCTCGTGGTCAACATCTACCTGCTGGGGAAAAGCCACCTGGCGGCCGGGCGCCTGCCGGCACCCAGCCCGCCTATCCCGGTCCAAAGCGGCGGCACGTATCCGTTCAGGATCAACGTCACGGAGCAGGAGAAGATGGCCTTCGTCCAGCTGGTCATATGGGTGTCCCCGACGGGAGATTGGCGGACGAGGACGAATGGCGCCAATGCGGAGGCCATTCCCGTCAGGGTGCCGAACGGGCACGAGGCCGAGCCGGAATTCGGCAAAATACGGGTCTACGCTATCCCGAACACGCTCAATCCGGACACCCCCTTCCTGCCCGGCGGACGGCCGCCCGAGCCCGAGGTCTTCCATGATCCTCCCGGCTCGGTCCGGCTCGCCCTCCTCGCCCTGATCATCCTGGGCGGACTGGCCTGCGCGGCCAACGCCCTCCGGCGGCGCCCGGCCCGCTTGCGCCTCGCCGGCCCGGAAGGGGAGTGGTGGCTCTGGGCGGTCTCCGCAACGGTCCTCTTTCTTGCCGCCTTCTTTGAGATCTTCCACGTCGGCCGACGGCTGTCGGAATTGGGGAGGAGGATCATCGTCGGAATGGACCTCTATTACGCCCGGCAGTCCTATCAAAGGCCCCTCCTGGCCCTGATCGCCGCCGCGACATCGGGCCTTCTTTTCCTGGCCGTGAGGGCCGTCAGGCGAAAACGGCTCCGGCCTCATATCACCGCGGTCGGCGTGGTCCTGGCCCTTTACTTGGGCGGGTCTCTTGCCGGGGCCATCTCCTTTCATTACCTCGACGTTCTCAGAGGGGTGTCGCTGGCCGGCATCTCCGTGATCGGCGCCGGCAAGACGGTGTGCGCCGCGGCGGTCCTCATCCTGAGCCTCGCGGCCTTGAGAGCTGACAGAACATGACATGGAAGAAAGCGGCGGTCCCGCCGTCTAATGAACGGGGAGGAGTATGCCCATGATCTGTGTAAGCATCGCCGAACCCACCCTCGACGAATGCCGGGCCGCCCTGAAGGGGCTCGAGCTGGCTGAGATCCGGATCGACAAGACCGGCCTGTCGCTTGTCGAGATCAAGGAGCTTTTTTCCGCCCCGCTCAAGCTGGTCGCCACGTGCCGTCCGGGGACGCGCCCCGACGACGCCAGGATGGCGGCCCTCCTGGCCGCGATCGCGGCCGGGGCGGCTTACGTGGATATCGAGCTCGAGTTCCCGCCGCAATTCCGGGACCCGGTGTTGGCGGCCGCCAGGGAGCACCATTGCCGGATCATCGTCTCCTACCACAACCACACCGAGACGCCGCTCAAACAGATCCTCCTTCTCAAGATCGAGGAGTGCTTTGACCTGGGCGGCGATATCGCCAAGATCATCTGCCGCGTCCAGAGCGTCCAGGACTGCGCCCGGCTCTTCTCCCTCTACGAAACGCGGAAGAACGTCGTCGCCCTCGGCCTCGGCAAGCTCGGCCTCATCACCCGGATCGCCGGACCTTTCTTCGGCGCGCCCCTGACCTACGCCTCTCTCGCCCCGGGCAAGGAGACGGCCGAGGGACAGCCGGACATCGCTTCCCTGAAGGCCGTCCTGAAGCTGATCGAACGTGAATGATCATAAATGGAGGACCCCATGAAAAACAGGCTGAAAACCGCGCTTCGCGTGACCTTTCTTCTGGTCGTCACCCTGGCCCTGGCCGGACCGTTCTCGGCCCAGAACGCGCCCCAGGACCCGAACCAGGCCTTGATCAAGCACCTCAAATGGCGCAGCATCGGGCCGGCCAACATGGTCGGCCGCATCTCGGCCTTCGAGGCCCTCGAAAGCGACTTCACCAACGTCCTCGTCGCCGGGGCGTCCGGCGGCGTCTTCAAGTCCGTGAACGCCGGCACGACCTGGGAGCCCATCTTCGACAAGTACGGCTCCTCCTCGATCGGCGACGTGAAGTTCTTCCAGAAGGACCCGAACATCATCTGGGTCGGGACGGGCGAAGCCTGCGTCCGGAACAGCGTCTCGTGGGGCGACGGCGTCTATAAATCGACCGACGGCGGCAAGACCTTCACCCGGATGGGCCTGGAGACGACCCAGACGGTCGGCCGCATCCGGACCCACCCGACCGACCCCAATATCGTCTACGTGGCCGCCTCGGGCCATCCCTGGGGCTACACGGGCGACCGCGGCCTGTTCAAGACGACCGACGGCGGCAAGACCTGGGTCAAGCTCGGCAACGGCCTGCCCAACGACGGGAAGACGGGCGCCATCGACCTGGTCATGGACCCGACGAACCCGGACATCCTCTATGTCTCGTTCTGGCAGCGGCTCCGCCAGCCCTGGCGCTTCGATTCCGGGGGCCCGAACGGCGGCATCTTCAAATCGACCGACGGCGGCGCGACCTGGACCAAGCTGACCAAGGGGCTCCCCTCGGGCGACACCGGCCGGATCGGCCTGGCCATCTCCCGCTCGAACCCCAAGGTCCTCATGGCCGTCGTCGAGGCCACCTTCCAGCCGACCGCCCAGGTCACCGAAAAGGACGTCCGGAAGCCCAACCCCGATTACGCCGACATGACCAAGCTCGGCACGGGCGTTTACCGGACGGAGGACGGCGGGGCGACCTGGCAGTTCGTCAACCGGATGAACAACCGGCCGTTCTACTACAGCCATATCTATATCAACCCCGTCGAGGACAAGTGGGCCTACTTCCTGACGACGAACCTGAACTTCTCGAGCGACGGCGGCAAGACCTGGACCCAGATCGGCGGCCTCCACCCCGACTACCACGCCATGTGGCTCGACCCGACGAACAAGAACCGCTTCTACGTCGGCCAGGACGGCGGGGCGTCGATCACCTACGACAACGGCAAGACCTGGGTCTTCTACGACAACCTCTGTCTTCGCCCAGTTCTACGCCGTGAGCGTCGACATGCGCGATCCCGTACTACGTCTACGGCGGCCTCCAGGACAACGGCACCTGGGGCGGCCCCTCGATGAGCCGCGAAGGGACGATCCTGACCGACTTCTGGTTCAACATCGGGGGCGGCGACGGCTTCCACACCCAGAACGACCCGACCGACTGGCGGACGGTTTACTGCGAGAGCCAGGGCGGCTCGGTCCTGCGGGTGAACGTCGAGACCCGGGAGACGAAGAGCATCCGGCCGATGCAGGGGAATATCGTCAATTACAAGGACTACTATCCCGACAAGCCGGCCGCGAAGCCCTCGGGCAAGCCGGCCGCGAAGCCGGCGCCCCAACCCGCGGCCAAGCCGAAACCGCCGGCGCCGGGCCAGAAGCCCGCGCCGACGGCCCAGCCGGTGCCGTCGCCAGAAGAGGCGATGATGGCCATGGCGGGGCGGCAGGCGCGGGCCCTTCCGGTTCAACTGGAGCACGCCCATTATCGCGTCCCCGCACAATCCCAAGACGATCTACATGGGCGGCAACCACCTCTTCCGGTCCCTGGACCGCGGCGACAAGTGGATGATCCTCAGCCCCGACCTGACGACGAACGACAAGACCAAGTACGCGCCCGAGAAGCCCTCCGGCGGCATCACCCGCGACGTGACGGGCGCCGAAACGCACTGCACGATCATCACCGTCTCCGAATCGCCGCTCGTCCCCGGCATCATCTGGGTCGGCACGGACGACGGCAACGTCCAGCTCACCCGGAACGACGGCGTGACCTGGACGAACGTCCGGGCCGCGATCCCGCTCGTCCCGAAGGGGACCTGGGTCAGCCGGGTCGAGGCCTCGCACTTCGACGCCGGCACGTGCTACGTGACCTTCGACGGGCACCGCAGCGACGATTTCCACACCTACGTGTTCAAGACGACGGACTACGGCAAGACCTGGACGAACCTCACGGCGAACCTGCCCGACGGCAAGCCGGTCTACGTCATCAGGGAGGATCTCAAGAACAAGGACCTCCTCTTCCTGGGGACCGAGTACGGCGCCTATTTCAGCCGCGACGGCGGCAAGGCCTGGTCGAGCCTGAACCTCAACCTGCCGACAGTGCCCGTCCATGACCTCCTCATCCACCCGCGCGACAACGACCTCATCGCGGGGACGCACGGCCGCGGCATCTGGATCATGGACGACATCACGGCCCTCCGCGGGGCGACCGACAGCGTCCTCGGCCAGGACGCCGTTCTTTTCGACGTCAACAAGCCGGGCACGCGCTGGCTCGAGATCGGCCGCGGCGGGTACAGCCGGGGCGACCTGTTCTTCAAGGGGGAGAACCCGCCGGCCGGGGCCTTGCTCAATTTCTACCTCAAGGCCAAGCCCGAGAAGCCGGGCACCCTCGAGATCGTGGACGCCACCGGGGCCCTCAAGACGACCTACATCCTCGACACGGCCGAGCCCGGCATCAACCGGATCGCCTGGGACCTCCGGTTCGACCCGCCCGCGCAGACCGTCCAGGGGATGGTTTCGAACCTCAAGAAGCAGATCGAGACCGCCCTCCTGAGGGCCGACCTCACGGCCGAGCAGAAAACGGCCCTCCAGACCGCCCAGGCCGGGCTCGAGCAGTTCGGAACGAACTACCGGAAATACGCCGACATCCAGCGGAGCGTCATGCCCATCATCCGCGCCGGCATGGGCGGGTTCCCCGGGGGAGGGATGGGCTTCGGGGGCCGGGGCATGGGCGGGCAGGGGGCCGAGCCGGGAGTCTACGTCGTCAAGCTGACCGTCGGAGGCAAGACCTACAGCGGCAAGGTTTCGGTTCGCCCCGACCCGATCCAGGCGGCGCAGTCAAACTGATTTTCTTTATAAGCGGTTGCGGACTCGGGGGGACTTCCTCCGAGTCCGCGACCTCTTTGGTCTAACTCACCTGCTTGGCGTGGATCGGGGACTCGTGGAGCATGGCCGCGAAGACGATCGCGATTGCGATCAACCCCGCCTGGATCAGGAGCGGGACGGTCATGGATTTGGTTGTCGGCGACTTGAGCAGGTCCATGCCAATGATGAAGGCGATCCCCGAGACCTGCCCCATGACGATGAGCAGGCTGTTGGACGTGCCCTCCGGCGCCGGATGAGTGATCTCGGCCCCGTACTGGAAGCCGATGGGCCCCGCGCTCAGCAGGAAGAACCCGAACACGAATCCGGACAGGAGCAGAAATCCGTAGCTCCCGGCGAAAGTGATCCCCAGGAGGCCGGGGAGGAGACCGCCGAGCGCCAGGAGGATGAACGGCTTCCGGCGCCGGAGCTTGTCGGAGAAGAGCGGGACGACGACGGCGCCGACGATCCCGCCGACGAGCATCAGGCCGCCGAGCGTTCCGGCCTGGGTGATGGAAAAGCCGCGCGGCCGGATGATGACGTCGATCCAGGTCGAGACGCTGTTGAACAGGCCCAGCCCGACAAAGAACATGAACAGGAGAATGATGAAGTCGCGCTGGCGGATCATGGATTTTAGGCCGTCGAGCATCAGGGTGCGCTCGTCGCGCCCTGCCGGGGTCGGCGGGTGCTCGCGGGCAACGAAGAGGAAGACGGCGGCCGCCGCGGCCGTGGCGATGCCGTAGATGAGGAGCATGCGGGGCAGTCCGATGTGCAGGACGAGATAGGGTCCAAGGAGCATGGCCAATAAGGGGCCCAGGTAGAGGGCCAGCGTGCCGAGCCCGGAGGCCGTCGCCCGCTCCTCAGCCGGGAACCAGCGGGCCGCGACCTTGGTGATGGCCCCGATGATGAAGGGCTGGCCGATCGCGATCCCGATCGTCGAGAGAAGGACGATGGTGAAGTTCGAGGCGAAGATCCCGCGGGTCAGGGCGAAGACGGCGGTCAGGACGGCGCCGAAGCCAACCGCCGCCTTGAAGCCCCAGGTGTCGATCGCCCAGGCCGACGGCAGGACCATCGGGATGTAAACGATCATGAAGCTCATGGACAGCAGGCCGATCATGAAGTCCGACTTCCCGTAGAACTGTGCCGCGGCGGTGTCGATCGCGGCGAACGTGATCCATAGGACCTGGGTCATCATGGCGATCAGCATAAAGGCGAGCAAGACCATCCACCGGTAGCCGTAGATCTTGGGTTTTTCCTGGTCCATTCGTGAACCTCCTTCGGACGGCCGGCTTGCCCGGCCATCCCGGACCGAGTCAGAATGGGATATCCCTTTCCTTATACGCTTCCTTGACGGCCGTTTCCAGCGTTTTCAAGAATAAGTTCAGGCCCCTATTTCGGTAATTAATTGTGTGTCACCGTAATTATGGGTGGCCTGGTACAAGTCCCTGCCCGCCCGAGGCGGAAGGGGAGTGCGCGAGCGCGCTGGGAATTCCGAGGGGTGGCTTCCCCCTGGCTATCAGGGATTCTCGATCGAAGCCGGGAGGCAGGTGTTCGTGGCCTGCGTGTAATACTGGGAAATTGAATTTAACGCCATGTTGCCGTTGATTCCCGAAAAATTGAGAGAGGGCAGGAGCACGTCGAAATCGACCGCGATCGCGGCGCCGCCTCCCTTGATTGTTATCTTGTCGATGTTGAGTTGAGGCTTGGCCACGTGAACGGCGATGTGTTCAACGGCCTTGACCGGAATTTCCAGGAAACCCGGGGCGAGCGCTGTGAGCATCCCGATCCTCTCCGGCTTGGCGGCTTGCTGGATCCGCTTAATGTCAGCCTGATCGATCGGCTTCGTCGTCCCTACGACTATCCGGGAGTCGTCGTAAAAGAAAAAGCTGTGGGCGCGGGCGGATTTGCCGAAGGCATAGAACGCCTTGGCCAGGATCCACAGGCCGAGCGGCACGCATAGAGCGCCAAGGATCATGACGACCGTGCGGAAGAAGTTGAGGCGTTCGGTGAAGAGGAAATAGCCGCAGGAAACGCCGAACGCAATGAGAAAAATCCCAAGAACCACCGCGCCGGCTCGGTTGCTGAATGAGGTGAGAAGCCCCGGCCTTGGCTTCAGCCTGCGGTGCTTTTTCAAGGTCGTTTCGATGTCGGTGATTTTTCCCTGGCTATAGATGGATACGAGTGACATGGCCTGACTTTCCTCCCTGTGCAGGGAAGCTTATCTTACCCCCCCGCCGATGTCAATCGAGAGGCAAGGGGCGCAGCGTGGCCGCAGGCGCCTGACTCATCCGGCGCTTCCTTAGTTTGGCGAAAAGGGTTTTGCATCCTGATTTCTCAGTTGTCCGAGCCTAGCCCTAAGAATCTAGCGATGGAACCCCTAGCGGGCCGGTTCCGGACTGCCCTTGAAGACCTGCAGGAAGACCCAGGCGCTAATAGCCGGCTTTCTTTTGGCCCCGGGATATTGTATAAAAATGGCTTCGGCACTGATCGCAAGGAGGTCAGCCATGGTCCCGCCCCGCCGCTCGCGAAGCACTCTTCTGGCAGTTTTCGCCGTCGTCGCCTTCTGGCTCGCTGGGCTCGCATCCGGCACTGGACTAGTGTCCGGCGCTGGGCTCGCATCGGGTGTTGGGCTGGCGCCGGGCGCGGGCACGACCTTTAAACCGCCTTCCCCGCCCCCCGGCCTTGATGCCGAGGCCGCCCGGATCATGAAGGCCTTCGAGGTGCCGGGCCTGGCCCTGGCCATCGTCAAGGACGGGCAGGTGATCGTGGCCAAGGGCTACGGGGTCCGGAAGCTCGGCGATCCCGCGCCCGTCGACGCCCGGACGCTCTTCGGCATCGCCTCGAACACCAAGGTCTTCACGGCGACCGCGCTGGGCCTGCTGGTCGAGGAAGGCAAGCTCGCCTGGGACGCGCCGGTCATCAGCTACCTGCCGTGGTTCCAGATGTACGACCCCTACGTCACGCGGGAGCTGACTGTCCGCGACCTCCTCGTCCACCGGAGCGGCCTGGGCCTCGGCGCGGGCGACCTGCTCTTCTGGCCGCCCTCGACCTACAACCGGAAGGAGATCGTCCGCGCGCCTGCGCTACATCAAGCCGGCGACGTCGTTCCGAGCGCCTACGCCTACGACAACCTGCTCTACTCCGTGGCCGGGGAGGTCATCGAGGCCGTCAGCGGCAAGGCCTGGGAGGATTTCGTCTCCGAGCGGATCCTGGCCAAGGTCGGGATGACGTGGACGCAACGTCCGCCATTCCGCCTCGGCCGAGGGCGGCAATGTCGCGACCACGCACGCCGAGGTCGACGGCGTCGTCCGGCTCGTCAAGCCCTCGACGAACGACAACACGAACCCGGCCGGGCGGCATCAACTCCTGCGCCGAGGACATGGCGAAGTGGATGCTGGTCCTGCTCGGCCGCGGGCAGCTCGCCGGACGGGACGCGGCTCTTCTCGGAGCGGACGTACCGGGAGCTCACGACCCTCGTGACGCCCATGCCCAACCCGGCACCCGCCGCCCGAGCTCGCGGCCCTGAAGGCCGAACTTCAACGGCTACGCCCTGGGCCTCCACGTCAAGGACTACCGCGGCCTACAAGGTCGTCACGCCACACCGGCGGGCTGGCGGGCTATGTTTCCCAGGTCTGGCTCGTCCCCGAGCGTAACCTCGGCATCGCCGTCCTCACCAACCAGGAAGTCGGACGAGGCCTTCGCCGCGCTGACGATGTTCGTCGCCGACTACTTACCTCGATTCGCCGAGAACCGATTGGCTCGACGGCCTACCTCAAGGTCCAGGCGCGGGCCGACGCGCGGACACGCGGAGGTCGTGGGAAGGCGGCGCCGCCCGCGACGCGAGCTCGAAGCCCTCCCTCGCCCTCGAGAAATACGCCGGGACCTACCGGGACGCCTGGTACGGGCGATATCGATATCGCGCTCGAGGACGGCAGGCTCGTGATGCGCTTCACGAAGTCGCCGCCGCTCGTCGGCGACCTCGAGCACTGGCAGCACGACACGTTCCTCGTCCGCTGGCGCGACCGCGAGCTCCGGGCCGACGCCTTCGTCACGTTCGCCCTCAACCCGGACGGCACGATCGAAGCAGGCGAAGATGCGTCCCGGCCTCGCCGGACGTCGATTTCAGCTACGATTTCCAGGACCTGCTGCTCAAGCCCGTGCGGAATAGGGTGAAATAGGGCGCCCGCGGATTTTTTCCGGCCGCAACGAGGGGCTCGACAAACGGGCCCGGCTCTGCTATACTAATTCCATTCGTTTGAGGCACTTGAGCCTCTCCCTTAGCCGCCCTCCGGCGGACCCAAGAGGAAAAAGAGCGAACGGGATTTTGCTGGCTTTCCGGCCGGTCCTGAGGCATAGGCCGAGATCACGGGCCGGGTGGAGAAATCATGAAGATCGGGTTTATCGGGCTGCCGAAGTCGGGCAAGACGACGCTGTTCAACGCCCTGACGGGTTCGTCCGCCTCGGTTTCCGCTTTCAGCGCCGGCCGCGTCGGTCCGAACCTCGCGGCGGTCAAGGTCGGCGACGAGCGCGTCACGGCCCTCTCCGCGATCTACCGGCCGAAGAGGATCGTCTATCCGACGATCGAGATCGTCGACTTCGCCGGGGTCAGCGAGGAGGAGGCCCGGGCCGATGCTTTTTCGGGCGACATGATGAAGCTCGTCCGCACCTGCGATGCCCTGGCCGTCGTCCTGCGCGGATTCGGGAGCGACCTCTTGGGCGACCCGACGCCCCTCGCCGACCTCCGCAAGATCGAGGACGAGCTCCTGATCGCGGACCTGATCATCGCCGAGAAGCGGCTGGAGAAGATCGAGTCCGGGCTCAAGAAGGGACAGGCGACGCCCGCCCTGAGGGCCGAGGAAAAAGTCCTGCGCCGGGTCGTCGAGGGGCTCAACGCCGGCCGCCCGGTCCGCGAGCTGGACCTGGACGCGGACGGCGAGACCCTCCTCCGCGGCTTCCAGTTCCTGACCATGAAGCAGGCCCTGGTCATCCTGAACTCCCACGAAGCGCTCTTCGGCCGGAACGGCGCCGCCCTCGCGGAAATAGGGGAGAGGTACCGGGCCCTCGAGTTCGCCGGCGAGTTCGAAATGGAGCTCTCCCGGCTCGACGAGGAGTCGGCCCGGGCCTTCATGGACGACATGGGCATTCGGGAGTCCGCCCGCGACCGGCTCACGGCCCTCGCCTACGACGCCCTGGGCTACATCAGCTTCTTCACGGTCGGGGACGACGAGGTCCGGGCCTGGAACGTCCGGCGGAACGCCACGGCCGTCGAGGCCGCCGCCGCCATCCATTCCGACCTGGCCCGGGGGTTCATCGCCGCCGAATGCTTCAAGTACGAGGACCTGGTCGCCTGGGGCTCCGAGAAGGCCGTCAAGGACAAGGGCAAGTTCCTTCTCGCGGGCCGGGATTACAGCGTCAAGGACGGCGACATCCTGAGCATCCGCTTCAACGTCTGACCCCGTTCCGGCCCCGTTTTTTCTTTGACCTTCCCACCCGTCTTGGTGTAATACGCTTCTAACGACCATGCTCGGGAAGATCAGAGACACCTACCGCCAGGCGTATAGCGGCCTGCCGCGCAAGGCCTGGATCCTGTTCACGGTCAACCTGGTCAATTCCTCGGGGTCGATGGTCATCTTCTTCCTGACCCTCTACCTGACCCGGAAGCTCGGCTTCAGCCCGGTCCGGGCCGGCGGCGCGCTGAGCCTGTACGGGGTCGGCTCGCTCGTCGGAGCCTACGGCGGCGGCTGGCTGGCCGACAAGCTGGGCTCGATCACGGTCCAGAAGGCGGGCCTCGCTCTCGCCGGAGGCCTTCTCATCGCCCTCGGCCAGGTGCGCCAGCCTTCAGCCCTTCTCCCATTGCTTTTTTTCTTCGCCGTGGCCGCGGGCTCGCTCTATCCGGCGAACGCCACGTCGATGGCGCGGATCTGCCCGCCGGACCTCCAGGTCAAAGGCTTCGCCCTCAACCGGCTGGCCAATAATCTCGGCGTGACCATCGGGCCGGCCGTGGGCGGGCTGTTGGCCCTTCGTGACTACCGGCTCCTCTTCTGGGCGGACGGGCTGACCTCGATCGCGGCGGCCGTCGTCTTCGCCCTGATGTGGAAGGGCTCGGGGAAAGAGCCCCAGGTGGCGGAGGGCGAGAATCCTGCGGGCGCGGCCACGGAGGGGAGCGCGGGACCCGGGACGAGCGAGGCGATCGGCACCGCCGGCCGTTCCCCCTGGCACGACGGCCCTTTCCTCCTCCTCATGCTCCTCTTCATCGTCTGGTGCTCCGTCTTCATCCAGATCCTGACGACTTTCCCCCTCTACATGCGTGACATTTACGGCCTGGCCGAAAATCGTATCGGCCAGCTCCTCGCGGTGAATACGGTCATGATCGTCGTCCTCGAGATGGTCCTGATGGAGAAGATCCGGAAATACCCGCTGACCCGGATGATCAACATCTCGTTCGTCTTCCTCGGCGCCGGGCTGGGACTCATGCCCCTCGGCCGGGGGTTCGCGTTCGCGGGGCTCACGGTGGCCGTCTGGACGTTCGGCGAGATGCTGAGCATGCCTCTCGTCACGGCCCTCATCGCCGGCCGGGCCACCGACGCGACGCGCGGGCGCTACATGGGCATCAACAGCTTCGTCTTCTCGCTGGCTTTCATCATCGCGCCTCCGGCCGGGACCGCCGTCTACAGCCGGTTCGGGGGGACCGCGCTCTGGTTCGGCTGCGCCGCCATGACGCTTCTCCTGGCCGGGGCGTTCTACCTGCTCCGCCCCGCCCTAGAAAGGCCGGCCTGACCTTTGGGGTCGGACCCCAAAATAAAAAACTGATTCCACTGGACTTTACGGCCTTCCCGACCTATATTTTTAATAAGAGCAGCAGATCACGGGGACGCAAGGACTTGTCTTTCGGACGCTGCCCTTTTGAAATTCCGGAACTCAGGAGGTCGGCACGATGAAAACTTTGGAAATCGTCGTTCGGCGCGTCTTTTTCTTCGGGTCGTTTGCGGTTGCGGTAATTGCGGCCATCGAAAAGATCCTGAATTTCTTTAACCACAGTTTGACCGGTCCCGGTTATCCACCCCTGAAACTCATTGAGATCGCTGCGGTCGGGCTCCTTTTCACGATCGTCATGCAGCTGCATTCGATAAGGTTATTGCTGAGCTCTAAATCGACCGAACTCCCGAAATAACGGCTGAGCTCGGCATTCCGTTGACAATCTGTCCCATCGCTGCATATAGTTTGCCTTATTTATAGTGGTGCCCAATGAGGAGGGGTCTGATGAAACGCGTTTCGGCTATTCTGATCTTCTGCGTTACCGCTATCTTCAGCTCAACGCCCGCGTTCCCGCAGACAGCGCCCCCGACGAAACCGCAGCCCGCGCCCCAATCGGGCGCGCCCCGCGGCGGCCCGACGCAAAGCCAACCGCTCGTCTTCCGCAACCAGATCGTCATGGACCAGCAGGGGCTGGGCCTCGAGGCCTTCCGGATGCTTGTCCCCAAGGACTGGATCTTCAACGGCGGCATTACCTGGAATTTCGCCAAGAATCCGCCCGAGCCATTCGTCATATACACCGTGACGAGCCCCGACGGCGGCTCAGTCATCCAGGAGTTCCCACGCTTGAACATGTTCTGGTGCCAGGACCAGACGATCCAGATATTCCTACGCTCAGTCGGGCTACAGCATCATGCAGCCGATGGGCGCCATCGATTTCCTCCAGCGCGTTTTCATCTCCCAGGCCCGGCAGGGCGTGAGCGACCTCAAGGTCCTCGAGACCCAGCCTCTTCCGGCCGCGGCCAAGCAAGCCTTGGACGAGAATACCCTGACTCTCAACTTGTATCACCAGATCTCGCCGTCCACGACTCCCTATGAGCTCCGGGCCGACGCCGCCCGCGTCAAAGTCGAGTATACCCAGGGCGGCCGCCGGATCGTCGAGGATTTTACGGCTACCATCACGTATTTCATCACCAATGCCCTGACGATGTCCGGGATGTATGCCCAAAGCGTCAGTTGGACCCCTTCCGTCAAGAGCTTCCGGGCCCCGGCCGACGAGATGCCCGCCAAGATCCGGTTGTTCCAGATCTCTATCTATTCCCGCTTCAACAACCCCGTCTGGAACGTGAGCTACACCCGGCTTTGCGCCATCGTCACCCGCGAGAAGCTCCGCCAGCAGCAGGCCATCTTCGCCCGCTACCAGCAGATCCATAAGACGCTCGAGGAATGCAACGACATCATCTGGCAGACCTACCAGAACCGGAGTGCGGCCGAGGACCGGATGTTCGACGGGTATATCCAGGGCTTGCGGGGCGTCGAGACCTACGTCGACCCGGTCAACAACCGGAACATCGATCTCCCGACGGGATACGACAACGCCTGGACGAACGGGACGGATTACGTCTTCAGCGACAACGCGAACTTCAACCCGAACCTCAGCTCCAGCCAGAACTGGCAGCAGATGACCCGCAAGCGCTGACCTCTCACATGTCCCAGCGGTAGGAGACTTTGAGGAGGAAAATGTTCTGGCCGGGAGCGGTCAAAAGGCAGCCCAGGTCGCGCCCGAGCTGCAGGATGCCGGGGTTGGCGTAGTCGGCGCGGTTCTGCGTCCAGACGAAGATAGATCAGTGAGCCGGGCAGGTATTCCCAACGCAGGACGACTGTGCCGCGCAGGACTTCCAGTTGAAGTCCGGATTGGCGAATGAGAAGGCCGGCACCGGCCCGCTGCCGTCGGGATCGACCGTGTAATCTCCATCGGCGTAGCTGATCGTCGACCCGCCTTCGCCGTAAAGGTTGTAGTCGTAAGCGCGCGGTCGCGCCAGCTCCTCTGAACTGGGAGTATTTGCCGACGCCGATGAAGGGCTGCAGATAGGCTTGGAGCGACAGCTTCGGCGTGAACGCCCATGTCATCCGGATCACGGCCGAGACGATTTTCTGGTCGAGGTGACCGAAGACATAGCGATTCCCGAATGTCGCCGTCATCAGGGGATCCGCGAAGGCGCCGACCCATTGGGTCTTGGTGGTCTGAAAGGCGAACTGGGGTCCGATGGAGAGGCTGATATTGGGAGCCGGCTTGAAGGTGGCGGTCACCTGCAGTATTCCAGAGATGGCCATCCTTGGGCTGGTCTTATGCCGTCAAGGAAACGTTAAAAACGACGGGCCGGCGGATATCCGTGGATAAGTTGAGTTGTTCCTGCCACCCGGACGGGCTGAGGGCCATCGGACCGCCGCGCGTCAGCTGGTTGTTGAGTGTGGCGGGCAGGAATATGGACGTCGAGTTGAATTGCCAAAAATTCCTCAGCGTGCCATCGAAAGCCACGAGCACATCCTCCCCGACTTTATTCCAGCCGAAGTCGTAATTCTGGGCAACCCCCCCGGCGAGGAGGACGTTCTGGAAGATCTTCCCGGGCTTTGTCCATTGGTACCCGACGATGCCCGTCAGATTGACGACGTCGGAGCCGGAGTTCTGGAAGCCGATGTCGTTCGGATCGAAGCCGGGCGAGAGGGCGCCCGGCCTGGAGGAGGAAGAGAACGCTGCCGTTCTGCTTGGCCAGAATCATGCGGGAGCCCCAACCGGAGAGTGACGTGGCCGTGGGGTCGACGTGGACATGGGTCACGTCCGGCCGCTGGTAGTAGTGGAGCGACGACTCCTGGAGCTGGAGAATGTCGTCGGCCGTGCCTTCGACCCGCGTCCCGCCGGCCCAGCCGCTGATCACCCAATCGCGGTTCTTGTCGAGGAACGTCCAGCCGTCGAAGGCCAGGCTGAAAGCGTTCTTATTGAGAATGCCGCTCAAAGCCTCGGTCCTGAGGTCGCGCCCGACTCCGGTCGCTATCAGGCCGATGCCCTGAAATCCATGGTTGATGTCTTTCTGGGCGCGGAAGACGCTGAAAGATGAAAAGGGTTCGACCTCTTCGCTTGACCGCGCGCCTTCGTTGTCGATCTCGGCGTACTCGCGGGACGTGAGGGCTTCGATGAAACCGACGTTCCAGTCGCCCAGTTTGCCCGTGGCCTTGGCGGCGCCGAGGATGCTCGTGCTGGCGGGGGAGTCCACAAATCCGTCTTGGGTGACCGTGCCCTCCGGCGCCCGTCCGATGCGGCGGCTGTAGAAGAAGTTGGGCTGGGGCCAGTTGACGTTGGCGTTGAGGTACGAGCCGCCCTGGCCGAAGCCGTTGAAGATCGAGGCCCCTTCGATGAAGAACGGCCGCTTCTCATCATAATAGGTTTCAAAGGCCGTGAGGTTGATGACGGCGGGGTCCACCTCGACCTGCCCGAAATCCGGGTTGACCGTCGTGTCCAGGGTCAGGTTGCTCTTCAGCCCGAGCTTGAGGTCGAACCCGGCCTTGCCGTACGCTTGATGGCCGGTTTGGAAGGGATTCCCGGCCTCGGCCGGCTGGAACCCAAGATCGCCGACGGCGTAGGGCATGAACTCGACGTGACGGCCGGGGCTGATCCCCTTGATCCCCTCGAGGAGAGCAAACCGCGACACGTAGGCCTGGTCGCTCTTGGGCACCCAGACGAAGTTCACGGTCTCGTTCTTCCGCATGATGACGCGCCGGAAATTCACGCCCCAGACGTAATCGTCCTTTTTGGGGAAGCGGATCTGGTTGAACGGGATCTTCATTTCGAGGGACCAGCCTTCCGAGGTCTTGACGGCCTTGGATTCCCAGACCCCGTCCCAGGTATCGTCCTCGTTGACATCGTTCGAGAGCGTGCCGTCGATGATCGAACCGGCCGGATTGACGGCGAAGACATAACCGGATCTCTTGTCGTTGTAGGGATCGACGGCGAAGGTGAACCAGTCCGAATTCATCTTGTCGTCCCGGCGGCCCAGACGGGCTATGATCTTCTTGGGCTCGGAATCGTAGCACATCGCGGCCACATACAGGGCTTTATTGTCGTAGGCCACCCAGACTTTCGTCCGCTCGGTCGCCGGGGCGCCGTCCTTAGGGTCGGTCTGGGTGAAGCCTTCGGCGGCCTCGCCTTTCCAGACGTCTTCCTCCAGGCGGCCGTCGATTGTGATGGGGGAGAGGGCCCGGACCGCGTGGACGACTCTCTGCGCGGGGGGTTTCGGGGCAGGGTTCTGGTTTTGCTTCGCCTTGTCCTTGGCCGGAAGGGCAAGCGGAAAGAGTCCCGCGATAGCGAAACTGACGATCAGGATGCTTGCGAAGCAGCGGCCCGGACTCTTGCAGATTTTCACACACTTATATACGGACCATATGGGGGAAAAGTTCACCTTAATTCGGATAATTCGGTGATTTAATTCGGTGCCACACAACTATTGATGACGGGATTATTAATGTCCTATTGAAAAACACAATTGTGTGTCACTGAAATTCCCGGTAGGATAAGGCAGTCGGCGATTGATTTATTTTGGCGAGGTCTGACATGATGACACGGTTTTCGCAATCGATCCTGGGCCAGCCCGGCCGCTTGGCCATGCCCATCGGCGTCTACGCCGGCCTCGAGATCACCGGCGGCACCATCCGCGACATCGTCACCGACCCCCAGGCCCAGGCCGCTGCGGTCCTGGCCCTCCACGAGCGGCTCCGGACTCCCGTTCTGCTCACGGCCATGGACCTGAGCGCCGAATCCGAGGCGTTCGGCTGCGAGATCCGGATGTCGGACGAGCGAGATCCCGACTGTGATCGGCCGGAAAGTCACGGGCCCCGGGGACCTCAAAACCCTTCCGGCCCCAAAGCCGGGCGACGCCCGGACGGCGGTCCATCTCGAAGCGGCGCGGTTGTAAGGAAGACCGTCGTCGCCCCGGTCCTGGGCTGCATGATCGGACCGTTCTCGCTCGCCGGACGGATCTTCGGCGTGAGCGAGGCTCTCGAAGCCACGGCCCTCGATCCGGAGATCGTCCTCGATCTCCTCGAGAAAGTCGTGAAATTCCAGATCGCCTACGCCAGGGCCTTCAGGGAGACGGGCATCACAGGGGTCGTCGTCGCAGAACCCGCGGCCGGGCTGCTGTCGCCGGCGGGACTGGGCAGCTTCTCGGCGCCGTTCGTCAAGCGAATCGTCGAGGAGGCCCAGACCCGGGATTTCGCGGTCATCCTCCACAATTGCGGGGCCAAGCTCGTCCATCTGAACAAGGTCCTCGAGTCGGGCGCCGAGATCTACCACTTCGGGGCGCCGATGGACATCGTCGCGGCCCTCGAGCGGGTGGCGGGCCGGGTCATCCTGGGCGGGAACCTCGACCCGGCGGCCGTCTTCCGCGGCGGAACGCCGGAGTCCGTACGAACCGCGACGCTCGCGCTCCTCGAGGCGACCAAGGACCACAAGAATTATTTCATTTCGTCCGGGTGCGACATCCCGCCGGGGACGCCGCTGGCGAACCTCGAGGCGTTTTATAAGGCCGTCGCGGACTTCAGCGGCCGCGCCCACACGGCTTATCTGCCGTCCTGAAATTCGGGAGAAATTGCATGTAAAATTCTCTTGATTTGAGTGGACGTGTCCCCAGAATTTCCTCGTGGTACGTGTCCCACGAATTTCACTTCTTAGTTGAGGAGCCAACCACCACAGGCGAAATTTCAGACGCGGGCCCGTCCAACTTGAGTTCGATCAGCGTATCGATATCTTTCCTGTATTCCTTCGCCACGTTGATGCGGATGCCGAGGGAGTCCTGCCTGACCTCGGCCTGGCCGCCCGTCAGCGCTTTCCAGGACACGATTTTTTTCCCGACCGGCGGCAGGACGAGCCCTCCCTCGGGCCACTCGAAAACGTGGACGTAGACCGAATTCCCCCTATAAGTGCTCGCTCCCCACGCGCCCGGCTTGAACGGCCCGCCCCGCGTCCCGTAGATCGTTTGCCCGTGCGCGCCCAGCCATTGCCCGATCTCCTTGAGCCGGTCGACCTGGCGCGGCTCGATCCGGCCGTCCGGCATGGGGCCGACGTTGAGGAGGAGGTTGCCGTCGCCGCCCGCGCACCGGATGAGCGTCTGGAGGCATTCCTTGAGCGATTTCAGCTTGTCGTCTGGGCTTCCAGGACCACTGCTCGCAGATCGTGATGCACGATTCCCAGGGCCTCTGGTTCTGGAACTTTCCGATCTCCTGCTCGGGGGTGTCGTAGTCGCCGCCGGCGGTCTCCGTGGTGATCGAGCCGTCCTTCCCCGGCCGGGCCGACGCCGACCCGGTTGTTGATGATGATCGACGGCTGGAGCCCGCGGACATAGTCGTAGAGGTCCTGGCCGCGGTCCGGATTCCAGGGCTTCTCCCACTGGCCGTCGAACCACATGATGCCCACGGGCCCGTAATTCTTGATGATCTCGGCCAATTGCCCCTTGAGGTAGGCGACGTAGCGGTCCATGTTGGCCCCGGGCTTCTCGGTCTTGCCGCCCGGGCTGCCGAGCGGGTAGTCCGGATGATGCCAGTCGAGGATCGAGTGATAGGTGCTGAAGACGATGCCCTGCTTCCGGCAGGCCGCGGAGAGCTCTTTGAGGATGTCGCGGTGGAACGGCGTGTTCATGATGTTGTAATCGGTGAGCTTCGTGTCCCAGATGCAGAACCCGTCGTGGTGCTTGGAGGTGATGACGATGTATTTCATGCCGGCCTGCTTGGCGACGCTGGACCCAGGCCTCGGCGTCGAAGAGCGTCGGGTTGAACTTCTTGTAGAGCTGGTCGTATTCGGCAACCGGGACCTCGGCCCCGCGCGACCAGCCGATCTCCGTGCCCTTGAGAGTGACCGGCCCCCAGTGGATGAACATGCCGAAGCGAGCCTCGCGCCACCAGGCGAGGCGCGCGTCGCGCTCCTGGGGCGTTTCGGCAGCGCAGAGACAGATGCTTGCGGCTGAAACGGATCCGGAAGGCGAGGAGAGAGAGGCCGTAGGGGAGAGGCTAATCAGCATACCGGCCAGAATCAGATCGAAAAAAATCCTGGGGTTAATAATTTTTACGTTATTTGTCATGTATTCCCTTTGGCGGCGCATCGTTAGTTGCCTTTTTTCTGCCGGCCAATTTTCTTCGAAATAATCGGATTAATCAAGCACGAGATGCGCCAAGAATTATCAACGTTTGGCCGAGACTTCCCGCGAGTCTTTACCAGACTCGTGCCGTTTGATCAGCTTACTTCTTTTCCATCAAATAAAGGGTTCTTTGAGAATCCCGGATGGCCTCAGAACGCCTCAGGTGAAAGAGCTCGCCGAAGGTCTTCTCGAACGTCGCCTCGGTCATAATGCGGGAATATGTCCTCCCGCGTTGCAAGAAGCCGCCGGACCTGGCTGTCATCCTTGGGCACGAATTCGATTATTAGGAAGCGGGTGATGCGGTTGAAAAATACGGCGGCCTTAACGAAAGGGACATTATTAGAGATGCAGAGGTGGTGGATGAGGGCCAAAGCCATGGCCGCGTCCGCAGGGCCTCGTTCAAAGATGGACATCCTCTCCTCGTTCTCCCATCCTATGCTCGGGCTGGGATTGGTCAGGTCTGAAAGAAGGGGGAGGAGATTTATGTCCTTCTCGTGCTTGCACTGAAGATAATTCCGTTCAACGCACGCCGGGTCGATATCAAAGGAGATCGTCAGCGCTCCCATCCGGCCGCCGATCCGGCTGAAATGGCCGTCATTCGCGCCCAGATCCCAAAGCAGCCGGGGTTGTGCTTCTTTTAAGTATTCGCCAACGAGCTGAGATTTATGCTCTAATCCAGCCGCCGTATAGTTCGTGTCCTGATAATAGTCGGCCCACTCCGTTCCCCCGGGTTTCCAGGAGAAATGCGCTATGGCAGACTCAAGCGAATCGATAAGGCCAAGAAATGCTTGGCAACTGACCTTCCTGTTCTTGATGTTCACGCTCCGATCCGCATATCGTTTCTGGCTCTTAGCATGAAGGTGGAGATGAAGGAGAAGCGGAAATTTGAGCTTTGATTTCGAGGGCAGGAGGCCGCTCGCAAGATCTAGAGGGACCCCGTCAATATAGATACGGCTGAGTTGGCCCAGGCGTATGTCCTTCATGCTCATCAATGCAAGCGGGGCGAGGAAATGCTGGCAGAACTGTCTATAAGCCGTCCAGGGCTCTCCTTCGACATATTTCCGGAAGGAAAGTGTGTCGATAAGAACCGGCCGTCCTCGCAAGTATTGAATATTATAAGCACTGGAATCCACAAGCGACATGCCATGCTGAAGGGCCCGCTTTTGGATCTCCAAAGTCGCCAGGGCAGCATCCTTGAGCTGGCTGAAACTCCATTCATATGGGTAAGAGATGAACGGGATGGCTTCAGGTCGTATGGTTTTATAGAAGTCCGCCGAATCATCACCCCGGAGCCCGGCTTCCTCGTGCGGAATGAGAAGTCCGGCTTTGGCAAGATTCTCGTAGAGGCCCGAGGCCATCAGATGGTCATAGTGCTCTTTATAGCTTTTCTGGATCTGTCGATAGAGAATTCCGTCGCTTCGGAAGATGAAGCCGCTGGGGTCGCGGAAAGATCCGGGCAGAGTTTTTTTAGAGAGCGCTTCCGCTATCATTTTTTTTCTTGGAAAAAATTCTTGAGAGGAAAGCAGCTATCTTTTTCCAAAAGCCCTTGATAAAGAAGAGCGCGCCCACCATGAAGGCGATGGCGATCTGGATCATATAGCTGCCGGTTCCGGGGTCGATGTAAGCGAAGATACGCTGGCCGGAGAAGAGGAACATGAACAAAAAGGCCGCGGCCAAAGAACGTGTTCTTTTCTGTTTGAGCATTTAATATCTTCCTTTGAAAAAACTCATTTCATCTGAATAACACGGTTATTCTTTAATTTATAATATAAGCCCGTTCTTTCACAGAACGCTCTTCCTTTATTATCAAACTTAAGGCGCGTGCCGGCCTCGCTGACCCATCCTTTTAGTCTAGCAGGATTTCCAACGACCAGGGCGTAATCTGGAACGTCCTTCGTGACGACAGCGCCTGCCCCGACAAATGCGAAACGTCCGATGCTATGATCGCAAAGGATCGTGCTGTTGGCTCCAAGCGAGGCCCCTTCACGAACAATTGTCTTCTTATAGAACTTAGACCCCACCTGAGGGTACTTGCTTCGAGGGTCCAGGATATTTGTGAATACGACGGAAGGCCCGCAAAAAACATAGTCCTCGAGTGTCACGCCCTCATAAATGGAAACATTGTTTTGGATTTTTACATGATTTCCGATCACGACATTACTGCCGACATTGACGTTTTGTCCCAGAACACAATACTTGCCGATCCGAGCCCCGCTCTGAATATGGCAAAAATACCAGATTTTTGTTCCCTCCCCGATGATCACATCCTCATCGAGGAAGGAGCTTTCATGGATAAAATAACTCATGGCTCATTCTTCTATTTGGTTTGACAAGCCAAGGGATGACAGTTCCCTTTCAGACCGATCGGCAGGGCGTTCCTGATGTCCGTGACGATCTCGACAGACGGCCTGGCAGCATTCAGGCCCCAGCCTTTCCCATTCAAGATCTCCCGGTAGCTGGTGGTATGAAGGTCTCCGAATCCGTCGGAGAATTCAAATTCTTCCCCCTCCAGACGCAAAGAACGGAATGTCCGCTTGCCCTCTGATCTGGAGGAGGCGGGCAAATCCTCTAAGCGAAGCGATAGGAACCAGCGGATTCTAGCATTCTTGAGTTCCAGGAACCCCGAAGCGCGGTTTGTTTCCCGCAGGTGAACTGTGTTTTCCTGGACTTCTCCGAAAATCCATTGGAGGATATCAAAGAAATGGATGCCGATGTTCGTGGCAATGCCTCCCGACTTGCTCACGTCTCCCTTCCAGGAATAGAAATACCAAAGGCCCCGGGCGGTGATATAGGTGAGGTCTATGTCGTATTTTGTCGGCTGCTTTGCGTTGGCGACTTTTTCTTTAAGGGCCATGATCGAAGGATGATGGCGAAGCTGAAGGATCGTGCAGATGCGCTTTCCGGCCTCTTTCTCTATCTCCTCAAGAGCATCGATATTCCAGGGATTCAGGACAACCGGTTTCTCGCAGATCGCGTTCGCCCCGATCCGCAAGGCGAACCGGATATGGGCATCATGGAGATAGTTCGGCGAGGCGATCGAGACATAATGGACTTGCTCCTTCTCGCCTTTCCTTTTCAATTTTTCCAAATGCCTGTCAAACCGCTCGAATTCCGTAAAAAAGCTAGATTGAGGAAAATACTGGTCCAAAATGCCCACGGAATCGCTCTTGTCGAGAGCGGCGATAAGCTCATTGCCCGTTTCTTTGATGGCTTTCATATGGCGCGGGGCGACATGGCCGGCCGCTCCGATAAGGGCGAAGTTTTTCATTCTATTTACGCTTCATAAAAGGAACGAATCTTTTCGATGACATAATCCTTTTGCTCAGTGGTCAGCTCCGGGAAAATAGGTATAGATAGAACTTCCTTGGCGGCCTTTTCAGAGTTCGTGAAATCTCCTTGCGCGTTTCCAAGATACTTAAAGCAATCTTGAAGGTGCAGAGGCACAGGGTAATAAACAGCGCATCCAATGCCTGCCTTTTTCAGGTGCGTCTGGAGTCCATCCCTATCTTTCACGCGGAGCGTATATTGGTTAAATGTATGGTAATTTAGATCCCCGCTTTTCTCATATGCCGAAACGGGCGGCAGAACGAGCTTTTTTCGGGGCAGCCCGGATAGCTCAAGACGTTGATCATAGTGCTTGGCATTCTTCCGGCGGGCCGCCGACCAAATATCTAAGTGCCTAAGTTTGACGCTAAGAACTGCCGCCTGGAGAGCATCCAGGCGAAAATTTCCCCCGACATATTTATGGACATATGCGTTTTCCGCTCCATGATGGCGAAGCAATTTGATTTTATCCGCAAGCTCCTGATTGCTCGTGACGACCATCCCGCCGTCGCCGAACCCACCCAAATTTTTGCTTGGGAAAAAAGAAAATATGCCCACGTCCCCGATGGCCCCCGCCTTTTTGCCTCGATATTCCGCGCCCATCGATTGGGCAGCGTCTTCGATCACGGGAATCCCGTGACGAGACGCCGTCTCGAGGATCGGAGCCATATCCGTGCACTGGCCAAATAGATGGACAGGAATAATGGCCTTGGTCCTCTTTGTAATAGCCCTGTCGATCCGCTCCGGATCAATATTGAACGTTGCCGGGTCTATATCGACGAAGACCGGCATGGCATACAAACGGGCGATAACACCGGCTGTTGCAAAGAAAGTAAACGGTGTGGTAATGACCTCATCTCCAGGCTTGATATCAAGGGCCATGAGAGCCACGAGCAGAGCGTCTGTTCCTGATGAAACCCCGATCGCGTATTTCGTTCCGGAATAGGCGCTAACACGTGTTCGAGAGTCTCAACCTTCGGGCCCATGATAAAGACCTGAGATTCCATGACATCTTCGACAACGGCCCTGATCTCAGTGCGGATGCCAGCGAATTGGGCTTTCAAATCAAGGAAGGGCACTTGCACTGCTGTTCTCTATTCATCTCGCAAGATCATAAGAAAACAAACAAATTATTCCGGCTTCGAATATTGATAGTACTGTTTGGCGTAATAGCCGTCCTGCTCGACCAGGTTGACGCCGTTCAGTATAACGCCGAGGCATTTGAGCTTATGCGCGTCGAGCTTCTGCTTGGCCTGTTTCAGGGCCGGTATCGGCGTCGACCTCCCCTGGTGACAAGGATCACGCCGTCGATTAATGGGCCCATGGCCAGGGCGTCGGAAACCGCTAGAAGGGGAGGGGCGTCTAGGAGGATATAATCAAAACTCCGCTTGAGGAACGCGATGAGGGCGTCCATTTTCTCTGATGTGAGGAGCTCGATTGGATTGGCAGGAATCGGGCCGCTGTTGATGAGAAAAAGATTCGTGTAGTTGGTGGGCCGAACAAGATCTGCCGCTTCGATAAAAGAGCTCACAAAATGCGTCAGGCCCCAGCCTCCGTTGAGGCCGAAGATCCTATTTTGTTTGGGCTTTCGGAGATCAGCGTCAACGATGACAACCCGCTTATTGGCCTGGGCGAGCGTAATACCAAGGTTGGATGTTGTTACCGATTTTCCTTCTTTGGCCAAGGGGCTCGTGATGAGAAGGGCCTTGATTTTGCCCGGGGGGGAGGAAACAAGAAGCGTCGTCCTAATCGAACGGTAGCTCTCCGCCTGGATCGAGTTGGGCTGCCGGGAGGCGATGAGCTCTATTGCCCCTCGACTTGATTCGTTGTCGGGCTGGCCCGGCCGGGCCGAGCTCGTTAAAAAGCTGTCGACTTTAGTCTTCGGCCTTGGGGGAGGGCCATCTGAAGCCTTGCTTTTTCCCGAGATGATGCTCTTAAGCCGCGAAAATTCTGACCGCAGCCCTCTGGGATTCGCTTCGATTTCAAAAGCTGGGATGACGCCCAAGGTAGGGAGCCCTGTAGAGCTTGTGATATCCTTCGATGTTTTCACCGTGTTGTTGAGATGTTCGATAAATAAAGCAAACCCGATCCCCCCGCCGAGGCCGATCAACAAACCGATAAGCACGTTTTTCCGTTTGTCCGGGAACGTGGGCCGCAGAGGCAAACTTGCCCTGTCGACAACCCAAACATTCAAGGCGTCCAAACCCTTAAGTCGCGATGAAACGTCCGTTTCGTCTTGCCTTTTTGAGAGGGCTTCGAGAAGAGCTTTCTTATTGTCCAGTTCGATTCGCAGGCTGTTGTAAATGACGGAATTGCTGTTGGCCTTGTACGCCTCGTCCTTTTTGTCTTCGAGAAGCCTCAGGAGGGACTGTTCTCTCTGGAGGGCTGCCTGATAATCCGCGTAGGCCGTCCGGATAGCATTTTGCGTTTCTTTTGGAGCGCTTCCGTGGCGGCGTCGAGCTCGGATTTTAACCGTTGCATCTCCGGGTATTCGGGCCGGATCGTCGCCAGCCTTTTGGCATACTCGCGACTGAGCGTCAGATATTGTTCGCGCAATCTCTGGATTAGGCTGTCGTTGGGCAGGTCTGGAAATTCTCCCAGCGGGGCAGATTTGATCTGGTTATAGTAATTGAACTTATTGAGTTTTTCGATCGTCGCGGCCGTTAGGGCCTTGTTGATCTCAGCCAGCCTGCTGACGGTTGGAGCCTCCGGAATGGTCAGCGGGAGGATATCCTTCTCCGATCCGTACTTGTTTAGCTTGTTCTCGGCCTCTTCAATCTCCGTACGGAGCGACGCGATCTGAGTATTCAGGAATTTCACGGCTAGTTCCGACGTCGCAAATCTCTTTGGACGATCATGTTGATATAGCCGTCGAAGAGAGCGTTTAATATCTCTGTAGTCAACTTGGGGTTACGGTTGTGGAACTGGACATCCACCAGCCGGGTCCCCCCGACGGAAGCGACAGTAATACTTTTTAAGAACGTTTCTGTAAGCAGCTCCCTGAATACCGGATCCGACGGATCAGTCGGTTTCTTTCCTTTAGCCGGCTTTCCGACGAAATCAGGATTTTCGTAGAGCTTGAGCTTCTCGATGGTCTCGGCGGCCAGTGTCCGGCTTTGGAGCAATCGTACTTGGCTCTGGACATTACTGCCGATGCCCAAAGACTGAACATCCTCGAAGGGGAGGACCTTGGGTTCATCTTCGATCCATATGCTCCCCCTCGAAGTGTAGACAGGCGGCACGACAAAGTCGAAAACGGTTGCCGAAGTGACGGCCACGAAAAAAAGGATCAGCGTGGACCATTTCCACTTGAGGACAATATGCCAATAATGCTGGACTTGTGCTAGAAGCCCCAAGTTCGTTTCGCCGCTAGTTTCGGTCATCGCTATCCCTTCAGAAGCACATCCGGCCTAGGGGACGATCACGACATCCCCTTCTTCGAGGACGATGTCGGAGATCCTACCGTTCTCGATATCCTTGAGATTGGCGTGGACCTTCATTTCCTTGCCAGTTTTCTTATCACGACGCTTGATCATCACGCCCGATTTCTTGGCCCATTCCGTCGTCCCTCCAGCCTGGGCTATAGCCTGGAGGAGTGTGATCTTTCTTGAACTCAGGAATTGGACAACGCCCGGCGTCTTGACCTCCCCATATACGAAAACGTTCTGCATCGATCGACGGGTATGATGACTTGGTCTTTCGGCTGGAGCTCAATATTGGTGTCCTCGTTTCCATGGACCATTAAGTCCTCTAATCTGATCGTGATCTTGTTTCTTTTACCGTCAGCGCCTTCCCTATAGATATAGAGCTCGTTCATGGCCTGGGCCGTCAGGCCCCCGGCCTGAGCGATGATCTGAAGAAGCGTGGTAGGCCCAACAAGCTCATACATCCCGGGCTTTCCGACGGCTCCAAGGACAGCGACCTTCTGGAATTCCTTGATGAAGACCGTGACGTGGGCGTTCTTGGTGTATTTTTGGTCCAAGATTGAGGCCAATTTCTTTTCGAGTTCTTGGGCGGTCAGTCCGACAACGTCCACTTTACCAAGTAAGGAGAGGCTGACGGAGCCGTCCTCGGAGACGCGAACTGTTTGATTAAGGTCCGGAAGCTCGAAAACCGTGATCTGGAGCACGTCTTTCGCGCCGATTTTGTAATCATTCACCGGAAGCGTGCCCTCTTGCTGGAAGGCAGCCATGGACAAAGGAGAAACTGCCCCTATAAAAAAATATATGGGCAGCGCGATTACCATCTTCTTAAGTCTAATCATATTACTCACCAGCATCTTAATCGCTGATCCATCCACCGAGCCTGTCCTAATGATAAAACAGGCTGAATTACGAGTCCAGTCAGGGCATTGAGATTACCGTGAAAAAGGATTTGCCAGAATAGGGACGCTGCCGGCCGGAATCCCATACGTTAAGTTAATTCCCACAAAATAACGATTGCCCCCGGGAATGGTAGCGTTCCCCTCCCTGTTCCCAAGGCTGGCGATCAAACTGAACTCGAGGTCCCGCTGTATTTGGAAAATTGCCCTCAGAGAATGAACGGTAGTGCGGATTTGCAGGTTCTGCGGTTGGGTTCCGACCATTGTCTCATCTGAGGGATAATTTCCGCGGCTGAATGTCAGGTCGTATTCCAGCCGGGATCTCCTTGTGAGGAGCCGCGATATGCCACCTCCATAGCTGTTCATGATGTAGTAAGTGACAGAGGAGTAGGCCGAAAATTGCACGTCCCTCGAAAAAAAACCTTTGACCGACGTCAACTTGAATAGACCGATACTGACTGAACGTGTTCCCCACGAGCCCGGAGGAGTCCTTTATTTGGGGATCGAGGACGTTGAAGTGCTTGAATCCAAGGTTGATCGTCCCCTGGATCCCTTTATCTTCCCTCTGCCCTTCCGGCGACGGCAGAAATTCCACGCCTCCATAAATCCCATAGCTCCGGGAGTCTTTGAGGCTGGAAGCGGTTTCCTGAAAAGTGTATGAGCCGTATTCACCAGTCAGGGAGAATCTCGTCTTTGAAACCCTCTGGAGATAGGCGGTGATATTCAAGAAATCTTCTCTGCGGTTAAGACTAGTGCCGAAGTTATAAGCGCTGTCCGGCGGGTTATCGTAAGTATACGTCGTCGTCTTATATTGCAGGCCTACCGATGCCCCCTTCGAAACTTGCCATACGGGCATCACTGTCAGCGTCGTATTTTTTGCCGGACGTTG
>CAWCND010000010.1:0-12223 GCA_963796835.1 Candidatus Aminicenantota bacterium | reverse complement strand
CCTGGCGCAATGGTGCAGGGTGGGCATGGGAATTGCAGCCGGCGGTAATCTTAATCCGGAGGCGGCCGGATCAGCGGGCGCTGGCTGCACATCATCTTCGGGCTCGTGATGGGGTATTCCGCGCTGATGATGTTCCGCAAGCGCCGCGAGTCGTCCGGGATGATCGGGCGGCTCCCTGGGCCGACTACCTGCGTCTTCACAGCAGCTATTACGACGAAGCCCTCGACCGGGAGGTCGCCTATAAGGTCGTCAGGACCCGGGTCGGGCTGGGCTTGATGTACATCGCGGGCACGGTGAGCGGGCTCCTGGGGATCGGCTCCGGGGCGCTCAAAGTCCCGGCGATGGACCTGGCGATGCGCCTGCCGATCAAGGTCTCGACGGCCACCAGCAACTTCATGATTGGCGTGACGGCGGCGGCGAGCGCCGGCGTGTATTTCATGCGGGGGGACATCGATCCGTTTGTCGCGGCGCCGGTCGCGGCGGGGGTCCTCGCGGGGGCGACCCTCGGTTCACGTCTTTTGGGGCGGTTGCACGGGCGCGTCATCCGGATCATCTTTATCGTGGCGCTCCTTTACGTTTCGCTCCAGATGATGTGGAGAGGGAATCCACTGATGGCGGGGAGACCCGATCCGCAGCGGCTCCGGACATGGAACGCCGCGTGTCCCGGACGGAGAATCTCATCAGTTTGGTCCTTCGGATCGGTGTCCTCTCAAGCGTGCTGTGCGTCCTGGCGGGAACGGTCATCAGCTTTGTCCATCATCCGGAATACCTCTCATCGCCGATCGCGCTCCATCATCTGACGGAGTCCGGCGCCGCATTTCCAAGGACACTCCGCGACGTCTTCCTCGGGGTGAGGGACATGAGGGGACAGGCGATCGTCGTGGTCGGCCTGCTCCTGCTCATCCTGACACCGGTCATGCGCGTCGCGGTTTCGATCTTTCTCTTTCACCATCAGAGGGACCGGATATTCACTCTGATCACCACCATCGTCCTGTGCCTCTTGCTCGCATCGTTCGTTCTCGGGTGGTTCAGCCGGTAGAGCCTTGGAAAAAACCCTGTCCCGGGCCCGGCGGACTCAATTTCAGCCCTCCGATACGCTATAATAGACCGGCCACCATGATCATTGTCGATAACCTCTCGAAGAGCTACGGGAAACAGGGGCTCTTCGACTCCGTCAGCTTCAAGGTCAACCGCCGCGAGCGGGTCGGCGTCGTCGGCCGGAACGGCCACGGCAAGACCACCCTTTTCCGGATGATCGTCGGCGAGGATGAGCCGGACCAGGGGACAATCGCGAAGCCCCGGAACTACAAGATCGGCTACGTCGAGCAGCGGATCAGCTTTGCCGGGGACACGGTCCGGGCCGAGGCCGCCAGGGCCATCCCCCCCGACGCGCACAACGAGCTCTGGCGCGTCGAGAAGGTCCTGGCCGGCCTCGGGTTCGAGCCCGCCGACCTTGACAAGCACCCCTCCGAGCTCTCCGGGGGCTACCAGGTCCGCCTGAACCTGGCCAAGGTCCTCCTCGGTGATTTCCAGATGCTCCTCCTCGACGAACCCAGCAACTATCTCGACATCACCTCCCTCCGCTGGCTCGAGCGGTTTCTCGTGGCCTGGCCCGGGGAGATCATGCTCATCACCCACGACCGGAGCTTCATGGACAACGTCGTGACCCACATCCTGGGCATCCATCGCCGGAAGGTCCGGAAGATCCAGGGCGACACCGGCAAGTATTACGAGCAGATCGCGGCCGAAGAGGAGATCTACGAGAAGACCAGGGTCAACGACGAGCGGAAGCAGAAGGAGATGGACCTCTTCATCACCCGGTTCCGGGCCAAGGCCCGCCTGGGCGGCCTGGTCCAGTCCAGGGTCAAGTCCCTGGAGAAGATGGAAAAAGGGAGAAGCTCCAATCGATCAAGACCCTCGATTTCGCGTTCGTCGAGAAAAGGTCCTTTCACAAGTACGCCATGGACGTCCGCGACATATCTTTTGCGTACACCCCGGACCGGCCCCTCATCCGGCGCTTCTCGATCAGCATCGGCGCCAAGGACCGGGTCTTCGTCATCGGGAGGAACGGACGGGGCAAGACGACGCTCCTCAAGCTCCTGGCCGGCGACCTCGAGCCGCGTTCCGGCGAGATCACCTCGCCCCAGTCGGTCGCGCCCGGATACTTCGAGCAGACCCACATCTCGACCCTGCACGAATCGAACACGGTCCTCGAGGAGCTCGCCTCGGCCGACCCCGAGGGTGACCCCAAACGGGCGAGGACGATCGCCGGGGGGATGATGTTCGAGGGCGACGATGCCCTGAAGAAGATCGCCGTGCTCTCGGGCGGGGAAAAGAGCCGCGTCCTGCTGGGGAAGCTCATCGCGACGCCGCTCAACCTCCTCCTCCTCGACGAGCCGACCAACCACCTTGATATCGAGTCCAACGACGCCCTGCTCGCGGCCATCGACAATTTTGACGGGGCGGTCGTCATGGTGACCCACAACGAGATGTTCCTCCACGCCCTGGCCGAGCGGCTGGTCGTCTTCGACAACGACGATATCGTCGTCCATGAAGGCGGCTACCAGAGGTTCCTCGACAAGATCGGCTGGAAGGACGAGGTCATGCAGCGTCCGTCCGGAGGGCTCAGGGCCTGGGACGGCGGGGACGGCCCGGAAAAGCCGAAGCTCGCTCCCAAGGAGCTCCGCCGCCTCCGGTCGGAGGTCATCACCGAGCGGTCGAAGTCCCTCCGGCCGCTCGAAACGAGGATGGCCGAGGTCGAGAAGGCGGTCGAGGAGAACGATGCGGCGCTCAAGATGCTCAACCACGAGCTCGTCGAGGCCTCCCGGGCCCGCAGGGGCGACCGCGTCGTCGAGCTGTCCAAGACCATGCACCAGACCAAGAAGGCCATCGACGGCCTCCTCGAAGAGCTCGAGGAGCTGACCTCCGCGTACGAGGCGAACAAGGCCGGATTCGACGCCCGGCTCCGCGCTCTCGACGCCGAGGACGGCCCGTCCGATTGAGAAAACAGGTCCATGGCGGAGACGGGGCCGGACCTCCATGGAAGGGAAAACTGGAACGTGCGGGCTTGGCCTCATCCTCTCGTCGGGCGCGTCCTGTTGTCTTTGTCTTTCTCCCCCGTTAAGGTATAATCCCCCCCTAACGCAGAATTGCAAAAAAGCGGCCAGATGCGACACCCGTGCTCGATCCTTCTGCTCGTCCTCTGCACGGTCGGACTCCCGTCCTGCCGCGGCGGCCGCTCCCAGAACGACGTGATCGTCGCCGGGTCGACGAGCGTCCAACCCTTTGCCGACAAGTGGGCGGAGGTTTTCGGGGAGAAACGCCCGGACCTTGGCGTCAGCGTCCAAGGGGGCGGCTCGAGCGCCGGCATCCAGGCCTGCAAGAGCGGGGCCTGCCAGATCGGCATGTCCTCGCGCGAGCTCAAGGCGGACGAGAAGGATCTTCACGAGATCGTCATCGCCCGGGACGGGTTGGCCATCATCGTCCATCCGTCCAACCCCGTCCGCGGGGCGACGCTCGCTCAGGTCAAGCAGATCTTTTCCGGGGACCTCACGAACTGGAAGTTCATCGGAGGCCCGGACAAAGAGATCACGGTCGTCACCCGGGAAGAGGGCTCGGGAACGAGGGGCGCCTTCCAGGAGCTCGTCATGGGGAAGACGCGGATCTTCAGGGGCGCCATCACCGAGGACTCGAACGGCACAGTGCGGGAAATCGTCGCCCACGATCCCTATTCCGTCGGCTTTATCTCGCTCGGTCTCGTCAACGAGCAGGTCCGGGCGCTGGCCCTCGACGGGGTCGAGGGCAGCGAGGCCAGCATCCGGTCCGGACGATACAAGCTCGTCCGGCCATTTCTTTTTCTGACCAAGGGGGAGCCGACGGCCGCGGCCAAGGCCTTCATCGAATTCGTCCTTTCGGACGAGGGCCAGGCGCTCGTCAAGAAAGAAGGCCTCATCCCCGTGAAATAGCGGACGGCAAGGAAGAGAGAGGAAAGGGAAGAGGATGAACAGGCTCGAGAGAAAAGACCGCCTCGTCAGGCTGGCCCTCCTCGTCGTCGCCCTTTCCGCCGTCTCAATCCTGACCGTCATCACTATCTTCATGTTCGAGCAGGGCACGCCCGTCATGTTCAAGTACGGCTTGAAGAATTTCCTCGCCGGCTCAGACTGGTATCCCTCCGAGAAGAGCTTCGGCCTCTGGCCGATGATCGTCGGCTCGATCTACGTGACCTTCGGAGCGATGGTCATCGGCGTGCCTTTCGGCCTGGCCTGCGCCATCGTCCTGACCGAGTTCTCGTCCAAGCGCGTCCGCCGGGTCATCAAGCCCGTGATCGAGCTTCTGGCCGGGATCCCTTCGGTCGTCTACGGGTTCATGGGCGTCGTCATCCTCGTCCCGTTCATCCGGGAGACCTTCGGCGGGCCCGGACTTTCGGTCCTGGCCGCCTCGATCATCCTGGGGATCATGATCCTCCCGACCATCATCAGCATCTCCGTCGACTCGATCCAGGCCCTGCCGCCGGCTTACCGGGAAGGCTCGATCGCCCTGGGGGCCACGAAATGGCAGACCGTCCGGATGGCCCTCCTGCCGGCGGCCCGGTCCGGGATCATCGCCAGCATCATCCTGGGCATGGGGAGGGCCATCGGAGAGACCATGGCCGTCATCATGATCGCCGGGAATGCCGTCAGCGTCCCCGGGTCGATCCTGGCCCCCGTCCGGACGCTGACCTCAAATATCGCCCTCGAGATGGGCTATGCCGCCGGCGAGCACCGCCAGGCCCTCTTCGCCACGGGCGTCATCCTCTTCCTCATCATCATGGTCCTGAACACTGTGGCCAACCTGACCTCATCCCGGAGAAAGAGGAACAGGGGATGAGGTTCGATCCCCGCCTCGAGCAGCGCATCGTCAGGGCCCTTCTCTGGGCCATGACGGTCCTCACCGTCGCCGTCCTCGTTTTCATCGTCTTTTTCATCCTGAGAAAAGGCCTGCCCGCCATCAGCCTCGATTTCCTGGCGAAAAATCCCGTCGACATGGGAAAGGGCGGGGGCATCTTCTCCACGGTCATCGGCACGATCGTGCTGACGGCCCTGGCGATCCTCATCGCGACGCCCCTCGGCGTGGGCACGGCCATCTACCTGACCGAGTACACCTGGGAGAGCGCCGTGACCCGCGTCATCCGCTTCGGGGCCGAATGCCTGGCCGGCATCCCGTCCATCATTTTCGGCCTCTTCGGATTCATCCTCTTCGTGACCAAGCTCGGGTTCGGCTGGTCCGTCCTCAGCGGCGGCCTGACCCTGGCCTTCATGATCCTGCCGACCATCATCCGGACAAGCGAGGAGGCCATCAAGAGCGTGCCCGCCGGCCTACCGGACGGTCAGCTTCTCCCTTGGCGGCACGCAAGTGGCAGACGGTGACCCGGGTCGTGCTGCCGTCCGCCCTCCCCGGCATCATGACCGGGATCATCCTCAGCGTGGGCCGGAGCATCGGCGAAACGGCGGCCGTCATCTTCACCGCCGGCAGCGCCCTGCGGCTCCCGACCTCCCTTTTCTCCTCATCCCGGACGATGTCCGTCCATTTCTATATTTTGGCCAGGGAGGGGATCTCCCTCTCCCGCGCCTACGGGACGGCCGCCGTGCTGATCATCGCCATCCTGGCCGTCAACATCGCGACGTATTACCTGATGAACAAGTTCATCAGGAAGTATTCGTGAGGCGGAGAGAGAAGAATGCCCACCGACGCCGTCGCCATCCGGGTCAGCCGGTTCAGCTCACTATATCGGAGCGGAGCAGACGCTCCTGAACCTGGACCTGGACGTCTTCCGGAACGAGATCCTGGGCATCATCGGTCCCGCCCGGAGCGGCAAGTCGACCTTTCTCTGCGCCCTGAACCGGCTCAACGACCTGGTCCGCGGTTCGCGCGTCGAGGGGCGGATCGAGATCGACGGCCGGGACATCTACGACCCCGACGTGGACGTCATCGAGCTGAGGCGGAAGCTCGGCATGGTCTTTGCGACCCCCATCCCTCTGCCGCGGTCGGTCTTCGAGAATGTCGCCTTCGGGCCGCGCATGGCCGGGATCCGCGATCAGGTCAGGCTCGACGAGATCGTCCGAGACAGCCTGGAGAAGGGCGGGCTGTACGAGGAGGTCAAGGACCGCCTCGACACGAGCGCCCTCAAGCTCTCGGGCGGCCAACAGCAGCGGCTCTGCCTGGCCCGGATCCTGGCGCTGAAGCCGGATTTCATCCTTCTCGATGAACCGACGTCCGGCCTCGACCCGATCTCGACCATGAAGATCGAGGATTCACTTCGGAAACTCAAGAAAGACTACACGATCATCCTTGTCACCAACAATACGAAGCAGGCGGCCCGGGTCGCCGACCGGACGGCCTTCTTCCTCAACGGCGAACTCATCGAGATCGGGGCCACGGCCGGCATCTTCACGGCGCCCTCGGACCGCCGGACCGACGATTACCTCCGGGGGCGGTTCGGATAGACCATGGGCATCATCGAAGTCCGCGACCTCTCCCTTTTCTACGGGAATTTTCAGGCCTTGAAGGGCGTCGGCCTCGACATCCGGCAAAACAAGGTCACGGCCCTCATCGGCCCTTCAGGGTGCGGCAAGTCGACCTTCCTCCGCTGCCTCAACCGGATGAACGACCTCATCGACGGCGTCCGGATCGCGGGCCAGGTCCTTATCGACGGGCGGGACATCTATGAGCCGGGAACGGACCTCCTCGAGCTCCGCCAGAAAGTCGGCATGGTCTTCCAGCGCCCCAACCCGTTCCCGTTGAGCATCCACGACAATGTCGTCTACGGCCTCCGCGTCCACGGCGTCAGAGACCGGAGCAGGCTGGAGGAGAAGCTCGTCCGCAGCCTCGAATCGGTCCACCTCTGGGACGAGCTCAAGGACCGGCTCGAAGCGAACGCCCTCGGCCTCTCGGGGGAGCAGCAGCAACGCCTCTGCATCGCCCGGCTGGTGGCCGTCGAGCCGGAGATCGTCCTCATGGACGAGCCGTGCTCGGCGCTTGACCCGTCGGCCACGGCCAGGATCGAGGACCTGATGTCCGAGCTCAAGAAGCGGTACACGATCGTCATCGTCACGCACAACATGCAGCAGGCGGCCCGCGTCTCGGACGAAACGGGTTACTTCCTCCTCGGTGAGCTTGTCGAATTCGGCCCGACCGGCCGGATCTTTACCAACCCGCAGGAATCCCGGACCGAGGATTACATCACCGGCCGCTTCGGATGAGCCCGAGGCCGTCCGGAGCGCGGGGAGGGCCTGTGCCGGCCCCGGCCCAAAAAGAGTATAATACGTCCGAGGCCGGTGTCTTATCGGATGGGACAGGGACCTCGGAGCGAACCTCCCGTTCCTGTCGAGGAGGATCGATGAGGAAAAAAGCCTTTCAGGCTCTGGCCGTCTTAACCTTCACCGCGCTCGCCGCATCCTGCGTCATGCTCGTGAACCCCGAGCAGGCCCCGTCCTGGCAGCCGGGCGCCGAATTCCGGAGGACGATGGACTTCCAGGCCGGCGGGACGGTGACCGTGGAGCATACGCTCGGCGATATCGAGATCAAGGGCTGGGACAACGACTCCGTAGAGGTGGTCGCCACGGGAAAGCCGGGGGAACCTGGACACGGCGGCAAGATCCATATCGACACCGCGGAGGACCTCGAGCCCTCCGTCGACATCAGGGAGGCCGACGGAGTGCTCAGAATCAGGACGCGCTCCCTCGGAGGGCCGTGGGTGCCGATCGGCCTGGATTATTCCATCAAGGTCCCGAGGTCGGTCAACCTGAAGGGGATCACTCTCGACAAGGGTGATGTGGCTCTTTCAGACATCTACGGCGAGGTCGAGGTCGCGATCTCCGAAGGCCATCTGACCGTCAAGAATTTTTCCGGCTCCCTCAAGGCCTCCATCGAAACGGGGCAGGCTGACGTCGAGCTCTTGGATGTCCGTAAAGGCGACGCCGTCGAGCTCACGGTGCAGAAAGGAGACATCTCTATCCGACTGGAAGCCGGGACGAGCGCCCGTCTCGAAGCCGAAGCGTCCGGGGGCGAGATCACCAGCGATCACGACCTGGGAGTGAAGCTGCCGGCCCGGGCTTTCACCACTCAGCTCGGCTCGGGCGGCGCCAGGATCAAGCTCACGGCCCTTCGAGGGAATATCAAGGTCCTGAAGGCCGACTGAGTCGGGCGGATCACGGCGTCCGGCATTCTCCCCCTGCCTATCTCCAGCGGAACGGCTCTTTTTTCCGGAAATCAGGGACGAGGTGTTCGTCCGGCCCGAACGGCTCGGACTGCAGGAAGAGGTGCTCGAAGCCGAGATTGACCGCCAAGTCCGCGACCGGCCTGTACTCTTCGGCCGTCAGGGGCCGCTGGATCTCGCCGGGGGCTTGGAAGCATGGATGGTACTGGCTCATCAGGCTCAGGCCGATAAAAGGGGACAGGTTTTCCCGGATCCATCCGACGACCGCCATCGAGTCCGCGGCGCAACCTGGAAGGACAAGATGGCGGACGACTAACCCCCGGCGGGCGGCTCCCCCGGGCCCGAGGGTAAGGACGGGCTGCTGGACCGACATCTCCCGGACGGCCTCTCCGGCCCGGTCAAAATAGTCGGCCGCGCCGGAGTACTTTTTTGATATTTCGGGCGATCGGTATTTCAGGTCGGGGAGGTAGATATCAACGATCCCTTCCAAGGCCCGGACGACCTCCAGGCTGTCGTAGCCGTTGGAGTTCCAGACGAGCGGAACCTCGAGCCCTTTATCACAAGCGATCTTGAGGGCCCGCAGAACGGGCAGGACGACGTGCGTCGGGGAAACCAGGTTGATGTTCAGAGCCCCCCTCGCCTGGAGGCCGATCATCATCCCCGCGATCTCCTCGGCCGTGGCCGGCTGCCCTTCGAGGAGCCAGCTGAGCTGGTAGTTCTGGCAGAAGAGGCATTTCAGGTTGCAGCCCGTGAAGAAGATCGTCCCCGACCCGGCCCGGCCGCCGGCTCCCGATGGGCCCCGGCTTGAGGCGCCGGCCGCGCCGCTGAGGGCCGGTTCCTCGCCGAAATGAAGGAGGGCGTGGGAAACGGAAGCCCGGCTCCCTGTCTGGCAGACGCCCTTTTCGTCCCGGGTCCGGTCCACACGGCAGCTCCTCGGGCAGAGCGTGCAGCATTTCTCGAGCGGTGCCAGCTCAGTCAAGGCCTTCTCGATCAGCCGGATCTTTTTATTCCGCTCGGTCATCGGATCATCTCCGTTTGAGGGTCTATTGTAGCAAAAAAACAGAGACGTAGCCCGGCGCCTTCGTCGGCAGGGCCCCCTGGGATGGCCTCCACTCCGGAGCGCGGCTTGCGCTAAGCCGCCCATGGCGTTCCGGCCATTCCCCGAGAGGCCCTTCTTTCGGCATTCAGGCAGTCCGTATTTTTATATGACCCGCCCGGCCGGCACGGTTGATTCGACGGGCGGCCGTGTGTATATTAGAAGCTCTTTCCGGGGAGAGGGAGCCCGCGGCCCACCTCGGATCCGACGACCGGAGCCGACATTGATCGCCAAACTCATCGACATCGCCCTGCACCTGGACCGATACCTCAGCGCCATCATCCAGCAATACGGCCTGTGGACCTACGGAATCCTCTTCGTTGTCATCTTCATCGAGACGGGCTTGGTCGTCATGCCTTTTCTTCCCGGCGACTCCCTCCTTTTCGCGGCCGGGACGTTCGCGGCCCTCAAGGCCCTGAACATCGGCTGGCTGATGGCCCTCCTGGCCGCGGCCGCGATCATCGGGGACACGGTCAACTACTGGGTCGGGCATGCCCTCGGACCCAGGATCTTCCACAAGGAAAGATCGCGCGTCTTCAAGAAGGAATACCTCGACCGGACCCACGCTTTCTTCGATAAATACGGCGGCAAGACGATCATCATCGCCCGGTTTGTCCCCATCGTCCGATCTTTCGCCCCCTTGGTCGCCGGCATCGGCAGGATGTCCTACGGCAGGTTCATCGCGTTCAACGTCGTCGGGGGCATCGGCTGGGTCGTCCTCGTGACCGGGGCGGGCTATTTCTTCGGAAATATCCCCATCGTCAGGAAGAACTTCTCCTTGGTCATCCTGGCCATCATCATCATCTCGACCCTTCCTGCCGTGACTGAGGCGCTCCGCCACCGGAAGAAAAAGCCTGCCGACCCTTCCGAGCCCGGCCGCTGATCCAAGCGAAAAAAGTCATATGAGATGCCAGCTTGGACAGGGATAATAGCCGTCCGAAAACCCCAGGGGGCAGAGGGGGACGGGCCGGGAACAAATCTCCAGAAGCGACCATCGGAAGTGCTGCGGAGCGGTTCGGCGCCGCACTCCTCGCGAGTATCCGGACCGGTTCCAGAGCGATCATGGCGGCGCACAACTCAATGCGCTCCGTTCGGACCCGGGTCTATTTCGGCCATGAGTTGTATGTCACCGTAATAGGGCCTTCGCCAGGCGGCGCAGCTTGGGCGAGGCCAGGGAATGGTGGGCGGTCATGTCGGTGTGCAGGGGGGTCACCGAGATATACCCTTCGTGGGCGGCGATGACGTCCATGCCCTTGTCGCCGACCCTCTTGGGGGTCCCGGTCCCGATCCAAAAGTAGGACGAGTCCCGCGGGTCCTTCTTCTCGATGATCTCGGGGTCATAGAATTTCCACCCGAGGCGGGTGATCTTGACGCCCCTGACCGGCGGGGACGGGATATTGACGTTCAGGGTGACGCCCGGGGGAAGACCCGCCGCCAGGACCGTTTCGGCGATGCGGCGGACGACGCCCGCGGCAAAGGAGACCGCGAAGCGGCCGCGCGCGTCCGGGAGCATGGATACGGCCACGGACGGGACGCCCAGGAAGGTGCCCTGGAGCGCTCCGGCGACCGTCCCGGAGTAGTTGATATCCTGCTGGCCGAGGTTCGGCCCGGGATTGATCCCCGAGATGATCAGGTCAGGGCGGCGGGGGAGAAGCTTCTGGAGGGCGAAGTAAATGCAGTCCCCGGGCGTTCCCTCGACGGCCCAGATCCGAGGCTTGATGTGGTGGATGCGGAGGGGCTGACGAAGAGTGATGGACAGGGATGAAGCGCTTTTTTCGCGGTCGGGCGCGACGACATAAGTCCACCCGATCGGCCGGAGCCGGCGATAAAGGACCTGGAGGGTCTCCCGGAAGAAGCCGTCGTCGTTGGTCAGGAGGATGAGGGGCTCGTCGCCCGGGCCGCGTTTCGGCGCTGCGCTCGTCACCGGCTACTTCTTGATCATGACGAGGAGCATCTTGAACCGGGACACGGCCTTGAGGGCGTGGGGGATCCCGGCGGGCATGATGATCATCGTGCCCTCCTTGATCGCGTGGGGCTTGCCGGCGATCGTGATGTCGGCGGCCCCGCCAAGCCCGATGGCCAGGGCATCGAAGGGGGCCGTGTGCTCGCTGAGCTGCTGGCCCTTGTCGAAGGCGAACGCCGTCACCGTCCCCGTCTTCTCCCGGACGATCTCGCGGCTGACGACCGCGCCGTCCTGGTACTCGACCAGAGCCGGGAGATCGATGGGCCTCGCCCTCAAGTCTTCCGCGTCCTTTTCTTTGCGTTTGGCGGCCATGGCGTTCTTCCTTTTTGCCGTCAGGCTTTCCCTGAGAGATAGCAGACGCCGTCCTTCATGGAACTGACGCTCGAATGAAAAGAAATGGTCGGGACGGGCGGATTCGAACCGCCGACCCCATGCACCCCAAGCATGTGCGCTACCAGGCTGCGCCACGTCCCGGACCGGAGCATCTTATTATAGCAGAAAAGGAGGATGTTTTTAGCCCTTTTTGGGCCTTCTTTCGAGTGAGGTCGCGATCTCCTGGAGCTCGCCCCTGACGTTGGTGAGGGCCTTCCGGAGCTTCTCCGGATGGATCGGGGTCGAAGGGAGAAGGCCGAATTCCTCCTCGATCCGGCGCCTCACGCCGGCCATGGTCAGGGTCCTTCCGGACAGCAGCTCCTTGATCCGGAGGATGATGTCGAGGTCCTTCTGCCGGAAGAACTTCTGGCCGCCGCCCGTCCGGCCGGCGTTGAGGAACGGGATCTCCGCTTCCCAGGACTCCAGCGTCTCCAGGTCGAGCTTGGCCAGCCGCGCCACTTCCTCGAACCGGTAGACGAGCTTCCCTTTGGGCTTGTCGTCCTTGAACAGCTTGGGTTCGGCGGTTTCGTTTCTCACGGGCGTTCCGGAAGGCCAACATTAGCATTTTCCCGCCCGGCGGTCAAGGCGGGGAGGGCCA
>CAWCND010000009.1:0-464345 GCA_963796835.1 Candidatus Aminicenantota bacterium | reverse complement strand
CCCATCTGCCGGGCGACGAGGGCGGCGTGCGACGTCATGCCGCCGCGGGCCGTCAGGATCCCTTCGGCGACGTTCATGCCCTTGATGTCCTCGGGCGAGGTCTCGATGCGGGCCAGGATGACCTTCTCTCCCTGCTTGGCCCAGTCTTCGGCGTCGACGGAGTTGAAGACGAGCCGGCCGGTGGCGGCGCCGGGGCCGGCGTTCAGGCCCTTGGCCAGGAGCCGTCCGCCCTTGATGGCCGCCTCCTTTTCGCTGAGGTCGAAGATCGGCCGGAGGAGCTGGTTGAGCTGGTCGGGCTCGATGCGGGCCAGGGCCTCCTTCTCGCCGATGAGCTTTTCGTCCGACCATGTCGACCGCGATCTTGATGGCGGCGAAGGCGGTCCGCTTGCCGACCCGGCACTGGAGCATGTAGAGCCTGCCCTGCTGGATGGTGAACTCGATGTCCATCATGTCGCGTGTAGTGCTTTTCGAGGATGTGGCGGATCTTCTCGAGCTCGGCGTAGGACTTGGGGTCGTCCTTTGCCAATTCGGCGATCGGGAGCGGGCGTGCGGGTCCCGGCCACCACGTCCTCGCCCTGGGCGTTCATCAGGTACTCGCCGTAGAAGATGTTCTCGCCCGTGGCCGCGTCGCGGGTGAAGGCGACGCCCGTGCCGGAGTCGTTGCCCATGTTGCCGAAGACCATCAGCTGGACGTTGACGGCCGTGCCCCAGGACTCGGGGATGTCGTACATCTTGCGGTAGGCGATGGCCCGGTCGTTCATCCAGGAGCCGAAGACGGCCCCGATGGCGCCCCAGAGCTGTTTCATGGGGTCCTCGGGAAAGTCGTGCCCGGTCTTCTCCTTGATCGCCGCCTTGAACTCGGCGACGAGGTCCTTCAGGTCGTCGGCGGTCAGGTCGGTGTCGCTCTGGACGCCGCGCTCGCGCTTTTTCGCTTCGATGATGGCTTCGAAGGGGTCGATGTCGTCCTTGTTAACGGGTTTCAGGCCCAGGACGACGTCGCCGTACATCTGGACGAAGCGGCGGTAGGAATCGTAGGCGAACCGGGCGTTGCCCGTCTTGGCGATGAGGGCCGCGACCGTCCTCTCGTTCAGGCCGAGGTTGAGGATGGTGTCCATCATGCCGGGCATGGAGGCCCGGGCGCCGGAGCGGATGGACACGAGCAGCGGGTTCTTGCGGTCGCCCAACCTCTGGCCCGACGGCCTTCTCCAGCTTCTTCAGGTTCTTCTCGACCTCCTGCGCTTCACGGCTTCGGGGATCCTCTTCTTGTTCTTATAATAACAGGTCGCAGACTTCGGTCGACACGGTGAATCCCGGGAGGCACGGGCAGGCCGATGCCGGCCATCTCGGCCAGGTTGGCGCCCTTGCCGCCGAGGATGTCCTTCATCCTCTTGTTGCCTTCGGCCTAGCCGGCGCCGAAAAAATACACGTATTTTTTGCCATCGGCGATGTCTCCTTCAGGAAATGTTCGTAAAAGCACTACTATACACCGAAAAAGCGGCGATAATTCAAGAATACCGGACGGCCGCGGCGAACGGGGCGCGCGAAGCAACGGTTTTCCAGGCGGCGATCTTCAGCGGTCACGCCTCGTCCACGGCCTTGTATTTTTCCAAGCCGGCCTTGAAGACGCCGGAGGGCCTTCCCGGATGTCCTCTTCGTTGATGACATAGGCGATCCGGACCTCGTCCGGCCCTTGGCCGGGTGTCGCATAGAATCCCGGGGCCGGGGCGACCATGACGGTCTTGCCGTCGAGCGGAGAACTCGATTGAGCATCCAGACCACGAAGTGTTCGGCGTCCTTGACCGGCAGCCGGACGATGATGTAGAAGGCGCCCTGGGGCTTGCGGACGACGACGCCGGGGATCGCCGTTCAGCCCCTCGTAAAGGACGTCGCGGCGCCGCTGCGTATTCCTCGCCGGACGGGCTCGAAATAGCCCATGGCCCATCTTGTACGCGGCGATGGCCGCCTTCTGCTCGACCGAGGGCGGGCAGAGCCGGGCCTGGGCGAACTTGCAGAGCCGACTGGTAGACGCTCGGCGTTGCGGGTGATGATCGTCCCGATCCGGGCTCCGCAGCAGCTGAACCGCTTGGAGATGCTGTCGACCACGATCACCCGGTCCTTGATGTCCTCGTATTCGAGGATGCTCTTGTGCTTCAGGCCGTCGTAGATGAATTCCTTGTAGACCTCGTCGCCGATCAGGAAGAGGTCGTGCTTCTTGACGATCGGATGACCCGCTCCAGCTCCTCGGGCGTGTAGACGGTGCCCGTGGGATTGTTCGGCGAGCAGAGCAGGATGGCCCGGGTCTTCGGGGGTGATCTTCGATTCGATGGCCTCGCGCGGAGGCAGGCGGAAGCCGTCCTCGACCCGGAGCGGCAGGGGAACGATCTTGAGGCCGGCGAAGGAGGCGTAGCCGTTGTAATTCGTGTAGTAGGGCTCCGGGATGACGATCTCGTCGCCGACGTCGCCGATCGACGGCGAAAGAGAAATGGATGGCTTCGGAACCGCCCGTGGTGATGATGATGTTGTCCGCCTGGAGAGGAATCCGTAGTGCCGAAATAGCGGGCGACGGCCTGCCGCAGCTCGAGGAAGCCCTGGGCCGGGCCGTAGCCCAGGACGGGCTCCCGATAGCTGCTGGAAGGTGTCGAGGACGGGCTGGGGCGTCGGGATGTCGGGGTCGCCGATGTTCAGGAGGATACACCTTGATGCCTTTGGCTTTGGCCGCGTCCGCATAGGGCTTGAGCTTCCGGATGGGAGATGCCTGGATGTCGTGGCCTCTCATCGAGATCTGCATGGATGAGTCCTCCCTTGATGAGTACGCCTCATTATAGGTCATCTTCCGCGGCCGAAGCAACATCGAGAGAGGGTCGGGGGTGGCAACCGGAACGTCATGCGCGGTTTTGCCTTCCCGGAGCGCTTTTCGAGGGCATGGGGCCTATGGGATGGCTGAAGCGAAACAAAAAAATGCTCAGGGGGTGTTCCCGGAGGAGGGCGTGTGGAGGACCGAGCGGGCACGGTTCTCCGACCGAAGGTCGGGGAGAGCGAGGCCCGGAACCGAAGCGGATTTGGCTCGCCGGGACAAACCCGCGACCCGACGGAGGGAATCCCCCGAGCTCAACCCTAGAAGAAGCGGAAGCCACCTCCGAAGTATGGCCATAACGAGGAATAGAAGACGCAGTGAAAACCGCGCTCTGGAGTGAAGGTTACTACCCCGGCCCCTCTCTTTTCAATTGCCAAAAACGGGCGAATCTGATATTTTTAGCGGGCAATCGGAGCGCTGACGACGAACATGACAATCGACAGGGGCGCGCGAATCAGGGAGGTCAGGAGCTGGGACGATTATTACCTGCTGACGATCGACTCTCCGGCCGTCGGCCGGGAGGCCCGGCCCGGCCAGTTCGTCATGGTCAAGGTCGCCGGTACACCGTTCCCGCTCCTCCGGCGTCCCCTGAGCATTCACGATGCCGGAGAGTCGGGGATCGAGCTCTTCTTCAAGATCGCCGGACTCGGGACGGGGATCCTGGCCGGGAAAAAGCCGGGGGATCCCGTGGATATCCTCGGCCCGCTCGGCAAGGGCTTCACCGTTTCCGGGGGCGTCAGAGGAAAAAGCGCCTTTCTGGTCGGGGGGGGCCGGGGCATCGCCCCTCTCTATTTCCTGGGCAGGGAATTGAAAGCGCTGGGAGCCCGCGTCACCGTGTTTTACGGCGGGCGCCGCCTTCCGGACCTCCCGCTGAAGGACAAGCTCGAAGCGTCAGGGCTTCGCCTCCTCTGCTCGACGGACGACGGGAGCCTCGGGTTCAGGGGCCTCGTCACCGAGCTGCTGCATCGTGAGCTCGATCAGGCCCCCGCCGATCTCCTCTTCGCCTGCGGGCCGGACCCCATGATGAGGGCCGCGGCCGGGATGGCCCGGGACAAGCGTGTCCCCAGTGAATTCTCCCTGGAATCCATGATGGGCTGCGGGATCGGCGCCTGCTGGGGCTGCGTCCACCGGATCAGGGTCGACGGCGGCGAAGCCTGGGTCAAGATCTGCGAGGAGGGCCCGGTCTTCCCCGGCGACCGGATCGTGTGGACGGATTGACGACCATGGCGGACCTGACGATAGACCTGGGGTTCCTGAAGCTCAAGAACCCGGTCCTCGCGGCGAGCGGGACCTTCGGCTATGGCCTGGAGTTCGAGCCCTACCTCGGCCTCCAGAGGCTCGGCGGGTTCGTGGTCAAGGGCCTTTACCTCGACTCCCGCGAGGGGAACCCGCCGCCGCGCCTGGTCGAGACGCCGAGCGGCCTGATCAACGCCATCGGGCTCCAGGGCGTCGGGGTCAAGGCCTTCGCTGAAGAAGTGCTGCCCAAGCTCAGGGACCTCCCGACCGCGGTCATCGTCAACGTCTGCGGCGGCGACGACGATGAGTACGTCGCGGTCGTCGAATTCCTCGAGCGGCAGGAAGGGATCGCGGCCTACGAGCTCAATATCTCCTGCCCGAACGTCAAGAAAGAAGGGATGTGCCCGGCGCTCTTTTCCGAGCCCACGTATCACCTCATCCAGCGCGTCAAGGCCGTGTCGCGCCGGCCGGTCATCACCAAGCTCTCGCCGAACGTCACGGACATCGTCGAGATCGCCAAGGCGGCCGAGGCGGCGGGCACGGACGCGATCTCGCTCGTCAACACGTTCCTGGCCATGGCCATCGACATCGAAACGCGGCGGCCCCGGCTGGCCAACACCTTCGGCGGGCTCAGCGGCCCGGCCATCCGGCCCCTGGCCGTGCGGATGGTCTACCAGGTCGCCTCCCGGGTCAAGGTCCCGGTCATCGGGATGGGAGGGATCATGACGGGGGCGGACGCCCTGGAGTTCCTCATCGCGGGGGCATCTGCGGTTGAGGTGGGGACGGCGAACTTCGTGGAGCCGGACGCGGCCGTCCGGATCATCGGAGAGATCGAAGACTGGTGCGAAGCGCACGGCATCGCCCGCGTCCGGGACGTCGTGGGAACGGTCAAACCCTGGTAAAAGGCCGGAGCGGGGGCCGCGCCCGCGAACCGAAAGAAGGACGGCGCCATGAAAAAAGAGAACCGCGACAGGATCATCATCGCCCTGGACGTCCAGACCAAGGAGGAGGGGATCGCCCTCGTCAGCAAGCTCAAGGACGCCCGGACCTTCAAGGTCGGCCTCGAGCTTTTCACCGCCGAGGGCCCGGCCCTTTTCAAGAAGCTCAAGGCCCTCCGGAAGGACGTCTTTCTCGACCTCAAGCTCCATGACATCCCGAACACCGTGGCCGGCGCGGTCCGGTCGGCTTTCCGCCACGGAGTCCAAATGATGACCATCCACACCTCGGGAGGGCGGGAGATGATGGCCAAGGCCGCGGAGACGGCCCGGCAGGTCTCGGAAGAGCTCGGGCGTCCGAAACCCCTCCTTCTCGGCGTGACGGTCCTCACCAGCCTCAAGGGGGCCGAGCTCGAGGAAATCGGGATGGGCCCGGACGTCGCCCGTCAGGTGGTGCGGCTGGCCGGCCTGGCCAAGGCCGCCGGCCTGGACGGCGTCGTCTGCTCGCCCCAGGAGATCGAGGTCCTGAGGAAGGAATTCGGCCGGGATCTCGTCATCGTGACGCCTGGGATCCGGCCCCTATGGGCGGCGGCCCAGGACCAGAAAAGGATCATGACTCCCGCCGAGGCCGTGGCGAAAGGCGCAGATTATCTGGTCATCGGGCGGCCGGTCACCGGAGCGCCATCGCCCCAGGAAGCGTTTCTCAAAATCGTCGAAGAGCTCGACCGGGCCGTCTGAGACGGGACGGAGCGGGGACGCAGAGGCTCAGTCCATGCGGACCGCGAATATCCCTCCCCTATATATCAGCCCAGCCGAAACCCAACGACAGCTCTGACGATCAGCCAAAAGACCAAGAAAAGAACCAAGACCGCTATGGTGCTGACGACGAAGTAGCCCATGACTTTGTGCTTGGGCGTTTCTAACATGGGCGTCTCGAACCCGAGGTAGAGGATGATGAGGCCGTAGAGGCCGGCCAGGATGGTCAATATGCCGAGATAGGGGAAGATGTTCAAGATTCCGGCTACCCAGTACGGCGTCATGCTGTATACAGCAAGTTTGAAAGCGTTCGCCATATTCTGAATGGACGAATAATTCGGCGCTAGGATATCGATGATCAAGGCCATGAGATAGACTATCACCAGGGAAAACACGAAGGAAAAGATAGCATATTCGAAGGCGCGACCGACGCTCCAAACGGGCACTCGAGCAAACGGGAGCTGCTGGCGGAAGAGCAGGCGTCCGATGAATTGGGCCGTGGGCCCGATCGCCGCCAGGATCATGGCGTAGGATGTGAACAGCCCGGAAACGGTCGCGGGCTCCGCCTTGATCTTGACCCATTCCTCTTTGGGCTTCAGGAGAATCGACTGGACTCTCTGGACCAGATCCATGGATGCCTCCTTGCTGAGCGGAAATTACCCCCACTTTATTATCTCTGATCCGGCCTGTCAATGTCCGCGGCCGGACGCGACCCGCCGCCGGGGGATGATGTGAAATCCGAGGCGCGGAGATTTCCCCAGGACCGGCCGCCGTCTTTCAGGGAATTCTGGCCGCCGACGAGAAACCGTTGGATATGGAACCGGCCGGCCGTGGACTTTAATATCAGAGGGGACGTTGGAGGCGCGGGTCGGACTCGAACCGACGAATAAAGGTTTTGCAGACCTCTCCCTTAGCCACTTGGGTACCGCGCCCGGGATCCGATGCGCATGGAATTCGAATGACTGGAGCGGGCGATGGGACTTGAACCCACGACCTTCTGCATGGCAAGCAGACGTTCTACCACTGAACTACGCCCGCCCGCTCGTTCTTTTCGAAAACAGCACGCCCTAAACTAGCAGAAATCCCCAGGCCTGTCAACCGAACGAGGGCCGGCTGCGAGGCCTTCTAAAAGCCGTGCGCTGCCTGGAAAATGGACGCGAAAGGCCCCCGCCGAGAAAACCTCGCGGCCCCGTGGAGCGAAGGTCTGGGGGGGTGCGGACGGGGGTTTTAGAGCTTCCCGGAACGACGGCCGAAAGGTCTTACCGGGCCGTGTTCATCTGGACCTCGTCCCCGGGTTCGACCGCCTCCTTACAAGTGAGGATCTTGACGGTCGAGGTCGCGCCGCGGACGTCGATGATGATCATGCTTCCGATGGCCTCCCGCGGGAGGTTGGGCTGGGCGCGGTGGAACACCGTGAGCTCGTCACCGATCTGGACGCACTGCTGCCGGCCCATGTTGATCAGGACCCACTGACCTGAGCCGGCGGTCCGCAGATCCTGGTCGATGTAAATGACCTTGCCCCGTTTGCTGGCTTTCGGGTCCATCACATCGTAGCCCTTGTCTTTCCCGACCACTCCCTCCCCTTCTTCGAACGGCAGGAGGTAATCGCCCACCCGGGCGGGCCAGTAGCTTCGCTCGATCCTGGCCACGGCCACTTTCTCCTCGAGGCGGACGACGCGCGCCCTTCCCCGGCGCAGGGTCACCGTCCCGTACGGGGGGACCTTGTCTTCCAGCCCGATGATCTGAAAGAGCTGCCCGATTTCGATGCCGTCGGCCTGCCCCTTGCTGAGGTAGATCAGGTCGAAATCAAAGAGTTGAACCTTCTCGTTCATCCGTTCGGCGCCGATGATCCGGAGGTCGGGAAGCGGCTTGCCCTCTTCCATCATGAAGAACGACCCGTAGAGGTCGGTATCGGTGATCAACTGAGAGGTGTCCTCGAAGATCTTGGCCTTCTGGATCTGGTCCTGAGCGAAGGGGCGGCCCGCGACGAGCAGGCACACGAAGACGAAGGCAAGGGATAGACGGCTTAGGGAACGTCCTTTAAGGTTTTGCATGGTCACACCTCTCGGCCGATAGAGTCGCACTTGGCGCTATTATAGGAAGCAATTGTCGCCTCTGTCAATACCATCGTCAGCCTCCGCCGGGAAGCGGCCCGCGCCCTTCCCGCCTGGTCCCGGGTTTCGGACCCGGAAATTCTCGGCCCGCCTCCGTTAGACAAGAGCCGTCACTTGTACTAAAATGGGGCGTCCGTTAGCTTTAGTCGTGCCGAGGGACCCGATGTCAAAAAAAATTGTGGTCGCCCTGATCTTCGGAGGCCGCTCGGCTGAACACGAGATCTCCCTGATCTCGGCCGCGGCGATCCACCGGAACCTGGACAAGGCCAAATTCAAGGTCCTTTCGATCTACATCACCAAGGCCGGCCTCTGGAGGGTCGTCGAAGCCCCGTCCACCGACCGGGAGGCCCTGGCCCGGGGCAAGTCCTTTTCCTTTCTCCCTTGGGAGGTCCGGGGCCCCGGGGCGAAGGGCCCCGCCGATATCTATTTTCCCATCCTTCATGGGCCGTACGGGGAGGACGGGACGATCCAGGGGCTGCTCGAGATGGCCGGCGTTCCTTATGTCGGAGCCGGGGTCCTGGGGTCGGCCCTGGGCATGGACAAAGCGGTCGCCAAATCGCTTTTCCGGGAGAGGGGGCTGCCCGTCGTTCCCTGGCTGGTCCTCCGCGAGGAAGACTGGCGCGGCGGGCGGGAGGGGATCCTCCGCCGGATCGGGAGGGACTTCCCGATACCTTTCTTCGTCAAGCCCGCCAACCTGGGGTCGAGCATCGGGATCACTAAGGTCAAGGACCGCGGCCAGACCGGGCCGGCCGTGGAAACGGCCTTCCGTTATGACAAGAAGATCCTCGTCGAAAGGGGCATCCTGGGCCGGGAGGTCGAGTGCAGCGTCCTCGGCAACGAGTCCCCGGAGGCCTCCCTGCCCGGAGAGGTCATCCCTTCCAGGGAGTTCTACGATTACAGCGACAAGTACATCGACGGGAAGACGGGCTTCGTCATCCCCGCCCGGCTGTCGCGCCCGATGACGGAAAGGATAAGACGCCTCGCCGTCGAGGCCTTCAGGGCCCTGGAATGTTCGGGGATGGCCCGGGTGGACTTCTTCATCGACGGCCGGACGAACCGCCTGTACGTCAACGAGGTCAACACGATCCCCGGCTTCACCGAGATCAGCATGTACCCGAAGCTATGGGAAGCCTCCGGAGTGCCTTTCCCCAAGCTCATGGAGCGGTTGATCGCCCTCGGCCTCGAACGGCACAAGGCCCGAAAAACGTGCCTCGCCCGGGGTTGTTGATGAGGGTTCTGGGCATCGACTACGGGGACCGCCACGTCGGCCTCGCCCTGAGCGACCCTCTTCTGCTTACAGCCCAGCCGTTCGGGACCTACAAGCTCACCGGGCGGGAGGATGTGGACCGGAAATTCTTCCAGGACCTGGTCGCCCGCCATGACGTCCAGGAGATCGTCATCGGCGACCCGCTCCGGATGGACGGCAGCTCCGGGACCAGGGTCGAGAAGACGCGTCAGTTCTCGGCCTGGCTGGGAAAGGCCGTCGGGAAGCCCATCGTCTTCATCGACGAGCGCCTGACGACCCGCGAGGCCCTCCATCTCCTCCGGGAAGAGAACGTCCGGGGCCGGGGAAAAAAGGACCGCGAGGACCAGATCGCGGCCGTCATCATCCTCTCAACATACCTGGAGCTCAAGCGCGGAGGTCCTGATGGCCCTCAGGGCGGCTAAGGGCGCGCTCCTCGGGGCGCTTCTCCTGCTCCCGGCGCTCACCGGATGGCTGGCCAGGGAGTGCGCGGCGCCTTTTCCCGGGCCGGGGGGAAGCGTCTTCTTTGAGGTCCTGAAGGGACGGAGCGTCAAGGCCGTCGCCGGGAGCCTCCGGAAGCGTGACATCATCCGGAGCTCCCTGGCTTTGACCGTTTCTTATGACCTCTATTTTTCCCGGGAGCGGCTCAAGGCGGGCGAATACGAGTTCACGTTCCCGGCGAGCGCCAAAGAGGTCCTCTTCAAGATCTTCCGCGGCCGGATCTTTCTCCAGCCGGTCACGATCCCGGAGGGCCTGACGGGGAACGAGATCGCCGGACTTATCAACTCCCGGAGCGTGGCTGACCCGGACTCGTTCCGGAGGGTCTTCCACGAGACAGCCCGGGTGGCCGAGTGGGACCCCAAGGCCCCGGACCTTGAGGGGTATCTCTTCCCGGACACCTATTTCCTGCCGCCGAAAGCAACGGCCGGCGACTATGTCGAAGCCATGACTGGGCAGTTCCGGAGGGTCTTCCACGACGGCTGGCGGAGGCGGGCCGCGGAGCTCGGAATGAGCGTTCGGGAGGTCGTCATCCTCGCCTCTCTCATCGAGAAGGAAACGGCCGTGCCCGAGGAGCGGCCGCTCGTATCGGCCGTTTTCCACAACCGTCTCCGGATCGGGATGAAGCTCGACTGCGACCCGACGGTCATCTACGGGCTCAAGCTCGAGGATAAATATTCCGGCCGGCTCCTCAGCCGGGACCTCAAGTTCCCCTCCCCTTACAACACGTACATTCATGCCGGCCTGCCGCCGGGCCCCATCTGCAGTCCGGGGAAGACGTCCTTGGAAGCGGCGCTTTATCCCGCGGTCGAAAATTATCTCTATTTCGTCGCCCGGGGCGACGGCAGCCACAACTTCAGCCGCACGTTCGGAGAGCACCTCCGCGCGGTCGAGAAATATCATTTGAAAAAGAATTGAAATCTGATATATTGTGTCGTTCTTTCGAGCGGAGAAGCTCACGTGAGGTTCGAAGGAAGGTTGTAAAAGACCTTTACAGATCCCACGGTGTTTTTTCGAACGACAGAGGATTCCAGCCAAATTGATTGGCATGAGAATTGCTCTAAGCTAGAAAGGAAAAGACGATGGCGTTTTTCAAGAAGGAGGAAAAATGAAAGCCCCAAAAATTGCCGTTCTCGTCCTCATCCTCATTTGCTCCCTGAGCCTCTTGACGATCTTCGCCCAGGCGACGCCCGGGCAAAAACAGGAGCCCAAGAAACAGGAACCAAAGCCGCCGGCAAAATCCTCTATCCCCAAAGAGATCGAGGCGATCATCCTGGAAGGCCTGGCGACCAAGCAGGGGCGTCAGGACATCCCCTTCGCGATCTTCAAGTCGATGACTTTCCCCGTGCCTGGGGGCATGCACACGGTCATCTTCTTCAAGGCCAAGAACGCGGACCTTGGCTACGCAACCCCGGTAGCCGCCGCGCCTCAGGGTAAGCAAGCCCAGCCTGCCGCTCCGCCCACCGGGATGCTCGAGGCCCGCCTGGCGCTCGTCCTTCAGTTCTTTCAGCCCGACGAAGCTGGAGCGCTGAAGCCCTCCCGGGAAGCGACCATCCCGGTGACTCTTCAGACGGAGGGCGCCGGCTACGACGCCGCCAAAGAAGAGTGGTACTCCCTGGGTGTCGGGCTGCCCTATGGGAAATACACGATCGCTATGCTCCTCGCGCACATCGACCCGAAGAAGGGCGTCGCCGACCAGAAGAAGGTCGGCGTCTCATATTATGACGTCACGCTGCCGGGCCTCGAAACCTACCAGACCGCCATGGACACGACTTCCGTCTTTTACGCCAAAGACATCAAGCAGATGAATTCGTACGAGGCTAAGCCGATCGTCCACCGGCACCTCTTCACCTATTCCGTTCTCCAGATCGTCCCGAATCTCGAGAACGTCATCACGGCCGAGGACAAGGCCCAGATCGAGGTCTTCTTCATCGTCCTCGGCGCCAAGCCCAAGCCGGAATCCGCCGCCGTGGCGGCCGCCCAGCCCCAGCAACAGACATACGAAGTCGAGGTCAATTACGAAGTTCAGAAAGAGGACGGCGCCACGGTCATCAAGTGGCAGAACCAGACCTATCCGAGCCCGCTCATCGACCAAAATCTGCCCTTGAAGCAGACCAAGGTGACGACCGACCAAGCCACGGGGACCAAGACGACCTCGCAGTCGGACCTGGCTCCCGGCAAATATGTGCTGGTCATCAGGGTCAAGGACAAAGTCTCCGGGTTTACCGTCGAAAAGAAGGTCCCGCTCGAAGTCAAATAGGGACAGGGACGAAGGCCTGGGGAGGCCTCGCCGCAAGCCGGGGCCTCAGCGCCCGACCTTGATATCGAAGATCTTCCGGACCTTCCCCTTGGATTCTACCTTGCCCTGGATGATCACGTCGACGAAGTTCTTCCCGGGCTTCAGGGGGTAGGCGAACCTGAACGGGACGTCCCCCGCCTTTTCGTATTCTGGGTCCTCAGTGACGAACGACTTGCTCTCCTTATAGATGTCCCTTTTCGCGCCTTCGTTCTCATAAATGTAGAACTTGAAGTCCAGGTCCACCTGGAGCTTGCCGTCGGCGTTCTCCTTGAGCAGGAGGAACCTGGCCGGGATGAGGACGACAAGCTCCTTCTTCGGCGCGTCATATTTCACGTCGAAGGTGACGTCCCTTTTCTTGAAGGCCGAATCCGGCCCGACCCATTGCCCGACCTTGAAGAGATTCATGGCCCCCCAAATGTCCCCGCTAACCTGGTAGATCTTGTACTGCCCGTTGTTCCGAATGTCGGCGAACTCAACCCCGAAATCGGCCGTATAATAGATCCACTGGATGAGGGATCCCCGGACGGTCGGGTCATTGTGAGTGAAGAATTCCTCGACCTTCTCGGGAGGGCCCATGAAGATAAAGATCCGGCCCCGGTCCGTGTTCATGCCCAGCCCGCCCTCCCGGAAATGCTTGTTGGAGTAGGCGACGCGGGCTTCGTACTCCGTCTTGAAGGTGTTGTTCGTGGAGTCCGGGTCGGGATTCCGCTTGTCCCAGAAGTCTTGGATGAACTCCTTCCGGGCTTCGGCATCCGGCAGGAGCTTGAAGATCTTGCTCTCTTCGGACGTCATGATCAGCCGGGCCAGCTGATAGAACTTCTCGCTCTCCGCGTCCATCTTGGTCCCGGCCCCCCCCTGGACCGCGGAGCCCAGGGCCGCCATCATCCACAGGACAAGAAGCACCCTTTTCGCACTCATGACGACCTCCCTCCGGCGCGACCCCCTCGGGCCGGCCTATTTCTTTTTCAGGAAGTCCAGGAAGGCTTTGACCTGGACCGCCCGCGGCGAATCAGGGTCGATCTTGAGATAGCTCTCGAAGGCGGCGATCGCCCGCTCGTTCTTCTGGAGGTTGAGGCAGGACAACCCCAGCTGGTAATAGGCGTCCGCGGAGCCCGGCTTGAGCTCGACGGCCTTCTCGAACTGGGCGAAGGCGGCCTCGGGCTCGCCGCTGCCGCTGAGGCAAAGGCCCAGATTGAAGCGGGCGTCGGCGTCGTCAGGGCTGAGGCTCACCGCCTTTTCATAATACGGCTTGGCCTCGGCGAGGCTCCCCGCCCGGGCCAGGGCCTCCCCCGTCTCCTTGTTGGCGATGGGACTTTCAGGGTTGAGCTCGACGGCCTTTTTGAAGGCCGCGAGGCTTTCCTCGGGCTGATTCATCTTCTTTTGAGAGAGGCCGAGGTTGAGATAATAGCGCCAGTTCCCCGAGTCCAGCTTGATGGCATCCTCATAGGCCGCGCAAGCCTCGGCATATTTCTGTCCTGCCAGGAGCTTGTTCCCCTTCAGGAACAGGTTGTCGGCCTCGGACAGCGTCTTTTGGAGGGCCGCTTCCACGGTCTTCAGCTGGATGTCAACCTGGGTCGTCTCGTCAATGCCGACGTGGACTTCCTTGGACGCGGGGGCGAAACCCTCTTTCTTGAAGTTGACGAGATAATTGCCGGGCGTGAGCCCGACCTGGATGAACTTGCCGCCCTTATCGGTCGAAATGTCATAATGAACGCTGGACGTTCTCTGGGAGACGATGCTGACGGCCACCTTTTCGAGGGAGTTCCCGGCGGGGTCCAGGACCCGGCCTTCGATCCGTCCCTGCGTTTGCCCCCAGGCCGCGGCGAGGGCGAAGGCCAAGAAGACCGTGGCGAACGCGGATCTTCTGATCATGACCATTCTCCTATTTCTGTCCCAACCGCCGTCTCGTTTTTTCTTCCAGGTCCTTGATCGGGGGCTGGTCCGGGACGAGGGATAATGACTTCTGCAGGAGCGGCAGGGCCTTCTCGGGCCGGTCGAGGTTCAAATAGCCCTCCGCCGCCAGATTCAGGACGCTGACCTCGGTGGCCTCGGCCATGAGCTTTTCGAGGTAGTTCAAGGCGGATGTCCAATCTTTGAGAGCCGCGTAGTCGAGGGCGATGACCTTGCCCGCCTCGCGGTCGGGGGCGCGTTCGTAGAGGGGAAGGGCTTGGGCGAGAGACTCCTGGAAACGGCCGAGACCGTAAAGGGACTTGGCCAGAAGGAGGCGGGAGGCCGGATCGTCCTTCACCCGCAGGGCCCGCTCCAGGACGCCCCGGGCTCGGCCATAATCTTGGGCCAGGAAATATTGGGTCCCCAGGACGCGCAGGTGCTCGGCGCCGGGGAACGGACCGTGCATCCTGGCATAAACCCAGGGCAAGAACGGATACGGCTGGGCGAGGACGATGAAGTTCTCCTTGTCCGAGAGGATCTTTTGCCCCGACGGGGCCAGGGCCGATACTTCGGCCCTGTAATAGCCGGGCTTGACCCCGGACAGGGAAAAGGTCCCCGTCACGGAAACGGTCGAGGGGTCGTCCCCTGCGGCGATCGCGTCCGGGAGAGGATAGCTCCCCAGCCTCTGGCCGGTTTCAACCGAGAAGATCTCGAGGACGAACGAAGGCGGACCGGAGAGCTTCAAGCTATTGAGATTCCAGGCTTGAAAACAGATCCCCAGCGTCTCGGCCGGAAGGAACTCGTTCCGGGCGCCGATGAGATACTGGAAGCCGCCCAAGGTGAACGCCATGAGATTCGCCCTCTGGGCCTCGGGGACCGCTTCCCGGCTATGGAAGAGGAGGGGGAGCTGAGCCGGGCCTGGCTGGGCCCGGGGATCGAGATCTTGAACTCGAACGACGTAAAATCCTTGGCCGTTTTGTTTTTCAGGAGAAAGAGGGCCTTGTAGTCGCCGGGGATGACGGCGAGGAGGTCCTGAAAGGCGAAGCGCTGGCGCTCATGGGCCTTGTATTGCTCGGCCGTCAGCTTGAGCGGAATCTCCTCGGTCCTCTCGAAAATGGGAAGCCCCCCGGCGTTTTCCAGCCTCAGCACGAGCTCGAAGCTCGGCGTAGATCGAGCTCCCCTGGGCCTCAAAATTCATCTTCTCCGGTTCGATGGCCCAATGAAGGAAGGGCTGTCCGCCGGCCTTGAGGACCTTCGCCTGGAAGGCGCTGCTGAGGAAATGGTCGGCGTACTCCGTTTCGACGAAATCCTTGTAGGAAAGATAAGAACGGGCATAGGCATCCGAGTACTTCTTCTCCGGGAGCTGCTTGATGGAGGCCAGGATATTATCCGAGGAGAAGCTGCCGAGCCCGCCGGGCCGGTCTCCCGGGAGATAGCTGATGGTCGCCGAAGCGAGCTCGGAATTGACCTTCTCCTTGATGATCTGATAGGCGGTCGAGCGCTGGCTCGTATCGACGGACATCTGCGGGATGACGAGTTTCTCCGGGCCCTCGATGCCCGGAGAGAAGAGGCGGTAATCTCCGAGCCCCTCGGGCTGATAAAAGATAAGGTAGAAATAATCGGGCAGGCCGTATTCCTGGGCCCCCTTGTAGAACCAGAGCTCCAGAGGATAGATCTCGGAATTCGTGGTGTAGAAATGGCGTTCGAGCGGGGGCCCGAGGAGAAGATAAAAATAGCCGCGCTCGGTCTGGCTGCCGCGTTTGGGCGATTCGTGCCCGAAGGTCTGGTCGGCGAACCGGACCCGTCCCATGTATTCCTTCTTGAACTCGTTTTCCGTCGTGTCGGGAGTCGGGTCGCGCATCCTCCAGAAGAAAACAATGAACTTGTCCCGTTCGGGGTTGGTCCGGAGCTTGAGAAAGACTTCGCGCTCCATTTTCGTGATGATCGGCGAGACGTCCTCGAGCCAGGTCTTCTGTTCGGGGGTCATCTTGTCCTGGGAAAGAAGGGGCCCCGGGAAGAGGCAGGCGTAAAGGACCAGGAGGACGGCTCCAAAGGCCGCCGGGGCCCGCTCCGGACTCATCATGAAATAAAGATAACATAGCCCCCCGGAAGATTCAATTCCGGAGAGCTTGGCCGGCCGAAAATTCCGCTTGCAAAGCCGCGGGAAATTGGTTAGTTTAAAAAAAACCGGCTCGACTAGGAGGGGATATCGTGAAAAGATTGTTCCTCATTCCCGTGATCGTCGTCGCTCTCGCCTCGATCGTTTTCGCCCAGTCCAGGGAGACGGGCGCCATCCGCGGCGTCGTCACCGACGACCAAAACGCGCCCTTGCCCGGGGTCAACGTGACGCTCTCCGGCGGAAACCTCATGGGGACCCGCACGTTCGTCACCGGCGCCAGCGGCGAGTTCAGGTTCCCGGCCCTGCCCCCTGGAGAGTATCAGCTCAAGGCCGAGCTCCAGGGCTTCGGGACGGTCCTTCGGGAGCAGATCCGCCTGACGACGACGACGACCCTGACCGCGGACATCAAGATGAAGCAATCGACCCTGGCCGAGCAGGTCACGGTCGTGGCCCAATCCCCGACCGTCGACGTCAAGTCGACGGAGACGGCCTCCGTGACCCTCAGCAACGAGGTCCTCCGCAACATCCCCTATTCCCAGTTCACCGCGGACATCGTCAACATGGCGCCGGGCGTCAACAACGACGTCGCCTATGGCGGCTCCCAGGACACGGGCATCGCCTATTCCATGGACGGCGTCAACGTCGCCGACCCGGAAGGAGGGTCGGCCTGGGTCTTCCTCGATCACAACATCATCGAGGAAGCGAAGATCATGGGCGTCGGCCTCCCCGCGGAATACGGTAATTTCACGGGGGTCATCTTCAACCTCGTCACCAAGTCCGGCGGCAACCAGTTCGCGGGTCACGTCGAGCTCAATTTCCAGGGCAAGGCGGGCGACTGGCCGAGCGGACTCTGGCAAACCACGAATAACCAGGCCTACGCGGCGGATTTCCCGGACCTGACGTCCCCACTCTCGAAACTCCTCGACATGAACGCCCACCTGGGCGGGCCCATCGTCCGGGACAAGCTCTGGTTCTACGGGGGGCTCCAGTACTACCGCTCGCAGGACTACCCGACGGGCTTCCCCCAGGCCGTGGACTACAAGGAGCCCCGCGGTTTCGCCAAGCTGACGGCCCAGCTGACCCGTAACCTGAACGTCACCGCCTCGGTCGAAATTGACAACTATAAGGGTGTCAACCGCGACGGATCGGCCACCGTCTCCCCTGAGGCGACGGTCACCCAGGACTCGCCCGAAGTCGTCGCCAACTTCAGCCTGACCCAGATCCTCAGTCCCAAAACGTTTTTCGACCTCAAGGCGGCTTATTTCAGTGGCTACTACTACCTCAACCCGGTCGTCGGCAAAGACATCTACTCGCATTTCGATTACGACTACAACATGAAGAGCGACAGCTCGGGATATTACTTCTACGCCGACCGGAGCCGTTTCCAGACCAACGCCAGCTTGACGCACTACGTCGAGGACTTCATCAAGGGCAGCCACGAGTTCAAGTTCGGGGCCGAGCTCGAGCGCTCGACCATCCGTGACCGATACGGCTTTACAGGAACTGGTGGGGCATTGGGCAATTCCGTCAAGTATTACGATATCGGGGGGCAACCCTACCTCGCCTATCAATACGCCGGTTATGACGCCAACACCCGTTACACGCGGCTCGAGGGTTTCCTCCAGGATTCCTGGCAGATCACGAAGCGGCTGAATATCAATGCCGGCGTCCGGCTCAGCCAGAATTGGGGCCAGGTCAAGGGGATCAGCGGCAACCTCTACAACGCCGGCCGTATCGCCCCCCGTCTCGGCTTCACCTTCGACCTTCTCGGCGACAAGACGACCATCCTCAAGGCCCACTACGGCCAGTTCACCGAGGCCATGCTGGCCTACTACCTGGACCGGATGAACCCGGCCTCGGCCTATTCCGACTACATCGGCTACCAATGGAACTCGGAGACCGGACAATGGGACGAATTCCTGCGCACGGTCCATGAGAATCTATTCCATATGGACCCGAACATCAAACATCCTTACATGGAGCAGTACACGGTCGGGATCGAGCGGGAGCTCTTCAAGGATTCGTCCCTCAGCGTGACCTATATCAACCGGACGTGGAAAAACCTCATCGGCGTCGTCGACCGGGACGCCGATTACACCCCGATCCAGGTCACCGTGCCGGACCTCGGCCAAACGTTCACGATATACAACCGGACGCCGGAGACCGTGAACACGCACGATTACTTGATCACGAACTACTCGACAGCCAGCAGCCCCTGGGTCCTCCTCAATCCGGTCCAAAAGTACGAGGGCCTCGAGTTCCTGTTCAACAAGAGGTTCTCCAACCGCTGGCAGCTCCTGGCGTCCTACGTCCTCTCCCGGGCGACGGGAACGGTCAGCAACGATTTCGCCAGCGACCTCGGGCGGTTCACCATCGCCTCGGACCCGAATACCTGGATATTCGCCCAGGGCCACCTGACGAACGACCCGACCAACATGATCAAGCTCCAGGGCTCCTATCTCATCCCCTGGGTCGATATCAGCTTCAACGCCTATTCCCGGGCCATCACGGGCGACGCCTGGACGACCCGCTTTATAACGCTGGGTATCCCGGTCCAGCTGAACCAGGGGCTGGTCACATTCTTCACCCAACCCCGTGGAACAAACCATTATCCCATGGCGACGACTCTGGACATCAGGCTGGAGAAGATCTTCACCCTGGCGAAGAAATATCGGCTGGGCCTCATCCTCGACGTGTTCAACGTGTTTAACGTCGACACCGTCACGTCCTGGGGCACGCGGATCGGCTATGACTGGACCCCGGGCGACTTTCCGTCGACGGGCGGTCATGATCTCTACAGCATCGTGAATCCTCGCCAGGCCCGCGTGGGCATCCGGATGATCTTCTAGCGGGATCGGGCGCCTCCATTTCGAGGGCGGCGGGAAATCCCGCCGCCCTTTTTTTATGGCTGGCGCCCATGATATTAAATCGCTTGACACGGGCGAATATCTTTGATGATAATGAGGCCGAAATAATGGGGATTCCAATAGCCAGAGACCGTCATCGGCTGACCTGCCGCATGGCTTATATCCTCAATCCCGGCCTTTAAAGTTCCCACCCCAAAAGCTCGGCCCCCGGGCCATAACTATACCCCTACCATGAAGGAGGTGAGATAGAAAAGAGGAACCACACATCCTGGCTTTATTCCCGGATCGAAAGCATTGGGCAGCATTGAGTGGAGGGACAATTGAGATTGAAAGAAGCATTCATCATTTCCGTTGTGATCATCCTCCTCGCCTCCGTCTTCTCCTTCTCCCAGTCGCGCCAGACCGGAGCCATCCAGGGCCGCGTGGCAGACGACCAGGGCAGCGTCCTGCCCGGGGCCAACCTGACCCTGACGAGCCCGAGCCTGATGGGCGTTCGGACGTTCGTGTCCGATTCGTTGGGTGAGTTCCGCTTCCCGGCCCTGCCGCCGGGCGACTACACCCTGAAGGCCGAGCTCCAGGGCTTCGTGGCGTCGGTTCAGGAGAACATCCGCCTGACGACGACCGTGACCCTGACGGTCGATCTCGTCACTGACCCCAGTCGACGCGTCGCGGAGCAGGTCACCGTCATCGCCAAGTCGCCGACGGTGGACGTCAAGTCCACGGAGACGGCCTCGGTCACCCTGTCGCACGAGATCCTGCGCAACATCCCCTACAGCCAGTTCACGTCCGACATCGTCAACCTGGCCCCGGGCGTCAACGACGACGTCGCCTACGGCGCCTCGCAGGCACCGGGCATCTCCTACAGATGGACGGCGTGAGACGTCGGCGACCCGGACGGCAGGAACGGCCTGGGTCTTCCTCGATCACAACATCATCGAGGAAGCCAAGGTCATGGGCGTCGGGCTGCCGGCCGAGTACGGCAACTTCACCGGCGTCATCTTCAACCTGGTCACGAAGTCCGGCGGCAACGCCGTTCTCCGGCCACGTCGAGTTCGATCTACCAGGGACGCCAATCCGACGGCCGAAGGGCCTCTGGCAGGCCCACAACAGCAGCGCCCTACGCCCAGGATTTCGGCGGCCATCGTGCCCCCGAACGAACGGATGTACGACGCCAACGTCCACCTCGGCGGACCGATCGTCAAGGACAAGCTCTGGTTCTATGGCGGCGCTCAACTCTACCGCATGTGGAATTATCCCACGGGCTTTGTTGATCCCGCGACGGGCCAGCAGCTCGCCGACCGGTACAACGAGCCCCGCTGCTTCTTCAAGCTGACATCCCAGATCAGCTCCAAGATCAACATGAGCCTGTCGGTCGAGCATGACAATTACGAGCGCTCGCACCGCGGCGCCAGCGCGACGATCCTCCCCGAAGCGACCTTGGCGGAGACGGGCCCCGAGTGGGTCGTCAACTTCAACCTGACCGACATTCTCAGCCCCCAGACGTTCTTCGACGTCAAAGGCGCTTTCTTCAACGGGCAATACACCCTGGAGCCGGTGACCGGCCATGACGTCAACGGGGTCTTTTATGATAACGACCAGGTCCCGGGGGACGGAAGCGGCAACAAGCTCCATTTCAACTGGGGGGCTTGGTCCGCTCATCCGCGGACCCGCTACCAGGTCAACGCCAGCCTGACCCATTACGCGGAGAACTTCCTCGAGGGCAGCCACGAGTTCAAGTTCGGCGTTGAGTTCGAGCACTCGATCGTCCACGATCTCATGCATTATACCGGGGCAAACCACTGGTATTATGAAGATTACTGGGGATACTGGGGCTATCCGAACATCGGAAATTACCTGGCGACGCAATACGCCGGCTACGATGTCACGACCAAGTTCGTCCGGCTGGAGGCCTTCGCCCAGGATTCCTGGCAGGTCGGCAAGCGCCTGAACATCAACCTCGGCCTTCGCTTCAGCCAGAACTGGGGGAGCGTCCAGGACCGCCCGGGGACGCCTTGGAATACGCACCGGATCGCTCCCCGCATCGGTTTCACGTTCGACTTGCTCGGAGACAAAACGACCATCCTCAAAGCCCATTATGGCCAGTTCACCGAAGCCATGTATTCCTACTTCCTGGACCGCCTCAATAACAACTTCTCCGACAAGATCTATTATTATTGGGTCCCGACGGAGGGGACCGGGCTGCCGGGCGAATGGATCCCGTACCAGGATATCACCCATGGCATCTGGAACCTGGCCCCCGGCATCAAGCAGCCCTATCTCAGCCAGTTCACCGTCGGCATCGAACGGGAGCTGTTCAAGGACACCTCGTTCTCGGTGACGTACATCAACCGGGCCTGGAAAAACCCTGTCGGCGCGATCGACAACGCCGCCACCTGGGAGCTCACCCAGGTCTACAATTCGTTCCTTGACCGGTACTTCTCGATCTATGAGCTGACGTCGGGGGACACCCACGACTTCGAGATCACGAACCTCGCCCAAGGCGAGAACGGGGTCCCCGTCCCTGTCTACCGGAAGTACTGGGGCTGGGAATTCCTCTTCAACAAGCGCTTCTCCAACCGCTGGCAGCTCCTGGCCTCCTACGTCTATTCAAGGGCCTACGGGACGCTGGACAACTCCGGCGCCGACGACATCGGCTACGGCGCTTCGTCGAGTACGAACTGGGTTTATGATCCTAACTTCTTCATCAGCGGCTTCAACGCGGACGGGACACCCATCCTCGGGCCGGGCAACTGCACCTACAACCCGACCCACATGATCAAGATCCAGGGGACCTACGTCTTTCCTCTCGATATCCACTTCAACGCCTACTTCCACGCGATCTCGGGCGATTCGTGGACGACCCGCGTCCGCTCCATCAGGCTGGCCCAGGGCCGGGTGACCTTCAATGAAGAAACGACCGGGAAATATCATTACCCGTTCGACACGCAGCTCGACGTCCGGCTGGAGAAGGTCTTCACCCTGGCTAAAAAATATCAGCTGGGCATCATCCTGGACGTCTTCAACGTGTTCAACACCAGCACCGTCACGTCCTGGGGGACCCGCATCGGGTACGACTACTTCCCCGGAGACTATCCCTCCACGGACGGGCATGACCTCTACGGGATCGTCCTTCCGAGGCGGGCCCGGCTCGGCCTCCGGCTGATGTTCTAAGCTCGCAGCGAACCCTCAAGCACCCCGCTCAGGGGCGGCGGCGAACCCGCCGCCCCTTTTTTTCGCCCGGGAAGCGGGCGCCCTGCCCGGCTGCCGCTCCCGGCCGCGGGCCAAGAGGCGGGCGGTCCGTTCTCAGGCCGCCCCGGTTTCGCATCCCAGGCGTTTCTGATAAAATAGGGTCCCGTGAAGAGAAGAACTGTCCTCCTGGCCGCCGCGGCCCTGGTCCTCCTGGCCGCCGTTGCCGCCGCCGTCCTCCTGTCCCGCCGGGTAGACTTCGCGCGGCTGAGAAAGGGCCGGGATTTCAATGTCATCCTCATCACGGTTGACACCCTCCGTGCCGACAAGGTCGGCTGCTACGGCGAGCAGCAGGTCGAAACGCCGACCATGGACCTCTTCGCGGCGCGCGGCCTCCGCTTCGAGCGCTGCATCTCGCAAACCCCGCTCACCCTTCCCTCGCACACGACGATCATGACGGGGACCCTTCCGCCGTATCACGGCGTCCGCGACAACGGGGGCTTCGTCGTCCCCCCGGAGCTCGTGACCCTCGCGGAGCTGTTCAAGGGGAAGGGCTACCAGACGGCGGCCTTCGTGGCCGCCTACGTCCTCGACTCCAAGTGGGGGCTCAACCAGGGCTTCGACACATATTTCGACAAGTTCGACCTCAGCCGCTTCGAGCACATTTCCCTCGGCGAGGTCCAGCGGCCGGCGAACGAGGTCATCGACGAGGTCCTCCCTTGGCTCGACAAGGCCAAGGACCGGAAGTTCTTCGCCTGGATCCATCTCTACGACCCCCACACTCCTTATGACCCCCCGGAGCCGTTCAAGACGTCGTACGCCAGCCATCCCTACCTCGGCGAGATCGCCTTCACGGACACCCAGCTCGCCCGTCTCTGGCATTATCTCGAGACCAACGGCCTCCTCAATAACCTCTTCCTCGTCTTCGCCTCCGACCACGGCGAAAGCCTGGGCGAGCATGACGAGGGCAGTCATGGCTTCTTCATCTACCAGGCGACCCTGCACGTCCCCCTGATCATCGTGACGCCCTTCCCGAAGTTCCAGGGGCTGACCTCGCCGCAGACCGTCTCCCTTGCCGACATCATGCCGACGGTCTGCGAGATGGCCGGCCTTCCACTCCCGGCGGCGGTCCAGGGCCGGAGTCTCGTCCCGAGCTTTGCCCGACCCTCCGCCTCCGACGACCGCCTGGCCTATTCGGAATGCTATTTTCCCCGATACCATTACGGATGGTCGGAGCTCAGGAGCGTCCAGGACCGCCGCTTCAAACTCATCCTCGCCCCGGCCCCCGAGCTCTATGACCTCGCGGCCGACCCCCATGAGGAGAAGAACCTCGCCTCCCTCGAGAAAGGGCGCTACGAGGACCTGCTGGCCAAAGCCAACGCCATGATGGAATCCGCCGGGCGGAACGGGCTCGAGAGCGACCTCCGGAAGGTCGATGAGGAAACCCGGGAGAAACTGGCCGCCCTGGGGTATCTGGGCTCGTTCACGAACCCTGCCAAGCTCAAGGAAAAGCGGCTCGCCAACCCGAAGGACAAGATCGGGATCTTCAACGACCTCTCCCGCGCCCGGGAGATCGGGCTCGAAGGCAAGCCGGAAGAGGCCATCGCCGTGATCCAGAAGATCATCGCCGACGACCCGACGATCGCCGACGCCCATTTCGCCCTCGGCAACCTCTTCTACCACGAGAAGAAGTTCAAGGAGGCGCTTCCGGCCTTCCTCAAGGCCCTCGACCTCAAGCCCGACGACTCCTTCTGCGTCATCAACATCGCCAACTCCTATCAGGCCATGGGGCAATACGACGAGGCCGAGCGATTCGTCCTGGACTTCATGAAGAAAGGCTTCCCCGATTCCCAGCTGATGTTCCTCCTGGGCAACCTCAACGTCCACCGCGGCAATCCCGACAAGGCCATCGGTTACTTCGAACAGTGCCTAGCCCTCGACCCGCACTCGGCCTCGTCGCATAACGCCCTCGGCGCCGTCTACCTCAGCCGCGATGACCTCCCGAAGGCGGAGGAGCACCTGAAAGCGGCCATGGGCATCAACGCCAAGCTCCTGGGCCTCCGCTACAACATGGCCCAGCTCTTCGAGAAGCAGAACCGGCCCGCCGAGGCGGTGGACTACTATCTCCAGGAGATCCAGGACTCCCCGAAGAGCTACCGGGCCCTCTACAATTTGTCCCGCCTCTATCGGTCCCTGGGGCGGGAGGAGGATGAGGCCCAAGCCCTCCGCAAAACGATCGAAGCCAATCCGGACTTCCCCCTGAGCTACTTCTATCTCGCCCGGATTTACCTGAACCGCGGCGAGCTCACCCAGGAAGCCATCGACCTCGTCAAGAAGGGCCTCGGGCTCAAGCCCGACAGGTCCGAGCTTCCCCTCGGCTACTTCCTGCTGGCCGACCTCTACAACCGCGCCGGCGACAGCGCGCGGTCGCAGGAATTCGCCGAGAAGGGCCAAGCCCTGGCCGCGGCGCTCAAGAACGAAAAATAGCCTGCGCCTCGCGGCGCCGTCGAGCGTCTCCCTCTGCTCTTTTTCGTCGCTTGTCAAGGAAAAAAAATCCCGCGGATGGACCATCAAAAAAATCGGGCCGAAAGCGCTTGCATTCGCCGCCGGCTCGTTCTAAACTGAAAATCCCGGTCATGAGATTCACCGCTGACCTGCATATCCACTCGAAATTTTCGAGGGCCACATCGCGCGACATGGTCCTCGAAACCCTCGCGTATTGGGCCAAGGTCAAGGGCATCCGGCTCCTCGCCACCGGCGACTTCACCCACCCGGAATGGCTCTTCCTGATGAAGGCCAAGCTCAAGCCTTCGGGAAACGGCTTCTTCGAGTTCAAGAACGCGGTGCAGCCGCCCGAGGATCCGTATCTCAAGGGCCTCTCCTTCTCGCCCAAGGACGTCTCGTTCATCCTCTCGACGGAGCTCAGCTTCATCTACTCGAAGGCCGGCAAGGTCCGGAAAATCCACGTCATGCTCCTCGCCCCGGACTTCGAATCGGTCGAGCGGATCAACGGCCGGCTGTCGGCGATCGGCAACCTGCGGTCCGACGGTCGGCCCATCCTCGGCCTGGACGTCCGGCTCTTCAGCCGGATGGTCGCCGAGACCTGCCCGCGATGTGTCATCATCCCCTCCCACATCTGGACGCCCTGGTTCTCCCTCTTCGGCGCCAACTCGGGCTTCGATTCGATCGAGGAGTGCTTCGAAGAGATGACGCCCACGATCTTTGCTTTAGAAACCGGGCTGTCCTCCGACCCCCCCATGAACTGGCGGCTATCCGCCCTCGACCGGTTCGCCCTCGTCTCCAACTCCGACGCCCACTCCCCGGCGAAGATCGGCCGGGAAGCCAACGTCTTCGACACGGAATTCAGCTACCGGGGCCTCATGGACGCGCTCCGCAGCAAGGACCCCGCGAAGTTCCTTTACACCGTGGAGTTCTTTCCGGAAGAGGGGAAATACCATTATGACGGCCACCGGAAATGCGGCGTCGTCCTCTCGCCGCGGGAGAGCCTGGCGAGCAACGATCTCTGCCCGAAGTGCGGGAAGCCCCTGACCATCGGCGTCCTCCACCGCGTCGAGGAGCTCGCCGACCGGGAGAGCGGCGACCAGGTCCCCGGCCGGATCCCTTTCAAGAGCCTCATCCCCCTCAACGAGGTCATCGCCGAGGCCCTGGGGAAAACGCCGGATTCCCAGGGCGTCTGGGACCATTACTTCAGGCTCGTCCACGACTTCGGGAGCGAGTTCAACGTCCTCGTCAACATCCCCGTGTCCGACCTCGCCCGGTCGGGTCCGGAGAGGATCGCCGCGGGCATCGACCGGATGAGGCAGGGCCGGGTCAGGATCGTCCCGGGCCACGACGGCGAGTACGGAGTCATCAGCCTCTTCGGCGAAGAGCAGGCCGACGAGCAGGCCGCCGGCCAGCTCACCTTATTCTGAGAGTTTCTTCTTAGAGCGCGGACGCAGGGGGGATGTCCCGGAGAAAACATTGAGCGCGACGCGGGCATGGATGGAAAAAAGGGACAATCCCTGGAGCAATACGTAAAGACTCGTTTCAGATACCTACCAGAAGTGCAGCTCCGAGCCGCTCCGCCACACTTCTGCTGGTCGCTCCTCGGAATCCGCTCCCTGCCGGAGGGACTCCCTCCGAGTCCGCAACCTTAAAAAAGAAGAGACGTGAGAGATGGACAAAAAAACGTGATCTGTGCGCAGGACTCCCGCTGGAAGCCGCTCGCGTTTCCTTGACAACCCCTTCCTCCCCCCCTATATTAGTAGGGAACCGAGAGGGTCATGGAAATCGAAATGAAGGTCAAGGGTCTCGTCGTGGACCCGATCTCCAAGATGCCCATCGTCGTCCTGGAAGATCCCCACAATGAGCAGATCCTTCCCATCTGGATCGGCGTCTTCGAGGCCAATGCCATCGCCCTGACCATCGAGAACGTCCCGACGCCCCGGCCCATGACCCACGACCTCCTCAAGAGTTTCCTGGAGAAGCTCGGCATCGCCATAGAAAAGATCGTCGTCAACGACGTCCGCAACAACACGTTCTACGCCCTTATCCACTGCCGCCAGGAAGAGCGGGCCATCATCATCGATTCCCGGCCGTCCGACGCCATCGCCCTGGCCCTCCGCATGAGCTCGCCGATCTTCGTCGAGGACGACGTCGTCCGCAAAGCCCATAGTTTGAAGTTCGAAGATAACCTGGACGCTTCGGAAAAGCTCAGGAGATGGCTCGAAGGCCTCGGCCCCGAGGACTTCGGCAAGTACAAGATGTGACAAGGTCCCGAGCCGGCGGGACTATGTCCTGAGCCTGAAGAGAAGGAAAAGCCCCGCCAGCCCGAAGACAAGGTTCGCCCCCCAAGCTGCGAGAAAGGGCGTCAGGACCCCCGTGTAGCCGAGGCTCCTGAAAACGGCGAACGCTCCCCAATAGCCGGCGGCCAGAGCGACGCTCAGGCCCATCCCCGCAAGGGCCCCCTTTTTCCCCATGGAGAACGCGAAGGGGATGGCCAGGACCGTCATGACCAGGCTGACCAGGGGGAATGAGATCTTGGCCCATAGGTCCACCATGAGGTGGGTCGCCTCGAATCCCGTGGCCCGGACCTCCAAGGCGTATGCGCGGAGCTCCGCGTACGTCATCTCCTGCGGCTCCTTCCATTCCCGGACGAAGGCGGCCCGTCCCTCGGCGGCCGGGAGCTGCCACCTCTTCCACACGGCGAACGGGACGGCCGCCGCGCCGCCGAAATCCCTGAGCCAGCCGTTGCGCAGCTCGAAGCCGGCCGGCCCGAGCGAGCCTCTATCCGCGTAAACTCTTTTCGTGAGGGTCCAGCGCCCCGGGTCGATGTCGAAGACCGCGAGCCGGCTGAAGGCCAGCGAGGCAGGTTCGAAATATTCATAGTGGTAGATCCTGTTCTTCTCGCGGCCCAGGATCCAGTGCCGGCCGAAAGAGCTGTATCTCCGGGCGGGCAGATCGTTGATCCTGTTCCATATCTCCTCGGCCCTGATCCCCGCCGCGGGCGCCAGGCGCTCCTGGACAAGGAAAGCCGCCCCGCTCACGGCGGCTGACAGGACGAGGACGGGCACGGCGATCCGGTAGAGGCTGATCCCCGAGGCCTTCATGGCCGTGATCTCATTCGTCCTGACCAGGAGGCCGAGGGCAAGGAGGGTCGTGGTCAAGGCCGCGGCCGGGAGGACGGCGGAGAGGAATTCGGGGATCCTGAACCAGACGTGCTGGAGGATCATCCCGATCGGCTTGCCATGTTTGTGAACGGCATCGAGCCGCTCGAAGAAAGCGACGATGAATGACGCTCCCAGAAGCCCCGTCAGCGTGAACCCCAGGAGCGCGAGGTACTTGCGGGCGATATAGCGGTCGAGAAGGTTAGGAAGCCGGAGGGGCAGCCGGGGCAGGCGCCTCGTTTTCAGTCGCGGCCGCTGCCGGGGCCCGGGGAAAGACGAGAGCTTCTTGCGGATAGCGCCGGCCAGCCGGGCCAGGCCCTCCCTTTCCCGCTCAGACCGGACGAAGAGGAGCAGGCCGACCGCGGCCAGGAGGATGTCGGGCCCCCACATGCCGAGGAACGGGGTGATCTTTCCGTCAATGGCCAGCTTCTCGCCGGCCGTGATCAGGACATAATAAAGGAGGATGATGGCCATGCTCAGGGACAGTCCGCCGGTCCGGCCGCCGCGCCCGGTCATGAGGCCCAAGGGAAGCCCCAGGAGGACGAATATGAAGCAAACAAGGGGGAGGGAGAACTTCTTGTGGATCTCGACCCAGTGGGCCCGGAGGTCCCGCCGCATCTGGGCGGCGCGGGGGGCTCCCGCCCCGGGAGCGGCGCCCTTGCGGCCGTCATTTTCGAGCGCGGCGAGCTCGCCCTCCATCGCTTTCGCGTCCCGGAGGAGCTCGCGGATGTCCTTCTCCCGGACCCTCTTCTCGCTCGACAGCGTGGGGAACAGCCGCTCGACGTCGATCTCTTCTTCGAAGCGCGCGAAGGACGTGACGCTGTAGGTCTCTGGCTCCGCGAGGGGGCCGGCATGAAGGACGCCGTCCGTGAGTTCGAGCGTCGCCCTCTTGCTCCCGGGGAAAAGATTGATCCTCCCCTTCCGGGCCATGATCACCCGGGGGGCGAGGGGGTCCTTGTTCAGATAGGCGAAAACATTTTCCCATTGCTTGTCCCGGCCGATCCCCTCGACGAAGAGGACCGCGTTCGGAACGGACTCGCTGAACTCGAGGGGGTTGACCCGGAGCGTCGCCCGGGCCAGGACGGAGCTCGTCATGTCCTGGACCCACCGGAAGTTGGCCCGGGGAGCCAGGACCAGGGTCAGGGCCGACGTGACCAGCCAGCCGCCCAAGGCAAAGAGAAGGAGCGGCCGGACGAGTCTCCGCGACCCGATCCCGAGCGTCCGGAAGGCGACGATCTCGGAATCCGCGGACAGGCGGGCCAGGCCGCCCATGATGCCCGTCAGAACAGCCATGGGGACGGCGAAGGCCAGGAGAGACGGGACGAGGAACACGAACAGCCGGGCCGCGACGCCGGCCGGCACCCCCCTGTCGATGAAAAGCTCAGCCAGGACGAGGACCTGGTTCATGAGGAGGACAAAGGCCGTGACGAGGAGCCCGACGAGGAAGGGGGGAAGACCTCCTTGAGGATATACCGGTCGAAGATCTTCAGCATGGACCGCCGCGCCTCAATATATCATAAGAGGGGGTCAAACCCATAAAAAAAGCCCCGGGCGGGGGGCCGCCCGGGGCTGAGGTGCGTTCGTGCGGGGAACGATCAGTACATGTCGCCGGGAGGTGTCGGGTACTTGGAGTGCTTCTCTTCTTCGGGGATCTCGGAGATCATGCCCTCGGTGGTCAGCAGCAGGCCGGCGATGGAGGCCGCGTTCTGGAGGGCGATCCGGACGACCTTCGTCGGGTCGAGGATGCCCGCCTTGATCATGTCCTCGTACTTCTCGGACAGGGCGTTGAAGCCGAATTCCGGCTTCATCTCCTTGACCTTCTCGACGACCACGGAGCCTTCGAAGCCGGCGTTGGTCGCGATCTGGCGGAGGGGCTCCTCGATGGCCCGGCGGACGATGTTGACGCCGATCTGCATGTCGCCCTCGAGCTGGAGCTTCTCGAGCACTTTCTGGGCGCGGAGCAGGGCGACGCCGCCGCCGGGGACGATGCCCTCCTCGACGGCCGCCTTGGTGGCGTGCATGGCGTCCTCGACCCGGGCCTTCTTCTCCTTGAGCTCGGTCTCGGTGGCCGCGCCGACCTTGATCAGGGCAACGCCGCCGACCATCTTGGCCAGCCGCTCCTGGAGCTTCTCCCGGTCGTAGTCGGATGTTGTCTCATCGATCTGGGTCCGGATCTGCTTGATCCTCGCCTGGACGTCGGAGGCCTTGCCCAGGCCCTCGACGATCGTCGTGTTGTCCTTGTCGATGACGACCTTCTTGGCTTCGCCGAGCCAGTCGATGCCGACGTTCTCGAGCTTGACGCCGATGTCCTCGGTGATGACCTTGCCGCCCGTCAGGACGCCGATGTCCTCGAGCATGGCCTTGCGCCGATCGCCGAAGCCGGGGGCCTTGACGGCGGCGCACATGAAGGTGCCCTTGAGCTTGTTGACGACCAGGGTCGCCAGGGCTTCGCCTTCGACTTCCTCGGCGACGACGACGAGGGGCCGGCCCGACCTGGCCACGTTCTCGAGCAGGGGCAGGAGCTCGCGCAGGTTGCTGATCTTCTTCTCATGGAGCAGGATGAGGACGTTCTCGAGGACGCACTCCATCCGCTCGGGGTCGGTGACGAAATAGGGGGACAGGTAGCCGCGGTCGAACTGCATGCCCTCGACGGTGTCCATGGTCGTCTCCAGGCCCTTGGCCTCCTCGACCGTGATGACGCCGTCCTTGCCGACCTTGTCCATGGCCTCCGCGATGATCTTGCCGATGGACGGGTCGTTGTTGGCCGAGATGGCACCGACCTGGGCGATCATCTCGCCGCTGACCTCGCGGCTCATCTTCTTGAGCTCCTTGACCACCTCTTCGACCGCGCGGTCGATGCCCTTCTTGATGAGGGTCGGGTTGGAGCCCGCCGTCACGTGCCGCAGGCCCTCGCCGTAAATCGCCTGGGCCAGGACGGTCGCGGTCGTCGTGCCGTCGCCGGCGACGTCGGACGTCTTGGACGCGACTTCCTTGACGAGCTGGGCGCCCATGTTCTCCCAAGGGTCCTTGAGCTCGACTTCCTTGGCCACCGTGACGCCGTCCTTGGTGCTCGTGGGGGAGCCGAATTTCTTGTCCAGGACGATGTTCTTGCCGCGGGGGCCGAGGGTGGCCTTGACGACGTTGCTCAGGATGTTGACGCCCTTGAGCAGCGCCTGCCGTGCTTCATCTCCGGATACGATCTGTTTTGCCATGTTGCCTCCTTACTTCTCGATGACCGCCAGGACCTCTTCCTCGCGGATGATCACGAGCTCGACGCCGTCGACCGTGACCTCGGTTCCGCTGTACTTGCCGATGAGGACCCTGTCGCCTTTCTTGACGACGAGAGGGATCGTCTTCCCGTCATCGTTGACCCGCCCCTTGCCGACCTCGATGACCTCGGCCTCCTGGGGCTTTTCCTTGGCCGTGTCCGGGATGATGATCCCGCCTCTCTTGACTTCCCCCTCCTCAAGCCTCTTGAGGAGCACTCTGTCATGCAATGGATGAACCTTCATTTAAACCTCCTGTTATTTAATTAGCAATCAGAAACACAGAGTGCTAATAATATACTAGAACTGGGAGATTTGTCAAGAGGCAGCGAACCTTAAATTAGCAGTCTAAGATGAGGACTGCTAATATCTTTTTTTGATCTTCAGGGCCTTGGCCCGGTTCTGGAGGGTATTCCTGTGGATCCCGAGGGCCTTGGCCATCTTGGTCTTGTTCCCCTCGTATTTCTTCGCCGTCTGCTCGAAAAAGATCTTCTCGAATTCGCGGAGGACATCCTTGAGGCTGAGCTCCTTCTCGACCATCTCCCGGATGACGAGCTCGAGCTTCTGATGGATGTTGAGGTCGCTAAATTTTTTCTCCATATTTTCCTCCGCTCTTGCGGATGTCCTGATATGACTGGTTGAACTTGGCCCGCAGGTCCTGGGGGATGAGGTTGATCGCCGCCCGGGCGATCCCGAGGCAAATGGGGGCCAGCCGCGATGTCTCGAGAGCCGGACGGGCGATGCCGAACGCCGTCAGGGCGAACACGATGATGCCGCAGACGAGGACGGCCTTGAGGAGCCCGAAGACGCCGCCGAAAAAGCGGTTGACGAAGGCCAGGGGGCCCTTCATGGCCTTGGAGACGAGGTGGCTGATCAGGGCGCCCATGGCCAGGACGCAGAAAAAGATGACCAGGAAGCCCAGGAAATTGCTGATCAACTGGTCGTGGACGAGCTTCTGGATGATCTCAGCGGCCCCCCCGTAATAAAGGCCGGCCAGGACCAGGCCGAGGATGACGGCCGCGAGGCCGATGACCTGCCTGACGAGCCCCTTCACGATCCCGATGATGAGCGTCACGACGAGGATGGCGATGAAGAGGATATCGAGCCAGTTCATGCGGTCCCCCCTTTCCGTTCTTTCAGGCGCTCGACCATCCAATAGCGACCTTCCCGGAGCGCCCCGAAGGCCACGTGGGGCTTGATCCGGCCGTGAAAGTCCGACCCGGCCGTGGGCACAAGGTCGAGTTCCTCGGCCAGGCCGCGGTAGAACTTGACCTGGTCGGGCGTGTGATAGAAGGTGTAAACCTCGAGCCCGGCCAGGCCGTGCTCCCTGAGAGTCCGGCGTCTTCCCGCGTCGTCTGCTGGAAATAGGCCCCGGGGTGAGACAGGACCGGGACTCCTCCCGTCGCAGCGGTTTCGGCCAGGACGTCGAGAAGGTTGATGAATCTCTTGGGGACGTAGGCGTGCTTCCCCTCGGCGAAGAACTCCTTGTAGAACATGTATGGAGCGAAGGGCCGGTTCTCCTTCCGGTAGAAGAATTCCAGGACCGGGTTCTTTTCGTTCTCCGGGTTGTCAAGGAGGATCTGGGCGATCTTGACGCCCAGGGGGGGCGTCCCGTTGACCTTCTCGCGGACATCGTCCCAGGTGATGGCGAAGCCGAGCTTGCGGACCTTTTCGATCCGATCGATGGCCTCCTCGGTCCGGCAGCGGGTCTGGCTCTCGATGATTGCCGCGATCGCCGCGCTCTCCCAATCGACGAACGGGAGGAGGAGGTGGAACTCCCTCCCGGCGTAGAGCGTCGTCACCTCGATGCTGGGGATGACCTCGACCCCGGCCTCCCGGCCGAGGTCCACGGCCTCGGGATAGGCGGCCACGGTATCGTGGTCAGCGATGGAAATGGCCCGGAAACCCTTCTCCCGGGCGAAGCCGATGAGCTCGGCGGGCGAAAAATCTCCGTCACAGCTCCTGTTGGAATGGACGTGGAAATCGACCAGTTCGCTCATCAGAGGTCATTTTGGCCTGTCAGGAGCCTGTAGATCTCCAGGTATTTCTCGGACGTCCCGGCGACGATGTCCGCGGGGAGGACGGGCGGCGGGGAGTTCTTGTCCCAGCCCGTGGTCTCCAGATAATCCCGGACGAACTGCTTGTCCAGGCTGGGCTGGGATATCCCGGGGGCGTAGGTCGCGAGCGGCCAGAACCGGGAAGAGTCCGGGGTGAAGATCTCGTCGATGAGGACGAGCTCGTCGCCGGCGAGCCCGAACTCGAACTTCGTGTCGGCGATGATAATCCCCTTGGATAAGGCGTAGAGGGCGGCCTTCTGGTAGACCTCGAGGCTGACCTTCCGGATCTTCTTGGCCAGGTCGGCCCCGATGAGCTTCTGGACCTCTTTGAAGGAGATGTTCTCGTCGTGGCTCTGGTCCGCCTTGGTCGAGGGGGTGAAGATCGGCTTCTCGAGCCTGTCGGATTCCTTCAGGCCCTTGGGGATCTTGATCCCGCAGATCTTGCCCGCCGTTCGGTATTCTTTCCAACCCGAGCCGGAGAGGTATCCCCTGACGACGCACTCGATCGGGACGACGCGGGTCTTGCGGACGAGCATGGAGCGCTTGTCGAGGACGCTCCTGAACGGCTGAAGGGCCGCCGGGAAATCGCCAGCCTCGGTCGAGATCAGGTGGTTGGGGCAGGCCAGGGCGACGAAATCGAACCAGAATTTCGAGAGTTGGGTCAGGACCTTTCCCTTGAAGGGGATGAGCGACGGGAGGACGCAGTCGAATGCCGAGATGCGGTCCGTGGCGACGATCAGGAGCTTGTCGTCGATCGCGTAGACGTTCCGGACCTTCCCTTTCTTGAAAAGAGGGATGCCGGCTAGGTCGATATCGCCGATCGTGCCTTCCATGGATTTCTCCTATGCCCCGCTTAGGATAGCGAAATCACCCCGAAAAAGCAACAGATCCGGCCTCGGGGATGGCCTTCACTCCAGGGGCTGCCTTTTCAATCCGCTCTCCCAGCGTTTGTTCTTGAGGTCGCGGACTTGGAGGGAGTCCGCTAACTCTTCTATGAGCGGATGCCGATGAAATTGTACATCCGGCGGGGCTCGCCTTTATCGCGGCGATAGGAAAGAAGGCCGGAATCGCAGTGGGTGCAGGCCCCGGCGGTCCGGATGTTCGCCTTTTTCACGCCGAGGCCGCAGAGAAGCCAGGCGTTGGCCCGGCGCAAATCGAGCCAGGACTTTCCGGGCCTGCCCGCGACGGGCTTGAACACATCGGCAGGAAATCCGGCGGCGCCGAAGCTCTCCTTGACCTCGGGGCCGACCTCGTAGCAGGCCGGGCCGATGCACGGGCCGAGGGCGGCGACGAGGCGGGCGGGGTCGGTCCCGTAAGCCCGTCCCATCTCCCGGACGGCCCGCTCGAGGACCCTGGCCTGGGTCCCGCGCCAGCCGCAATGGACCGAGGCGACGGCCCGGTTTTTCTCGTCCGCGAGGAGAACGGGGAGGCAATCGGCGGTCCTGACGATGAGAAGAAGCCCGGCGACATCCGTGATTAGGGCGTCGCCGCTCAGGCGGGACGGCGGCGCCGCGTCCACCCGATGGACGATATCGGAGTGGACCTGGCGCATGATGACGAGCCGGAAGCGCCCGAACCCCCCGGGCCGGGAGAGATCCTCCTCCCGCCAGGCCCCGGTCCCGAACCCATGGACGAGCCAGGGGATCCGGTCCAAGCCCGGGACCGTGAGGTAGGGTTTCGCGGCTTCCGCCATGAACCTATGTATTACCAGAAAAGCCGGCCGAAAAAAAGCGTCCTCGCCGCCGGTCCCCCTTGCCCTTCAGGGGAGGGATGGATATCATAGAGGGAAGAATGGGAACGAAAGCCGCTCGGAAGACGAAGCTCAAGACCATCGGCGTCCTGGGCGGCATGGGCCCGGAAGCGACGGCCTATTTCTTCGGCCTCATCGCCAGGAACACGCGGGTCTCCAGGGACCAGGACCATATCCCCGTGGTCGTCTGCAGCCTGCCTCAGGTCCCGGACCGGACCGAGGCCATCCTCCACGGCGGGCCGAGCCCCCTGCCTCTCCTTATCCGCGGCGTCGAGGCCTTGCGCCGGGCCGGAGCGGATTTCGCCGTCATGCCCTGCGTCACAGCCCATTATTTCCACGCCGCCCTCGCGGCCCGGTCGCCCCTCCCGGTCGTCAACCTGCTCGACGAAACGGTCAGCGAGGTCAGGGGGCGTCATCCTGGGATCAACAGGATCGGCCTCATCGCCACGACCGGAACCGTCCGATCGCGGATCTTCCATGACGCCCTCGGGGCGGCCGGCATCGAGGTCCTCGTCCCCGACGCCCGCGCCCAGAGAAAGATCATGAGCGCGATCTATGGCCGGAGGGGGATCAAGGCCGGCGTCACGGCGGGCATGCCCCGGGACACGATCCTGGGAGTCGCCGCGGGCCTGGTCCGAAGAGGCGCCCAGGGCATCGTGGCCGGCTGCACCGAGATCCCGCTCGTCCTCGGAGATGAGGACATTCCCGTCCCGCTCATCGAGCCGATGCGCATCGGCGCCCTGGCCTGCATCCGGAGGGCCGGCGGGAAGACGCGGCGGAGCGCCTCCCGAAAGACGCGGCCGCGTCCGGGCGGAGCGGATCGATGGGTTCGGCCAGCGGCTTGACCCGTTCGCCGACGCTAAGCCCCGCCTTTCAATCCCCTTCGCGGGACGGAGGAATAGCGAACCCCCCGCTTCGGGGGCAGGCGCTCCAAAGCCTGCAAAAGTCGGATCCCACGGACGTAAGTTCGTGGAGCTTCAGGGCGGGGACAAGAAGCGAGGCTCAGGGTTACTACGGGGAGCAGTAAATATATTACATAATCCTTGCTGCTCCCCGAGTACTAGCCGGGCGATAGAGAAATCTGAAGACAATTATATCTTGCCCGGCTTAGTAACCCCGGACAAGCCCCGGCATTCATGCCGGGGACTCGAGGGGTTGACTTTCGAGTCTCTCTCCTGTATAAAAATCAGTGTTTTTCCGAGATTGGAGGTGAGTTTTTTTGGCATTTGTCATTCTTGAGGAAGGCGAAAACTTAGAATCCGCACTCCGCCGGTTCAAGCGCCGGGTCCAGCAGGAAGCGATCATCAAGGAGATCAAGAAGCACTCCGTGTACTTCAAGCCCGGGGAACGGCGGCGGATGAAAGAAGCCCAAGCTCGGAAACGGATGCGCCGGCGCATCAAGAGGGAGCGCGACGTCGAGTATTGAGCGCGTTCCGCTCTTCACCGGACCTGATCTCTCGTTCAACAGTTCAGCGGGAAGACCTTTTGGAACGAGAGGGATCCATCCAGCGAACGGGGGAGCCCCAACGACGCGAAAACCTGATTGGCTGAAAGTCCGACTCCCGTCGCACGGGGATTTCTTCCGTGTCTCGGACCTCCTCGAATCGCGGCACCTCCATACCATCTGCCGCAGCGCCCGCTGTCCGAATATCGGGCACTGCTGGGAGCGGAAGACGGCGACGTTCCTGATCCTGGGAGACACGTGCACTCGGGACTGCGGCTTCTGTGCCGTCGCCAAGGGTGTGCCGTCAGCCCCGGACCCCGGTGAACCGGGCCGCGTGGCCGAGGCGGCCTGCGCCTTGGGCCTCCGATACGTCGTCCTCACTTCGGTGACGCGCGACGATCTTCCGGACGGGGGGGCTTCCCATTTCGCCCGGACGGTCCGGGCGGTCCGAGAGGCCAGCCCGGGGACGAAGGTCGAGGCCCTCATCCCGGACTTCGGCGGTGACGAGCAGGCCCTGGAGACCGTGCTAGAGGCCGGGCCGGACGTCCTCAACCATAACCTGGAGACCGTGGAATCGCTGTATCCGAAGATCCGGCGGCCCCGGGAAGGCTACCGGCGGTCCCTGGGCGTCCTGGAGGCGGCGAAGAGGAGAGGCGCCCGGACGAAATCGGGCCTGATGATCGGGCTGGGAGAGGCCGAAGGGGAGATCCTCGGGGCCTTCTCCGATCTCAGGCGGGCCGGATGCGACCTGCTGACCCTGGGCCAGTATCTCCAGCCGGCCGCGGTCAACCCTCCGGTCGAAAGATACTACGCTCCCGGCGAATTCGAGGCCCTCCGGACGAAGGCCCTCGAGCTCGGATTCGGGGAGGTCGTGGCCGGGCCCCTGGTCCGGAGCTCGTTCGAGGCCGAGCGCTTGTACGAGACCGTTCAAGAAAGTTGAGGGAGGCCATGCGGTACCTGATCTTCACGGACATCCACGGGAACCTGGAAGCGCTCCACGCGGTGCTCAAAGTCATCCAGAAGAAGCGGATCGATCACTATATCTTCCTCGGGGACCTTGTCGGCTACGGCGCCTCCCCCAACGAGGTCATCCAGAGGATCCTGACCCTCCGGCCCATGACCATCATCCGCGGCAACCACGACAAGGCCGTTTCGGGCCTGGACTCGATCCAGACCTTCAACCCGATCGCGGCCGCAGCCATCTTCTGGACCAAGAAGACCATCACCAGGAAAAACCTGGACTTCCTCTCCCGGCTCAGGCAGAGCCCGGAGATCATCCACGACACCATCACGATCTGCCACGGCGCGCCGTTCGACGAGGACTATTACATCTTCAGCGACGGCGACGCCGCCGACGCCTTCGACATCCTCCAGACGCCCCTCTGCTTTTTCGGCCACACCCATTTCCCTTTCGTCTACGCCCAAAAGGACGGGAGTGTGGAGGGGACGTTCCTCGAGGGGAACGCCAACGAGGTCAGGCTCGAAAAGGGCGTCCGCTACCTCATCAACCCCGGCTCCGTGGGACAGCCCCGGGACAGGAACCCGCGCGCGGCCTTCGCGATCTACGATTCCGACACCCGTCTCGTCAAGTTCACGCGTGTCGACTACGACATCGAGAGCGCCAAGAAGAGGATCCTCGACGAAAAGCTCCCGCCCGCCCTGGCCGAACGGCTGAGCCTGGGGAATCTGACCCGTCCGGAGCGAAAGTCCCGTCTATTCCCGTTCCCTGAACAGCCTGTCGCCCAGCGTCTCGCCCAGGAAGAATTTGAAAAGGAAGAAGTAGATCAGAACGAAGACGGCGTACAGGAGGAAAACGGACCCGGACGTGACGGACAGGAGCTCGAACAGGGTCGCGCCCATGGACCGGGCGGCCACCCAGAGGGCCACCAGCCAGAAGACGCCGATGAACAGGACGTCGAAGGTCTTGGCCTTCAGGAAAACGGACAGGTGGAAGGGAGGCCGGCGCTCTTCCTCCTCCGTTTCTTTTTCGAGAGCGGCCTCGGCCTCCGCCTCCTCGTGGGCTGAGGGACGGAGGCTTTCCTTTTCCGGAAGGCCGGCTTCGGCGGGCGCCGGGGCCGTCTGAAAAACATCTTCCTCTGCGGCCGCTTCGTCTTCCTCTTCCTCGCGGGCAGTCGCTCCGAAAGGCAGGGCCGCCTGCGTCACGCCCTCGGGAAGGCCGATACCTGAATCCGAGGGCTTGCGCCGGGGGAAGATCTCCTCTTCCTCGGTCTCCCCGTGTTTTTCCCCGGGGCCGGCATCCTCCTTCATGAATCCGGGCCCGAGGTCCCGGGTATCCTCCCGCTCGACGACCGAGGCAGAGCTCCTGATCCTATCCGCCCACGGGGGCAGAGTGCCGGTCTTCTTTTCCGGCCCCAGCTTCGGGGCTTCCTCGCGCGGCTCCTCCTCCTTCTGCTTCTCCGCCAGGCCTTCCATGAGCTTATCGAGCCGCTCCTTGCCGAGCTCGACGGTTTTTCCGATGCCTTCGAGCTCCTGCGTGTCGAAGGTCATGGGTTTTGGGGCCGCCGCCGGCGCCGGCTCTTCCGTTCCGCCCTTCTCGATCCCCCCCGCGGAGGGTTCTTCCGTCTCGGGCGCTTCCTTTACGGCCGGCTCGCCGTCCGTCCGGGGCTCGGCGATCCGGGCCTTCTCGACGAGCGCGGGGGGGGCGCCCAGCCCGGCGGTTTTATCTTCAGGGCCTTCCTTTTTGATGGGCTCGGCCGCGTAGGCCCTGGTTTCCTCTTCTTCCTTCGCGACGGCTTCCTGGGCCGCGGTCTCGCCGACCAGGATCACTTCCTCGGTCCTGTCTTCATCGCCCTCGAGCTCTGCTTCCGGGACGCCACCCGGCTCCTCTTCCTCGAGCAGCTCCCCGATATCCTTTGTCCCGGCTTCCTTCTTCGGCCCCTCGGTCAACTCCTCGGTCCCCTCGTCCGCCTTGCCGTCCGCATCAATGAGCTTGGTCGTTTCCTGTCCGGGCTCCTCGATCTCGTAGTCCTTCTCGTCCTCGTCCGGCTCGGCCTCGATGATCTTTTCGCCCGGGATCTCCTCCTCGAGGGATTCGTCCTCGGAGAACAGGAGCTGGGTCCCGCAACTATTGCAGTACTTGTCGTTCTCGTCGATGATGGAATGGCAGTAAGGACACCGAATGATGGCCATTACCTTATTTATAAGGGGATTAGCCGGCATTGTCAACCGGAGTTTCGGGAGATCTCAAGGGCACCGCCTGGCCGTTTTCGGCCTGTCCGCGGACCAGGCCCGGCCCCGGAAATGCCCGGACGGCGGGCCAAATTGACAACCCCGGAAAATTGGCTAAAATGGGGTGGCGTGGGCGATTAACTCAGTGGCAGAGTACTACCTTCACACGGTAGGAGTCACAGGTTCAAATCCTGTATCGCCCACCACTCCTCTGTCAAAGACGCGGTCCTTATTGGTCCCCCTTAATGGCGTAAGGGGGATAAGGGGGATTAGGAAATTAAAACAAAGTCTAGGGACGCGTCTTTGTGTGTCTTGAAACGCCGACCTTTTTTCTTCCCCCTTGATTGCTCAAGGGGGATAAGGGGGGATTAATAAACTCGATGAGAGTCTTGGGATGCGTTTCGGGCCTTGCCCGATCACACGCAGCGAAAGAGCTTACCCGTGGCCGCTCAGCGACAGGGACGCGGCCGTCTGGCGCCACCCGGGGGTCAAATTGTGCTGTCCTGTTCTAAAGTTATAATGACCTTTCCTCGGGCGTGCCCTTCTTCGAGATAACGGATGGCCTCAGGGACTTCACACAACCTGTAACGCCTGTCGATGACCGGCGTCACCTTTCCGGCCGCCATGAGCTCGCGCAGGATGGCCAGATCCTCTTTGTTCGACCTCGCCATAAACGTGACGAACTTCCGGCTCGCGAACCGTGACAAGACAAGCGCTGTGACCCAACCAGCCAGAATACCGATCGTCGACCCGACCGGTCCTCCGACCCCGACGTAGATCCCCTTGGGATTCAAGACGCGCCCGCAGGCTGACAACGAACGGTTCGCAAAGCAGTCGAAAAAGAGGTCGTAGCGTTGCCCGGTTTTGGTGAAATCCTCTTGGGTGTAATCGATGACGTGATCTGCACCGATGGATCGGACCATGTCCATATTCCTCGTACTGCATACGCCGGTGACCTCTGCGCCGAACGATTTGGCGATCTGCACAGCGAACGTCCCCACTCCTCCCGCCGCACCGTTGATCAAGACCTTCTGCCCCGGCTGGATCCGTCCCTTGTCGCGAAGGCCCTGCAAGGCGGTGAGGGCCGCCACCTGGACAGAAGCCGCTTGCTCAAACGTCATGTTATCCGGCTTCATGACCAAGGCCGACCCGGTGGTGCACACATACTCGGCAAAGGCCCCACGGCACGCGCCGAACACCTCGTCGCCTGGTTTGAACTGGGTGACGTTCCTGCCAACCGCTTCGACCTGGCCGGCCACATCGACACCTAGCCGTGTGACCTTTGGTTTGCGCAGCCCGGACATGATGCGAACGATATGCGGCGTGCCTCTCATGAAATGCCAGTCCAGTGGATTCACGGAAGCCGCGCGAACCTTGATCAAGACTTCATCGTCCGAAGCGGCCGGCTTTTCAATTTCTTCACACGTGAGAACATCGGCTGAGCCATAGTGATGATAAACGATAGCTTTCATGAGTTTCTTTCAGATCCTGATTGACCGGGCGTTTCTAACTACGGATAGGAAATCTCGTTTCTGGCGCGGCGCAGGATCGGTCGCGTCGGGCTCAAGATCGGCTTTTCTTATCTCGGGTTGATGATATGGAGAGCCACGGCACGTGTCAACCCCTCGAGTCCCCGGCATGAATGCCGGGGCTTGTTCGGGGTTACTACGGGGAGCAGTACATATATTACATAATCCTTGCTGCTCCCCGTAGTAACCCTGAGCCTCGCTTCTTGTCCCCGCCTTGAAGCTCCACAAGCTTACGTCCGTGGAATCCCGCGAAGGGGATTGAAAGGCGGGGCTTAGCGTCGGCGAACGGGTCAAGGATTCTAAATCCGAATGCTGTTCAGAACAGGACGGCGTTGTCGCCCTTCATTTCGATCCGCTTCCTGATCATCCCGAGGATCAGGCCCGCCCGCGCCTGAAGAGCCCGCATCTCCTCCCCGTTCAGGTACGAGCCCAGGAGAACGTTGACCTTTTCCTGGTTCCAGTCCAGGAGCTTCTGATAAATGGTCCGGGAGCACCGCAGGATGTCGCATCCCGGGGCCGTTTTGTTCTCCGGATCGAAGGCCTGGGAGAAGTCGACGGCGAAGATTTTCCCGGTTCCCCGCTGGATCAGGATGTCGCGGTCCCGCTCGGCGTCGCAGCGGTCATGGACGAGATTGATGAAGACCGTCAAGTCTGCCATGGCCTCGTCAAAGGCCTTCGGATCATCGACCTTGACGTTCCCCCTTTTCCGGTCCGATTCCCGGAAGGCGTCTTCGATAAAGATCTGAAGGGACCCCGGGTAATCATTGATGTTCCGCTCGACGACCGGGGGCACAAGATCGAGCCCGAGGTACTTGCTGAGCGCGTAGGCCGCCAATTCGTACCTGTAGCTATCGGGGATCGGGGCAGGCCTGGGGCGGTCGATGTACTTGAATTGGGCCCAGCGCTTGGTCCCCTCGAAATCCAGCCTGACCTTCCAGGGGTCGGTCCGCCCGGCCCCGCCCGGAACGACAAAGAGAGGGGCGGCCAGCCGGAGGTATCTTTCGGTCTCGTCGGGGCTTCCCGGGCTTTTCCCGGTCGAGGCCCCTTCGGTCTTGGCCGGGCCCGGCTCTCCCGACTCGGCATAATGATCGAACTCGCCGTCCTTGATGATCAAGGCGTAGAGCCGGCCCCCGTAGAGCGTGTAGCCGATGCCCGTGTCGATCATCCAGAGCTTGCCCCCGAAGCGCGGGACGACATCTCCGGCGGGCGCGACGGGGCTTCGGCTCTCCCCGGACGTGAGGAAGTTGTGCCCGATGACCATCCGGCTGGCCTTGAGGTTGGCGAGGATCCTGTCCATTTGTTCCTGGCTCGTGTTCTGTTCATCCTCCCGGAGCCTCAACGGGCTTTCCGAGTTATAAACCAGCTTGGCTTGGAAGGCCCCGCCGAAGGGCTGCGGGTTGAAGGGATGCCGGGCGAAGACCTCCAGCTCGAACCGGAAGGCGTCGTTGAGGTCCTTGAGCTTCCAGGCCGAATACGGGAGGTTGATGCCGGCGTGGATAAAAACAACGTCGTTGATCTTGATGACGACGTTCTTCTTCAGCAGCCATTTGCCATAGGTCGCGTTGAAGTTCTCGGTATAGGCTTGCCCGGCTTCGTCCCGGCCCTTCGACCGTTTTGATGTGTCCAGGGTTCTTCCCCAGAAATTCCGCCAGCCGGGGTCCTTCTGGAGATCGAGTCCCTGGGCCTTGATCCGGGCCTGCTCCTCGGGAGGTTGCTGCGCAACGTACTCCTTCTCCCTGGCCTTCTTGAAGGACTCGGGGAGGAAGGCGAGGAACTGGTCCACGGACACGTAGTCCGGATAGCTCAAGGCGATCCCGGTGAGGTTCGCTTCTTCGTGGTTCCCGAGGAGGACGTGGACCATCCCTCCCGCGGCCGCGGCCTCTTTTTCGAGGCGCATCAGCAGGTCGAAAATGTCCTTGGCCTTGTCCCCCCGGTCCAGCATGTCGCCGATCTGGACGAGGTGCGTTTTGCCCCCGATCCAGCGCAGGTTCTCGTCAAGCAGCCCGACCTCCGGTTTCTTGAGGATGCTGACGAAATTGTCGTAATCCCCGTGGAGGTCGCCCACGGCCACGATCCTCTCTACGCCCGACCAGACGCAGGGGATATCTGCCGCGAGGGAGAAGCGGACCAAGGCGAGGAGCGCCGCCGCGAGGAAGAGGAGTTCTCTCAGCCGTCGGAGGGTCCCCGAGGCATCCCGCACGTCACCGGGAAAAGGCATCATGTCCTTGCTCTATAAACCATTTCCCGCCCGGAATCAATCCCCGAAGCGGCGCCGTTTGGATCACTCCATGACGGCCATCGGATCATTTCGAAATCCAAAAGGCGTTGCAAAGGGAGGGTTGAGAGAGCCGGGGCTTTGTTTCTGCGCCTTCGCTTCAGACGCAGCGACCTTCGGTCAAGAGAAGTCGTCGGGCGCTCGCCGGCCGGAACGCTCCGGTCCCCGGTCACTCGTAGCGCAGGGCCAGGATAGGGTCGAGGAGCGACGCCTTGTAGGCCGGATAATAGCCGAAGAAGATCCCCACGATCGCGGAAAAGCCGAAGGCCAGAATGATCGAGAAGGGCGAGATCAGCGTCGACCAGCCCGCCAGGGCTGAGATGATTTTCGAGACGGCGACGCCGGCGATGATCCCGGAAATGCCTCCGATCATGGACAGCGTGAGCGCTTCGGCGATGAACTGGGTCCGGATCGCCTTCGTTTTGGCCCCCACGGCCATGCGGATCCCGATCTCCCTCGTCCTCTCCGTCACCGAGACGAGCATGATGTTCATGATGCCGATGCCGCCGACGAGGAGCGACACGGAAGCGATGGCCCCGAGCAGGAGGGTCATGACCCGGGCGGACTGTTCGGCCGCTTCCATGAACTGGGTGAGGTTCCTGATGGAGAAATCGGAGTCCTGTTTCTGGCCGAGGTGGTGCCGTTGCCTTATCAGCGCCGTGATCTGACGCTGGGCGGCATCCATTTCTTCGAGGCTCTTGGCCTCGACCATGATGGTCCGGACCATCCCGGGAAACAACGTCCCGAACAGCCGTTTCTGGGCCGTCGTCACGGGGATGAAGACGGTATCATCCTGGTCCTGGCCGACGGCCGACTGCCCTTTGATCGACAGCACGCCCAGGACTTTGAACGGGATGTTCTTGATCCGGACCGACTGCCCAACCGGGTCCTGGTTCCCGAATAGGCTGTCGACGACCGTTTGCCCGAGGAGGCAGACCTTGGTCGCGCTCTTGACGTCCTGTTGGGTGAAGGCCCGTCCGCTCGCCACGGGCCAGTTCCGTAACGCCAGAATGTCCGTTGTCGTGCCCTGGACGGTCGTCGACCAGTTCAAGTGGGCGTAAATGACCTGGGACACGCCCGAGAGAACGGGCGCGACATAGATGACGGTCGGACAATCCTTCTTGATGGAGTCCGCGTCGCCCAGAGTCAGCGTCGGCTGCGTGCCGGCGCCCATCCGGACTCCGCCCGACGTCGTCGAGCCGGGCATGATGATCAGGAGGTTGCTGCCGATGCTTTCGATCTGCGCGGAGATCCGCTGGCTGGCCCCGGTGCCGACGGCCAGCATGGCGATCACGGCCCCGACGCCGATGATGACACCGAGCATGGTCAGGGCCGAGCGCATCTTATTCGTCTTAAGGGCATTGACGGCGATCTTCAGAGTCCAGAGCAGGTTGATCATCGGGAGGCCTCTTTCGCCCAGGCGGCCGTGGTGCGATCCGCTCTCGTCCCGACCGCCTTCTCATCACTGACCATCCGGCCGTCGCGGAACCTGATCGTCCGGTTGGCGAAGGCCGCGATGTCCAGCTCGTGCGTGACGAGGATGATCGTGATATGCGATTCCTCGTTGAGCTTGACGAAGAGATCCATGATCTCGACGCTCGTCTTGGTGTCGAGATTGCCGGTCGGCTCGTCGGCCAGGATGATCGGCGCCCCCTTGACGAGGGCCCGGGCGATGGCGACGCGTTGCTGCTCGCCGCCGGAGAGCTGGTTGGGATGGTGCGAATCGCGGCCCACGAGCCCGACATTCTTGAGGGCCGCGGCGGCCATCGGCGCCCTTTGCCTGGGCTGCACGCCGTCATAGAGCAGGGGCAGCTCCACGTTTTCGAGGGCGGTGGCCCGGGACAGAAGATTGAAGCCCTGGAAGACAAAACCGAGTTTTTGGTTTCGGATCTCGGCCAGGGCGTCCCGGTCGAGGCCGGCGATATCCTGGCCATCCAGGAGGTAGCGGCCGGCCGTCGGCTTGTCGAGGCAGCCGAGAAGGTTCATGAACGTGGATTTTCCCGACCCCGAGGGGCCCATGATGGCGACGAACTCCTTTTTCTCGATGGAAACGGATACGCCGTCGAGCGCCTTCAGCTTGATGTCGCCGACGTCGTAGACCTTGACCATCTCGTGGACCTCGATGAGCGCCATTTTAGAACATCCTGAATCCGGTCGCCTGACTGCTCGGCTTGGACAGGGAGTCGATAATCATAATCTCGCCTTCCTTGACATCGCCGGAAACGAGCTCAGTAAAGGTCCCGTCGCTGAAGCCGATCTTGACGGGAATCCGCTTGAGCTTGTTGTTTTCAAGGGTCCAGATTCCGGGCCCCCGCGCCGGGGCGGTCGGTTTTCCGTTTTGCATGGGCCGGAACCTCAGGGCCCCGTTCGGGACCCGCAAGACGTTCCGGACGACCGAGGTGATGATGGAGACTTGGGCCGTCATGCCCGGCATGAGTTTCAAGTCCCTGTTGTCCACCTGCACCACAACGTCGTAAGTGACGACGTTCTGGAGGATCGCGGAGGCTTTCCGGACCTGCAACACCGTGCCTTTGAACGTCACATCGGGGTAGGCGTCCTGCTGGAAATCTACGTCCTGCCCGACTTTCACGTTGCTGACGTCGGCTTCGTCGACGCTGGTGTCGATCTGCATCTTGGTGAGGTCCTTGGCGATCAAGAACAGCGTCGGGGTCTGGAAGCTCGAGGCGACGGTCTGGCCGACGTCGATGTTCCGGCTGACGACGACGCCGTCGACCGGCGAGACGATCTTCGTGTAGACCAGATTTGTTTGCGCTTGAGTGAGGGCCGCCTGGGCCAGGTCGACCTGCGTCTTGGCGGCGACGGTCGAGGCGTGATCCGTCAGGTAGGCGGTTTCGGCCGCGTCCATCAGGCTCTTGGCCACGAGATCCCGCGCGAAGAGGTTCTTATACCGGTCCCACGTCCTTTTGGCATCGTTCTCCGTGGCGATCGCCTTCTCCACGTTGGCCTTGGCGTTGGCCAGGGTCGCCTTGGCCTGGTCCACCTGGGCCTGGGTCAGGGCGGGATCGATCAGGGCGAGGAGCTGGCCTCGCGTGACGGGCGAATTAAAATCCACATAGAGCTTCGTGATCTGGCCTGAGATTTGCGCCCCCACGTTGACGCTCGTGACGGCGTTGATGGTGCCGGTCGCCGTGACGGCCGTGACGATGTCGCCGCGGGTCACCTTGTCGGTTATAAATTGTGCGGCCCCGTTCTTGCAGGCGGCGGACATGAAAAGACAGAGGACCAAGAATGAGATGAAAGTAACGGCTCTGGTGATTTTGTTCATCTTAACCCCATGGCCTGCTCGAGTGTCGCTCGGCCGACCTTGCAATCATAGAGTGCCTCGATGTAAGCGATCTTGGCGTTGATCAGCGCTACACTGGCGTCCGCGACCTGGATCGGGTCGCCGACGCCTTCCTTATAACTGCCGTTGGCGATATCCAAATTCTCCTGGGCCGCGGTCACGTTGAGCTCGGCCACGGGGACCAGTTCCTCCGCCTGCTTGAGGTTCAGGAAGGCCTGCTGGACCGCAAGGTAAATGGACTGCCTCTGGATTTCCTCGTTGGCCCGGAGGACGTTCAGGTTCGCCCGGGCCTGGGCCACCTGGGCCGTCGTCAGGAACCCGTTGAAGACGGGAACATCGAGGCTCAATCCGAAGCTCCATCCCCTCGCGAGGGGAAAGACGTTCCCGGCATAGTCGTAGGAGGCGGAGCCGCTGAGCGTGGGCAAAAATCCTTTTTTAGCGAGAGTGATCGAACTCTCCGCGGCCTGCCTTTTAGCCACGATGGACGTCAGGTCGGGCCTCTTGCTGTAGGCCTCGGACAGAGCCTCCTCGAAGGACACGTTGTAGGCCTCAAACGACATGTTGTCCTCAACGTCGTACTCGAGCATTCCTTTGAGGCCCATGGCGTTATTCAGCGTAGCCAGGGCCAATTTGACGGCGTACTGGGCTTTGATCAAGTTCAACTTGGCGGTGCCCAGGTTCACTTGGGCTTGCGTTACGTCATATTTCGGCGCCAGGCCGACCTCATATTGGCCTTTAGCTTGGTCGAAATGGAGCTGGTACTGTCTCACCGCTTCGTCCGCGACTTCTTTATTGCGTTCGGCCTGAAGAACGCCATAGTAGCTCTGCTTGACCGTGAAGACGGCCTGCTGGATCGCGCGTCTCGATATCGGCGACGGAAGAGTTGTAGGTCAACTTCTGGATCTTGACCTGGGTCGGTGTCTTCCCGAAATCGAAGACGTTTTGGCTGAGGTTGAGCCCGGTCGAATAAGAGTTGTACGTGACGGAATTTGTCCTGATGCCTAAGGATGTTCGCGGGCCGACGGAGGTGCGGCTGAAGGCGGAAGACCAGTCGATCTGAGGATAATAGTTGGATTCGGCTTGCCGGATCAGGCTCTTGTCCGCTTCCGACGTGGCCCGCGCCGCCAGGATGGCCGGCAGGCGCTCGAGGGTGATCGCGATGCATTGTTCAAGCTTGAGCGTCTGGCCCTTCTTGATGACCTCGTCCGTCTGCCCGCCGTAAGAGGCGATGAGGGCCGGAAGCATGAGGAAAATCGCGCCCCAGCGGACGCGCGCTCTCGCCCTTTGAACTCGAGTACGCAATCTCAATCTCCTTTTATCACTGCCGCCCGTGGATTCCTGCAACCTCTTCTTCAAATTCCTCAGGGTCTAAGAATAAACTTAATTCTAGTCCATTAGATTAAACCTTTCAAGAAACATACAAAGTTTTCTTCTTCTCGCCCAGGCGTCGTGATGCGAGCGGTTCCTTCATGAAATGGGAAGCGCTTTCAAGAAATCCGAAGGGTCGAGGTCCGAAATGGCTCGAAAGCCCCGTCCGGAAGGACTCGGCGAAGGAATATTTTTTATCGTCCGAAATCCCCTCCTGACCGGCGCCCTTAAAATCGGTCTTGATATTCTGAGTAAAGGCCTGGGACAGAAGGACTCCTTATGGGGAAGGGTGAGCGGCCTTCCCCTTCGGCGGTGAACCACGGCCCCGAAAATCACCCCCGGATTCACCTTCTCTGACTATGGAACAGTTTTGTTATCTATTATTTACTTCATAATGAGGACGCTTCCATATGGTGACGACTGGGATGAAATCGGGCGCCTCCGCCGGCAAGGAGGTTCCGGACAACTCCGCCCGGAGAAACTCCGGGGACCAGACACCGCTCAGGCCCGGCCCGGACGAAAAGGCCGTCTCGGAACTCATCACCAAAGGCGCCGAGGAGATTCAGGACCACCTCTCCCTCGTGGCCCGGATCCAGGTCAAGATCAGCCACCTCCTCGAGGCGTCCATCGAAGAGCTGGAAAGGGCCCAGCGTCTCGAAACCCTGACGAGTCTCATCGGCGGGTCCGATTCCGGATGGGGAAGAACAGGCCCGGCTCAGGAGACCGGCTCCGAAAACCTGACGCAGAGGCCCGGGGCCTATCTCGAACGTGAAATCAAGGCCCTGAAGAAGATGCAAAAGCTGCTCGGCATCCGGGCCCGGACCGGCGAAGACGCCGGGCCTCCGCCCGAAGCCGTCCCGAGGGAGCTCGTCCCGGCCGGCGAAGACACGGACCGAGATTCTCCCCAGACGGTTCTCCTTATCTACAATGACCCCGGCACGGTCAGGGTCCTGAGATATTTCCTGGAGAAAGAGGATTACGAGGTCCTCGCGTGTTCGAACGGTCAGGATGGGTTGCAGAAAGCCTCCCGAGAAAGGCCCGACCTCATCCTCCTCGACATCCTCCTCCCGGGAATGGACGGCTACCAGGTCCTCGGCCGGCTCAAGAAAGATGAAAAAACGGCCAGGATCCCCGTGATCGTTCTCAGCATCCTGGCCCAGGAAGCCGACATCCTGAAGGCCCTTGAAGGCGGGGCGGCGGACTACATCACAAAGCCCTTCTCGCCGCACATCATCATCGCCAAGATCAGACGAACTCTCAGGGTGGGCCATGAGTGACACCCTTCTCTTCATCGTTTCCCGAAGCTTGATCTTCATCCTTCTTTTTTCGGTCGCCCTTTTTGTATTCATCATCTCGCACCGGGTGATCAGCGATCGCACGGAAGCGCTTTTTCAAGCCCGGTACCTGAGGATCGAGCTGGATGTGCTCCAGGCGATCTCGGCGGGGGAACCGGGGCTGGCCATCGAGGTGGCCCTCAAATACCGGTCCCAGCCGAAGGTGCTGACCCAGGTGCTCACAGACTTCCTCGAGATCATCAGCGGCCGGGGGAAGGAGGTCTTGAAAGCCGTTTTCGACCATGCCCTGAGAGAGAAATGCTTGAAGGGCCTCCATTCCCGGCTCGTCATGCGGCGCCTCCAGGCGACCCGGCTCGCCGGACTTTTCTCCGCGCCTCCCGAAAAGGCCCTTTTGGTCGACCTCCTGAAGGACAAGCCCATCATCCGGCTGGCCGCGGTCCATGCCATGGTTCAGTCCCCGGACCGGGAGTCGCTGGCCCTGGTTTTCCAGGCTTTCGAACAGGAATCCTATCCCCGTATACATACCTACACGAATATCATCTTCGGGGCCGGGGAAAAGGTCGAACCCCTGGTCAAAGACTACCTGAAAAAACCCCTCCCCGTGGAAAAGCTGAGCCTCCTCATTGAGCTGGCCGGCGTCATCCCGCTCCCGTCCCTTTATCCGGAGGTGGCCGGGTACGCCCACCATCCCGAGAAAGAGGTCCGGATCAAGGTCGCCAAGGCCCTGGGCAAGTTCATGATCCCCGATTCCCACGAGATCCTGGAAAAAATGGCCGGCGACAAGGAATGGGAAGTCCAGGCCCAGGCCCTCAAGGCCCTGGGGTATCTCAAGAACCCCAGCGCCCTGGTTCTCCTGACCCAGGGGCTTTTTTCGCCCGTCTGGCATGTCCGTTACAATGCCCGGCAGAGCCTCCTCAACCTCGGGCCCCCGGGAGTTCGCCGGTTGGAAGAAATCTCCAGGCAGGAGGCCGACAGGTTCGCCTCGGACATGGCGACCATGGCCCTGGAGGAACTCTCTTTTTCGCAGGCGGGCTGACGATGAACGGGCTGGACCTTCTCTTTCGATTGGTCTCCAACGGCATCCTGGTCTTCTTTTTCCTGATCAACACCTTTTATCTTCTCTTCGTGGTCCTCTCGCTCGTCGGCCTTTTCCGCTATCGGCGGATGACGAACTATGTCCGGATGAAAGAGATCTTCTCCCTGCCGCTGGCGAAGCCGATCTCGATCATCGCGCCCGCCTATAACGAGGAACTGAACATCCTGGAGAGCGTCAACTCCCTCCTCTCCTTGGAGTACCCGCTCTTTGAGGTCATCGTCGTCAACGACGGGTCCACGGATTCCACCCTGCAGAGGCTCGTCGAGGCGTTCGACCTGAAAAAAACGAACCGGGTCTTCCGGAAGTCCGTCGAATCGGCCCCCGTCCTCGGGATCTATATATCGCCGAAGGAGCCCAAGCTGGTCGTCGTGGACAAGGTCAACGGGAAAAAGGCGGACGCCATGAACGCCGGGCTCAATATCTCCCGTTATCCGCTCTTCTGCGCGATCGACGCCGACTCCATCATCGACCGGGACGCCCTTCTCAAGGCCGTGCGCGCCTTCCATGAGGACCCCGAGAGAACAGTGGGCGTCGGCGGGATCATCCGCGTGAGCAACGGGTGCGTGATCAAGAGAGGGCAGGTTCACAAGATCGGGATGCCCCGGAACTTCCTGGCCCGCTTCCAGGTTCTGGAATACCTGAGGGCGTTCTTCGGCGGCCGGATGGGAATGAGCATGATGAACAGCCTCCTCATCATCTCGGGCGCCTTCGGGCTCTTCCGCAAGGACATCGCCTTCAAGGTCGGCGGTTATCGGAGCGGCGCGATCGGCGAGGACATCGACCTGGTCATCAGGCTTCGCCGGTATCTTCACGACCACAAGATCCCTTACCGGATCACCTTCGTCCCCGACCCCGTCTGCTGGACCGAAGGCCCGGAAAACCTCAGGGTCCTGGCCGGGCAGAGGAACCGCTGGCACCGGGGGTTGATCGAGGTCCTCGCCCTCAACCGAAAGATGATCTTCCGCCCGCGGTACGGAACGACGGGGATGCTGGCCATGCCGTTTTACCTGATCTTCGAGATGCTGGGCCCCTTCGTCGAGCTCTTCGGCTACATCATTTTCGCCTACTTCGCGGCGACGGGGCAGCTCAACAGGCCGTTCGCCATTCGGTTCTTTCTCGTGGCCGTTGTCTATGGCATGGTCCTTTCGCTCTCCTCCATCTTCATCGAGGAATTCTACCCGCAGCGGTTTCCCCGCCTTGTCGACATCCTCGTCATCGCGGTCTTCGGGATCCTGGAAAACATCGTCTACCGGCAGTTCCTCGTCCTCGTCCGGGTCAAGGCCTTCTTCGACTTGATCCGGGGAAACAAGGGATGGGGGGCCATGGAAAAGAAGGGATTCACGCTGGAGCACGAACAGCCATGAAAAAAGCCGCCTTGGCCCTTCTGGTCCTCCTCATCGGGATTTCGGCGAAGGCGCTTTTCGCGGGCGATAACCTCCCGTTCGACCGGGCTCAGCGGGCCCTGAAGATCGGGGATTACAGGGACGCGATCGCAATCTGCCTCGGCGAGCTCGAATTGAGGCCCGGGGACTACGACGTGAACTTCCTCCTCTCTCAGGCCTACGCCCGTTCGGGGGAACGGGACAAGGCGCTGGCCCAGCTCAAGAAAATGGAGATCCTGTTCCCCAAGAACGCCGAAGTCGTCCTCTTCGTGGCCAGGATCCAAACCCAGAAGGGAGAATACGCGGAAGCCCTGGCCCGGTACCGCGATGTCCTGGATTTCGCGCCGGGGAACGCTGAGGCCCTGATCGGCACGGCCGACATCGCCGCCCGCCAGCGGGATTACGCCCGGGCGCTCTCGATCCTGGAACAGGTCCTCGAGAAGGATCCCCAAAACGCGGACGCCTATTACCACCTGGGACTTCTCTATCAGTGGCAGGGAAACAGCGGGAAGGCCAGGGAGAATTTCGAGAAGGCCGTCGCGCTCGCCCCGGGGAACGCGGACTACGCGGTCTTCATGACCCGGGCGACCCCCCGGCTCCAGAAAAAAGATGAGATCCGGTACGGGCACGAGATCGAAACCTGGAGTGACGGCCGGCCGGATTTCCAGGACGACGAGCTCGCCCTTCATCTCGACCTGCCGCGGGACGCCGGCGTCCTGGTCCTGAAATATGACCAGACCCACCGCTACGACGAAACGGACCGCCAATTCGGGGTCGAATGCTATCCCCGGCTCTGGACGAAGGCTTACGGCCGGGTCGAGCTGAGCTTTGCCCCAAAATCGGACGTCTATCCCCGGCTCTCGTATCTCGCCGAGGTCTATCAGGGATTTCTCTCCGCCGCGGAGGCCTCGCTCGGTGTCTCGTACATGGAATTCCCGGGGAGGCCGATCACGGTCATTTTGGGTTCCCTGGGCTACTACCTGGGGAATTACTACCCTTACGTGCGGCTCAACTACGACACGGAGAATGGGAACTCCTCGTTTTCCTGCGTCCTGAACGTTCGAAGGTATTTTTCTGCGGACAACTATCTTTACATCGGCTACGGGCGGGGCACACGGCTGCTCGAAGACCTGACCGTCCAGGACTTGTTGACCACGCCGGGCGACATCTATCTGGCCGGCGTCACGTGGTACATCTTCCGGAGCATCCGGCTCGAATTCAACTTCTCCCGGACGAGCGACAAGTCCATGTCCCAGACGACCTTCCAGGTCACGACCGGTTACCGGTGGCATTGAGCCCGGGTCCCGGCCTGGGCCCGGCCTCATCCTCATCAGCCCCCCGGATATTCCCCGGCAAAAGAATTTTCAGAAAACCCTTGACTCTGACGTTACGTCATAGTGGATAATGGTGTCGAGAACAAGGCCATGAAGAAGAATCACCTCGTCAAGGAGTTCGCCGGGCTGACGAAAGTCACCGTCCGGACGCTCCACTACTACGACCAGATCGGCCTGCTCAAGCCGACCTTCGAGAAAGCCAACGGCTACCGGGTCTACACCGACGCCGACCTGCTGAAGCTCCAGCAGATCGTGACCCTGAAGTTCATGGGCTTCTCGCTCGGCCAGATCCGCGGGCTCATCGACCGGAAAGGCTACGAGGTCGTGAAATCGCTGAAGATCCAGGCCGAAGCGGTCAGGGACGAGATCGACCGGCTCAGGCAGGCCTCCCGGGCCATCGAACAGGTCCTCTCCTTGCTCGAGACTAAGGGCCGGATCCACAAGCAAAAGCTCATCAAGATCATGGAGGTTATCCAAATGGGTGAAGACGTCAAAAAAACATGGCACGAGAAGTTCTTCACGGAGGCGGAGCTCAAGGAGTTCCAGGAGGTCGGAAAGAAGTACACTCCCGAGACGATGGAGGCCTATCAGAGCCGCTGGGCCGCGCTCATCGAGGACGTCAAGAAGAACCTCACGGCAGACCCCGCGGGCGAGGTGGCCCAGTCCCTGGCGAAGCGCTGGAAGGGCCTGCTCGACGAAGCCTACGGAGGCCATCCGCAGCTCAAGGCCAGGATCGGCCAGGCGTATACCGCAGGCGCCGTCCCGGCCGACTACCAAGATGTTCGGGCCCGAGGTCTGGGACTTCATCAAGAGGGCCCAGGCCGCCGCCAAGAAAAAGTGACGCCGGGTCCTCCTCAATTCCCAAGAGGGATCGCCGGCCCCCGGGCCTCTCTGATCCTCTCCCGGAGCTGAGTTTCCCATTTCGAATATTCCTCGAAAGCATATCTGGCCGCGAATCCCGGCTCCCCGGCCATCCTTGAGGCGACCTCAGCGGGCATTCCGCCGACGGGCGAAGGCCGGATCTCGTAGCGGCTGACGGTCCGCACGAAGACCGATCTCACCAACCCCGGCTTGAGCGGCGGGGGGAGGTAGGTCAGCTCGACCTTGTCGGCCGGGCTCGGAACATCGAGGTACCGGCCGTCGACCGCGGCCAGGGCGCCGAGCACGGCCTCGCTTGAGAGCCCAGGAACCGCGGCGCTCTCCGGGGCGACCTCACTCACTTCAATGAGAAGGTCCATGCCGTAATCCACCGCCAGGCGGTCGATCATCCAGAAATTCGCCGGCGGCATGAGCTTGATCTTGAGCGACGGGCCGGAGGCGTCGCCGATATCGATGAGGGAGATCTTGTCCTGGGGAACGAACGGCCCGCCGCCGTAGATCGCCTGGCGCGGCTGCCATCCGTTCTTGGTCTCCACCCAGACCCGGAGCTTGTAGAATTCCTCCTCCCGGTACCAGTCCCTGGCCCGCCCCCCGGGCATGACGGTTTTCTCCGGGCCGGACATCCTGACCGGGGACACGCCCGGGATCCCCAGGAACTGGCCGGCGAAGTGCGAGGCCCACATCGTATTCGTGGCGTTGACGATGAGTTTGGCCTGCTTGGGGCCCTTCCCCTTCGGCCTGGGGAACTCGAAGATGAGCTCGTCCCTCAAACCTTCTTTCTTCTCCGGGTTCCTCATGTCTTCGGGGCTGGTCCACAAAAGCCCGTCCTTCTTCTCGACGAGCGGCAGGATGTTCTTCCCGCGCCGGTCGTGGGCCTTCAGCGGTTTCACCGGCACGGAGACCGTGTACATCGTCCCCTCGAGGTCCGGGATGACCATCGAAACGTCGGGATGGTCGACAACGACGACCTTCAGCTCATCGATAGACTTCGGCGTAGCGAGGTCGTTGCTGATCAGGGACTTTTCGCGCCCGTCGGATGCCGCCGCGAAGTCGACGGCCGTCCATTCCGTGATCGAGAACCCCTGGCCGGGCGCCGCGCCGTGGAGCTCGGCGTCAATGAAATAGCTTTCCCAGAAATCCTTATAGACAGGAGGAGGGACGGTTTCTGGCTTCGACTCCGGCTCCGATCCTGCAAGGGAGCCAAAGATGTCCGTGCCGGCCGCCTCGTCAACGACCAATATGACGATCACCAGGCCGATGAGGAGCACGACGGCCGCCCCTTGCAGAATCGTTTTTCCCGTGTTGAGGGTCTTGACCCAGGCCAGCTGGATCTCCGGGACCGGGATGGAAACAGGCACATAAGCCTGACAGATGAGCTGATCGCCGTCGAGCCTCGCCGTGAGAATGCGGTAATCTTTCCCGTCTTTGGTCTGGATCTCGCCGGGAGCCGTCGGGGTCGGCGCGACTTCCAAAGCGATGTCTTCGCGGTTGAACGCGACGGTGGTCAGGCCTTCCCCCACGACGGCATTATGAGCGAGATGGGCCGGGGGTTTCTGGCCGAACTCGATGTATTCCCGGGCCTTCGTCTGGACCGCCAGGATCTTGGTCCCCGACCCGCTATCGGCTACATAGGCGATCTTCTTCTGCTGGATATGATAGGCACAGGACGTCGTGAACACGGAGAAAACCAGCAGTTCGATCAGAGCCGTGATCTTTCTCGCCATCGGTCCCCTCCTTCCGGGAGATGTCGGACGGGCATGCCCGACGTCCAGCCGTCCGCCAGGGAATATCGGCCAACGGGGCGGGAAAGTTGTCAGCGTTCCGTCAAGAAGTTGTCAAGAGAGCGTCAAGATCCCCGGCCGCCCCCCCCCCGACCGGAACGGGACCCGCACCCGGTCACAGCCGGATGACCCTCAGGTACTTTTCGACGTACTCTTCGGGGAGCTTGCAGTCCCGGGCGCCATCGAGGATGACCTTCTCGTAATCGGGGTGCGGCTTGCCAAGGGCCCGGCCGGTCCGGAAATAGGCCATCGCCCGGAAAGGCTTCCCTTCCGCGTCTTTCACGTCGACTTCCGTCCGGCCGTAGGCTGTAGGATAGCCTTCGAAGGAGTCCAAGGACAGCTTGTCTTTCTCGGTGATCTCGAAGAGGGCCCCCCGGACGACCTCGGTCCCGGATGTCACGAAATTGGCCGTCGCCCCCTGCCGCGTCTCGGAATAGCCGTCATAGACGAACCGATGGCCGTCCAGGATGGCAAGCTTCAGGAAACGGCCGCCGGGGCACCTCTCCTTCATCTGGCCATGATTCATGTTCGAACCGTAAGCAAAATAAAGCATCGCACACCCCCGTGCCCGGCATTCGTTCACGCTCCGGCCGGAATGGGCAAGGTCCATCGATCCCCGGTCGCCGGCAGCCTAGCCGCCGCCTGCGCCGGGCTCTCCTTGCCGGCGCTCATCCATCCCCCTTATCCCCCGACTTTGCCATATCCCGCGGGCAACTCGGAGCAACCGGCCGGGGCCTTCCTGCGGGTTGGTTTTTTTATATCTCGGCCAAAGTCGAAAGTCAACCCCTCGAGTCCCCGGCCTGAATGCCGGGGCTTGTTCGGAGTTACTAAGCCGGGCAGGATATAATTGTCTTCAGATTTCTCTATCGCCCGGCTAGTACTCGGGGAGCAGCAAGGATTATGTAATATATTTACTGCTCCCCGTAGTAACCCTGGGCCGCGCTTCAGAGACCGGCCGGCCGGGATGAAGGTCTTTCTCCCTAAAAACGCCCAAGTCTTGGGCAATCCGCCAGGAGCACAATTGAATCAGCGGATTAACGCCGCGGGAAGGCCACTTTTCAACAAGGTTATGCACAGAACCTGTGGAAATCGCTGCGGCCCGGCGCCCAAGATGGGTGATTCGGCGCGGAGGCCGCCGAGCGCGGATGTTCTAAGAAGAAGAGCGGCTGGCACCGGCCTGAAAATCTAGTCAGTTGAAATAACGCTCGTTTTGGAGATAATAATTCGTTTTGGAGCTTGGTCCGGGGCCTGAAAACGGGCTGGAGCTCCCGGACAAGGAGAGCATGTTCGCGAAGGCGACCCGGTTGACCAAAATCGTCGGGCTGGCCGCGGGACTGGCCATGGCGGCCTCGTGTGTCCGCTATCACGCCAAGCCGGTCGTGCCGGCCAAGGTCATGGAGGACTTCGAAGCGAGGAGGCTCGACGCCCCGGAGCTCAAGGAGTTCCTCATCGGAACCCAGGAGGTCCGGGAATGGCCGCCGGGAGCTTGGGACCTCAAGTCCCTGACCCTAGCGGCGTTCTACTATCACCCCGACCTCGATGTCGCCCGCGCCGAGTGGGGCGTCGCCCGCGGCGGGCGGGTCACGGCAGGCGAACGGATCAATCCCGTCCTGAACCCGCTGATGGGCTATAACTCCACGACACCCACGAGCGAGGTCACCCCGTGGATTCCCGAGGTTTCGCTGGAGATCACGATCGAGACCGCCGGCAAGCGGGGCATCCGGCTCTCCGGGGCCCGGCATCTCGAGGAGGCGGCCCGCTGGAATATCTTCTCCGTGGCATGGGAGGTGCGCAGCCGTCTGCGCGGCGCCTTGCTCGAAGTTTATGCCGCGGGCGAGAAGGAGGCCCTCCTCGCGGACGCGCTAAGACTCCAAGCTGAGACCGTCCGGCTCCTCGAGATCCAGAAAGACGCTGGCGAAGTCTCGGTCTACGACGTGACACAGGCCCGCGTCGCGCTCGACGCCGGCCGGCTGGCCGCCATCGAAGCCTCCCGGGCCAAGGAGGACGCCTTGGCCCGCCTGGCCGCGGCCCTCGGCCTGCCGCGCAGGGCCCTGGACGCCGTCCGGCTCTCTTTCGAGGCCTTCCGCAGGCCCGGCCTCGCCATCCCGGCGGGAGAGGTTCGCCGACATGCCGTCCTCAATCGTTCGGACATTTTGGCCGCCCTCTCCGAATACGCGGCCAGCGAATCCGCCCTCCGGCTCGAGATCGCCAAGCAATATCCCGATATCCGCCTCGGCCCGAACTACCAGCTCGACCAGACGGACAGCAAATGGACCCTCGGCCTGGCCTTTGACCTCCCCATCCTCAACCGCAACCGCGGCCCCATCGCGGAGGCCGAGGCGAAGCGCGCGGAGAGCGCCGCACGCTTCCTGGCCCTTCAGTCCCAAGTCATCAGCGAGCTCGATGCCGCCGTCGAGGATTGCCGTTCGGCCCTCCTGAAATCCAAGGCGGCCGACGATCTTCTGGCCAACCTGGCCGGGCAGGAACGGGCGGCCAGGGCCAAGCACGAGCTCGGGGAGATCTCGAAGCTCGAGCTCCTGGGCATCCAGCTCGAGCTCAACGCGGGCGCGCAGGCCCGGCTGGAGGCCCTGGTCCAGGGCCAGGAGGCTGTCGGGCGGCTGGAGAACGCGGCCCAGAGCCCGCTCGACGTCAAGGATTGGATCACCACGAAGCCCCAGCCGGAATCCGGGCCCGTGAAGGAGCGCAAGGATGACTAAACGCCAGGTCCTTACCGGGTTGATCATTCTCATGGTCGCGGCAGCGGCCGCCCTCATCCTGATCAAGGGGCTGGGGCATAAGGCCGGGGGCGAGGAAGAAGGCGTCGTCACGGACGTCGCCGTCCATGTGGGGAAGATCGTCCGGGCGACGCTCCACCGCTATGTCACGGCCTACGGGACCGTGGAGCCGGAGCCTCCCGGTGACGGAAAGCCCGCGGCGGGGGCCTTCGTCTCAGCCCCCGTTGGCGGCATCCTGGCCGAGATCCAGTGCGTCGAAGGCCGCCCGGTCGAGCGCGGCGCCGTCCTTTTCCGGCTCGATACGCGGCTGGCGGAGGTCGCCGTGGCCAAGGCCCGGAAGGAAATGGAGTCCGCCGCCAGGACCTATGAACGCCAGAAAAAGCTCCTCGCCGCCGACGGGACCTCCCAGAAAGCTTTTCAGGAGGCCGAGCTTCAGCTCAACACCGCCCGCAGCGAGCTGGCCGCGGCCGAAACGGAATTGTCCCTCCTCGTGATCAAGGCTCCCCTGGCCGGGACGGTGGTCAGGATCAACGCCCGGCTCGGCCAGTCGGTCGAAACGAACGCGGTCCTGGCCGAGGTCATCGCCCTCGGGCGTCTCGTCGTGACCGCCCAGGTCCCCAGCCGCGAGGCCGGCCTCCTCAAGGCGGGCCAGACGGTCGATTTCGGCACAGGGAGCACGGCCACCGGGAAGCTGACCGTCGTCGGAAGGGACATCGACCCCAAGACCGACACGGTGCTCGTCCGGGCCTCCATCCCGCCGGGCGCCGGATTCCAGCCGGGCCAATTTTTAAGCATCCGGATCGTCTCGGAAGAGCGGCGCGACGTCCTGGCCGTCCCCGAGGAGAGCGTCGTCCCCGGCCCGGACGGGGGGACCGCCCTGATGATCGTCGAGGGCGACAAGGCCGTCCCTCAAGCCGTCAAGGCGGGCCTTCGCGACGGCGGCCTGGCTGAGGTCGAGGGCGAGGGCTTGAAAGAAGGATTGGTCATCGTCACGGCGGACGCCTACAACATCACAAAGGAAACGAAGGTCCATATCATCGAGAAGAAATAGGGCCCATGAGCAAAGATTCAGCCCTCGGCCGGTTCGCCACCCGTCATGCCCTCCCGATCGTCTTTGTCAGCATGGCCCTCTGCCTGGCCGGCGTCTACGCGGCGCTGACCTTGCCGTCCTCCGTCTTCCCGCAGACGAACTTCCCGCGCGTCGTCATCCTGGTCGACAACGGCGTCATGCCGGCCGACGAGATGATGGCGACCATCACCCGGCCCATCGAGGAAGCCATGAAGGACATCCCCGGCGTGGTCACGATCCGCTCGGCCACGGGCCGCGGCTCGGCCGAGGTCAACGTCTTCTTCAACTGGAAAGTCGACATGGTCCAGTCCGAGCTCTACGTCCTGGGCCGGCTGTCCCAGATCCGGGCCTCCCTTCCCTCGACCGCCGAGACCGAGGTCTACCGGGTGACCTTCTCGAACTTCCCCATCATCGGCGTCAGCCTGACGAGCCCCAAGCGCGGACCTGACCGAGCTCTGGGAGATCGCCCGCTACGAGCTCAAGCCGCGGTTCCTCCAGCATCCCCGGCGTCGCCCGGGTCGGACCTCGTCGGCGGCCGCACGCCCGAATACCACGTCGTCGTCGACCCTGTCCGGCTGCAGGCGGCCGGCCTCACCCTGACCCAGGTCACCGAGGCCCTGAACAAGAACAACCTGGTGGCGTCGACCGGCCTGCACGAGGAGAACCACATGCTCTACCTGGCCGTGGTCGACGGCCGCGTCCACTCGCATCAAGGAGATCGAGAACTTCTCGGTGACGGTCGCGGGCAGGCACCCGGTCCGCGTCCGCGATTTCGCCCGGGTCGAGCGGGGCCCCGAGCCGGTCTTCAACATCGTCACCGCCGACGGCCAGGAAGCCGTTCTCCTCAACATCTACAGCCAGCCGGACGGCAGCACGCTGGACATCGCCAAGCGGCTCACGGAGGACCTCCAGGCCCTGAAGGGCGAGCTGCCGCCCGACATGAAGCTGGCCTTCTTCTACGACCAGTCGCTGCTCGTCCGGGCCTCGGTCCAAAGCGTCTGGGAGGCCATCATCTTCGGCCTCATCCTGTCGGTCCTCATCCTCTACTTCTTCCTGAAGAACTGGGGGACGACGCTCGTGGCCATCCTGGTCATCCCGGTCACGGTCCTCGTGACGCTCCTCGCGATCAAGGCCGCGGGGCTCTGAGCTTCAACCTGATGACCCTGGGCGGCATCGCCGCCGCCATCGGCCTCGTCATCGACGACGCGATCGTCGTCGTCGAGGCGATCCACACCAAGCGCAAGTCCGGACGGGACCGGCTCGACGGCCATCCGCGAGGCCATCAGCGAGATCGTCCGGCCGCTGGTCGGCTCGACCCTGACCCCGGTCGTCGTCTTCATCCCCCTGGCCTTCCTGAGCGGGATCACCGGCGTCTTCTTCCGCGCCCTGGCCCTGACCATGGTCGTCGCCCTGCTGACGTCGCTGGTCCTGGCCGTCACCCTGACGCCGTCGCTCGCCGCCTGGTTCATCCGCTCCCGGAAAGACGAGCCGGAAGCGGCTCCGCGAGGAGCACGGGCGGTCCCATCCTGCAGCGCGTCATCGGGGTCTACGAGACGGTGGTCCGGGCCGCTCTCAGGCGTCCGCTGGCTGACCGATCGCCGTCTGCGCCGCTTTCCTCGCTCCTGGGCATCGTCCTCTACACGAGGCTCGAGAGCGAATTCCTGCCGCCCATGGACGAGGGCGGATTCGTCATCGATTACCTCACGCCGCCGGGGACGAGCCTGGCCGAAACCCACCGCCAGCTCCAGTACGCCGAGGATATCATCCGCGCCGTGCCCGAGCTCGAGAGCTACTCCCGCCGCACCGGCGCCCAGCTGGGCCTGTTCATCACCGAGCCGAACAACGGCGATTTCCTGCTCAAGCTGAGGCCCGACCGCAAGCGGGCGACCGAGGAGGTCCTCGCCGAGCTGCGGCACAAGTTCAACGCCGCCCTGCCCGACGTCATCTGGGAATTCCCGGGCATCCTGGGCGACCTCATCGGCGACCTCATGTACGCGCCCCAGCCGATCGAGGTGAAGCTCTTCTCGACCGACACGGCCTATCTTGAAAGAGAAGGCGCCGCGAGATCGCCGAGACAGCTCGGCAAGATCAGGGGCGTCGTCGACATCTTCAACGGCCTGGTCTACTGCCGGTCCGGCCGTCAGCTTCCGGGTCCGCTACCGTCGACGCCCAGCGCTTCGGCCTGACCGCCGACGACATCGCCGCGGCGGTCAACACGGCCATGCTCGGGCAGACGGCCTCGACCGTCCTCGAGGGCGACCGGGTGGTCGCGATCCGGGTCAAGGCCGAGCCGTCGGTCATCAACCGGCGTGGCGACCCTCCGCGAACCTGCCGCTCCGGACGTCGGACGGGGGCCTGGTCAAGCTCGTCCCAGGTCGTGGACGTCGTCGAGGAGCCGGGCCAGCTCGAGCTCCGGCGCGACGACTTCCGCCAGGACGTGGCCGTCACCGCCCGCCTCGAAGGCCGCGACCTGGGCAGCGCCATGGCCGAGATCCAGGACGGCGCTCGGCCAGGACAGGACCATCCCCCCGGGGTCGATCGAATATGGCGGCCTCTACCAGCAGCAGCAGGAATCCTTCCGCAACCTGATGATCGTCCTGGCTCATGGCCATCTTCCTCGTCTTCACCGTCCTGCTCCTCGAATTCGGCTCGTTCTTCGAGCCCGTGGCCATCGTCTTCGGGGCGTGCTGGCCATGTTCGGGACGATCCTCGCCCTGTGGGTCACGGGGACATCGCTCAACGTCGTCTCGCTGCTGGGCGCCATCATCGGCGTCGGCATCGTCGCCAAGAACGGCATCCTGATGCTCGATTTCGTCAAGGAGCTCCGGGCCCAGGGGCTCGACCTGGCCGAAGCGCTGGTGCGCTCGGGGACGGCGGCGGCTGCGGCCCGTCCTGATGACCTCGATGGCCGCGGCCCTGGGGATGCTGCCGCTGGCCTACGGCATCGGCTCGGGCGCCGACATGCTGAAGCCCCTGGCCATCGCGGTCATCGGCGCCCTCTGCATCTCGGTCCTGCTTTCCCTGATCGCGACGCCGACGATTTACTACCTCATGGTCTGCCGGCGCAAGGCGGACTGACCGGGACGGCCTTCAACCCTCGGACCGGCTCAACGGTCCTTTGGTCTTCGGGGGGGGATTTCATCCCAGCCGTGTTTTCCCCGCCGCCCGCGAGCTATTGAAGGATCTTCCCGGCGGGGTCGATCGTCACGCTCTTCTTCTTGTCCTTGACCTGGATCCGCAGTTCAAATGATTTCTGCCCGTTCTTTGTCATCGCTTCGGCCTTGAGGACCTTATGGCCGGGGCATTTTCCGGCAGTGAAGCAGGAAACAGGGCATGATGTTCCGCGGTTCGAACATGACCCTGACCCGGGGAAAGCTCTCCCTCGCCAGGGAGCGCATCATGGGACTGAACTGGTGGAAGATCACGAAGTCGCCGTCGGCGGCGAGCAGCGACTCGACGGCGCCGACCAGACTGGCGCGCCGGTCCTTCGTCAGGAACGAAAAGGGGATGCTGGCGATGACCGCGTCGACGGAGGCGACCCCCTCCGACGCGAGGATCTCCCGGACCGAGCACGCGTCGCCCTCGACGACCCGCAGGCGGGGGTCGGAGATCGACGACTTCAGGGCGGCCAGGAAGGCGGGGTTCTTTTCGATGGCGATGTAGCGGGCCTCCGGGGAGAGGGCGTCGAGGAGGGGACGCGTCACGACCCCCGGGCCCGGGCCGAATTCGACGAGGGTCCCGATGGAGCCGGGACGCAGGCAGCGGATGAGCCGCCGGACAAGGAAGCGGGAGCTCCGGTGCAGCGCGCCGACGTCCCTGTCGGCGATATATTCCCTGACATAGCTCGTTCTGGGGGAAGCCATGGTCCTCCGGCCCGCCGCTATCTCTTTTTCGCCTCGAGCGCGTTGACCACGCTGACCGATGGCAGGTTGGAGCGGATGAGCTGCTCGTAGGCGTCGATGTCCTTTTCCTTTTCGACCGTCCCGCCCAGGGTCACAACGGTGTTGAAGACGATGATATGGATGGACCCTGTCATCCGGGCGAAGCCCATCGGGGTCGGACGGTTGTAGATCAGGCGGGCGACGCGGAGGCGAAGCGAGTTGTCGATGTCCGTCATCAGGACGGTCTTGATCTCGTTCTCGACCTTCGTGACCCCCGGTTGGGCCGACGCGATCTTGACGAATTCGTCGGCGTGCCAGGGATAGTAAACCCAGCCCTGGAGCCTGGCCACTCCCTCGACGGAGACCGAAGGCCCGACGAGATCGAAGATGACATAGGAGTTGCTCTTCTCGATCGCCGACATGATGGCCTCGCCGATCTGCTCGGGAGAACGGCCCGAGTCGGCCAGGGCGATGCCGTTCACGATCTTGTATCCTTTGGCCGCGGAAAGGGCGTCCCGGCCGGCCTGATCCTTCTGGGCCAGGGTCCGGACCGTCCCGCTCAGGGTGACGGTCTTGTCCCCGACCGATACCTGGATGTCGTTGCCGACGAGGAGGCCATGCTGCTTGAGTTTCCCCTCGATCCGCCCCTGGACTGCGGCGTCGGAGTCCTTGTCCTGTCCGGCGGCGAGGAGCGCGCTCCCGCACAGGACGATCAGGGCCAAGAATGAGACCGTGGCCGTTATTTTCAGGAACGCCCTGTTTTTCATCTGCCTCTCCTTTATGAAGACGGGTCCATTGAACGTCAAGGGAATCTCTCAATATTATATTCTAGGGGAAGGGTTTTCGCCACCTGGGGGATTTCCTCCGGAGCGCGGCCGGGACGGAGCGCGCGGCGCGGCCCCGGAGGAACCTGCGGCTCAGGCCAGGGCCTTCCGGACGGCCGCCTGCCAGCCCTGATAGAGCGCCCGAGCCTGGTCCTCTCTCATGGAGGGCGCGAACTTCCGGTCAAGGGACCAGAACCGCCGGATCTCGTCCGGGCCGCTCCAGAAGCCCGAGCCGAGGCCGGCGAGCCAGGCGGCGCCGAGCGCGGTCGTCTCAATCGTCCGGGGCCTGAGGACGGGGATGCCGAGGATGTCGGCCTGGAAGCGGCAGAGGAAATCGTTGGCGGCTGCTCCCCCGTCGACCCGGAGCTCCCGGACCTCGAGCCCCGAATCTAACCTCATGGTTTCGAGGACATCCCGCGTCGAGTAGGCCATGGCCTCCAGGCCCGCCCGGACGAGGTGGTTCTTTCCGGCCCCGCGGGTCAACCCGACGATCGTCCCCCTCGCCCCCGAATCCCAGTAAGGGGCGCCGAGCCCGACGAAGGCCGGGACGAAATAGACGCCGGCGTTGTCCCCCGCCGCTTGGGCCATGGCCTCCGATTCGGCGGAGGTCCGGAGCAGGCCGAGCTCGTCGCGGAGCCACTGGATGGCCGCTCCCGGCGATGAACACGGAGCCCTCCAGGGCATAGGCGACCTTTCCCTCCCGGCCGCAGGCGAGCGTCGTGAGCAGGCCGTGTCGAGAATCGACCCGCTGGCGGCCGGTGTTGAGGATGATGAAGGAGCCCGTGCCGTACGTGTTCTTGGTGCATCCCAGGTTCGAAGCAGGCCTGGCCGAAGAGGGCGGCCTGCTGGTCGCCGGCGATGCCGGTGACGGGGATCCCGGCGGGGAGCCGGCCGATCCTCACCGTCCGGCCGAACTCGCCCGTCGAAGGCAGGGCTTCGGGCAGGATGGCCGCCGGGATGCCGAAGAGATAGAGGAGGTCGTCGTCCCACCTCAATCTGTCGATGTCGAAGAGCATGGTCCGCGAGGCGTTGGTGTAATCGGTGGCATGGCTCCGGCCGCCGGTGAGCTTCCACAGGACCCAGGCGTCCGTGTGCCGAACGCGAGGCGGCCGCTCCTCGCCATGACCTTCAAGCGCTTGCGAGCCGAGGAGCCACTCCGCCTTGGTCGCCGAAAAATAGGCATCGACCGGCAGGCCCGTCCTTTTCGCGGATCAGGGCGACCGTCCTGGGGTCTTCATTGAGCTCGCGGCAGCGGTCGGCGGTCCGGCGGCACTGCCAGACGATCGCGTTGTGGACGGGCCGGCCCGTTCTCCGGTCCCAGATGACCGTCGTTTCGCGCTGGTTGGTGATGCCGATGGCGGCGATCGAAGCAGCCGGGGACCCGGGCCAGGACCTTCTGGATCGTCCGGTGCGACGCTCCGCCAGATCTCCTCGGGGTCGTGCTCGACCCAGCCGGGCCTGCGGGAAGATCTGGGGGAATTCCTCGTAGGCAGAGGCGACCGCCCGGCCCCGGCGGTCGTAGACGATTGCCCGGCTGCCCGTCGTGCCCTGGTCGATGGCCAGGACGTGGTCCATCTCAGAGCCCTCGTCTCGGCCCAGTCCAGGATGTCCCCGAAGACCTGCTCCCGGCCGAGATCGATGGACAGGGCATGGAGCATCTCCGGGTATTCGAGGATCGTTTTGTCCTCGAGCGCGAGCTTCTGGAAAAGCTCCCGGCCGGCCCGCTCGTCGACCAGGAGGTCGGTCCCGGAGATCAGGAACAGGCACGGGACGCGGAGCCCTCCCGTCAGCCGCTTGGATCTTCCCTGCTCGGCCAGGATGCTCATCAGGCATTTCAGGCTGGCGACACGCAGCTCGTCCGGATTCCGCGTCCATGACGGCCTGATAAGCGGTGTCGCGCGTGCACATGGCCGAAGTGAAGGGGACCGCAATGGTCTTCCGCGGCTTGAACAGGATCATGGCGCCACCAGATAGATAGGCGGAAAGGGGAAACCTCAAGCCGTTCTTAAAATCCGGAGAGATAAGGACCAGTCCGGCAAAGGCGTCGGGATAGCGGCAGGCCAGGTTGAAGGCGACGAGCCCTCCCACGCTCTCACCAAGGACGAAAATCTTGCGACCCGTGTTCTCCTGGCCGCGGTCTCGCCGAGCTTCAGGACGTCGCGCTCCCAGACACGGAGGGAGTCGACGTGCCCCCGGGGCCGCTCGGGCGTCCCGCCGAATCCCCGGAGCTCGAGGCCGTACGAGGAAAACCCGTTCCGGGCCAGGAAATGCCGGCCAGGAAATCCCAGCGGGCGGTGTGGGCGCCGAGGCCGTGGACGAGCAGGAAGACGGCTTTGGGGGACGCGGCCGGAGGCAACGCGTCCCATTTCCGGTAAAGGATGTCCCTTCCGACGAGCTCAGTCATGACGGGATTATAGCAAAGAAGGGGGCGCTGCTCCAAGGTGCGTCTGCGAAGCTAGGGCTGCGGTTTTGGGGGCGTGGGATCTCTGGGAAAGCCCGCCCCTTCGGTCAGGCTCCGGCCCACTTTCGCAAAAGCCCGATCCCGCCGGCCGGATCGCTTTTGAGGTCCACCCGGAGGACCCGCCGCCCCCGCTGCCTGAGGGCCTGATAATCCCCGAGGGCCTGGGCCCTGATCAAGGCCCCGAATGTGAAGCCCGTTTCGGGAACGGCCAGGTCCCGGCGCGGCTCGTCGACGAGCTGGAGGACGAGGACCTCGTCGGGTCCGCCCTTGTGGAGCTGCCCCGTCGAATGGAGGAACCGCGGTCCGTAGCCGAGAGTGGTCGCCAGCCCCGTTTTTTTCAGCAGGCCGAAGCGGAGGTCCTCGAGCGCCCGGTCCGTTTCAGCCTCGGGAGCGAGGTAGGCCTGGAGGGCGATATAATCCCTCGGCCTGGCCTGGGTCAGCCACCGGTCGAAAGCCGCCTTGAGTGCGGCCGGGTCGTCCGTCGACGCGGCGTCTCCGGGCTCCGATGACTTTGGTTCTTGCCCGCCGCTCCGGGCCATCGCCTTCCTCGCGAGGTCCTTGGCCAGCTCCACGTCCGGCTGGTCGAAAGGCTGGATCCCGAGGGCGGCGCCTGCGGCGGCGACGGCGATCTCCCAGCGGAAGATCTCCCGGCCGAGCGAGTAGGCGTCATCGAGCCGGATCAAGATGACGGGATGGCCCGCCCGGGCCAAAGACCCCTCGAGCTCCCGGGTTTCCCGAGCCTGTTCGCGGTCAAGAGCGAGCGAAACAAAGATCCTGTCCGGGCCATAAAGCCTGGCCGGGAGGATCGGTTCGCCGACGACCGGCACGATCCCCTTCCCGTCCTTGCCCGTGCTCTCCGCGACGAGCTGTTCGAGCCAATCGGGGAAGCTCGCGAGCGAAGGCGAGGTCAGGACCGTCAGCTTGTTCCTGAGGCCGGCGGTTTCTCCCAAGGCGGCGCCGAGAAGGAGGCCCGGCGCTTCCCGCCCAGGGACCCGAGGCCCATTGTCTCCGGCCTCGGCCCAGGCCCGCGCGAGGAGCCGGCGCACGTCCAGGCCGATCAGAGCCGCGGGGACCAATCCGAATTCGGTCAACGCCGAGAAACGGCCCCCGACATCGGGGTCGGCCTCGAAGACACGGCGGAAATTCCTGTCCCTGGCCAGGGCCGCGAGGGGCGTCCCCGGATCGGTGATGGCGATGAAATGGCGACCCGGCGGGTCCGTGGCCAGGCTCGCCCGATGCCAGAAATAACGGAAGAAAGAGAGCGGCTCGACCGTCGTCCCCGACTTGCTCGAGACGATGAAAAGCGTCCGCGGGAGGTCGACCTCCCGTTCGACGGCGGCAACCGCCGAGGGGTGGGTGCTGTCAAGGACGACGAGCTCCGGGTACCCGGGCGCGTTGCCGAACGTTTTCTGGAAGACCTCGGGCGCCAGGCTCGAACCGCCCATCCCCATCAGGACGGCGTGGGTGAACCCTTCGGCCTTGATCTCTTCGGCGAATCCGCTGAACGCGGCGACCCGGGTCCCCATGATCTCGGGCAGGTCCAGCCATCCCAGCCGATGGACGATCTCCGCCGCCGGGCCGGGCGCCCAGAGGGACGCGTCTTTGGCCCACAGGCGGCGTCCAAAGCCGGATCTTTCCCAGGCCCGGATCCGTTCCTCCAGGCGCTCCTGGAGCGGTCCGAGGCTGAACGTCTGGGTGGCGAGGCTCCCGGGCGGCGCCGCCCGGTCGGCTTTTCCCCGTCGCCGGATCAGATTCATGATCGATCTCCCATCCCGGCCCTACTCTAACAGGTTTCCCCGTCCCGGACAAAGCGAGCAGGCTCGCCCATCTCAGCGGGGCCGGGGGCCGGGCGGGAGGTTCTCCGCGAGGAACCGGGTCAAGAGCGTGTAGAGGTGCATCGTCGTCCCCTTGCCCTTCGTAGATCCCGTGCGAGCGGTTCGGATAGGCCATCATCGTGAACTTTTTATTGTTGGCCACGAGCTCGTTGACGAGCGCCTCGAATCCCTGGTAATGGACGTTGTCGTCGCCGGTGCCGTGGACGATGAGAAGGTTCCCCTTCAGGTCTTTGGCGAAGGTGATGGGCGAGCCGTTCTTGTACCCCTCCTCGTTGTCCTTGGGCAGGCCCATGTAGCGCTCCTGGTAGATCGTGTCGTAGAGGCGCTGGTCGGGGACCGAGGCGACCGAGATGCCCGTCTTGTAAAGGTCGGGATAGCGGAACATGGCGTTCAGGGTCATCGAGCCGCCGCCGCTCCAGCCCCAGATCCCGACCCGGTCGGCGTCGACGTAAGGCCAGGCGGCGAGGGCGGCCTTGGCCGCCGCGGCCTGGTCGGCAGAGGCCAGGATGCCGATCTGCCGGTAGACGCTTTTCCGCCACGCCCGGCCCCGCGGCGCCGGCGTCCCGCGGTTGTCGAAGCTCGCGACGATGTAACCCTGCTGGGCGAGCATCAAGTGCCAGAGGTAGCCGCTCCCGCCCCAGCTGTCCTGGACGGTCTGGCCCGCGGGCTCGCCGTAGACGTAGATGAACAGCGGATATTTCTTGGCCGGATCGAAATCCGGCGGCAGGATGCGCCAGCCGTCGACCTGGATCCCGCCTCCGATCGTCGAGCTTGAAGAACTCGGCGCGGTGCGGCGCTTGAGGGCTTCGACCTTGGCCCGGAGGGCTTCGTTGGCCGCCACGGTCCGGACGACCTCGCCCTTGGGCAGACGGACGAGCTCGGTCACGGGCGGCGTGTCGAGCCGGGAATAAGCTGTGAAACGCCCACTGCGCTGACGGGCGATGCGTCGAGCCGGTGAACGCCGCTTTGGCCGGCCGGGCCGACGCGCTCGGGCTTGCCCTTGGCCGTCCATCCGGACGCGGTAGATGAACCGCTTGGTGGGGTCCTCGGGCGAGGCGGTGATATAGAGCCAGCCGCCCTTTTCATCGACCGCGTCGACGCTCACGACATCATAATCGCCCGGCGTCAGGAGCCGGACCCCCGAGCCGTCGCGCGGAACTTCATAGGCGTGCCGCCAGCCGTCGCGTTCGCTCAGCCAGAGGAGAGCTTGGCCGCCCCGAGCCAGACGAAGTCGGGCATGATCTCGACCCAGGCCTCGTCGCTGTCCGTGAAGATCGTCCGGAGCTCCCCTGTTGCGGCGTCGCCGATGATGACCTCATTCGTGTTCTGCAGCCGGTTGAGGTATTCGAAAATGACCTCCTTCGGGTTCCCGGCCCATTCGAGCCGCGGGATGTACGACTCCCGCGGGTCGCCGGAGGTCTTCATCCAGACGGGGTAACCGCCGGAAACGGGAACGACGCCGACGCGGACGGCCGAGTTTCTCTCGCCCGGCCTTGGGGTGTTTGAAGCTGATGACCCTGGGATAGAGGGCGTCCGTGTTGTTGATCATCGAGAAAACGGGAACGCCGCGCGTGTCGAATTGCCAGAAGGCGATGGCCCGGCCGTCGGGGCTCCAGCGGAAGCCGTCGCGGATGTCGAACTCCTCCTCGTTGACCCAGTCCGACGTCCCGTTGATGGTCTCGTCATTGCCGTCGAACGTCAATGGCCGGACATTTCCCGTGGACAGGTCTTCAGCGTAGATATTGTTTTGCATGACATAAGCGGCCAGGCGGCCGTCGGGCGACAGCTTGGCGAACATCAGCGTCGAAGGCTCGAAGCCGGCGCCGAGCTTGTGGAGGCGGCCGGAAGGTAGGTCGTACGTCCAGAAATCGCCACGAGTATTCTGCCTCCACACGCGCTGGGAATTCGTGAAGATGATGAGGACTTTGCCGTCGGGCGACCAATCGTAGTTCTCGATGGCGAGGGGCTCGGAAGCGCCGGGAGGGACGAGTTTGGCCGCTGAGACGAGGACGTCACGCTTCCCCGTCTCGGCCCTGTAGAGCACGAGATCGCGGCCGCCCTTGATCTCGGCGCTCGGCTCCAGGATCGTGTAAGATTCGCCGTCCCGCATCCAGCGGGCCGGGCCGAACCTCTCTGGGGAAAACTCGCGGGAGCCGAAGATGCGGTCGAGGGTCAGGACAGGGTCAGCGGGCTTTTCCTGGGCGGCGGAAACCGCGGGCCCGGACAGGAGGATCGCCAGGATGATCCAAACGGCCAGCGTCAAGCGCGTTTTCATGGGAATCGGCCTCCTTCTCTTTTGTCTTAGGGCCGCCCGCCGGGACATCCCGGAAGGGCGGTCTCCCATCTCGAAAATAACATTCCCGATGTCGTCATCCCACAGGCGGGGACCGCCCGTTTCAGCGGTCCTCAACGGGCCCTCAGGACATAGGTCTGCCCGGGCTCGGTCTTGAACTCGACCACCCCGGACTCGGGCTTCGAGCTCCGGACGCCCTTGACGCCCGCAAAAACGTTGACGGGGACGTTCGTTCTCACCCGGCAGGGCCCCCCGAGCTTTGAAAAGATCCTCGCCTCGACAAGCCTGGCCGCCTCCCACCGGAGGCCGACCTCGAACCCGCCGCGGGCGCAAAGTCCGTCGACCTTTCCGTCCGTCCAGGATCCCGGCAGGGCCGGAAAGAGATCGAGCTCGTCCTCGCTCGACTGGAGGAGCATCTCGGCGACGGCCGCGGCCAGGCCGAAAGCGCCGTCCACCTGCATGGCCCCGGAGCAGATCGAGAATAGGCTCTGGGTCGTGTAGTGGCGCATGGCGAAGGCGAAGTTCTCCATGGCCCTGGCGCCGTTCCCGAGCCGGGCCCAGCAGGCCGCCTTCCAGGCCGAGGACCAGCCGTTCCCGGGAAGGCCGCGCTGTTCCAGGACCACCCGGCTCGCCTCGGCGAACCTCGGCGTCCGCCGGACGGAGATCTGGTGGCCGGGGAAAAGGCCCCAGAGGACGGAGATATGGCGATGGCTCTTCTCCGTCTCGTCCCAGTCCTCGAGCCATTCCTGGAGGTTCCCTTTCCGGCCGATCTGCATCGGGGCGAGTCTGGCCTTCGCCGCCAGGACCTTCGCCCTGAAATCACGGTCCACGCCGAGGACATCGGCCGCCCGGGCCACATCCCCGAAGAGATCGTTCAGGATCTGCATGTCGATCGTCGAACCGGCGCAAATGGTGGCCGTCGTCTTGAACATCGTGATCTCGTCGAAAAAGGGGACCTGGCCGGGACGGCCGGGAAATTCTCGGGCGAGGTCGACGGGTTGGTCACCAGCCAGCCGTATTTCGGATGGGGCACCAGGAAATCGAGGAAGAACTCGACGCTCCCCTTCATGACCGGGTAATACTCTCTCAAGAACTCCTTATCGCCGGTGAACAGGTAATGCTCCCAGAGATGAGTGCAGAGCCAGGCCCCTCCCGTCGTGAACGTGCCCCAGCTCGGGCCGTCCATCGGCGCGGCCACGCGCCAGACGTCCGTGTTCTGATGGAAGACCCAGCCGCGGGCCCCGTAGTGCTCGCGGGCCACCTGGCTTCCCTGGTCGGTGAGCTCCCGGATCATCTTGAAGAGGGGGCCGGCGCATTCGCCCAAGTTGCCGACCTCGGCCGGCCAGTAGTTCATCTCCGTGTTGATGTTCGTCGTGTACTTGGAATCCCACATGGGATTCTGGTCCTTGTTCCAGATGCCCTGGAGGTTCGCCGGCTGGGCGCCGGGGCGAGACGAGGAGATGAGCAAGTACCGGCCGAACTGGAAGACCAGGGCCGCGAGCGCCGGGTCGTTCGTCCCGTCGAAGTCCTTCAGGCGCTCGTCCGTCGGGAGGGACGAATTCGGGGTCGCCGGCAAGCGTCAGCGTGGCCCGCCGGAAAAGCCGTTGATGCTCTTTGATGTGGGCCGCCTTCATCGCCTCGAACGTCTTGCCGGCGGCCGATCTCATGACCGCTCCACCCGCGCCGCCGGCGTCGGCGCTGACGTCCTTGTAGTTGACGAAATTCGTGGCCGCGGCGACGAGCAGGGTCACGGCGTCGGCGTTTTTCACGACGAGCTCGTCCCAAACGACGCTCATCGGCCCGCCCCCTCGACGACGGCCTTCAGCCGCGTTTCGTAGCGGAGCTTCCCCTCGACGCCCATGTAATCCGCGGACTTCCCGCGGAGGACCAGCCCGTCGGCGCCATCCCCGTCCATCCGGAAATAGTCGGTCGCGGTGTTGGAGTGGGCTTCATTCCGGATCGCCGCGGAGCTGGGCCGAAAACGAGACCGAGCCGGGCCTGTCGGCCGTGAGCCGGATGACGATGACGTCGTCGACCGGGCTCGAAAAGACCTCCTCGATGGAACGGATGCCGTTCCGCTCATAGGTCGTGGTCACGACCGCCGTGTCAAGGTCGAGCGCACGGCGGTAATCCGCCGCCGGTCCCTTGTCCTGGAAGCTGATGACTAGGTTAGCCAGGGCCTGGTACTTCATCTGTTCGACCGGGTAGCCCATTAGGCTCCGGCCGAACAGGATATGGGCCATCTTGTAGTTCCCTTCGAACACGAGCTTCTGGATCTCGGGCAATACCCTGGCCCCCCCCTTGACCACCGTGGAATAGGGGCCGCCGGACCAATAGGTGTCCTCGTTGAGCTGGACCTGCTCCTCATCGGTCTTCCCGAAGACCATCGCTCCGAGGCGGCCGTTGCCCACGGGGTAGGCGTTCTCCCACTTGTCCGCCGGGCGGGTGGACCAGAGAACGGTCGCCGGGTCCCGGGCGCCCTGGGCCTCTTCCGGCACGGTGGCGAACAGGGCCGTGCCGAGCAGCGCTGCGGTAGCGGTGAGGGCAAGACGCCGTTTCATTGGAAGACCGTTGAGGGCATGGGCAGTCACCTTCCGTCCTCCTTTCACGGGCCTCCCGCGCCGCCGGAGATGTCGAGGATCGTCCGTCTCACGTCCAACCGTGTTCATAGCCGGTCTCGTACATGGCCACGATGTTCTCGGGAGGGGTCAGCGCCTGGATGTTATGGCAGGGAGCCAGGATATATCCGCCGCCGCGGCCCAGGATCCCGAGGTTGTCGAGGACCTCCCGCCTGACCTCGTCGACCGTGCCGAACGGCAGGGTCTGCTGGTTGTCCATCCCCCCGTGGAATATCACCCGGGCCCCGAAATCCCTTTTCAGCCCTTCCCGCTCCATGCCGCCGCAGCGCCACTGGATGGGGTTGAGGAGATCGATGCCGGCCGAGATCATGTCCGGCAGGATCCGCCGGATGCCGCCGTCGTTGTGATGGAAAACGTAGGCCCCTCCCTCGTGGGACAGGTCGATGATCCGCTTCATCCCGGGGAGCAGGAACTCGCGGATGTGGGCGACCGAGAGCATCAGGTCGTTCTGGGCGCCCATGTCCTCGGCCACGTAGGTGAACAGGACCCGGCCGGGAATGGCTTCAAACGTCCGACGGGTGTCCTCGTAGGCGAGGGCGAAGAGCTTGTCCAGGCAGTAATGGACGATCTCCGGGTTCTCGACGAGGTCGATGAAGGCCTGCTCCGGGCCTCGGAGGTCCTTGTAGATGAGGAACGGCTCCGAACCACCGCCCTGGACCGGGTACATCTCGAGCCCTCTAAGCTCGGTCGCGATGGACCCATGGTCCCACCAGTCGGGGTCGGGCCAGGCGTAGTTCCTCTCGATCTCGGCGACGGAACGGCAAGGCGCCAGCGGACTCGAGACGCACTCGTCGTAGACGCCCGTGTCGTAGCGCACTTTCCTGTAGGCCCGGCCGAACGCGTCAAATCCGGCCGGGAGAGCGGGGCCGACGTAGCGGGGAGCCGCCTTGGCGACAAAGTCCACGTGGAGCTTCTCGAGGGCTTCCCTCCGGCCGGCGCAGCCGAGGTGCCTGACGAGGCCGGCCACGGCCTCGTCGGTCCCCCAGAAATCCATGGGGACCCGGTCGGGCTTCTTCCTCTGGAAAACCGCCAGCCACCTCTCCCGGGGCGCCATCGTTTCGTTGGGCATGGGGTTCTCGCTCAGCGAGGGCGGGGGATCGTCAGCCTCATTCCGCTTCCCGGACGATGTGGGCGTAGTACCTGTGGATGAACGGCTCCTGGACCTTGAAGGACCAATGGACGTCTCGAATGTGAGTGGCCGCCTCGTCCCGCTTGCCCTGCCGGACGAAGTCGATGAGGGCCTGGTGCTCGCCGATGCTGGCCTGCTCCCATTCCTTGACGAAGCCCTTGGACCGCGGGAAATCATAGAGCCGTTTCTTCAGGGTGATGACGATCTTGATCAGGTTCTCGTTGCCGCAGCGGCGGAGGAACGTGTCATGAAGGGCGAGGTTCTTTTCGTAGTAAAGGTCGAAGTCGTTGTCGTCGATGGCCTTGGCCATGGCGTCGTTCAGGGCCTGCATGGCGTCGATGTCCGCCGGCCGGAGACAGTCGAAGGCCCTGAGCAGGGCGATGCTCTCGAGGGCGCCGAGGATGTCGTAATAGTTCCGGATGTCCTCTGTGGACAGGACGTTGACGACGACTTTGCGGCGCGGCAGGATGGAAACGAAGTCCTCCATCTCGAGCTGGAGGAGGGCGTCCCGGAGGGGGGTTTTGCTGACGCCAAGCTTCTTCGACGTCTCCTCCATGTCGATCACCGAACCCGGGCGGATCTCTCCCGTCCGCATCTGCTCCCGGAGATACTCGTAGACCTGCTCCTTCAGGGATTTGATATTGAGAATGGGCTTTCCATCCATGGGGACGGCCTCCGTCTCTTCCTTGACATCGAAAAATTTAGGATATGCAATTGCGCCGCGCGAGTCAACCCCTCGAGTCCCCGGCATGAATGCCGGGGCTTGTTCGGGGTTACTAAGCCGGGCAGGATATAATTGTCTTCAGATTTCTCTATCGCCCGGCTAGTACTCGGGGAGCAGCAAGGATTATGTAATATATTTACTGCTCCCCGTAGTAACCCTGAGCCTCGCTTCTTGTCCCCGCCCTGAAGCTCCACGAGCTTACGTCCGTGGGATCCAACTTTCGCAGGCTTTGGAGCGCCTGCCCCCTTCGCCGGGGCCTTCGTCCTATTTCTTGACCGGCGGCGCGGGACGGGCGGGAGCCTTCGGCAGGGGCGCCGCGACCTGGGTCGTGTACTCCGTCTCGACGTTCTCGAAAAAAACGCCCAGGAAGCAGCCCGCGGGGATTTCGGGGACTGCGACTTCGAGAGCGTACGGGGTGTCCGGCTTGAGCCAGGACACGTCGGCGTAACGGCCGATGAACGTCCTCTCGGGCGAGTGCGGATAGACGCTGTTGTAGGCCTTCCTGAGCTCGACCGGCTTGCCGTTGATGGTCATCGCGATGTCCGTGGAGTCCCTCCCGTCAGCGACCGCCACGTAGAGAAGAAGACGCCAGGGTCCGAGCCAGGGGGCTCGGAGGTCGTCCTCGCTGGCGCCGACGGGCCATTTGGTCTTCCGGTCCGCCAATTGCCTGAAGACCCTAGCCGGGACCGAGAACTGGGCCTGGAATTTTCCACCCGCAAAATCCGGGTCCTCATTCCCCAGCCGCTGGCTGCCGACGAACGCTCGCCCCGGGAAGCGGATCGTGGCCGTGACCTGGTCCTTGTCCTGCCGGAACGGGAAGGAGAGCCCGTTGACGCTCAGGGCCCGGACGCGCTTGTCCTTGGGCAGAAGGACGAGGATGTCCTTTTCCGTCCCGATTTCTCCGGAGACCTGGCTCAGGAGAAGGGAGGTCCCCCTCAGGGCCGCGCTTCCCGTCGCGTTGAACAGGGCCGGCTCCTGGATCTCGGCGGGCGCCGGGAAGACCTCGAGGACCAGGGCCTCCCTCCCGGCCATCGGCAGGACGACTTCGCTTCCGGCCTTCCAGAGCGCCTCGGGGCCGGCCGCGATGAGCCGGCCCTCCTCGGGATGGATCTCCCGGAGGACGAACGGCTCGCCCTTGAGGAGCCCGATCGAGGCGTCCAGCTTGAAACGCGCCTCCAGCCGGCCGGGATTGGGATTGAAGAGGAAGACGAAGCCGCGGTCCTCGACGATGGCCGCCGTCCCGTCCGGCCGGCCGACCATGGGCGGACCGATGATCGGCCGCAAGGCGTGCATGTACCGGGCGTTCTCGTCCGCCCAGTCGAGCCAGCGCTTGAACCAGGCCTTGTCCTCGTCGGAGAAGGCCTTGAACTCCTCGGGGTCGCGGGCCGGGATGAAGTTGATGACGGGGTTGAAAGGGGCAGTGGCGATCGAGGAGAGGAGCGAATATTTCCAGCCGAGAACGTCCCAGTCCTTCGGCCGGAACCGGTCGCGCCGCATGACCTCCTTCTCGTCCGACCGCTCCGATTGGTGGGTGATGAACCCCGGCACGATCTCGGGCGGGGCGAACCGCTCGACCCGGTATTTCCAGGCGGCGAAGCGCTGCCGGTCGGCGGAGACCCGGTCGGTGTGGAGGTCGGGGAAGGCCGTGAAGCTCTCGGGCTGTTCGTCGGTCAGCGTCGGATGGGGATAGGACCCCGCGAGCCAAGTCCAGGGGCCGAAGTTCTGGTACTGCTGGCGGCCGTCGATGACGATCTCGGGAAGCTCCCGGCGGAGCGTTTCCAGGATGCGGCGGCATCCGTACCACTGGGCGTACCTGCTCGAGGCGTTGTCGTAGGCGATCCACCAGTGGTCGAAGGAGAATCCGGCCGCGCCCGTCTTCCGGACGAAGGCCAGGAGCTTCGCGATCCACCAGTCCTGGAAGCTGCGGAGCCCCGTGTCGGCCCCGGCGTAGCCGCCGACCTTGGCCCCGGCCCACTTGGTCCATTCGGGCTCCTGGAGGAACGGGAGCGAGGGATAGGCATAGGCCATGAGCTTCAGGTTCTTGGAAGCCGCGTAATCCAGCATCGCCTGGAGGCCAGGGGGGACGTCGTCGCGGGCCGGGTCCCACTCCCCCTTCCTGATCTTCTGACCCAGGCCGAACCAGAGGACGTTCTCCCAGCCCCAGGCGTCGGCGTTGTCCTCGAGGCGCGACAGCTCCCTGTTGGCGGGCGTGTAGAGGAGGGTGTTCGCGCCGAGCTCGACCGCCCGGTCCATGATCCTCTTGTATTCCACCACACCTTCAGGTGTGCCGACGTCGACCTGGTAGTCGTTCTCGCACCAGGGGATGTGGACCCGGACCCGGCCGGGATAATAAAGGAGGAAGGACCGGACGCAGTCCGCCAGGGCGTTGACCTCGTTGGCGTCGATCGTCGGGACTTCAGCGAGGAGCTTTCCGTAATCCGCGACGAGTTTCCATTCGGGGACCGCCTGGGCCGGGAAACGGACCCCGCTGAGCTCGTACGGCCCGAGGCAGAGGCGGTCCGAGGCGAAGGGGCCGTAGTCCGGACTCCAGTCCATGTCCGGGGAGTAGGAGGCGTTGACGGCCCGCCGGTCGCGTTTCCAGGCCATAAACGGGTTCTGGACGGCAAAGAACAGGCCCCAGGACGGCGAGTTCGGAGCAGCCTCGCCTCCGCCGAAGCGGCAGAATGAGCCCCACGTGCCGTCGGCGATCCTGCGCTCATCAAGGACGGGCAGGCTCAGCGACGAGGCCAGGAGCGAGACCTCGTTGACGCGGAAGGGGGCGCTCACGGCCGAGGTCAGGATGACCTGCTTGCTCAGGAACCCCCAGCCGGGGCGGAGTTCGTAGACGACCTCGATGGTATAAGGGTCCTGAGTGTAGCGATAGGTCAGCCGGGCCGGTTTCATCTCGAGCTCAGCCTGGCCGAAGGACTCAACGGACATCTTCACCCCGTTGATGGTCAGCGATGTCGGGTCTGCGGAAAAGACGATCTTCCTGGTCGCCCGGATCCCGGTGAGGGAGACGAGGCCGCGGTCGTTGAACTCGGCCTTGATCAGATCGTTCTCGAGGGTGAGGGTGTTGTCCTGGGCCGCGTGGGCGGCTAAGGGGGCGGGGCTGACGGCGAGCGGGACGACAAACGCGAGAACGCCGAGGATGACGAACGCGGAGGATTTCCGATCAAGGGCCTTCACCGGGATTCTCCTTTGCATCGAAGGGCCGATGGCAGCTTTCACCGTCAGAGGGAAGATTAGCCCGAAGGCCCTAGAAAATCAACAGCCGGCGCCTCGTGTCCGGGGCCTGTTGACGCAATTCCGTGATTTGGCATAGACTGGCTTCAACGAAAACGGGGAAAGCTTATGCTGTGTCCCAGTTGCCAGACGGAGAATCCGGCGGATTCCAAGTTCTGCCGCGAGTGTGCGACCCCCTTCCCTCAAAAGGCCGGGCAGGCCTCATTCAAAAGAACGCTTGATGCAGCGGCTGATGATGCGGCGACGGTCTTAGCCAGAGGCAGCCTTGTCGCCGGAAAGTACAGGATCGCGGAGCTCGTGGGGAGAGGCGGGATGGGCGTCGTCTACAGGGCTGAAGACATCAAGCTCCAGCGCCCCGTCGCGCTCAAGTTCCTGGCCGAAGAGCTGGCCCACGACCGCCAGGCTGTGGAGCGTTTTCAGCGGGAAGCCCGCTCCGCTTCAGCCCTGAACGATCCCAATATCTGCACGATCTATGATATCGACGAAAACGAAGGGCAGCACTTCATCGCGCTCGAATTTCTCGAAGGCAAAACGCTCCGCGAGCACATGCTGGGCAAGCGGCTGGGCGTGGATCAGATCATCGACCTCGCGATCCAGGTCTCGAGCGGTCTCAACGCCGCCCATGCCAGAGGGATCATCCACCGGGACATCAAGCCGGGCAACATCTTCGTGACGGAGACGGGACAGGCCAAGATCCTGGATTTCGGGCTGGCGAAGCTCCTGCCGGAACGCAAGCCGAAACCGGAGGAAAAAGTCGTCCCAGGCATGGCAACGATAACAGCCGAAGAGTTTCTGACGAGTCCCGGCGTCGCCATCGGGACCGTCGCTTATATGTCGCCGGAGCAGGCGCTGGGCAAGGACCTCGACGCGCGGACCGACCTGTTTTCCCTGGGGGTCGTTTTATACGAGATGGCAACGGGGATCCTGCCGTTCCGGGGGGACACGTCCGCGGCGCTTTTCGACGGCATCTTGCACAGCACGCCGACCCAGCCAGTGCGGCTGAACCCCGACCTGCCGGAGGGGATGGAGCGGATCATCGACAAGGCGCTCGAAAAGGACCGCGACGTGCGCTACCAGTCAGCCAAGGAAATCCTCGTCGACCTGAAGCGACTGAGGCGCGCGGCGGAATCAGGCCAGGCGGCCACAATCGCCGGCGGGTCCGCCGGAAAGCTGCGGATTCCGAAGCGAGCGTCGGCGCCCCGTCAGCGCTGGCTCGCGGTCGCCGGAATGGTCCTGATACTCCTGGCCGCCGCGGCCCTGCTTTTTAAACCCTGGCGCAGGGGCACGGGTCCCGTGACCCAGGCCAACAGCATCGTCGTCCTGCCCTGCAAGGTCTACGGCGCCAAGGACGCAGAATATCTGACCGAGGCCATCCCCGGCTCTCTCTCCACGTTGCTCGGGAAGATCGAAGGGTTGGATACGAGAGCTCCGATCACCAACTCCGAATTCGAATCCATCAAGGGCGACCTCGCCAAGGTCGCCGCTCTCTATCAAGTTCGGCGCTTCGTCCAGCCTTTCGTCACGGTCGATGCCGATCAAATGACGCTCAACATCCAGCTCCTCGATGCCAAGACCCGCACGATTCTGTGGAGCAAGGAATATCCCGGCCGCCGCAGCGATTATCTCGAACTTGTTCATGGAACGGCCGAGGACCTCCGCCAAAAACTTATGCCGGACTCGAAACCTGTTGCTCCTGTTTCGGGGCTCGCGGCGAATTCGGAGGCCGAGCTCCTCTTCCGGCAGGCCAAATATTTCTCAAACCAATACAACAATCTCCACCGGCAAACCGACTTCGACCGGGCCTATGCCGACTTGAAACACGCCCTGGAACTGGACCCGAAACTGGCGGATGCCGCAGCCGAAATCGCTTGCCTCTTCTTATACAAAACTGAAGGGGGAGGATCGGCCCAGGCGGCGAATACGGAAACCGGATCCTGGGCCCGCCGGGCCATCGGCATCGATCCGCGATGCGGCCTCGGCTGGCACGCCCTGGGTTTCAGCGAATCCTATGCCCCGCATCCCGACAGGCGGAAAATCCTGGAGTGCGCTCTGAAAGCCGTCCATTTCGCCCCTCAGGACCCACGCGTGTACAGTTTATTGGGCGAAGCACCGATTGGAATGGTCTTGAGCCTGGAGGCGGTGCTCGAAAGCTACCGGCGGGACGCACTCTACTTGTATGGCGGCGCGAACGCGGCGTGGGCGCTATTCTGCCTGGGCCGCTCGGCGGAAGGCCTGCCCTATCTCGACCAGGCCTTGAGGGTCGAGCCCGAGTTTGCCGCCGGTTTGTTGATGAAATCTTTCATTCTCGCCGACCTGGGGCGCCCGGCTGAGGCGTTCGATGCGTTGAAGAAAGCCCAGTTGCAGTTTACCGAAGGCAGCCTGTTGGCCTGGGAGGTCCTGTGCGCGCAATATGTGCTGGCTCTCCAGGGGGAGGATTCCTGGTCGGCCGAAGCCCTGCTGAAGAAAATACTCGAGAGGGTGAACGACCCCAAAATATTGCCCTTCGAAATGGACGACGCGGCCGAGTTCCTTTTGCCGTTTCTCGTGCGTCACGGCCGGATGGACGCGGCCCGGAGCGTTCTTGAACGCGACTTTGAAGCGGGGTATTTCCCGATCTACGATATGCTCGTTCTCAACCCGGGCCTGGGACCTTTAGACCGGGACGAACGCTTCAAGCCGATTTTCGGAAAATTCCGGAGTGATTTCGAGGGCTGGATGCGGGAGTTGGCCGAGGTCAAGTCCCGCGGCGAGCTCCCCCGTTTTCTCGAATCCCCCTTCGTCGACCTGATGAAAAAGCTGGATATCAAGCTCTAGATCGACATTTTGAGCCTCTCCCGCTCGAGGCCGAGCCCGGGAACGCGATTCCCGGACCTCCGTTCCCTTCCCGACTTCGATTGACGCTCGCGGTCCCGGGTGCTAAGTTATTTTTGAGTTCGTTTGAAAAAGGAGAATCCGTGAGAAAAAGAAGCCCCATACCCATCATGGCGATGATCGTTCTCAGCGTGATGTCGTCAGTCCTGATCGCCGCCGCAACGACCCCGGCCCAGGAGAAGGCGGGACTGAGCGACACGATGTTCCCCAGGACCGCTGTGGCCCCGAAGGTCGAGATCCGGGCTTACCCCTTCGACCTCAGGGACGTCCGGCTGCTCGACGGCCCGTTCAAGCAGGCCATGGAGCGCGACCTCAAGTACATGCTGAGCCTCGACGGCGACCGGCTCCTCCACATGTTCCGGGTCACCGCCGGCTTGCCCTCGGCGGCCCAGCCGTACGGCGGCTGGGAGAAGGCGGACGTGGAGCTGCGCGGCCATACGATCGGCCACTTCCTTTCGGCCTCGGCCCTGATGTTCGCCGCGACCGGCGACCAGCGGATCAAGGCCAAGGCCGAGGCCGTCGTGGCCGAGCTCGCAAAATGCCAGAAGGCCCTCGGTCCGAGCGGCTATCTGAGCGCCTTCCCGGAAACGTTCTTCGACCGCGTCGAGTCCATCCGCCCGGTCTGGGCGCCTTACTATACGATCCACAAGATCATGGCCGGCCTGCTCGACATGCACGAATTCGCCGGTAACGCCCAGGCCCTGGACATCGTCGAAGGCATGGCCCGCTGGGTCAAATCGCGCACGGACAAGTCCGACCCCATCCACATGGAGCGCGTCCTGAACTTCACCGAGCAGGGCGGCTTGAATGAGGTCCTTTCGAACCTCTACTCGGTCACCGGCAAGCCCGAATACCTGGCGACGGCCCGTCGCTTCGACGAGAGGCATTACACCGAACCCCTCTCCCATTCCGTGGACAAGATGAAGGGCGAGCATGTCAATTCCTTCATCCCGAACATCATCGGCTCGGCCCGCGAATACGAAATGACGGGCGACCCGGCGCTCTCCGGAATCGCGACATTCTTCTGGAACGAAGTCACCGGCGCCCGGAGCTTCGTCACGGGAGGGACGAGCAACAACGAGGATTGGGAGACCGACCCCTTCCAGATCTACGGCGAGCTCGGCAAGAACAGCCACGAGTCCTGCTGCACCTATAACATGCTCAAGCTCACGCGGCACCTTTTCAGCTGGGAGGCGGCCGCGAAATATGCCGATTATTACGAGCGGGCCCTCTGGAACGGGATCCTCCCCACCCAGAACCCCGACGACGGCATGATGATGTATTACGTCCCGATGATGCCGGGCATGTACAAGACCTTCATGACGCCTTACGATTCGTTCTGGTGCTGCACGGGGACGGGGATGGAGAACCACGCCAAGTCCGGCGACAGCATTTATTTCCATGACGGCGCAGGGCTCTTCGTCAACCTCTTCATCGCGTCCGAGCTCAACTGGGCCGAGAAGGGCCTTAAGGTCCGCCAGGAGACGCGGTTCCCCGAGGAGCCGAAAACGACTCTCGTCATCACCGCGGCCAAGCCGGTCGAGATCGCCCTCCATATCCGGATCCCCGGATGGATCGCGGACGGCGGATCCGTCAAGGTCAACGGGCAGAAGCTCGCGGAGTATTCGAGCCCGGCGAGCTACCTGACGGTCGAGCGGGTCTGGAAGAACGGCGACCGGGTCGAGATCGCTTTGCCCATGGATCTCCGGCTCGAAAGGCTCCCGGACCGGCGTGACATCGCGGCCATTCTCTACGGGCCGATCGTGCTCGCGGGCGCGCTGGGGGGCGGCGAAGGGTTGACCCCCGAAAAGGTCTCGGGCCCTTACGGCCCCGAAGGGGACCCCGTCGCGGTCCCCACGTTCGAGGGAAAGAACGAAGCGCCCCTCAAGAGCTGGGTCAAGCCCGTCGCGGGAAAGCCCGTGACCTTCGAGACCGTGAACGCCGGCAAGCCGAACGATGTCATCCTGATCCCGTTCTACAAGTTGTTCGGCCAACGTTATTCGATCTACTGGGAGCTGGCCAGGCCGCCCCGGCGACCTAGATAATGGGAAGAGCCTTCTTCAGCGGGATGCGGGCCGCGTAGCCCCAGCCGTCCGGCTTCTTCTCGGCCACGGCCATTTCTCTCGGCCGGATCCGGACGACCAGGAAAGACCCCGGCAGCGGGTCGGCCTGGGCCGCGCCGGCGCAAAAAGTCGGGATCCCGTCGACATCGACCCTCAAGACCGCGTGGGAATGCCCCCAGAAGATGGCGATGACGTTGGTGCCCCTGATGGCGGCGGAAAGGGCCTGGCGCTCGCGGTCGGACCACCAGCCCAACCCCCAGATGTCCCAGCCGTAATGTTGCAGAAGGACGACGGGCCGGCCGCTCCGGCCGACATTCCTGGCCAGATCTTCCGTGAGGAACTCCAGGCTGTGCCCGGGCAGCCGCCAGGGGCCATCAAAACGCCTTCCCCAGGGGTTGACGACAACGTCCCCGTCTGAGCCCGCGAAAAGCCCCAGGCTCACGAAGTGGACCGCGGCCCAGTCCCAGGAATAATTGATCCCGTTGGCCGAAACGTTCTCCAGGCCCGGGCGGGTCTTGTTGCGCTCCCGGATGCCCTGCCGGACGAGCTGATTTTCGCCGCCGTCGTGATTCCCGGGGAGCTCATAGACCGGGAACCTGAGCCGGCCCTCGCCGTTGACGCCGAAGTCCGCCGTGAATTGCCGCCAGGAAAATTCATGCCCGGGCGTCGCCCCGTCATTGGTTAGGTCGCCCAGGACGGCGACGCCGAGGGAATCCCGACGACGCCGCCGATCGCCCCCGGGTAGGCCGCCCCGGGGAGGGCGTTCATGGCTTCAATGGTCTTCTCGTTGGCGGCCGCGACTGTCGGGCTCAATCCGTAATGCGTGTCCGAGGTGATGAAAAACGTGATCTCATAGGCCGGCCGCGGCGGGAACAAGAGGAGAATGGCCGCCGCGACCGCGGCGAGGATCAACGGGAGAAGAATGATGCGCCGGAGCTTTATATTCACGCGATCTCCAGTCCCCCTTTTCCCGGCGGCATCCGCGGCCCCGAGTTTTCAAAGGCTCCAGGTCGGGGAGATTTCCCGGCGACTCGCTCCGCGGCCGCTTCAGAGTACAGGGTCAACCTTGCCGCGGCCCTGGCGGGGCTTGATGGCCTCCTTGGTCCGCGGCAGCCAGACGGACATTTCCCCGTCGCCGCGGTTGGCCCAGGCGTAATACGGGATCGGCCTGGAATTCGAGCTTTTTCGCCTCGGCTTTCCCGTCCTTGGCCGCGGCATAGACGGTCGCCGGACCCGTGATGACCTGGACGCCGCCGAGGAGGTCCGGCCGGAAGTGGGACCGGAGCTTGGCGGAGTCCGGGACGACCATGTCGAAGACGTCGCCGCCGTTGTCGACCCCTTCCACGCAGAAGACGATCGGGCCGCGCTCGAAAGCCACCAGGCCGGCGTCGGCCTCGACGAGGTCGTCCGCCACCACCCGCCGGACGGGCATGGGCAGGGAAAGGACGATGACGTCGCCGACCTTCCAGGTGCGCCGGATCTTGGCGTAACCCTCCGAGAGGTCGATCCCGGCCGACTTTCCGTTGACCCTGAGACTCGGCTTTTCGTCATTCCGGTCCAGGAAACGGTAGAGGACCCTCCGGCACGGCCTCGTTCCGGGCCCAGCCGGGGATGCGGACCGCCACCTCGAAATCGGCGATCCCCCCCTCGGGGTTGACCGTGATCTTGACCGTCCCGTCCCATGGATAGTCGGTATCCTGGATCAACGAGACTCTTTCCCCGTTGACGTCGACCCGGCTCCCGCTCGCGACAAAGAGGTTCACGAAAACCGTATCCTCTTTTATGGCATAGATATAGCCTGAGATGGAGGGCAGGAACCGGGTGATGTTCGGCGGGCAGCAGGCCACCTCGAACCAGGGGCTGCGGGCATAGCCTCCGGCGGATTCGAGCGGGTTCTGGTAGAAGAAGCGGTCTCCGGAGAGAGACACTCCGGACAACAGGCCGTTGTACATGACCCGTTCGATGACGTCGACGTATTTCGGATCGCCGTGGAGGAGGAAGAGCCGCTCGTTCCAAAGGGCATTGCCGATGGCGGCGCAGGTTTCGGCATAGGCGTTGTTCGGCAGGTCGTAATTCTTGCCGAACCCCTCCACGATGCCGCGCGAGCCCACCCCGCCGGTCAAGTACATCTTCTTGCCGACGACGCTCTCCCAGAGCCGGTCGATGGCCGTCGACGTACTCCGGATAGCCGCCGAGGGCGGCCACGTCCGCCATGCCGGCATACATATACATGGCCCGGACGGCGTGACCGACGGCCTCGTCCTGCTCGAGGACGGGCTTGTGGTTCTGCATGTACTCGTCCGAATCGTAGACGGCGAAGGGGTCGTCGGGGCGTGCTTCTCGCCGCCGAAGTAATGTCCGCGCTCATCGAGAAAGAATTTGGCCAGGTCGAGATAGGCGCGTCGTCCCGTGGCCCGGAAGAGCTTGGCCAGGCCGATCTCGACCTCCTGGTGTCCGGGGAAGCCGCGGCGCTGTCCGGGGCCGGGGCCGAACGTCCGGACAAGGAGGTCGGCATTCTTCACGGCGACATCCAGGAAGGTCCGCTCGCCGGTCGCCAGATAATGGGCGACGGCCGCCTCGTACATGTGGCCCGACGTTGTAGAGCTCGTGGCTGACCCGGAGGTTCGACCAGCGCTCCGGGCCGGCGCCGGGAGCGGGGTTCTTGGGATCGATCGTCCTCGTCGTGTACAAGTAGCCGTCCGGCTCCTGGGCCTTGCCGATGATCGCGACAAGGTCGTCCAGCCTCTTCCGAGGGCCGGGTCGGGATGGAGCATCAGGGTGTAGGCGGCGCCCTCCATGGCCTTATAGACGTCGGAGTCGTTGTATCGCTTGCCCCTGTAGGGCCCGGTCATCAGGCGGGCGGCCTTGCGGAAGTTGTCGACGCGGCCCGTCTCCTCGTTCATCTTCAAGGCCGCGGGAATCGAAACGGTCCGATTCGTCTCGAGTCGCGGCTCCCAGAAGGCGTCGGTGATCTTGACGTCCGTGAAGGGCACCGGCCGGACGGGATAGTCCCTTGGGAGGGTCCGGAACGTGTCCTGGGGCTCGCGAGCGCGGGCAGCGACGGTCGCCGCGGAGAGCGCCAGGAGAACGAGGATGACGATGGCGAGGGCGACGGGGGCGAACCCGGTCAGTCTCTTCAAAAGCGGCATGAATATCCTCCGGCCGTGAGGTCCAATGATCTATTATACAATAATTGAACCCCCCGGCGGCCCGTCGCGATTCATCGGCTTTATCCGGAGCCTCCTTATTTCGGACCCTCAAACGGCGGCCGGACGATGGATTGAGGCCCGGGTTGGATTCCTATATAATCCAGGGGATCCATGAAAGATAACGTCGGGCCATCCGCGGGGGCTCTGAGACCATGACAGGACCGTGGCTTGTCCTCGTCGGCGCCGCCGCCGGAGTGTTCGCCGGCCTGTTCGGCATCGGCGGCGGCATCATCATCGTCCCGGCCCTCATCCTCCTCGCCGGGTTTCCCCTCGTCAAGGCGACGGGGACGTCCCTCGCCGCGATCCTCCTCCCCGTCGGCATTCTCGGGGTCATCGCCTATTACCGGGCGAAGGTCATCGACCTCCGGGCGTCCCTCTTCATCGCCCTGGGACTCCTGACATCGGTCGCCGCGGGCGCGTGGCTCGCCAATGCCCTTCCCGGCGAGGTCATGCGGAAGGTCTTCGCGGTCTTTTGCCTTTACGTCAGCTGGAATTTCGTCGACCCGGTCCGCCGCGTCCGCCGCCTCCTCGGCCAGGCCGTCCCGGCCGGCCCCGAGCCGGAAACGAACCCGCGGCCGCCCGTTCCCGCGCTCGTCGCCATCGGCCTGCTGGCCGGCCTGATGGCGGGGATGTTCGGGATCGGGGGCGGCAACATCATCGTCCCTCTGCTCATCCTCGCCCTGGGCTATCCCGCCAAGCGGGCCGTCGCTACCTCGCTCGGGGCCATCCTCCTGCCCTTCGGCCTGCCGGGCATCCTCGTTTATTATCACAACGGGACGCTCGACCTCGCCGCGGCGGCCTGGATCGCCCTCGGACTTTTCGTCGGGACCGTCTTCGGCGCCCTGATCACCATCCGCCTTCCCTCGGAGACGGTCAAGCTCCTCTACGGCCTCTTCCTTGTCTTCGTCGCCTGCCGCTTCTTGTTCTAGGGCCTCAGACCACGACCTTGAACAGCTTTCCGGAAGCACGGGCGACGGCCTCTCCGTCGCCGCCGATGACCTCGCTCTCGGCGAAGGTGATCTTCCCTTTCTCCCCCGTCACCCATCCCTTGAGGCGATAGGCCTCACAGGTCCTGGCCGGCTTGAGATAGCGGACCGTGATCTCGCCGGTGACGCACTTGAGGCCTTTCGCCCCCGCGGCATAGATCATCGCCTCGTCGAGGACCGTGGCCAGGAGCCCGCCGTGGACGATCTTTTCCCACCCCTGAAAGCGCTCCGGGAAAGTCACGTCCGCCTCCGCCGCGCCCCGCGCGGGGTCCATCCGGAACTCGATCTTCAGACCGGCAGGGTTCTCCCCGCCGCAGACGAAACAGCGCTTGTTGTCATTGAATCGTTGGGCCATGCCTTCCTCTCTCGACGTCAAGTACCACGTTTCCTGTCCCTTCGCAAGCGCGGAACATCGCCGCGGGGAGAGCCCTCGCTCCGTTCCCCCTTCCGGGCCTCTCGTGTCCCGGCCGCGGGCCCGGCCCGACGCCCCCTTGCCCACGGCCGCTGATCCGGATATAATCGGCCCTCCCGGATCCGATATCCGCCGAGAGGAGGGAAAGGATGGCCGAAAATCCCCACGATCAGCTGGTCCTCAGCCTCTTCAGGGAATGCGACGCCCTGCTCCAGGGCCATTTCAAGCTGACCTCGGGCAAGCATTCCGAGTGGTACTTCGAGAAGATCCGGCTCATCGAAAAGCCGGCGGCGCTCGAGAAGATCGTCGACCTCCTGGTCGAGAAGATCGAGGCCGAGCTTCCCGCTTTCGACTACGTCGTCTCCCCGGCCTACGGGGCGATCGCGATCGGCTTCCTGGTGGCCCTCAAGCTCGGCAAGAAATTCGCCTTCACCCAGCGGGCCGAAGAGAAAATGACCATCCGCTCGGGCTTCTCCGGGCTCGACGGCTCCCGGGCCGTTATCGTCGAGGACATTCTGACGACGGGCGGCTCGATCCAGGAAGTCGTCGCCTGCCTGAAGGAGCGCCAAGTCTCGGTCAGCGGGATCTACGTCCTCGTCGACCGCAGCGGCGGGGCGATCCCGGTCGAGGGGAAGGCCGTCGGCAGCCTGCTCGCCCTCAAGGTCGAGGCCTTCGATCCGGGCGCTTGTCCATTGTGCAAGAGAGGCCTGCCCATCACCAAGCCCGGCGCGTCTGATAAAAAGGCCTGAGAGCCGATGACGGGCGCCTGGCCCGCCCCTTCCGGCCCCTGCCCCGTGTCCCTTGTTCGCGCCGCCCCGGATGTGTTACGATATCCACGGAAAAGAACACGAAGGAGGGCATTTGGTAAAGAGCAACAGAGCATATAAGAGTTCAAAGAGGAGCCGGGAGCTGGCGCGCCAGAAAAAGCAAGAGGAAAAAAGACTGCGGCGCCTGGCCAGGCACTTGAATCCGTCGGCCGATGACGCGGTGCCGGTGGAGGGGCAGGAGCAGGAGCCCGAGACGGGCGTTGAAACGCCCGAAAAAGAGACTCCGGAGACCGATTAGGCCCCCGCCGGAACCGACGATCCCTGATATCTGATCATCCCCCCTATCCCATCTGCCCCTTCTCCTTCCCGATGACCCCATGGATAGCGCGCTCTTGTCGAACGCCCGGGCCGGACACATCCCCTTGATGAGTCCCTGACCGGACGAGGAGCAGAAACGCCGGTTTGAGCCGGGAAAACGGCTGTTTTCCAAATCCGGCTTCCCCTTATTCCCCAATTTCTCGCGGCCCGATCCGGCCGGCATACGGCTCGCGGGGGCCGATGCCATGGTCGACGAGGTCTTGACAAATCCCTGCCCATCAAATATATTCATGTACGTATATTGATATGACATTATATTCAAATATGCACGTATAGGTATACAATGAACCAAAACCTCTTTGCCGTCGAGGACCTGGCCCGTAAAACGGGCGTGTCCGAAGCGGCCATCGCCGAATGGGTCAAGGCCAAGCTCCTCCGGCCGGCCGGCTTCGCCGACGACCGGACGCCCCTCTTTCCGGCCGGCATCCTCGACCGCATCGCCCACGTCCGGAAGCTGGCCGAGATCGGCTACGGGCTCGAAGAGATCCAGAAGATCATCAGGAAGGTCGGCCTCCCCCAGGACGGGCGCGGCCGGAAAGAGGTCCCGGAAAAGGACCGCTTCCTCACGGTCGGAAACCTCGCCGAGCAGTCCGGCGTGAGCCCGCGGACGATCAAGCACTGGGAGGACAAAGGCATCATCGAGCCCGACATGCGGACCGAGGGAGGCTTCCGGCTCTATTCGGGGTCCTACGTTTTCATCTGCGAGCTCATCCGCGACCTCCAGCTCTTCGGTTACACGCTCGAGGAGATCAAAGTTGTCTCGGACGACGTCCGCGCCCTGATGGCCATCCAGGACGACCTCGAGGCCTTTCCCAGGGCTGAGGTGGAAGCCAAGCTGGGGGCCATGCTCAGGGCCATTCAGACGCTTTTCGACAAGATGGCCCTGCTCAAGGGCGGCATCGGGCGCTGCGAAGACATCCTCAAGAAAAAGCAAAAGGATATCCACGCCCTCCAGGAAAAGAACCGGAAGCGGGAGAAGGCGGCCAAGGCCGCCAAAGAGGGCGGCGATGTCTAGGATCGTCTTCATCGAACCCCAGGCGCCGAACCTCCATATCTTTTCCCAGTTCCCCCTGCCCCGTTTGGGGACCCTCATCCTGGGGACGATGATGAAACAGCGCGGCTTCGAGGTCGAGGTCTTCGTCGAGGACCTCCGGCGGGTCGACTACGGCATGATCGCCGCGTCCGACCTCGTCGGGATTTCGACCATCACCTCGACGGCGCCCCGGGCCTATGCCATTGCCGACCGGGTCAGGGCCATGGGCGTGCCCGTCCTCATAGGCGGGCCGCATGTGACTTACCTAACCGAAGAAGCCCTAGAACACGCCGATTTCGTCATCCGGGGAGAGGGGGAAGCGGCCTTGACGGCCTTCATCGACGCCTGGGAAGGGAACCGGGACTTCTCCGCCGTCCCCAACCTCTCCCTGAAGGTGGACGGCCGCGTCGTCCACCATCCGATGCTGCCCATGCAGAAGAACCTGGACGCAATCCCCTATCCCGACCTCTCCCTCCTCAAACCTGACCCCGGTCCCCGCAAATTCAGCCCCCCGATCCCCGTCCTGACGTCGCGCGGCTGCCCCTTCGATTGTTCGTTCTGTTCCGTGACCGGCATGTTCGGAAGAAAATACCGCTTCCGCTCGACCGAGAACATCATCGAGGAGCTCCGTCGCTATAACCGCCGGGGCAACGCCATCTTCTTTTACGACGACAATTTTACAGCCAACAGGGAGCGGACCAAGGAGCTCCTCCAGGCCATGATCCGCGAGCGTTTCAAGTTCAACTGGACGACCCAGGTCCGGGCCGACGTCGCCCGCGACATCGAGCTCGTCCGGCTGATGAAGAAGGCCGGCTGCCACACCGTCTACATCGGCTTCGAATCGGTCAACCCCGAGAGCCTGGACGCCATGAACAAGAAACAGACCGTGGCCGACCTCATCCAGGCTGCCCGGGTCCTGCGCCGGCACCGGATCCATATCCACGGCATGTTCGTCCTGGGGTTCGACCAGGACGACTGGAAGACCGTCAAGAAGACCGTCCGCTTCGCCAAGAAGGCCCGGCTGTCCACGACCCAGTTCCTCATCCTGACCCCCCTGCCCGGCTCGGAGTTCTACAACCGGATGAAAGCCGAAGACCGGCTCCGCTTCCGGGACTGGGCCCTTTACGACGCCCACCACGTCGTGTTCGAACCCGCCCGCTTCACCCTCCCGGACCTGCAGAAAGCCCAGCTTTTCTGCCACAAGAAGTTCTATTCTCTGAAACAGACGGTCCGGAAGCTCATCGCCCGGGAATGGCTCAGCGTGGGTGTCGCCCATTACGCCCGCAGGCTCAACCGGATGTGGAAACGGCGGAACAAGACCTTTCTCCGCGTCCTGAAGCTGCTCAGGCCCCGTCCGGACGGCGCTCAGATCTCGATCGATTACCGGGAGAACATCCGGCTCGAAAAGTGAGAGGCGGGCCGGGTCCCGAAAAATTCCCTTTGAATTTCGGCCCCGGATGTGGTTAAGTATGGCTCTTTCGTTCGTAAGGAGACAGCTATGAAGAAGATCCTCATTCTCATGATCGCCGGAGCGCTGACGGCCGCCGGCTGCTCGGCCAAGAAGGAGGCCCCGATGAAGATGGCGGCAGGAACGCCCGCCTACCAGCTGGCCAAGGACCTCACGGCGACACTGCCAGCCCTCGACCCTGAAAAGAACCTGGCGGTCGTCACATCCAAGAGGTTCGATGTCACCGCCGGGGAGGTCCTCCAGATGCTCCTCGATTCGATGGGCAGCCAGGCCCAGGGGCTCAAGAGCCTCGACGCCCAGCGGATGAAGGCCGTCATCGAGCGGGCCGGGGTCCAGATCGGGGAGCGCAAGCTCCTCCTCGAAGCGGCGACCGAGGCCAAGAAGTCCGTGACTGCCGGAGAGGTCCAGAAAGCCCTCGAAGCCCAGTACGCCCGTGCCGGCAGCGAGGCCCAGTTCATGGAGACGCTCAAGACGAACGGCGTCAGCCCCGATTATGTCAAGAAAAGCATCACGGACGACCTGACGATCGAGAAGTACCTGGAAGCCGCCATGGCGGATAGCGTCAAGGTCTCGGAGGCCGAGGTCCGGAAGGCCTACGCCGAGGACAAGACCGCCACCGTCCGCCACATCCTCCTCCTGACCCAGGGGAAGAGCGCGGCCGAGAAAGCGGAGAGCCGGAAGAAGATGGAAGACATCCTGGCCCGGGCGAAAAAGGGAGAGGACTTCGCCGCCCTGGCCAAGCAGTACTCGGAGGACCCCGGGTCCAAGGACAACGGGGGGCTGTACGAGGACTTCGGCCGCGGCAAGATGGTGAAGCCGTTCGAGGACGCCGCCTTTTCGGTCCCTGTCGGCCAGGTCAGCGGCATCGTCGAGACGACTTACGGCTACCATATCCTCAAGATCGAGAACCGGAAGAAGGAGACCCTGCCGTTCGACCAGGTCAAGGCCCAGATCGAGGCCCAGCTCAAGCAGCAGAAGCAGAACGCGGCTTTCGACGCCATCCTGACCAAACTCAAAACGAAAGCCGATTTTCAGGCGGTCGGCATCAAATAGGACGGGTCCGGCGGGGCGTTCCAGCCCGGGATCAGGCCTTATCCCCGGCCGCCCCCTCTACTTGACCGCGACCTCATACAGCGAGACGCTTATGGGCGGCACGGTCACCCTCTTCCCGAACGGCGCGCCGGCCTTCTCCTCGATGACGACGGCCGGGGGCTTCCCCGGCTCGTTGTAGAGCTGAGGGTCGCTGCCCGCGATCAAATAAAGCTCCGCCGTGTCCGCAAGCCCCAGCGTTCCGAAGTCAAGCCGGACCGTCTGCGCCGTCCTCGTCGGATTGACGATCGAGACCGTCATGACCTTTTTCGCGGCGTCCTTCCAGCAGGCCATGACGTCGAGGGGCTCGGCCGCGCCCGTGACCTCGACCGGGACCGTCCCGAAATGGCCCCGGTAAAGCTTGAGGACCAGGCCGGTCGTGTCGAACGCGGCGGCGGTCTTCGTCGTCTTGATGGCCCCGATGACGTTCACGGTCTGGGCGTAATTGGCCATGACGTAGATGTCGCTCTGGCGGGCGTACTCGTTGAAGCCCGGCCGCGATCCCCAGGGCGTCCTTCAGGAAGTAGCGGACCCCGATCTCGCCGTAGAGGTCCGGCCCGTACCAGTAGTTCCACTCGTCGAGGGCGACGGGCACCGTCCTTCATTTTGAGCGCCGGGATCGTCTCCCGGTACCTCCGGTGGGCTTCGGCGATGCGCCGGACCTCGTCCGGGACCTGGTCTGACGTGGCTCAGCAGCCCCGGCTTCTCGCCGACATAGAAGTGCTCGCTCAGTGAAGTCCATGTGGTTCGCGGCCTCGGCGAGCATGCGTCTCGCCCCATCGCCCCACGGCGCCCACGGCCACGATCTTGATCGACGGGTCCATGGCCTTCATGGCCACGGCGAACTGGATGTGCTTTCGGACGTAGTCGGCGAGCGGCATGTGGCCGAGCTGCCAGCTGCCGTACATCTCGTTGCCGACCGACCAGAACTTGACGCCCCAGGGCTCGGGATGGCCGTTCGCCGCCCGGAGCCTGCCCATCGGCGAATCGGGCGGCGCCGTTGGCGTACTCGGACCTCGTCGACGGCCATCTTCACGTCGCCCAGTCCGCTGTTGACCGTGATGTAGGGGTCGGCGCCCAGGATGCGCATGAGGTCCATGTACTCGTGGATGCCCACGTCGTTGTGCTCGACGCCCTGCCAGGCCGGGTTCTTGCGCGGCGGCCTCCGGTCGCGGTCGCCGAGCCCGTCCCGCCAGTCGTAGCCGCTGACGAAATTCCCGCCCGGCCAGCGGTAGACGGGCGCGTCGAGCTCCTTGAGCAGGGCCAGGACCTCGGGGCGGAAGCCGTCGATGTTCGCCGCCGGCATGACCGAGACCGCGCCGACCTCGAACGAGCCGCGGCCCGACGACACGATCTCGAGCCGGGCGTTTTCGGTCGAGGCGCCGGCCCTGAATGAGAACGGGAAGGTCCTGTAATCGCGGCCCAGGCCCGTGACCTCGACCGTCTGCCTCATCACCCGTTCCGGGCCCCAGACGAGGCTGACCTTGACCGGCGCCGCGCCCGGGGAGCCGGCCAGGATCGACCCGGCCGACATAGTCTTGACCCTGGACGAGGGCCAGGGCTTCCTGGAGAGCCCGCCCGCTCGCCATTCCCGTTGAGGGTGATCCGGGGCGTGTGCTCGCCCGTGAAAGGCCGGGCCTTGTCCATCCTGACCAGGGCCGCGTCGCCGACGATCTTCCAGGGCGACTCGCCCTGTCGCCGACGGGCCAGAAGAATTTGCGGTCCTCCAGCATCTCCGCCCAGATGCCCTGGTAGATGCAGCGGCCGAGGTGTTCGATGAACTGGCCGTAGATGTACTTGGAGACGGGGGCGCCTGTTTTTTCAGCGTTGATCCTGACGGCCGGCGGCGGGAGCGCCCCCCCCGAGAGCCAGGTCAGCTCCACGTCGTCGAACCAGGCCTTGCCCGAGGCCTTGCCCCAGCCGCCGAAGAGGCAGGTCACCTCGAGGGCGTCGTTGGCGCCGGCGTCGAACTCGACCTCGACGCGGGTCCAATCCGTCGTCCCTTTGAGCGGCGGGGTTTGCCAGGCCTCGACGCCGTTGACGTTGATCAGGGCGCCCTTGGCCCTGCCGGGGACGAGGTTTTCGGTCCGGATCCACCCGCTAAGCCTGTAGCGCGAGTAGGGCCGGATGGGGACGACGGTGACCCAGGACGCGTCGGCGCCCTTTTCGGAGCCGATCATGACCGAGCGGTTCCCCGTGCGGCCGGACGGCTCGACCTTGAAGACGGCTTCCGGCTCCCACGTTCGAGGCTCCCAGCCTTTCGGATGATCACCGGCCATCTCCTCGAAGGACGGGTTGACGACGAACTGCGTTTTTCCGGCGAATTCGTCCGCCACCTTGGAAGGGCCTGACTTGCAGGCCATGAAAGGAACGAGAAGCCCGAGGATGACAAAGAACGTCGTTGCCAGCCGATGGGACTTGCGGGGCTTGGTCATCACTCCTCCTTTACGATGGGGCCGGATCGGCCTCCTGCGATGCGGTTCGGCGTCGAGGGTGGGGTGGCCGGGGCCGACGGGAAGGACTTTATACCGCCGCCGGGCCTCTGTCAACGCTCCCCGGCCCGGGTTTTTCATATGGATCGTCGGGCCGCCGCCTGGAGCGGCCTTCCTTCGAATCGCCTGGATCGGAGAGCTAGAGGCGGCCCCGCGGGATGGGCGGGGCCTCACTCTCGGGACCGCCACTCTTCAGCTCTTCCCGGATGACCCGCCGAAGCACCGATTCCAAGGGTTCTCCCCCCTGGTTGATATAATCCCTGAGGGCGTTGTTGATCATGGTCTGATAATTGCCGCTGCCCTTGGCCTCGACCTGGGACCGGAACCAGTCGATGATCTCGCTGTCCAGCCTGATCGTGATCCTGGTTTTTCCGGCGGTTGACGCGTTATCGGACCCTTCCTGACCCTGCCCCCAGTTTTTCTTATTCTTCATCTGGAAAAGACCTTCCTTCCGCCCCTTTCCCTTCTCGCCTTCCAGCTCCTCTTTCTCATCAGCATATGGATATCAGTGTATGTATATACGTGCATACTGTCAATCTCTTTTGAGATCCCCGGCTAATAAAGGCGGCACACAATAACGGTGACACACAACTAAATACACTAAATAGGGGTTTGGGCCTATTTCGGTAATTAGTTGTGTGTCACCGAAAGCAGCTACTTGATCTTCCACTCGTGGACGCCGGCGGACCATTTCTCTTGCATCTGGACTTCGAGCCGCAGGGCCGTTGTCCGGACCGGCGCGAACTTCACCGTGTTCCAGGCGTCCTTCGTCACGCCATAAGGGCCCGGCCCGACCACCGGCAGCCACTTGTCCCCTGCCTTGTAGACGATCCGCCACGACGCGGGGACGCGGCACTCGCCGCCGCCCGTGTCGTCGAACCAATAGACGGACGCCTCGGAAACCCGGACCGGTTCCTTGAACGCGTACTCGACCCACTCGGCCGTCCCTTTTTTCGGCCACCAGTGCATGTATCCCGCGGCATCGTCGGAGCTTTCGGGGGCATACTGGTCATTGATGGCCTTCAGATCTTTCGCCCCGTCCGAGGCCGTCACGGCCGCTTTGGCCGAGAGCCCGGGTTCAGCCGCGACCCTGGCCTTCCCCGGCTCGCGGGCGATCCAGACTTCCATCTCGCCCCGGCCGCGGTTGGCCCACGCGAAGTACGGGATCAAGGTGATCGCTTTCTTCTCGATCACGGCCTTCCCGCCCTTCTCGCTCACGGCCTCCGCCTCGCCCAGGACGGCCACGACCCCGCCGAGGAGGTCCGGCCGCTTCTCGGGGGCCAAGACCTCGCCGTCCTTGAGTACGAAGTTCGACACCCGGCCGCCGTTGTCCACCCACTCGGCGCAATAAACGAGCGGCCCGCGCTCGACGGCGACCCGGCCGAGGTCGGCTTCGACTCTGTCGTTGGCGACGACCCGCCGGACGGGCATGGGGAGCTTGACTTCGACGACGTCTCCCGCCTGCCAGGTCCTGTTGATCAGGACGTAGCCCTTTTGGAGGACGAGGTCGACGGGCTGCCCGTTGACCTCGACCTCCGGGAGCTCGACGTCCTTCACGAGGGGCAGGGACACGACCTCGGCCCCGGCGCCTTTCGCGTCCGCCGCGGGCGTCCCGGCGGGACCGTCCGTGTACTTGTAAAGGTCGGAGGGGATGGGCCTGCCGAGCGCCCAACCGGGGATCCGGACATACAGGGTGAGGGCCGCCGGCCTCGCCGGTTTGACCTCGATCCTGACATCGCCCTTCCAGGGGTAATCCGTCGTCTGGACGATCTCGAGCTTCGCCTTTCCGGTCGTGACCGTTGCGGTGCCCTGGGCATAAAGGTTCACGTAGACCTTGTCTCCGTCGGCCGCATAAACGTACCCGGGGACGGAGGCCAGGACCCGGGCCACGTTCGGCGGGCAGCAGGCGCAGCTGAACCAGGGCACGCGCTCATGCTGGCCGAAGGACGCCAGCGGGTTGGGGTAGAAGAAGCGGTCGCCGGACAGCGAGATCCCGGAGAGGACGCCGTTATAGAGGATGCGCTCCATGACGTCGACGTACTTGGCATCCTCCTCGAGGCGGAACATCCGCGAGTTCCAGAGGAACGTGGCGATGTTGGCGCACGTCTCGGCGTAGGCGCTCGCGTTCGGCAGCCGGTAGGCCGGGCCGTAGCCTTCCCATCCGCCGGCCGCTCCGATGCCGCCGGTGAGATAGATCTTCGTCCCGGCGACGTCGGCCCAGATCTTGTCGAGGGCGGCGACGTAGGCCTTATCACCCGTGAGGGCGGCGACGTCGGCCGCGCCCGCGTAGAGATATCCGGCCCGGACGGCGTGCCCCACGGCCTCCGTCTGTTCGACGAAGGGCTTGTGGTCCTGGGAGTATTCGCCGTAGAGGAGCATGTCCCCGGACGCGCCGCGGTAAGGGAGACGCCTCGCCGTCCTGCCGCGGGCGTCGATGAAGAACTTGGCCAGGTCGAAGTATTTCATCGCGCCCGTGGCCCGGTAAAGCTTGACCAGGCCGATCTCGATCTCCTCGTGGCCGGGCGGGTTCGTCCGCTTGCCGGGGCCGAATTCCCTGGCAACGAGATCGGCGCTTTTCATGGCGATGTTCAGGAGGCTCGTTTTTCCGGTGGCCTGGTGGTGGGCGACCGCGGCCTCATAGAGATGCCCGAGGTTGTAGAGCTCGTGGCTCATGAAGAGGTGCGACCAGCGCTCCTTCCCCAGCCAGTCGACGGGCGGCGGGCCGCCGATCGTCCGGACCGTGTAGAGGTAGCCGTCCGGCTCCTGGGCCGCGGCGATCCTGTCGATGACCCCGTCGACGCTCTTGTCGAGCTCCGAATCGGGGTGGGTGGCCAAAGCGTAAGAGGCCGCTTCGATGGTCTTATAGACGTCGGAATCATCGAAGGGGTACAGGGTGCAGAACTTGAGGTCCGTGGCGCCGGCAAGCGCGTCCTTAGCCGTGTCGAAGTTCTTGAGGCGGCCCGTCTCCTCGTCCTCCTTGAGGATGTGAGGGATGGTCACGGTTCGGTTGGTCTCGAGGCGCGGCGCCCAAAAAACGTCCGTGAGATGGACGTCCGTGAAGGGCACCGGTTTCACGGGGTAATCGGCCTTCGGGGCCTGCTTGGCGCAGGTCAGGGAAAAAGTGAGGGCAAAGGCCAGGAGCAGGGTCCTGGCCGGGATTCCGTTTCTCATCGCCAGCCTCCTTCGATTCGGGGACACGATACTCAATTCCGAAATTCACTTCACTCCGGCAAGACGTATCTACCGGCATACTATACCGAATTCCCCCGGACTTCGGCAATCGCCGGCACGCGGCCGCTCAAGAAATCCGGAAATGACCAATGCGTCCCCAGTTCATTTCCGGGACAGCCAGACCGCCATTTCCCCGGGCCCGCGGTGGGCCCAGGCGTAGTACGGGATGGCCAGGAACGGCTGTTTTCTGGCGGTCACCCGGCCGTCCGGCCCTTTGGCTGAGGCCAGGGCCTCCCCCTTGATCACGGCCACGCCGTTGAGGAGGTCCGGCCGGAACTCAGCTCGGAGCGGCCGGCCGTCCGGCAGGACGAGGTTGAGGACCCGGCCTCCGTTGTCGGGCCACTCGGCGCAATAGACAAGCGGGCCTCGCGTGAGGGCGACCTTGCCGGTATTGTCCTTGACGGCGTCGTTCGCGACCACCCGCCGGACGGGCATGGGCAGGTCGAGCTCGACGACATCGCCCTTTTTCCACTCGCGGCGGATCCCGGCGAAACCTCGGTCGAGAGTGATGGCGACGGCCTTCCCGTTGACTTTGAGCGACGGCTTGCCCTTCGGATCGTCGATGAAGCGATAGAGATCGCCCGGCACCGCCTCGCCCCGGGCCCAGCCCGGGATGCGGACGAGGAGCGTCCAGGCCCCGCGGCCTTCCGGCTCGACCGTGATCCGGACGGCGCCGTCCCAGGGATAGCGGGTCCGCTGTTTGAGGATGACGTTCCGGCCGCCGACGTCGACGGCGGCCTCGCTCTGGACGAAGAGATTGACGTAAAGCGCGTCGCCTTTCACGGCGTAGATGTATCCCGGCATCGAGGGCAGGAAGCGTGAGATGTTGCCCGGACAGCAGGCCGTCCCGAAGAACGGCGCCCGGCCGAGCTGGCCCTGGTTGAAACTGGAACTTGCCGTCCGACTCGAGCGGGTTGGCGTAGAAGAAAGCCCGGCCGTCGAGCGAGACGCCGGAGAGGATGCCGTTGTCCATCGCCTTTTCCAGGACGTCGATGTAGCGGGCGTCCCCCGTGAGGAGGAACATCCGGTGGTTCCAGAAGGCCATCCCGATCGAGGCGCAGGTCTCGAGATAGCCCGTCAGGTTGGGGAGTTCGTAATTCTCGCCGAAACGCTCGCGGTCGTGACGGGAGCCGACCCCGCCGGTGAGGTACATCTTCTTGCTCGACGACGTTTCTCCAGAGCCGGCAGACGGCCCCGAGATAGGCCGGGTCGCCGGAGAGCGCGGCGATGTCGGCCATGCCCGAGGCCATGTACGTGAGGCGCACGGCGTGCCCGACGGCTTCGTCCTGTTCGAGGACGGGCTTGTGGGCCTGGATCTGCTCCGGCTCGTTATAGATGGCGAAACGGGTTCCGGGGGGATATTGGGTCAGCTTGACCTCACGGCCCCGCTGGTCGAGGAAATATTTGGCGAGACGGAGGTATTTCTCGTCGCCCGTCACCCGGTAGAGTTTGACCAACGCTAGCTCGATCTCCTGGTGCCCGGGAAAGCCGTGGCGCTTGTCGGGCCCGAACGTCGCCGCGACGAGGTCGGCGTTCCTGATCGCCACGTCGAGGAGCGAGCGCTTCCCCGTCGCGAGGTAATGGGCGACGGCCGCTTCGTAGAGGTGGCCGGCGTTGTAGAGCTCATGGCTGACGATTTCCTCCACCCAGCGCTCCGGACCGATCCCGGGCTGAGGGTGGGCCGGGTCGCACGTCCGGGCCGTGAAAAGGTACCCGTCGGGTTCCTGGGCCGCGGCGATCTTGACGATCATGGCGTCCAGGGCCCGGTCGAGGTCCGGGTCGGGATGGACCATGAGCGAATAGGACGCGCCCTCGATGGGCTTGTAGACGTCCGTGTCGTTGTAGCGCTCGCCTCTGTAACGGCCCTTCATCAGCCCGCCGGCGATGGCGAAATTGTCCAAGCGGCCCGTCTCCTCGTTCTTCTTGAACAGGAAGGGAAGGGTCTCGGTCCGGTTCGTCTCGATCCGGGGAAGCCAGAAGGCATCGGCCACCTTGACCTGAGTGAACGACACCGGGGTGATGGGATAATCCTTTCTCTCGGCCGAGATGCTCAGGGCGGGAGTGACGAGGAAAAATAGAGAGGCCAGGAATGCGCCCGAAAGCGAGTTGTCCATGCTCATCGTCCGTTGTCTATTTCAAGGGGTGCGGGCGGGATCCATGAGGATCCCGCAGATGTCTTCCGCTCCCTCTACTTGATCTCGACCGGGACAGGGCCGACGGTCCAGCCCTGGCGGCCGCGGATGATCGACCTTCTTGACGAGCTTCCGGCCGCCGGCCTCGAGGGTCACCACGTATTCGCCCGGGATCGACCAGGCGCGCCGCCGCCGAAAAAGCCCTCGTATCCCGGCATCCGCCCTGGCCCGGCCTCTGGCGCGCATGGACCAGGCCACGGTGTTGAGCCCGGCCTCGCCCTTCCCCGTCGAGCTCGGCCAGGACTTGCCGTACGGGTCGGCGACCGTGACCTTGACCGGCCCGGCGGCCTTCGCCTTCAGGTAATAGCGGATCGTCGACCTCGTTGGGCTCGTTCGGCGCCGAGAGGTGGCTGTCGCCGAGGAGCTGGTAATTCCCGACGACGGCGCCGTAAATCCTCTCCGTCCGCGGCTTGATGTCGAAGAGATGGACGTCCTCGGCCGAGCGTCGCCACGCTCAGTCTCCTGGAGCGGCGAGATGTCCGTGATCCACAGGCTGCGGCCGAAGGTCGCCACGACGAGGTCGTTTTCGCGCGGGTGGATGAGGAGGTCCGTGACCTTGAGCCAGGGCATGTTGGCCTTGAACGGCGCACCAGGTCTTGCCGCCGTCGAGCGTCGACGTAGACGCCCTGTTCGGTCCCGACGAAGAGCAGGTCCGGCGTTCTTGCGGTCCTGGATGACGACGTTGATCGGCTTCCCGGCCGGGAGGTCGCCCGCGATCGACGTCCAGGTCTCGCCGTAATCCGTCGTCTTGTAGAGGACGGGCTGGAAGATCGTCGAAACGCAGGCCCGTCTTGGCGACGAAGCACGTCCCGGCCTCGTGCGGCGAGGGGAAGACGCGGCTGACCCAGAAGTTCTGCGGGCGCCCCGGCGGCCGCGAGCTTCGCCGTCCGGTCGAGCCAGGTCGCGCCGCCGTCTTTCGTCACCTGGACCTTGCCGTCGTCGGCCCCGGTCCAGATGACGCCCGGCTTGACCGGCGACTCGGCGATCGTCGTCAGCGTGCAGTAGGTGATGTTGCCCTCGCCGTGCTCCTTCGACGTCGTCGTCCGTCGTCAGGTCGGGGCTGATCTCCTGCCAGTGGTCGCCGCGGTCGAGCGACCGGAAGAGGACCTGGGCGCCCGGCGTAGATGATGGCCGGGTTGTGCGGCGACATGGCGAGCGGCGGCGTCCAGTTGAAGCGCAGGCGGCTTCTGCCCCGGCCGCCCGCTGCGGCGGGATGTCCGTCTGGACGCCGGTCTTCTGGTCGAGGCGCCACATGGCCCCGAACTCGCGGTTGTTGTAGACCCAGCGGCTGTCGGTCGGGTCGACGCAGATTGTACTGCCGTCGCCGTCGCCGACCGTCACCCAGTCGGAGAGCGCGACTTCGCCAGCCCAGCCGTTCGACGGGCCCTTCCACGAGTCGTGGTCCTGCAGGCCGCCGTAGATGTTGTACGGGTCCTCCATGTCGACGCCGATGGCGTAGAACTCGCCGCCCGGGACATTGTCGAAGTGCCGGCAGGTCCGGCCGCGGTCGTAGGAGATGTAGACGCCGCCGTCGCTGCCGAAGATCAGGCGGTTCGAGTCGGCGGGGTCGACCCAAAGCGTCCGCCAGTCGCCGAAGCCCCGCTCGAAAACGCCGTTCGACGGCCAGCTCAGACCCTTCCACGTCCTGCCGCCGTCGTTCGTGCTGGCCAGCGACTGGCCCGTGACGTAGACCGTGTCCGGGGTCCTGCTGGTCCATCCGGAGCATGTTGAACGAATAGGGCGCTTTGTCGAGGGCCGCTTCGTAGCCCTTGTTCGACCTTGCGCCAGGATCTTGCCGCCGTCGTCCGCTCCGGTAGACCTCGTTGCCCGGCCGTCCGCGGACGCGGGGCGCCGCCGCGGCGCTTGTCCTGCTCGACCTCCTGGGCGGTCGGCGGGCCGCGGGTTGCCGTTCTCGACGATGGCGTAGAGGATATCCGGGTTCTTCTGGAAGACGTCGAGGCCGATCCGGCCGATCCGTCCCGGCCGGGCAGTCCGCCGCCGAGGCGAGACCAGGTCCTGCCGCCGTCGGTCGTCTTGTAGATCGCCGCTCTCGGGCCCGCCCATCTCGTAGTTCCACGGCAGGCGGACCTTGTCGTACATCGCCGCGTAGAGGGTGTCGGGGGCCGACCGGACGAGCATCAGGTCCACGGCGCCGACCTTGTCGTTGACGTACAGGACCTTCTTCCAGGTCTTGCCGCCGTCGGTCGTCTTGAAGACGCCCCGCTCGGCGTTGGTCGAGAAGAGGTGGCCCATCGCCGCGACATAGACGATATCGGGGTTCGTCGGGTGGACCATGATCCGGGCGATGTGCTGCGAATCGCGGAGGCCCATGTTCGTCCAGGTCTTGCCGGCGTCGATGGACTTGTAGATCGCCGTCGCCGGAGGTCGACATCCGGGCGCAAAAGGCGTCCCCGGTCCCGACCCAGACGATGTTCGCGTCCGACGGGCGCGACGGCGATGTCGCCCATGGAGAGCTTGTCCTGGGCGTCGAAGACGGGCTCGAAGGTGACGCCGTCGTTCATCGTCTTCCAGACGCCGCCGTTCCGCATGCCGACGTAGATCGTGTAGAGGTGCTCCCGCGCCGGGGCCGTCGGGACGGCGATCGTCGAGACCCACGAGCCGGCCCGGAAGGGGCCGAGGTTGCGATAGGTGAAGCCCTTGAGGAGGTCGCCCCGCGGGCCGTTCCGCCGCGAAGGCTGCGGAGCCGACCGCCAGGAGAGCGGATCAGGGTCAAAGGACATATTTTCCCGGGCAAACGGATCTTCATGAGTCCGTCCCTTGGTGACGAGGTTTTTTCGTCAGGAGACAAAGGCTTCATTGGTCCTCTGGGTTGATCTATTATATATTATTCCGCTCGAGACGAAGATATTTTTCCCCGAAAGTTTCTGTCCCACGGACGGTTGCCCGTCGCTCCACCGGAGTGGATATAATAATGGATGGCGCCGCGAAAAGGTGGCTAAGCCGAAAGGAGAGGAACTTGGCTGACAAAGAAAAGCCCAGATATGCGATAGGCCTCGACTTCGGGACCAACTCCGTCCGGACCCTCATCGTCGACGTCCGGAACGGGCGACGAAGTCGGCACCGCGATCTTCAACTACCCGACCGGCGACGCCGGGATCATCCTCGACCCCAAGGACCCCAACCTGGCCCGGCAGAACCCGGCCGACTGGATCTGAGGGGATCGAGGCGACGGTCAGGGCGGCGCTCGCCGCGGCCGGAAGGAAGGACAGCGGACTTCGCCCCGAAAGGCGTCATCGGGATCGGCGTCGACACGACCGGCTCGACCCCCCTCCCCGTGGACCGGGCCGGCAAGCCCCTGGCCTTCTATAAGGAATTCCGGAAGAACCCGAACGCCCATGGCCTGGCTCTGGAAGGACCACACCGGCCACGCCGAGGCCGCCGAGATCACGGCCCTGGCCGCGAACGAGCATCCGGAATACCTGGCCAAGTGCGGCGGGACCTATTCCTCCGAGTGGTTCTGGAGCAAGATCCTCCACTGCCTGCGGGTCGACCCGAAGGTCTCGGCCGCCGCCTTCTCCTGGGTCGAATGCGCCGACTACATCCCGGCCGTGCTCACCGGCACGACGCGACCCGCTGACAATGAAGCGCAGCCGCTGCGCGGCCGGCCACAAGGCGATGTTCAACGACGCCTGGGGCGGCCTGCCGGCCAAGGATTTCCTGGCCGAGCTCGACCCGCGGCTGGGCGACCTCCGCGACCGCCTCTACAAGAAAACCTACACCGCGGACGTCGCCGCCGGGGCGCTCACGAAGGATTGGGCCAAGAAGCTCGGCCTGCCGGCCGGGCATCCCGGTCGCGGTCGGGCGCTTTCGACGCCCACCTGGGCGCCGTCGGCTCCGGCGTCGGACACGGGACGTTTCGTCAAGATCATCGGCACGAGCACCTGCGACATCTGCGTCTGGCCGGCCGCGAAAAGGCTCGCCGGACATCCCCGGCCTGTGCGGCATCGTCGACGGCTCGGTCCTGCCGGGCTACCTGGGGCTCGAGGCCGGGCAGTCGGCGGTCGGCGACATCTTCAACTGGTTCGTGAGCGAGCTCGAGCCGGGCGGGCCGAAGAAAGGCTCGCACGAGGCCCTGACCCGGGAGGCCGCCGACCCTTAGGCCCGGGGAATCGGGCCTCCTCGCCCTTGACTGGCACAACGGCAACCGGACCATCCTCGTCGACCAGCGGCTGACCGGTCTCATCGTCGGCCTGACCCTCCACACGAAGCCCGCGGAGATCTATCGGGCCCTCATCGAGGCCACGGCCTTCGGCGCCCTGACCATCATCGAGCGCTTCCAGGAGTACGGCGTCGACATCGACGAGGTCCGCAACTGCGGCGGCATCGCCGAGAAGAACCCGCTGGTCATGCAGATCTATGCCGACGTCACCGGACTCGAGATGAAGGTCGCCCGCTCCGCCCAGACCTGCGCCCTCGGCTCGGCGATGGCCGGGGCCGTGGTCGCCGGGAAGAAGGGCGGCCGGCCACGCGACGTTCGCCGCAGCCCAGGCCGCGATGTCGGGCGTCAAGAAAAAAGCCTTCAAACCGGACCCGGAAAATCATAGAATCTATGCGGAGCTCTACCGGCTTTACCGGGAGCTCCATGACGCCTTCGGCACCAGGGAGTGGACGGGGAACTTGTACCCCGTCATGAAGGAGCTTCTCGCGATCAGGGACCGCCAGCTGAGGCCGTAGCCATGATGACCGAGCTCAAGGAACTCGTCTGGAAGGCCAACCTGGACCTCTCGAAGTCCGGGCTCGTCCTCCTGACCTTCGGCAACGTCAGCGGCATCGACCGGCGGCGCGGGATCCTGGCCATCAAGCCGAGCGGCGTCCCCTACGAGGAGCTCAAAGCCGAGGACATCGTCCTCGTGGACCTCGAGGGCCGGGTCGTCGAGGGCGGCCTCAACCCGTCCTCGGACACGCCGACCCACATCGAGCTCTACCGGGCCTTCCCGGACATCGGCGGCATCGCCCACGCCCACAGCGAGTACGCGACGGCGTTCGCCCAGGCCCGGCGGGAAATCCCGTGCTACGGGACGACCCACGCCGATCTTGTCCACGGCCCGGTCCCCGTGACCCGGCCGCTGACCGAGGCCGAGGTCAGCCGGAACTACGAGGCCAATACGGGCAAGGTCATCGTCGAGCGCTTTGCCGGGCTCAGCCCTCTCGTGATCCCGGCCGTGCTCGTCGCCGGCCACGGGCCCTTCGCCTGGGGCCAGTCCCCGGCGGATGCGGTCAGCGCCAGCATGATCCTCGAGCAGGTGGCCAAGACCGCGTTCGTCACGATGACCCTCAACCCCGACCAAGCCCCCCTGGAGGATTTCCTGCTGGAAAAGCATTTCCAGAGAAAACACGGCCCTCACGCAACGTACGGCCAGAAAAAAGGAGAACCCCGATGAAGAACATCCCGAAAGTCAGCCTCGGAATCGTCGCCGTCAGCCGCGACTGCTTCCCCGTCGAGCTGTCCCGGAAGCGCCGCGTCCAGGTCGTCGCCGAATGCCGCAAGGCGGGGCTCCCGGTCGCGGAGATCAAGACGACGGTCGAGAACGAGAAGGACGTCCTGGCGGCCCTCGAGGAGGTCCGGTCAAAGCGCGTCAACGCCCTCGTCATCTACCTCGGGAACTTCGGCCCCGAGGGACCGACCACGATCCTGGCCCAGAAGTTCGGCGGGCCGGTGATGTTCGTCGCGGCGGCCGAGGAGACGGGCAAAGACCTGATCAACGGCCGTGGGCGACGCCTATTGCGGGATGCTCAACGCGTCCTACAACATCGGACTGCGGAAGCTCCGGCCTCACATCCCCGAATACCCCGTGGGAACGCCGGCCGAGGTCGTCGGGATGATGCGGGAGTTCGTCCCGGTGGCCCGGATCATCCTCGGCCTCAGGAAGCTCAAGATCTTCGCCTTCGGACCGCAGGCCGCAGGATTTCCTGGCCTGCAACGCGCCCATCAAGCCGCTCTATGACCTCGGCGTCGAGATCATGGAGAACAGCGAGCTCGACCTCTACGACATCTTCCTCAAGGCCAGGGACGAGCCGGCGCATCAAGGCCGTGGCCAAAGACATGGCCAAGGAGCTCGGCGCCGGCAACAAGTTCCCTGACGTCCTGACCAAACTGGCCCAGTTCGAGGTGGCCCTCCTCAAGTTCATGGAGGCGAACCTCGGCGCCTCGCGAGTACGGGGTCTTCGCCAACAAGTGCTGGCCGGCCTTCGAGTCGTATTTCGGCTTCGTCCCCTGTTACGTGAACTCGCGGCTGGCCACGCGCGGCATCCCGGTCTCCTGCGAGGTCGATATCTACGGCGCGCTGAGCGAGTACATCTGCACCGCGGCGACCGAGCTTCCGGCGACGCTGCTCGACATCAACAACACCGTGCCCTACGACATGATCAAGGCCGCCAAGAAGGCCGTCGGAGACTACAAGGCGACGGACCTGTTCATGGGCTTCCACTGCGGCAACACGCCGGCGCCGTGCATGATGATGCCCGAGATGCGCTACCAGCTCATCATGCACCGGCTCATGGAGTCCGGGAAGGACCCGGACATCACGCGGGGCACGCTCGAGGGCAGGATCCGGACGGGCGAGGTCACGATCTTCCGGCTCCAGTCGACGGCCGACGCGGTCCTGCGGTCCTACCTGGCCGAGGGCGAGGTCCTCGACATCGACCCGAAATCGTTCGGCGGGATCGGCGTCATCGGCATCAAGGAGATGGGGCGCTTCTACCGGCACGTCCTGATCGAGAAACGCTTTCCCCACCACACCGCCGTGGCCTTCCGCCACGCCGGGAAAGCGTTCTGGGCGGCGATGCGGATGCTCGGGGTCGAGGACGTCTCGTTCAACCGGCCGGCCGGAATGCTCTACTCGACCGAAAATCCGTTTTAGCCGAAGCTCTCGACTCCCGTTTTTACAGGGCAGGAGGCCGTCCTTATCCCCCGATCCCCAAGGATGTTCTGTCCGATCGCAAGTTCCTGCGCAAGGTAAGGCGATATCCTGCGCGATGCGGGGATGATGGTCACCCTTATCCCCCGGCCCCGGGAACCTGTCCCGGTTCCCCCGTCGAAAATCCCGCCGGGTCCCCCTCCAAACGGGGTCTTTCGGGTGACCATTATCCCCGCTCTTAGCGCGATGGTCTCTCCAATTATGGTGCGGGCGTTCGATTCGAAAACGAGTTACGCTTTAGCGAAGGACTCGAATAAACGGGTCAACGCCGCCCGGCGGCGCTCGAGGCGGCGGCGCTGCCTGTTGTTGAAGGAAAAGCGGAAAGGCGAATGGGCCTCGAGCGCTTTCAGGTAAGAGCGGGTGTAAAGCCGCTTGAACCTGCCGGCGGTCGTGACGACGCCCTGGCTGAGGCTCGACCGGACGAGCTCCCGGAGCGGTTCGGCGTCGGGCACGCCGAACCCGTCCAGACGCTTGAGGACTTTGGCGCCGAAACGGAACAGACGGTCGGTGACCGCGTCCAACGGCTCGCGCCCGGCCGACCGGGAAAAAACCGTCCTTAGGCCCGCGTTCCCATCCTCGATGACGTCCTCCAGGTCATCCATGAGCTGGAGGTACGCTCCGAAGCCGAACAGGAATTCCACTTGGCCGGGAGCGAGGAAGCCGGAGACGAGGCAGCCGTCGGCCAGGACCGAAGCGCCCCCCTTTTCCAGGCCGATGGACGCGATCTCCCCTTCGGTCCGCAGTCCCTCCGAACGGAGCAACCGCAGGCTTTTCGTCTGGGCCTCGTGGATCGCGATCAGGCTCTCGAACACCTGGGGGTGCCCAGCCCGGGGGAAATCCCCTTCGATCATGGAGACGAGGTCGAAGATCGTCCTCTCCCGGGGGTTGGCGGGCGTGACGTCATGGCCCCCGAGACGCGAGCGGAGCCGGCTGTTGAAGGCTTGTTTGGTCTCGTCGGTCGCCGCCGGGTCGTCGAGATAATTGTCGGTCAAGGGGTAGAGCATGCTATAGGCGAAAATTGCCGGCGTCAGCCGGACGGGCAGACCGAGGAGCCGCTGGAGCCCGTTCGCCACCCAGACGTTCCGGCAGGCCTGGAAAACGTCGCCGGAGCTCGTCCCGGGGGTGAATTCTCTCGCCATCCGCACGAATTCCGTCGACCCGCGGTCGAATCCTCCGCCGATCAGAATATCGATGTGCCGGTCCTGCCAGTCCAGGGCTTGCCTGGCGAAGTGATCGAAGACGCCGAAAATGCGCTTCTGGGTGGCTTCACGGTCAGGTGCGGACATGGGCGGGCGTTTCGTTTCGGACCGGAGGGCATCGACGAACCGGGCCAGCGCTCTCTCTTTGCCGGACCGTTCCCGCCGAGTGAACGTCCGTCCCAGGTCCGGGCGGCCGTCTCCGCCTTCTCCCCAAAGAGCCGTGAATCCGGCGACGAGTTCCGGGATCCCGGGGACAAGGCTCGGGGGACGGATATCGGCCGGAGGAAGGCGAGTGAAATCTTCGCCCATGGGTTCTATTGATTATCATACTCTTTCTGAAATTCAAAATCTTCCTGGAGGGAGCCTCCGGGGGGATGTCTCCGTCACCCTCCGACTGAGCCTAAGACGGCCATCCCTTGGGCCTAAAAGAAAGCACGGCTTTTGCGGGATCTGGGTAACATCTTGCCCGAGTCAACACTCGGCCTTCCGAACAGGGGTCCGATGCCTTATAATAGGAAAATCATGAGAGCCGCTATTTTGACCGGGCCGGGGAAGATCGTCGCCGGGGACTGGCCGGCGCCCCTGATCAAGGACAGGGCCGACGTCCTCCTCCGGGTCAAGACCGTCGGCATTTGCGGGAGCGACCTGCACTACTTCAGCGAGGAGCGAGTCGGCGATACGGTCATGCGCTACCCGGTCGTCCTTGGTCACGAGTGCGCCGCCGTCGTCGAGGAGACGGGGCCCGGCGTCAGGAAGATCAAGCCTGGAGACCGGGTCGCGGTCGAGCCGGCCGTTTCCTGCGGCGTCTGCGATCAATGCCGGGAGGGGCGGCCGAACACCTGTCGGACGCTCTCCTTCGTCGGCCACCCCAAAGAGCGGACCGGGGCGCTGGCCGAGCTCCTCGTCGTGCCCCAGGAAAATTGCCATCCGCTGTCCGATCGCCTGACTTTCACCCAGGCGACCCTGGCCGAGCCCCTGTCGATCGGCCTCCATGCCGTGAAACTGGCCGGGAACCTAAAGGGCAAGACGGTCGCGATCCTCGGGTCCGGGCCGATCGGCCTCGGCGTCGGGCTGGCCGCGCTCCATGCGGGAGCAGCCGCGGCGTTCATGACGGACAAGGTCGAGGCGAGGCTCAGGGTCGCGGCCCGGGAGGCTGGCGCCCGGTGGACCGGGAACCCGCTCGAAACGGACATCGTCGCGGAGATCCTGGGGCTCGCGCCTGGCGGCCTCGACGTCGTTTTCGAATGCTGCGGCCAACAGGAGGCGCTCGACCAGGCCGTCGAGCTCCTGAAGCCCGGCGGGACGCTCCTTCTCGTCGGCATCCCCCTCGAGGCGCGTGTCTCGTTCGACATCGGCCGGCTGAGGCGCCGCGAGCTCCGGCTCCAGAACGTCCGCCGGCAGAACCGGTGCATCGGCCCGGCCCTCCGGATGATCGGGGAGGGCCGGATCAGCGTCGATTTCATGGCCACCCACACGTTCCGGCTCGAGGACGCGCAGAAGGCTTTCGAGACCGCCCTCCACTACCGGGACGGGGTTATCAAAGCCCTGGTTACGCCCTGAGCGTCCGGGCCGTCATTCGGGGACAATATGGTATTTCGCCGCGATGGGGGCGCTCGCCTTGAGCATGACCCAGACGGGGCAGAACCTGTCCTCCGACAGGGCGAATGCTTTCTCGACCGAGGCCCCCTCGACCCGGCCTCCCTTGAATTCGAAGTCGAGCTCGATCGACGTGAACACTTTGGGATGAATCTCCCGTTTCGCGCCCAGGGCCCGAACGGTGAGGCCCTGGACCTCCTGGCCCATCCTCTTCAAGAGCCCGACGACGACCTGGCCGCTGCAGCCGCAAAGGCTCGCCAGGAGCAGCTCGAGGGGAGTGAAGCCGGCCACTGGTTCACCTTCCGAAGCGAAATCCATGTCCGCGGTCTTTCCGGACCGGTCCGACCTCGCCTCGAGCCGCATCCCGCTCTTGAAGATGGCTTCCGTCTTGACGTCGATCGGCATGTCCGGCCTCCTCTCGGTTCGCGGTCCGCGAACGTCCTCAAGTAGTATCCAACATGGGAAGGGACGCGTCAATGACCGGCCGGGGACGGGCGGGGGCCGGCTGAGGATGCGTTGACTGCCAGGGCCCGGCCGGGATATCATTCCTTCACTTTGAACGATCGGGAGTCCTCATGAAAATTCCTTTTCCGAAAACAAAACCGGTCCTTTTCGGCCTGGCGTTTGTCGCCGCCCTGGCGGCTTTCGCCCGATTGGGACCGCCCGGCCAGATCCCCTTCCCGGCGCCCGAGTTCACGGCAACGCGGGCGATGATCCCGATGCGGGACGGAGTGAAGCTGTTCACGGCCATCTTCACGCCGAAGAAGGCCCAGGCGCCCCTGCCTTTCCTGCTCTTGCGGACGCCGTACGGAGCGCCGTCATCTCCACTTCCCCTGGCGTATGAGCCTTACAAGGAACTCGTCGAAGAAGGCTACATTTTCGTCTTCCAGGATATCCGCGGCCGCTACCAGTCCGAAGGCCGGTTCGTGATGCAGAGGCCGCCGCGCGACAAGGGTGACCCCCGGGCGATCGACGAGAGCACCGATGCCTACGACACCGTCGAATGGCTGCTCAAGAACGTCCCGGGGAACAACGGCCGCGTGGGCCTGGTAGGGATCTCCTACGGCGGGTGGCTGACCGCGATGGCCATGCTTGACCCCCATCCGGCCGTGAAGGCCGTGTCGCCTCAGGCCTCTCCTGCGGACATGTACATCGGTGACGACTTCCACCACAACGGCGCGTTCCGCCTGAGCTACGGCTTCGAGTATGCCGCGATGATGGAAACGACCAAGGAAAACGCGTCATTTCGCTTCGACACTTTCGACACGTACGAATGGTACCTCCGGCTGGGGCCGCTCTCGACGGTGAACGAGAAATACCTCTACGGGAAGATCCCGAGCTGGAACGACTTCGTCGCCCACCCGAACTATGACGCCTTCTGGCGGAAGCAGGCGATGGCTTCGTATCTGACGCGAGTGACCGTCCCGACGCTGACGGTCGCCGGATGGTGGGACCAGGAGGATTTCTACGGCCCGCAGAAGATCTACGAGACGCTCGAGCCCCACGACGGCGGGAACATGAACTTCTTCGTCGCCGGCCCGTGGAACCACGGCGGCTGGATGAGCGGGGACGGGAGCTCCCTGGGACGGATCAAGTTCGGCAGCGACACTTCTAAGTATTTCCGGGAGAAGATCCAGGCGCCCTTCTTCGCCCATTTCCTGAAGGACAAGGGCGGCTGGGACGTGAAGGAGGCGGTCACGTTCGAAACGGGGACCAACGCCTGGCAGCTCTACGACGAATGGCCGCCCCGAAAACTCACCGCGGACCGCAACCTCTATTTCAGGGAAGACGGGAGACTTTCATTCGAGGCTCCCGCTCAGACGGACGCGGCGGCCTTCGACAGTTACGTCTCCGACCCGGCCCATCCTGTGCCTTACCGTCCCCGGCCGGTCGAGGCGACATACGACCGGCGCGGCTCGGGCTGGGGGGCTTGGCTCGTCGGCGACCAGCGTTTCGCCGACCTGCGGCCCGACGTCCTGAGCTGGGAAACGGAGCCGCTCGCCGAGGACGTCACGGTCACGGGCCGCATCTCGGCCCGCCTGTTCGCGTCGACGACGGGAAGCGACGCCGACTGGATCGTCAAGCTCATCGACGTCTATCCCGGGGATGACCCGGCCGAGCCGACGATGGGCGGCTATCAGCTGATGATCGCCGACGAGGTTTTCCGCGGGCGGTTCCGGGCGAGCTTCGAAAAACCCGAGCCGCTCGTCCCGGGCCGCGTCACGGGCTTCACGATCGACCTCCACGAGGCCGACCATCGCTTTCTCAAGGGCCACAAGATCATGGTCCAGGTCCAAAGCACCTGGTTTCCCCTGATCGACCGGAACCCCCAGACCTTCGTCGAGAACATCTTCCTGGCCAAAGCCTCGGATTACCGGCCGGCCACCCAGCGCGTTTTTCGTTCCCGGTCGCACCCGTCGTGCATCGTGCTGCCGGTCCGGGTGCGCTGAATGGCGTCGACCTCTCTCAGCGCAAGAAGCGCTGCCAGACGTAAAGCACGATGATGGCCCCGATGAGGGACAGGATGAACCCTGCCCGATGGAACCTCTGGCCTTCCTTGCGTCTCGAGACGAGAACGCCGAGGACACCGCCGAGCAACGACCCGACGATCCCCAGCAATGTCGTCCGGATGAGTCCCATGTGCTGGATGCCGGGCAGGACCGCGCGGGCGATCAGCCCGACGACGAAGCCCGAGATGATCCACCAGATAATGTTGAACATATTCCCCTCCCCTCTACTTTGGGCAGCCGACCCGGCCGCCAGCTTATGAGATCAAAATAGGCTTAATGGCCTACGCGGCCTTCCGATCCCATCAGGCTCAGGCCAAAACGCCCATCACAAATTAATGATATTGTCGGTGGAGGATGGATGTCAAGGAAAGCCGCTGCCGCTCTCAAATCTCCTGGTGCTCGGTCCGGCGGATGATCTCGTCCTGGAGCTCCATGCTGCAGTCGACGAAGTAGTCGCTGAAGCCCGCCACCCGCACGATGAGGTCCCGGTGCTTATCGGGGAACTTCTGCGCCTCCCGGAGCGTGTCGGCCGTGACGACGTTGAACTGGATGTGGTGGCCCATCAACCGGAAGTAGGAACGGACGAGGTCCTTGACCCCGGCCAATCCCGCATCGTCGCTCAAGAGCTGCGGAGTGAACTTCTGGTTGAGGAGCGTGCCGCCGGTCCTGACGTGGTCCATCTTGCCGAGCGACTTGACGACCGCCGTCGGGCCCTTCCGGTCGGCACCCTGGACGGGCGACACGCCTTCGGAAACAGCGTCCCCGGCCAACCGCCCGTCCGCCGTCGCGCCCGTGACCTTGCCGAAGTAGACGTGGACCGTCGTCGGCAAAAGGTTGATCCTGTACTTCCCTCCCCTCGGGGTGGGCCGGCCGTCGACGGCCTCGAAATACGCTTCAAAGACCCGCCGCATGAGGTTGTCGGCGTAGTCGTCGTCATTCCCGAACTTGGGCGTCCGGTTGAGGACGCGTTGGCGCAGGCTTTCATATCCCGCGAAATTCGCGCCCAGGGCGGCCAGGAGGTCCTTCATCGTGAAGTGCCCATGATCGTAGACGTTATAATCGATCGCGCTCAGGACGTCGGTGATCGTCCCCATGCCGACGCCCTGGATGTAGTTCGTGTTGTAGCGGGCGCCGCCGGCGTGGTAATCCTTCCCATTCTTGATGCAGTCATCGATGAGGATCGACAGGAAGGGCGCCGGCAGGTAGGTCGCGTAGAGCCTCTCGATGACGTTGCTGCCGCGCACTTTGATGTCGACGAAGTGCCGGATCTGCTTCCGGAAGGCCTCGAAGAGCTCGTCGAACGTCTTGAACGCCAATCGGGTCGCCGGTCTCGAGGCCGATCCTCTTTCCCGTCCTGGGATCGAGCGCCGTTGTTGAGGGTGATCTCGAAGACCTTGGGCAGGTTGAAATACCCCGTCAGGATATAGGCCTCCTTGCCGAAGGCCCCGGACTCGACACAGCCGCTGGCCCCGCCGCTCCGGGCGTCCTCCACGCTTTTCCCCTGGCGGACGAGCTCCTGGACGATGGCGTCCGTGTTGAAGATCGAGGGCTGGCCGAACCCGGTCTTGACGATCCGCAGGGCCCGGAGGAGGAACGAGATCCGGACCCTTGGCGCTGATCTGGACCATCGAGCTCGGCTGGAGGATGCGCATCTCCTCGATGACGTCGAGGATGAGGTAGGACAGCTCGTTGACGCCGTCGGACCCGTCTTCCTTGAGCCCCCCGACATTGATCAGGGCGAAATCGGTGTAGGTGCCGCTCTCCTCGGCCGTGACGCCGACCTTGGGGGGAGCGGGCTGGTTGTTGAACTTGACCCAGAAGGCCTGGAGGAGCTCCCGGGCGCTTTCCTTCGTCAGCGTGCCTTCGGCCAGGCCCCTCTGATAAAAAGGCCAGAGGTGCTGGTCGAGCCGCCCCGGGTTGAACGAGTCCCAGGTGTTGTATTCGGTGATGACGCCCAGGTGGACGAACCAGTAATACTGGAGGGCCTCCCAGAAATCGCGCGGCGCGTTGGCCGGCACCCAGTCGCAGACCTCGGCGATCCGCTCGAGCTCTTTCCGGCGGGCCGGGTCCTTCTCCGAGGCCGTGAGCTCCCTCGCTTTCGTGGCGTGCCGCCCGGCGAAAGCAATGATCGCGTCCGCGCTGACCGCCATGGCCCGAAGTTCCTCCCGCTTGTCATAGGCCTCGGGGTCGTTCATGAAATCGAGGCCGCTCAAGGCGGCTTCCATGTCCTTCTTGAAGTCGAGCATGCCTTTCCGGTAGATCTTGCCGTCGAGGACGGTGTGGCCCGGCGCCCGCTGCTCCATGAACTCGGTGAAGACGCCGGCCTCGTAGGCATCGATCCACTCCGGCGTCATCGCGGCGAAGATCCGCTCGCGCTGGGACCGGCCCTGCCAGAACGGGATGATCTCCTCGGCGTACAGCCGCCTCGTCTCGTCATCCGAGGCGAAGGCCGTCTTTTTCCTGTCGTTGAGGTACCGGAGGTCCTGGAGGGAGTGGATGCAGACCTCGGGGTAGGTCGGCGTCGCCTTGGGCGCGGGGCCGCGCTCGCCGACGATGAGCTCGCCGTCGTTGAAGACGACGGCTTTTTGCTCCATGATGTGCTTGAAGGCCAGGGCGTGCTGGATGGCGGGCGAGCCGCTCCGGGCCGAGGGCGTCTTGTAGAAGTCCGTGAGGAGCTTGGCCCTTTCGGCGCTGATCGTGGGCCGGGCATCGAGCGTCTGCTGTCTCAGCTTCTTGATCCGTTCGTTCATGGTCATCCTCCTTTTTGGACGTCGAAGCCCGCGTCGCGGAAGGCCGCTTCGATCGCGATGAACCTTTCTTCGGAGGGGGCTTCAAAGGTCTTGGTCCGGGACTCCTTGCCGAGCCGCCGGGCTTTTTCATTCCCGCCGGAGTGGTACGGCAGGAGTCCGATCTTCTTGATCTTCTTGAGGGTCTTGAGAAAAGCGATGCTCCCGTCGATATTGTCCTGCCCGTCGTTCAGGCCGGCCATGAGCGGGATGCGGACCCAGACCTCGGTTCCGTTCGCGGCCAGGCGTCTGAGGTTCTCCAGGATGGGCTCGTTCGATACGCCGGTGAGCTCCCGGTGTTTCGTCCCGTCCATGATCTTGAGGTCGTAGAGGACAAGGTCGGTTTTGGCGGCGATCCTCTCCAGGAGCGGGGCCGGCGCGAACCCGGAGATATCGACGGCCGTATGGATGCCCCGGCCCCGGAGCGCGCCGAGGAGCTCTTCGAGGAAAGCCGGCTGGGCCAGAGGGTCGCCGCCCGAGAACGTCGCCCCGCCGCCCGACTGCTCGTAAAAGATCCGGTCCCTCTCGATTTCCTTGACGAGGTCCTCGACGGTCATCTCGCGGCCGACGACCTGCATGGCGTCGTAAAGGCAGGCCTCGGCGCACTTGCCGCAGAGGTCGCACTTCTTCTTGTCGATGACGATCGCGCCGTCCGCCGCCTTTGAAATGGCCCCGGCCGGGCAGGCCGCGAGGCACGCATAGCAACGGGAACAGCGCGCCGGCCAATGCATGAGCTCGGGCGCCTTGTCGATCCCTTCCGGATTGTGGCACCAGAGGCAGCGCAGGGGGCAACCTTTGAGAAAAATGGTCGTCCGGATGCCCGGCCCGTCGTGGATCGAGTACCGCTTGATGTCGAAAACAAGCCCGGTCATTGATTTCCTGCCTGGGGCGCTTTCTCCTGACGAAATGCCTCGTAACTAATTATAACATAAAGTATTAAATCTCTTCCCAATCTGTAATATATCAGATATCAGATAAAAATCAAGCTCTTTTTTCGTTTTTTTTTCAACTGAGGGAACGGCTTACCCCACTCCGATTAGACTTCAAGGATGGGTAATCTGTTACACATATCTTTCCGTTAGGAAAAGACCAAAAATATTCATACACTTTTCCCCTGATTTGGTGTAAAAATCGCTTTTCGGAGCCGATGGCTGGTCGTGGAATTTGAGCGGGAGCCGGGATACGGAAGACGGTCGGGAGGCGCGATGAGGGATCGTCCGGCCTACAACATGCGGTACATCTGGCTGACGACCATGGTTTCAGCCATGGGAGGCCTCCTCTTCGGCTACGATTGGGTGGTCATCGGCGGCGCCAAGCCCTTCTACGAGAAGTTCTTCAACCTGACAAGCCCCTCAGAGGTCGGCTGGGCCATGAGCAGCGCCCTCGTCGGCTGCCTCCTCGGGTCCCTCGTTTCCGGGGCGCTCAGCGACCGGTTCGGCCGGAAGAAGCTCCTGATCCTATCCGGCCTCATTTTCACGGGGACCGGCATTCTGACCGCCCTGGCGCCCGACTTCACCTTTTTCGTCGTCAACCGGCTCCTGGGCGGCGTCGCCATCGGCCTGGCCTCGAACCTCTCCCCCATGTACATCGCCGAGCTCTCGCCGGCCGAGGTCCGGGGCAAGTTCGTTTCGGTCAACCAGCTGACGATCGTCATCGGGATCCTCGCCGCCCAGCTGGTGAATTGGCTCATCGCCAGGCCGGTCCCGGCCGGCGCCACCGCGGCCGAGATCCTCAGCTCCTGGAATGGTCAGGCCGGCTGGCGTTGGATGTTCGGGGCCGAAGCCGTGCCCGCTTTTCTCTTCTTTCTCCTGATGTTCACGGTCCCGGAGAGCCCCCGCTGGCTGGCCAAGAACGGCCGCGGCGGCGAGGCCGAAAAGGTCCTGGCGAAAGTCGGCGGCGCGGCTTTTGCGGAGAAGGCCATGGCCGAGATCCGCGGGACCCTGGCCGGGACGGACATCCAGAAGGTCCGCTTCCGCGCCCTCCTCGAGCCGGGGATGTCCAAGGTCCTTCTCATCGGGATCGTCCTCGCCGTCTACCAGCAGTGGTGCGGGATCAACGTCATCTTTTATTACGCCGAAGAGATCTTCTCGGCCGCCGGCTACGGCGTGAGCGCCATCCTTTTCAACATCGTCATCACCGGAACGGTGAACCTGATCTTCACCCTGATCGCGATCCGGCTCGTCGACCGCCTGGGCCGCAAGCCGCTGATGACGGCCGGGGCGGCGGGTCTGGCCGTGACGTTCGGGCTCATCGGCGCGAGCTACGCCCTCCACAGCCGGGGCCTTCATCTTCTTATCCTGGTCGTCCTCTCCATGGCCCTCTATGCCCTGTCCCTGGCGCCCGTCACGTGGGTCATTCTCTCGGAGATCTTCCCGAACAGGATCCGCGGCGCCGCCATGTCGGTCTCGACCTTCTCGCTCTGGTCGGCCTGCTTCGTCCTGACCTACACGTTCCCTCATCTCAACAAGGGGCTCGGATCGGCCGGCACGTTCTGGATTTATGCGGGGATCAGCGTCTTGGGATTCATTTTCATCAAGACACGGCTGACGGAAACCAAGGGCAAGACGCTCGAACGGATCGAGCACGAGCTCGTAGGAGGTTAGACCGGTCAAGACGATGGACACGATTAAAAGAACGGTGCTCGTCGACGCTCACGCGCATCTCGACGGTTACGACGAAATGGGCCCCGCCGCGCTCGACGCGGCACTTGAAGAGATCGTCCGCCTCCGGATCCTCACCATCAGCAATTCGATGGACCTGCCCTCCTACCGGCGGAACGTGGAGATCGCCGCCCGGTGCCCCTGGATCCTGCCGGTCTTCGGCATCCACCCCTGGAACGCCCATCAGTACGCCGACCGCCCTGATTCCCTGAGGGAGGCCATGGCCCGGAGCCCCATCTTCGGCGAGATCGGCCTCGACCATTTTTTCGTCAAAGACGAGTCCCGCTATCCCGCTCAGAGGGACATCTTCGAACACTTCCTGGCCGCCGCCCGGGACCAGGGCAAGATCGTCATCGTCCACGTTAAGGGGGCGGAGAGGGAGGCGCTCGAAGTCCTCGATCGTCACGCCCCTCTTCGCGTCGTCGTCCACTGGTATTCGGGGCCCCTGGATGTTTTCCGGGAAATGGTCGGAAGAGGGTTCTTTTTCACGGTCGGCGGCGAAGTGATGTGCCGGCCTAAGATCCGGACGATCGCCCGGGAGGTCCCGGAGGACCGCCTGCTCACGGAAACGGACAACCCCGGAGGCCCGGAAAGCTATCTCGGCCGGCCGGGGACCCCGGCGATCCTCCGGGATATTCTCTGCTCTCTGGCTGAGGTCCGCAAGACATCGGAAGAAGACCTTGCCCGGACGGTCCGGTCCAACCTCGCGAACCTCTTCCAGGGTGACGACAGGCTGGCCGCTTTCCTGGGCCAGGCCGTCATTGACGAATAGCCGGGCTCGTCTGGAGAAGCCCGAGGGCGATCCCTGATCACGGTTTTGACATCGGTTCTCATCAATGGAATAATCCTGGTGGACGGAACGGAAGAACGATGGCTAGTCTGCAACCCGACGAAACCCCGAAGGAAAAGCCCGTCTTCCTCAGGCGGCCGGCGGATCTCGTCCGGAGGCTCTACCGCGACGAACAAGCCATGTGGCACGCTCATTATAAGCGGTACTTCAAGATCGCGGCCCGGGCCTTGGCGTTGGGATTCGTTCTCGGCTTTGTCTATTTCATGGCCCGGCCGGCCCAGGAAAGAAAGGCCTTGGCCTTCGTCATGAAGTCCCTGAAAGACATTCCGCTCGGCGCACCGCCCCTGGTCCTGGCCCTGACCCTTTTCTACCACAACGCGCGCGCCTCGGTCATCGCGGTGGCGGCCGGAGCCGTTCCCTTCGCTTGCCTTCCCGTCCTCGACCCGATCGCCAACGGGGCGACACTGGGGCTTCTGGCCTCCGTGTCAAAACACCAGGGACTGAACGTCCCGCTGCTCTTTCTCAAGAGCGTCGCGCCCCACGGGATCTTCGAGCTTCCGGCCGTCCTCTATGCGACGAGCGTCGGGATCTATCTTTCCCTGGCTTTGGGAAAATTGGCCAGGGAGGCCTGGCGGAAGAAGAGGGGCCGGGCGTTGCAGGGAGGGGCCCCATCGATCGCTCCTGACGGTCCCGACGACATCGCCGGCGTGGCAGCGTTCGGCCAGGACCTGGCGGGGAAGGTTGTCCGCTCGTTCGGGCTGGTCGTTCTGCCCCTTCTCCTCGTCGCGGCCGTCATCGAGGCCTTCCTCACCCCGGTCCTCCACTAACTGATTCGGACCGGTGCTGCTTCGCTGCCCCGATCCTAAGGTAACTAAGCCGGCTCGGTGCTGCTTCGGGGACGCCTGCGAAAAGGTTCGGTCCCTCTCCGCTGCCCCGCTGCCCGTCCCCTCCCATGGGCTCGACACTGTCCCGGCGTTTCGGTTATGCTGGGGCCGGGAGGCCGGCATGAAATTCACGTTCGCCCACAATAACATCAATGTCCTGAACCTGGAGAGGAGCGTCGCCTTCTACAAAGCCGCGCTCGGTCTCCAGGAGGTCCGCCGGCACCGGGCCGGCGACGGGAGCTTCGTCCTGGCCTTTCTCGGGGACGGGGCGACCCCCCATCGCCTGGAGCTGACCTGGCTCTCCGACCGGAAAGAGCCCTACGACCTCGGCGACAACGAGATCCACCTGGCTTTCACGGTCGACGACTTCGACGCGGCCCTCCGGAAGCATAAGAAGATGGGCGTCGTCTGCTACGAGAATCCCGGGATGGGGATCTACTTCATCGAGGACCCGGACGGCTACTGGGTCGAGATCCTGCCCGAAAAGCGCTGACCGGGTCCGCTTATCTCACGGAAAACTTGTGCACGGTGACGGTCGTGTACTTCTTCCCGGGCTCGAGGATCGTCGAAGGAAAGTTCGGGTGGTTCGGCGAATCGGGGAAGTGCTGGGTCTCGAGGCAGAAGCCGGAGTGCTTTTGGTAGACGATCCCGCCCTTGCCCGTGATCGTCCCGTCGAGGAAATTGCCGGTATAGAACTGGATGCCGGGCTGGTCGGTCGAGATCTCCATGACCCGGCCGCTCGCCGGGCTCGTAGACCCGGGCCGGCGAAGACGATCTCTCCGCCGCCGCTCGTTGAGCACGAAATTGTGGTCGTAGCCGCCCTCGACCTTGGCGATGCGCGCGCCGATCGCGATGCGGCGCCGTGAAATCCAAGGGCGTGCCCTTGACCGGACCGAGGTCGCCCGTCGGGATCAGGCCCTTGTCCACCGGCGTGAGCGGTCGGCGGTCGAGCTCAGCTCGTGGCCGAGGATGTCGCCCGTCGCCGGCCGTCCAGGTTCCAGTAGCTGTGGTTGGTCAGGTTGACGGGCGTGGCCTTGTCCGTCGTCGCCTCGTAGCTGATCCGCAACTCGTTGGCGTCGGTCAGCATGTAGACGACCGTGACGGCCAGGTTGCCGGGATAGCCCTCCTCGCCGTCCTTGCTCAGGTAGCTGAGCTTGACCCCCGCGGCGCCGGGCCGCCGGACGGCTCGGCCTTCCAGACGACCTTGTCGAACCCCTTGGCCCCGCCGTGAAGGTGTTGCCGTTGTTGTTCTGGGCCAGGGTGTAGGTCACGCCGTCGAGGGTGAACCGGCCCTTGGCGATGCGGTTGCCGTACCGGCCGACGATGCGCCCCGAAATAGGGGATGTGCCTTGAGATAGCCGTCGAGATCGTCATAGCCCAGGACGCGTCGGCGACGTGCCGTTCCGGTCGGGAACCTCGAGCGAGACGAGGATCGCGCCATAGGTCATGATCCGGGCCTTGAGCCCGTGCGTGTTGGTCAGGGTGAAGATGTCGATGGCGGTGCCGTCGGGCAGGCGCCCGAACGGCTGGTGTTTTACGGGCATGATGGTTTCTCCTTTCGCCGGGGCGGCCGCCGCCCGGGTCTGGTCTCCGTTCTTGCTTGCGGCCGCCGTCAAGCCGACGGCGACGCACAGGATGATCGCCAGGAATTTCTTGTCCATTCGCCCTCCTTCGCCTATTGTTTGATCTTCTCGATCTTCTTCCGGATCTCCGGCTGGTCGGGGAGAAGCTCGAGCGACTTTTCGAACGCGGCGCGGGCCTCCGGGAACTTTTCCAGGCCGAGATAGGATTCGCCGATGGCGTTGAGCAGCGACGCGTTGATACCGTAACGGGAAACCGCCTTGTCCAGGACTTCGACGGCCTTGGCGAAATCGCCCGCTTTCCTGTAGGCCTCGGCAGCCAGAACGAGGATCTCGTACGGGGCGGCCTGAGCTTGGCCGAGATAAGGCTCCAGGACCGCGATAGCCTTCCGGTCCTCCCCGAGAGCCAGGTAGAGCTGGGCCAGGTTCCGGGCGGCCTCCGCGGAGTCCGGCTGGCGCCCGTGGGCGCTCTCGAGATATCCCCGGGCTTCCGAAAGCCGGCCCAGGTTGAAAAGCTGGGCTCCGATGATCTGGGAATAGACGGCGTCGCCCGGGGCCGGCAGAATCCGGGACGAGAACCAGGGACGGGCCAGGGCCTCGGCGAACGTCACGTCGAACTCCTCCCGCGCCGTGACGATCTCGGTTTCCCCGCCGAGGAAGGAGATCCGGACCTCATAATGGGCGGGCGGGAAATCGGCCAGGGAAACCTCTTCGAGGGCGGTCGGGAGGTCCGGGTATTCCGGGGTCGTCCTCACGATCTTCCTGAAGGACTTCCCGTCCTTCAGGAAGGTCAGGCTGATCCGGCCGTTCCGGGCCAGGTCGGCCGGAAGATCGTTGACTTGGAAGGCGACGGCGAGGGTGTCCTTCACCGTGAAGACCCGGCCCGGCTGGCAATAGACCTGATAGGGTCCGACCCTGAACGCCTTGACTTTTCTCTCCTCCGGGGCGAGGCGGGCAACCTTGTAGCCCAGGACGGGCTGGCTCATCTCGACGGCCGGCCCGTTCCGTGGGACGCGGACCGCCTGCTCCACGGACATGAATTCCTTGGAGGCCTCGTTTTTGATCAGGATGGACACCTTGTAGTCGCCGGGGATGAGGGGAAAGATGTCGAGGTAATCGAAGGGCCCGCGGGAGAGATCTCTCATCTGCGCCTCGGGGATGTCGAGGGAGACGGTCTTGTCGTACTGGTACACGAGGCGCCCGTCTAGGGTGGTGACCCGTCCGGCGACCTTCAGCGTGGTCGTAAACTTGTGCTCATACTGGTCGACCGACAGCCTCTGGGGCTCGACGGCGCAATGGACGAAATACGGCCCCTCCGGCTCCCTGAAGACCTTGAACAGGCTGTCGCTCTCGAGGTAGTTGGCCGAGTATTCGACCTCGACGAGGTCCCTGTACTCGAGGAACTTGCGGGCGTACCTTTCCTGGACGGTCCGCGACGGCAGCGTTTCGATCCGCTGGATCAGGACGTCGGAGGATATGGACGGCCGCCCGACGGTTCCGAGGTCCTCGCCGGGGATGAGTGAGAGGGAGATGGAGGCCAGCGCCGGCTCGACGTCCTGGACCGCCCGGGAGGCCTTGAGGTAGTCCCCCGGATCACCGTTATAGGAGGAGAGGAGGGCCTGCGGACCGTCATTGAGCGGGCTGTAGAGCTTGTAGGCGCCCACACCGTGCTCCTTGAAGAACAGGAGGTAGAAACCGGGCGGGAGTCCCCCTTCGGTTTTCCCCTGATAAAACCAGCTCTCGCAGTCATTGAGCCCGGCTCTCCCGGTGAACTTCTGGATATCCTTGGGCTCGCCGAGAAGGATGTACATGCGGCCCCGGTCGGTCTTCCAACCCGGGACCGGCGCCTCCCGGCCCAGATACTCGTTGGCGTAGCCGAGCCGGCGGTAATGTTCCTTCTTGAATTCGTTCTCGGGAGAATCCGGGGTCGGGCCGCGGTGTTTCCAGAAAGCCTCGACGAAGAGGTCCCGCTCCCGGTCCGTCCGGAGCTTCAAGAAGACGTCCCTCTCCGTCGGGGTGATGATATAGACGACCTCCTCGTCGAGCCACTTTTGATAGCGCTCGGGGAGCTTCGGCATGTCGGCCGGGGCGGCGGACAAAGCCATGGCCAGGCCGATAACGAAGGCCGAGATCCATGCTCTTTTTCTCAAGGGAGCGACCGCCTCACGTCCAGCCGGTCCTGAGACGGGCGAGCTCGACCCCGGTCTTAGCGTTCGCAACCTGGTGGAGGAAAACGGGACCGGGAGGAGCGCCGGCCTGGGCCGGGACGGGCGGGGGAGCCGCCGCGGCCCGGGACAGGACCGTGTCCCCGTAAAGGGCCTCGGCCCGGTAGGAGACCTCGAGGTCGACCGGCCGGCGCCGGATGAGGACGTCTTCGGGGGTGGCCTCGAGCGCCCACTGGACGTAAACGGCGTTGTTGACGTGCCTGTTGAGGTCCAGGTGGCCCGTTTCGACGCGGAAGGAGACTTCCCGCTCCGCCCGGCCGAGGACCGGAAGGGGCGCGAAGTCATCGGGGAGCGAGCGTTTCTCGAGGACATAGTCCGTAGGCAGGATCTCATCGATCTTCAGAGGCTGCTTTCGCGCGAGGTCGAGGACCATCCAGGACGTCGTGGCCACGAGGACCGTGTTCCCGTTCCCGTCGGAGACCTCGAAATCCCTCAGGGCGAAAAAGCCGTGCCGGCCCGACGGCCAGGTCAGGACCGCGACCCGCTCGCCCCAGGCGGGATAGCGGCGGACGACGACGTGCGACCGGGACAGGACCCAGGTCATGTTCTTTTTCCAGAGGTCGGTGACCGACCAACCCAAGAGGGCAGCGTGATCGCCGGCCGCATCCTGGAGGAAGTTGAGGAGGGAGACCAGGCGGACCTTCCCCTCGAAGTCCAATTCAAAGGTATGGACGGCGAATTCCTTCCGGTAAAGCAGGTCGGCCATCGGCGGCGATCTTCGGGCTACGGTGTGATCGTCCAGGTGTATGTCGCCACGTCCGTGATGTTGACGGTGGTCGTGGCCACGACCGTCGTGGATGTCTTCGTCTCCGCCGTGAAAACGTGGCTTCCGAAAGTGATGTTGAGGACGGTCTGCGTGATCTGGTTCCCGATATCCCCCAGGTAATCCCCGTCCTGGTAAACGCTCAAGAGGTCCCCGTATTGGTTGGACACCTGCAGAGAGGCGGGCCCCGGGATGGTCACGGAGGCTGCCGCCCCCGCTGTGACGGTAACGGTCTTGGATCCGACCAGAACCCCGGTGTCGGATTTCTTGGCTTCGACCACGTGAGTGCCGACGGTGACACCTTCGAGGGTGTCACTCGACCCGCTCTCGACCGTGGCCTTCATCGTCCCGTCGAGATACAGAATGAAGGCCGCCCCGCAGGAGTTGATGACGGTGATCGTGGCCGTCGTGCTTGTCGTGGGGCTCTTGCAACTGACGGAGGGCAGCCAGAACAGCCCTAATATCGCGGCCATGAGGGCCGCCCCCGATCTTCCCTGTTTCTTCAGCCTAGGCATGCAAGTCTCACTTCTCCCGGGACCCCCGGCTTCCGACCTGCCCGGTCGGGGGCCCTCATCCCTGAATGTCTAAATTAGCACATTCTCCAGAGGGATACAACTCGATCAGGGGCGAGGGCGTTCCCGCCGGCACCCCTTCAGCCGTCGATCCGGCAAATATTGCAACCCTGATGCCTGGGAATATGTTAAAATAGACGGGTCTGGACCGGATCCGAGGCTGAGAGGTGTAAACGGCCATGAATCGAGAGATGAGACGAAAACGAAGAGGGTTCCCCGTCGGAGCGGCCGTCGTCCTGGCCCTCCTTGTTTCCGGGAGCTGCAAGTGGGGGACCCCCAACTATACCCTGACTGTCACCCTCGGACCCGATGTCGTGGGGACCCCTGCCGCCGGGAAGATTGTGTACAAAGAGATGACTACGGTCGTCCTGAACTATTCCTCGTCCAATACCCTCGAAACCGTAGAGGCCTTTCTCAACACGACGATCCGCAAGCCGGGGAACGGCTCCTTCGTCATGTACGCGGATGGCTATCAGCTGACGGCTGACGTGATCGATGTCCGCACCTCCTACAAGGTCAGCATGGCCTATACGGATACGACCATCACCGCCCCGGACCCGTTCATCATCACGCTCACGGGGCCGGACCGGCTGTCGGGCACCTTCACCGATACGCGGGGATACCACGGGACATGGACCGGGAGCTCGAACAACCTCGTCCTCGCCTATTGGGATTGGAGTTTCTACGTTCTGTCGGTGACCGTCTTCAACATGGGATACAGCGCGGGGACCTTCAACGGGGGGGGACAAAGCGGGGTCTGGACGGCGGTCAAACAGTAGGGCGCCCGTTCTTCCTCCGGTCGCGGGCGGTCCGGCGGAGCAGTGACGGCCGCCCTTGGAGTCCGCGCGTCATAACCATCTGATGGCGGAGCTCATGTCCGGGCGCGGCGCCGGGGGCGGATCGGCTCCCGGGACGCCGACGGCGCAGCCGTCCATGACGTATTCATCGAAAGGCAGCCCGAGGAGGCGCACGAAGGCCTCGTCCTCGGCCATGGCTTCCGTGACGCTGATCAATTGGAAGGCCAGCCCGAGGGCCGCGGCCTTGAGCCACATGTTCTGAAGAACATGGGCCAGGGACTGGAGGCCGGACGGGGGAAAGCCCTGATATTCGGCGACCACGATATAATATGGCGCCGTGGCCAATGACGGATGGCCTTTCTCCGCGAGCATCCTCAGCCTGCCGAGGTACGCGTAATCCCGGTCCTTCTCAGCCGGCGCGCCGCCACGTGCCCGGAGCATCTTCTCGAGCCCCATCCGGGCCCGGAGCTGAACGAGCCGGGCGGCCTCATGCCTGGCCGGCGTCCCTCTCTCGAAGACGAAGAACCGCCGGAAATCGGTCCGGCCGGCCACGGCGAGTCCCGCGTACGGGGCCAGGGAGCCGGCTTTCAGGAGCTGCTCCACGGCCTCTTTCGGGGGGGCCTCACCGGCGAAAGCCCGGATCGACCGGCGGGCCTCGATGATTTCGTCTAGAACCCTATTGGCTTCCTCGCTAAACTTCTTGACCATCTCTAGACCTCCTTGATTCGCCGGGTTACTTATCGGCCCATAGCTTAACGCCAAACTCGGGACCTCTTAGGCGCCGTTTCCTGTCAACTTATCAATGCTCCAAGGCTAATTCGGTCATGAGTTGTGTGTCACCAAATTATCATCGGCGGATGAAGCGCCGCACGAAGTCGCGGGTCTCGGTGATACCGAGGAGCCGGGATGCGCCATAAAATACCGCGAGACCCAGGCTGCCGCAGACGATGACGCTCGCCAGCGTGGGCCAGAAACGCGTTCCCAGCGCGTGGACGAAGGCCGCGTTGCCCGCCCAGGCCGCCGCGCCCCCGCAGAGCGCGGCCAGGATCAGGGTGAGGCCGTACCGGATGATCGGCCGCATATCGACCCGGCCGATCTTCTTCGGCAGCGCCCTCAGCAGGAGCGTCAGGTTGAGGGACTCGGCGATGCTCGTCGAGAGGGGGAAGATGAAGAAGCCCAGGACGTGGACGAGCGAGACGTTGAGGGTGATGGTCAGGCAGACCGAGGTCAGGCTGGCCAACATGGGCCACTTCGCGTCCTTGTAGGCGTAGAAGACCGCAGCCACGTTCCGGATGCAGGCGATGAACGGGATCCCGAGCGTAAACAGGATGACCGCCAGAGCCGTGAGGGGCGTGTCCTCGGGCCGGAACTTCCCGTGCTGGTAGATGACCCGTGTGACGGGAGTCGAAAGGAAGGCGATCAGGATCGAGGTCGGCACCGTCAGGAACAGGGCCATCTTCATCGAATCCATGAGCCGGGCGCGGACGGCCGCGGTGTCGTTCTCGACGACATGCCGGGAGAGCGACTGGAGGGTCACCGTGCCGACGGCGACGCCGAAGAGGCCGAGCGGGAGCTGCATGAGCCGGTAAGCGTAATTCAGCCAGCTGACGCTCCCCTGTTTGAGGGGGGTGATGAGAATCGTGTTGACGAGGACGTTGATCCGCGGCCCGGCCAGGCCGATGGCGACCGGGATGAACAAGGCCACGACCCGCCGGAACTCGGGGTCGCGGAAGCTGAGGAAGAGGCGATAGCGGAAGCCCTTGCGGACGATGAGAGGCACCTGGACGAGGAACTGCATCAGCCCGCCGACGAGGACGCCGATGGCCATGCCGAAGATCGGCGGCTTGCCGCGGGCGACGTACCAGCCGTAGGTCACGACCGGGATGAGGATGGAGAAGACATTGAAGAGGGCCGGGGCGATCGAGGGAACGAAGAACGACCGCTCCGTGTTGAGGTAGCTCATGGCCCAGGCGCCGAGGCTGATGAAGAGGAGGAAGGGGAAGAGGATGGCGGTGAGCTGGGCCGTGAGGGAGATCTTCCCCGGCACCGTGCCGAACCCGTAGGCGATCCACTTGGCCAGGCGAGGCGAGGCGAAGAAGCCGGCCAGGGAGATCGCGCCCGTGACAATGAAGAGGACGTTGAAGATGTTCGAGGCCAGGCGGTTCTGGCACTCCTTTCCCTTGGCCCGCTCGCTCGTCAGGACCGGGATGAAGGCGGCCGAGAGGGCCGTCTCGGCGAAGAGGTCGCGGAGCATGTTCGGGATGCGGAAGGCGACGTTGAAGGCGTCGGCCTGCGGGGTTCCGCTGGCCCCGAAGAGGAAGGCGAAGACCATCTCCCGGACGAGGCCCATGACCCGGCTGATGGCCGTGCCGACGGTGAAGGAGCGGACGCCCCGGGCGATGTCTTCCATGGCCCCCTGATTATATGAAAATTGGGGACACAATATCCATTAGCGTTTTCCGCCCTCCGGGCAGACGGGCGCGGTGCGGTTCAGAAGCGCCGTTTCAGGATCCAGTCGGCGACGGGCTGAGGCAGGGATTCCAGGAATGCGGCGGCCTTCGCCATGTGGCCGATCGAGTATCGCCGTTTGGGCTTCTCGGCCATGACGGCCCGCACGACGACCGCGGCGACTTTCCCGGCGTCCGTCCGCTTTTCATCGAACGCCGCCATGTCCTTCGCCCATTTCCGGAGCTCCCCATCGTAAAGGGAAACGCGGTCCGGAGGTCCGTCCCGGAGGACGGCTTCGACGTCCGACACGGTCCTCAATCCCGCCGGCGTCTTGATCCCGCCGCAGCGGACCATGATGTTCGGGATCCGCCAGGGCTTGAGCTCGATGTCGAGCGTGCGAGCGACGCAGTTGACCGCAAAATCGCAGGCATGGATGCCCGCTACGTAGGGCGTGGGAACGAGCGCGGGCGTCATGATCCAGACGATCCGTCCCCCCGCCCGGCGCAGGAGGGGCAGGAGGGCCTGGACAAGGGCGACGGAGCCGAGCACGCGCGCCCGGAGCTCCCTGTGGAACTCGGCCAACGGCAGAAGCTCCACGGGCATCGGCCGGCCCGCCCCGGCGTTGTTGATCAGGGCATGGAGCCCGTGCTTGCCTCTCCGCGCCAACTCGGCGCCGACGAACGCGGCCGCTTGCAAGGCGTCCTCTTGGTCGGCGAGATCGACGGGACAGACGGGCACGAGCCCGGGCATGTTCAAGTCGCGAAGAGATTCGGCATCGGCCTCCCTCCGGACCGTCGCGAACACCGTGAACCCCTGCCCGGCCAGGGCCACCGCGGAATGACGCCCGATGCCTGAAGAACACCCCGTGATAAGGATCCCTTCTCCGTTCGCCGGGCGTTTATCGGCGCGCCGCATCGTCAAGGCCATGGCCTCCCCGTCATGAAAGGACAATTTTAATCCAGGCGCCGGATGAAATCAAAGCCCATGATCCGCGACGGGATCCTGTCAACGTATCGCGTCGTCCGCCTAGATGATCCTATTCGTCCTTGTCGGCCTTCAACGAAAAATCGAGGGCGGCGGGCTTTCCCGCGGCGGCATCCTTGATGAATTCCTCAATCTTCACCTTGATGGCGTCGCGAACCTGCCGCGTCTTGGCGAGCTTCTCTTCCCACGACCCGGCGAACGAAGAGGGATCTGGAAAACTCCAGATGAGTGTCCGGGTGATCCCCGGGAAGGTCGGACAGCGTTGCGCGGCTTCGGCGTCGCAGACCGCGATCACGTAGCCGAAAAGAGCGCCGCTGATATAGAGGTCGAAGACACTTTTGGTCGTGTTGCGAGAGATGTCGATGTCGGCTTCCTTCATGACCTCGACCGCCAGCGGGTTGAGCGTGCCTGGCTCGAGCCCGGCGCTCGAGGCCGAGAACCTCTCCCCGGCCAGGGTATTGAGGAACGCCTCGGCCATCTGGCTCCGGGCGCTGTTGTGGACACAGACGAACAGGACCCGCGCTTTGCTTATGCTCGTTTCCATCTTTCTCTCCTTCCAAGGACCGCGGCTTCGGCGGGAAGTCCGGTCACGCCGCGGATCTTTCATCCATAATCATCATACTGGGAATTTGTTAAGATATGATAAGCGTCCTGCTCTTGCTCGCAAGCGGATTCCTCCCTTACATCTCGACCACTGTCCGCTGGCGTGTCCGGAAATACTTGCCTTTAAAATGAAGCGCCACGTTGACGAGGCCGATCATGACCGGGACCTCGACGAGCGGCCCGATGACCCAGTTTTGGACGAGGGACAGGGTCAGGACCTTGACGTTCTTGAAGACGTCCCCGAGCTCCTCGTATTTGACCTTGGCCAGGGGCGGATACATCATCAGGATGAGCCCGATGGCGATGGGGATGTTGGTCGTTCCCGATTGGAATTTGTTTATGAAACCGACGACGGCCGGGACGAGGTAGCCCAGCCCGACGCCGATGGCCATCGCCAGGAAGATCCATAGGGTCAGGTATCTGTCGAGGAACTTAAGCCTTGGGTTTCCAGGTGTCATGCGAGATCTTCTTTCACGCTAATCAGCGCCAGAACAGGAAATACAATCCGATAGCGATGATCAGAGCTCCGGCAACCTTCTGGATGACGTCGTGTGCCCTGCGCAGGCCTCTCGATTCAAGAAGCCCTTTGGCCGCGCCGACGGACGTCCCCGCAATAAGGACGAGTGCCGAGTGCCCGAGGGCGTAGACAAAGAGAAGGAATCCGCCATAAAGGATGTTCCCCTTCTCCGCCACGAAGGCCAGGAGCACGGCCAGAATGGGAACAGCGCACGGCGTCGAAACCACACCGAACAGCAGTCCCAACACGAATGCGCCGATATAGCCCTGCTTTTTCACTCGGATCCCGGTCGGAACAGGGATATTCCATTTGAGGATGCCGAGCAGCTGCACCCCCATTAAGAAGCAGACGCCGGCCACCACATATTTCCAGAACTGCCCGACATTCCCGAACATCCGTCCCATTAGAGCGGAGATGAGGCCGAGTACCGTGAAGATGATGGCCAGGCCCAAAACAAAAAAGAGCGAAAAGACAAGCGAGCGTCTTACGGTCGTGGTTTCCTTGTTGCCAGCGACGACGCCCATCAAGAGGGGGACCATGGCCAAGACGCACGGATTCAGGGCTGTTGTCACACCTCCCAACAAGACCGCGACAATCGCCAGCCACGGGCTGTGCTGGAGGAGCGCGGAAATGTCGCCGAAGAGGCTTTCCATCTCTCCTCAGCTTACTGGACGCCGTACTTCTTCAGGAACTCGAGGATCTCCTCCTTAGGGAAGAGACCGACGTGGCGGGTGATCTCTTTCCCTTTTTGATCCAGGAAGACCTGGGTCGGGATGAGCTGGATGCCGTATTTCTCGGCCGGCGCGGAATCCTTCCAGACGTCGTAGAAGATGACCTGAACCCGGTCGGGGAAGGCCGCGGCGATCTCCTTCATGATCGGCTGCATTGCCTTGCAGGGGATGCACCGATCCGCGCCAAGTTCGAGGAACGTCACTATGTACTTCGAAAAGTCGATGTCCAAACGGTTCGTGACCAGGACTTCTCCCTTGACCGCCCAGATGGGGGGCTTAGGCTGGTCAGCCGGGGAATTCGCGACAAGGCCGATGGAACTGACGACCGCAAGCAGGGCGAAGGCCAGAACTAAATGCGTTTTTGAGGTTTTAGACAATGTTCAATCTCCCCTCAGCTTTCAGCTGTTTCTTTATCTTGGCCCATAATCCGTTCTTTTTGTATATTTCTCGGACCGTCTTTAAATCGGGAAACGTGATGGCCTCACCGAGGCACAGATTGGCGCAGGTCGAACAGCCAACGACGCATTCTTTGGGCCGGACGACCTCCGCCCCGTCTTGTGTCCATGCGAAAACATTGCGGCCGCAATTCATGCAGATCCCGCACTTCACGCACTTGCTCCGGTCGATCCGGGGAGACCAGTCGATCTTTTCCCTTGGATAGCCTGTTAACCAAGCCATAGCATCTTCTCCTTCAAAATTTTCTCCGAATTCTCGAAGTATCTTTCTTGAACCGTGCGTCTCAGGAAACGGCCTCCTGGATCCAGACCTTGATCTCCTCGGGACGCGGGATACGGCCTGCGCATTTGATTTTGCCGTTGATGACCAGGCCGGGCGTCCCGGGGATCCCGTAGGACATCATCTTCCGGATGTCCGTAATCTTTTCGACGTCGGCAGCGATAGCAAGCTCAGCCAGGACGTTCTTCACTCGTTTTTCGACTTCTCCACACTTCGGACATCCCGGGCCCAGGACTTTAATTTCCATCTTATAACCTCATCATTTCATGCCCGGGTGGGTCTCTAAAAATATCTCCGGTTTGATAGCGACCTCGCTTTTAACGGAGTTGGCGACAAGACTGAACTTTTGCGCAGATGTGAGCGAGCGGCGAACCCGCTTCTCAACGGCCTCGGGGGCCTCGTCCCCGACGCGCACGGTGATCCGGGGTTTCAGGACAACCCGGGTGAAGATCTCGGTTCTGTCGAGCTCGATGAGTTTCGTTCCTTCCGCCCGGCACTCATAAGAGACGAGATCCAGCCGGAAGCGTTCGGCCGCCCATATGAACATCAGCATGACGCACGTGTTGACGGCGCCGACGAATGCGTCTTCGGGCGTCAAGACACCCGCCCGGCCCTGTGATTGTGGAGGAGCGGAAAAGTCCATCTCCGGCCCGTTTCCCATCCGGACGTATCCGTCATGTCCGCCCGTCCAGGTCACTGTCGTTTCGTAGATCTCCGTCTTGGGCATCAGGGCTTCCTCTCGATCGGATCTTAGGACTGCGCCCTTAGGTTTTTTCTTCAACAGCCGGTCGGTTTCTTCCACGATTTTCCCGGCGACCTCGTCGGCCAGGCGCAGCCCTTCCGCGTTCAGCCGCCGGGCCGTGCCGATCGCCTTGCCGCCCTTCACCTTCGCGACATCCGTCACGACGATCGATGCGGCCGGTTTCGCGCTGTATTTCTCCGTGGCCAGGGCGGCGCAGCGTTTGTCGCAGCCATCAACGGCGATGGTCGGATAATATCGGGCGAAGGCCCGCTCGCCCTCGCCTCCCGCGAGGAACAGCGGCAAGCAGAGCGTTACGGTATCGTCAGGGCGAAGCGTTTCGAGGACTTTCCGGACGGCTCTTCGGGTCACCGTGCCCTCCGGCAATTCCTCGCCCGAGCAGGAGATCAATCCCACTTTTTTCTTCAGCAGGTCAGGCATTGCCACCCTCCGCGTCGATGTCATCGACGATCTTCGCCGCCTCGTCGGCCGCCGCCCGGGCCAGCTTCAATCCGTCCTCGTTTAGATCGCATACGCCCTCGGGCTTGAGTCCGCGATGGCGCCGGACGACGTCGAAGACCGCGACCTTGTCCACCTTGGCCGCGCCGGCGCAGGCCAGACCCTTGGCGGCGCATTCGAGCTTGCATCCGTCGATAGCGATAGCCCCGCCCCCTGCGACCTCGTGTTTTGCTTCCTCGTCGCCAAGGACTAGGAGGGCCAGGGCGACGACCTTCGTTTTCTCAGGCCGGAGGTCCTCGGTAAGGATGTAAGTCGCCTCGCGGGCTGCTGCCCCAAGGCTTTTCCCTATCCCGCTGCAGGGAACGACGGGGATCTTTGCGCTTCATCGCAGGACCTCCGCCTCTGCCTGGACCTTGGCCAGGGCCAGAAATTCGGCAGCCGTTTTCAAGCCTCGACGCGCCATCGCGTTATCCGCGACCTCGAGGACGGCCAGCCAACCCTTGCCATAGGGGTCCTGGTTGACCAGTTCGGGAGAGTTCAAGAGGTCGCCATTGACTTCCACGACCTTGCCTCCCACGGGCGACGGGATGCTGAGGTTGACCTTGATCGTTTCGACCATGGCCACCTCGTCCCCCAACCGGACCGGTGTCCCAACCTCTTTCGGCTCGGCGAAGGCTACGTCCCCGTTCCTCTGCTGGGTGAAGTCCGAAAGGCCGATCCGGGCCCTGCGACCCCTCAACCTTAACCCAAACCCCGGCGTCGCTGTAATAGAGGTCCGCGGGAAAACGGAACAAGAATTTATCGACGGCCAGCTCCAAGACTTTCTTCGCTCATCATCTCTCCTGCTCTCCCTGAATGAACGTTTCCTCGATCCAGGCCCGGATTTCGTCGCGGCTACGCCGGAAACAGGCCAGTATCTCCTCATCGGTCCCCGTACAGGCCGCCGGGTCGTCGAAGGCGTGGTGGATATATTCTTTGCCCCCGGGGAAGAACGGGCAATCGCGCCTGCTAATCGTCGCAGACCATGACGACATAGTCGAACCGCCGTCCCTCGAACTCGTCGATGCTCTTCGAACGATGCCCGGTGATGTCGATGCCGATCTCGGCCATGGCTTTAATCGCAGCGGGATGAACCCGCGTCGCCTCGGTTCCTCCGCTCGACGGCCGTAAACCGATCCGAATAAAGCGCGTTGACCAGCCCCTCGGCGATCTGGGACCGAGCCGAATTGTGGACGCAGATAAAGAGTATGGTTTTATTCATTGGCCCTCCGCTCGCGGCTCGGCTTTCACAGACGCGGCCACGGATATTCTCTCGGACGCAGGTATCGAGCTTCCGCACATCGACGGAGACCTCGCGGGAATGCTCAATCCGCTCCCGGAGCGAGCCGGCGAAAAGGCCCTCGAGGAGCGCCAGGGCCTCCTCTGGGACGCGATAGATGATCCATCGGCCCTCCCGGACGTCCTCGACGATGCCCGCCTCACGCAGGATGCGCATGTGGTGAGAAATCCGCGACTGCTCCATTCCAAGGATGAAAATCAGCTCGCAGACACAGAGCTCGCGCCGGCGGAGCAGGAGCACGATCCGGAAGCCGGGTCGGGTCGGCCAGAGCCTTAAAGATCCTGACGATATCTTTCATGGGCATTGGATGATCCCCTGTGCCCAGAGGCAGCCGCCGCAGGCCGGGAAGGTGTTCCCGTAGCAATCCTCCTCATTCTTCTCGAGAAGGGAGCAGCCGCCGCAAAGGTGGCAGGGCGAATAATCGAAAGTTTTGACCTTCTCCCGAAATTCCGCATATAGGCTTTGAGTTCCATATCTCAACAAGGTCCCCGGTCCGGACGTCGCCGAAGTCATGCGGATCGGACCCGCCGTTCGAGTCCGTAGAGGTAGGTCCGGTAGGAGTGGAGAAGTCCCATGCAGGGGCCGACCTTGCCGTCCCAGCGGACGAAGGATGTGCGGTCGGTGACGAACCGGCAGCGGCGGGCGTCGACAGCAACCCGGTTGCCCATGAAAGTCAGGTTCTCGAACCCCTGGAGGAGGCTGAAAAGTGTCTCCTTGGTCGTGTTGTTGACGTCGAGGCGTGGCAGGCTGAGCTCGGTCTTGCCCGGAGAGAAGGTGAACGTATCGAGGGTCAAGGTTTGGAGACAGAGCATCTCCTTCTCCATCGCTTCGCTATAGGGCAGGACATGGCTGACAAGGATGCGACGGGCCCCGACAGAACGGGCGAGGCGGTCAAGGTGTTTGACGTCACCGAGGTTCGCCTTCATGACAACGAAGGCGATGCCGATATCGATCGAATGGCCTTCCCGGTGGTTTCGCGTTGAGAGCCGGCCGATATTTTCCAGGACGCGCGACAGGCCGGCCCCCGGTCTGACCGTCTCAAAGCTTTCCTCAGTCGTCCCGTCAAGCGAGATCCAGAGCATGTCGAGGTGTTCGCGGAGCAGGCCGTCGATCAAGCGGTCATCGAGAAGTGTCGCGTTGGTCATCATCTCGGCCCGCAGACCCAGCGCTTTGACGGCGCGGACCATGTCCAGGATGCGAGGGTGGGCGGTCGGCTCGCCGAAGCCACCGAACATAACCGATTCAAGATGGGGGAAGCGCGGGAGCTGGCCGGCTAGACGCTCAAAAACGTCTATCTCCATATCGCCCATCGGCTCGTCCCAGGTGTTGCGGATACAGGTGCGGCAGGACAGGTTGCAGCGTGAAGTCGGCTCGATATAGAGGCGGTTCAAGCTATGGATGTTGGGTTGGATCTCGAGACGGCCGTGGTCGGCGGTGACCTCGAGGCAGGTGCCGGGAGCGAGGCCGAGCTTCTTCTCTAGTTCCGGCGGGACGCTCAAGCTCCCATCGCCGACAGTGAGGCTATAGACAGCCCTGCCCGAATCCCTGGCGCGTCGCAGGACAGCTTTTTCCCCCTTCTCGAGATAGGTCATGAGGCCCGTGCCTTCGGGCATATGTAAGGCAAACTTTTTCTTGTCCATAGGATTTATATATGAAGATATATTCATATATCATCTTAAAGCCCATGTCAAGGGGAGAACGCCATCCCCTTTCGCGGAATGATGCTTGCTCAGCCTGCCCCGGGCATTGACGATTAATGCGAAGGTGTTCCGCTTGTCCCGGAAAGGGAACAAGAGGGACATGGATGATATGGTCAGCCTCCCCTTCGCGGGAAATTTGACCCAAAAAATACCCAAAAATTTTCGGCGAATCGGTTGACCATGACTCGCCCGTTCTCCTCGTGAAAAAGATTATCAGAAAAGGTTGACATCCCTCGGAGGACCAGTTTCCACATAAAAACTGCGAGCGTCCTGCAGGGGGCCGGAGAAGCCAGCTTTTCCGTTAACTTCCCCAACATGACTACGCTGAAATTGTGCTCAATTACGCCCCAGCCCCCCCCCGAAATCTTTATAGCCTACGGACTTAGTAGGTTTAGTAATTTTCCTAATCTGACCGTTATCTGCGGCTTGCTGATGAACATTCCTGTGTGCTTTCCGGAACCGGTCTGAGACTATAGGCCTGCGGGAAAAAGGAGCCCGTTAGAATGAGCAAAACGAAAAACGGCAAGGCGGCCGCCGCGAAGGCCGCCAAGGTTGTGGAGGTTTCTACGGCCCCCGCAGAAACCAAGGCGAAGACGATGGAAAAGACTGAGGCAAAACCCGTTGCCAGGCCGGCCAAAATCAAGGTCGACAAGGAGGCCAAGATCCAGGGCCAGGTCGACGCCAACGCGGCCGCGATCCTCAAGGCCCACGACGAGGGCAAGTCGGTCAAGGAGCTCTACAAGATGTTCGGCATCGGCAAGGGCCTCTTCTGCGACCTCGTCTACATCGTCCTCTGGAAGGCCGGCCGCCTGCCCAAGAGCAAGTACGCCGAGCGCGTCGCCGCCAAGCACCCAGTGACGCTGGACAAGCGCTTCGTCCACCCCAGGCCGGAGCAGAAGGAGGACTAGGCCGGCCTGGACCGCCGACGCTAAGCCCCGCTGGAAGGCGGGGCTTTTTTTTTACCATCCCCAGTGCGATTTTAGGGGGGGGGGGGGGGCAGGTCATCGCTGTAGATATGTCAGATCCTCCCGGACACTTTATGTTATTTGCTAAGCTACATAAAGGAGGTCTGACATATGAAAAAAGGAGTCGGAGAGGCATTCAGAATTCATTTCAAATGGACAGTTCTTGAGTATGCTACGGTTTGCCGCACTGTAATCCAGGCCTGTCGCGAATTCAACGTACCGAGGCCGACGTTTTATGAGTGGAAGAAAGCCTACGAGAAAGGCGGAAAAGCTGGGTTAGCTAGGAAAAAACCTGTTGTCCTCAATTATCTTCGAAGATTAGCTCAAGATGTCGTTGACAAGATCCTCCACCTGAGGCAGACATATAAACTCGGACCCGAGAGAATCATGTGGTACTTGGAGCGCTACCATGGAATTAAGACCTCAGAGTCCACCGTCTCCCGGACCCTTGTTCGAAACGGGATGAGACGCTTGCCGAAGAGTTCAGCGCGGAGGGCTATTCACACTCGCCGTTATGCCAAGGAAGTCCCTGGCCATCACGTCCAAGTGGATGTCAAATTTGTCTCTCTCAGGAACTTTGAGGGAACCAGGGTTCGACGCTTTCAATACACGGCTATTGATGATGCCACCCGGATCAGGGCGCTGAAAATCTACCCGCGTCACAATCAGCAGAATGCCATTAAGTTTGTTGATTATGTGATTGAGAAATTCCCCTTCCGCATCCATACGATCCGAACAGACCGAGGCCATGAGTTTCAAGCCCAGTTTCACTGGCATGTCGAGGACAAAGGGATGAGGCATGTCTATATTAGACCTCGATCTCCACAGCTCAACGGGAAGGTTGAAAGATCTCATCGAACGGATCAGGAAGAATTTTATCAACTGTTGACATATACGGACGATGTCGATTTAAATGAGAAATTGGCGGAGTGGGAGAGGTTCTATAACCTTGATCGTCCACACGGAGCATTTAAAGGCAAGACGCCCTATGAAGCATTGAGAAGTATCTTAGAATAATTGAAATAGTGTCCGGGAGAATATGAAGTATCACAAATGAAGAGGCTGGAGGATGCTTTCCCTCCCAGTACGATGCCAACGGAGGAAAAGAACGAGCGCATGGATCACGCACTGGTCAGGCATGGACTTTTCATAATAACGTATCACCTTCAGAAGTTCGTAGAAAACCGCTCGCTCCAAGCGCTGTTGAAGGAACATGACCTGGTGGTCTCCTGGGACGATGAGAAGAAGAAGGTCGTCGTGGTGACTAGTCCGCGACGACCAGCGAAATCTAAGGAGGGAAGAGAAAGCCGCCCGACGATCAACCAGCAGAGGCGCGGAGAGGTGGGAAAAAGGAGAGGGGCGGGCTTTACTTAAGCCCTATAGCGACGCATATTATTATCAGAGGCTGGAGTTGAGAAAAAGAAGGTTGCTGTCAGCAGGCCTTCTCCTATTCTTGTCGGCCGGCCTCCTGGCCAGCGCCCCAAGCGGTTTTTTTGGAAAGACTCAGGACCAGGGTCAGAAGGAAAGGCCGAAATTCTATGCCCTCCGGGTTGTCTCCGAAAAGAATGTCCAAAACGCAAAGGATTCCCTGAGCGCACCGGACGGCCGCTATGCGGAGATTCTGCCGGGCGGGCAGCTCGTCCTGCTCATGGAGAAAAAGCCTTATCCCTTCCCCTTCGGAAACTTCAACGCAGGACTGGGGGACAGCGGCCCCGTAATTGGGAAAGGAAAGATGGAGTTCGGCATCGAAGGCTGGTTCCCGATGCAGGACACGCAAGGCAAACAATACTCTACGTGGGTGCTTCTGGGATTGTCTGCGAGCGGCTTTTGCGTCTGGCCGGGAGGCAGCACGGGCGTCGATACAATCAGGATCACGAACTTCGGCATTAAGTCTGTATTCGTAGACGCTGTGATCGGATACGCTCTGGAAGCGGAAAGAAAATAAGAGGCCTTAGTTTTCAGGGGTGGTACATTGAGGGGGGGGCGGGTCAGTATGCGCGCATAGTGGAGCAAAAGACTATGCAAGAGATCAGAATACAAATTATAATTAACATACTGATGCTAAAACGGATGGTTTGCAGGGCTATGTGATCGGAAGGATTCTAAACGGTACAAAATTGGGCAATGTTTGCGTAAAGAAAACAAAGAAGCGTGAATAAAGCGTGAATAAAGAAACCTCAGGAAAGTCCCTTCGCAGCCCGCTGCGCTATCCTGGCGGGAAGGCATTCCTGTGCGATTATATGGAAAGTTTTCTTAATTACAACAAATTCCGTCCCAAGCTCTTCGTCGAACCATTTGCCGGAGGGGCAAGCGTTGCGCTTTATCTTCTTGGCAAGAGACTCGTTGAAAAAATCGCATTATACGACATCAATCCTTTGATTGCCTCCTTTTGGCTAACGGTTTTCAATGACGGCACATGGCTCCGCAATAAAGTACGCAAGGCCGGTATTACGCTGGACGAATGGATCAGACTTCGCAACCTACCATTAAATGGCCATCGCGCGAACGCCTGGAAATGCCTTTATTTAAACCGCACGAGCTTCTCGGGTATCCTGTCTTTAAAGGCCGGCCCTCTTGGTGGCAAGAGTCAAGCTTCGAAATTTAAGATCGATTGTCGGTTCTATCGCGATACCATAATGGACGTTTGAAGGAGCTCTGGAAATATCGCAATCTCATCGAGAACATCGACACGGCGGAATGGCAAGAAACAATAATCCGTTATGCTGGATTACCGGGAAAACAGCAGAAAGGCCTCTTTCTTTACCTGGATCCTCCCTTCTTCCACAAGGCTGAGCGCTTATATAACTATTATTTCAAGCCGGAAGATCATGAAGCAGTGATATGCCGCCTCTCCGAGTTGAATCTCCCTTGGCTGCTTAGTTATGACTTTTGCCCCGAGGCGATTGCTCTCTTGCGTAGATACCACTTAGGCTATCAGCTTGTACCGGTATGCTACTCGTCCAGTACGAATCATCATCAGCGTTATATAAAAAAAGAAATTATTGCTAGTAACATGCCTTTGCCGAAAGGGAAAATAAGATGCCAATAACCGACAGAATCGCAGGAAGAGACCGATTGCCGCAGATGATCCAAACCGATAACTTCATCGGTTGGGTCTACCATATTGACTACGAGAATGCCTATGTCATGACCAATGACATTTGGAAGGCGCGAGTGAACGGGGTCCCTCACAACTCTTTCCTTCTGGCCTCAGCATTCGATCCCGAAACCTACACATCCGCCAGCCCACCCCTCAAAGAAATCGTTCTTCTCAGAGTGGTTAGTTCGGCTAAACTTCCTATGGATGATGACTTGGTAATTACCAAGATTGAGCATTTTCAGGAAAGGCAAGACAGCCGTGCAGGTTCGGGCGAACTAGATGATTTGACCCGCAGCCAGCTGCAATTCAACGGACTACAGTGTCGTATTCTCGGAACCTTCTATGCCAATGAAGATGGCCGACTGTGCCTCGGAAGCGATTTGGAATCCTATCATTCGGCTGCCCGACTTCAGGTGTACAAGCCAAGGGGTGATGTCCTGGCCACGATCGTGAACTATATCAGCCCAATCCGGGAGGCCGCAGCCCATGAAGATGCTCAGCGCCTCGGAATCACGGGCTCCATGCCGGATTTCCCGATAGGCGCAATCCGTTATACTTCCGCCAATCGGCTACAGCGAATGGATGCTGAAGTTGTCTTCCGTGTTCAGTCCATCGATTTTCTAGCTAGGCGCACCGGTGTCTTTGGCATGACTCGTACTGGAAAATCTAATATGATCAAGCAGCTGGTTTCTGTGGTGAAGCGCACGGCTGATCAAACGGGCCTAAGAATTGGTCAAATCATTTATGATCTCAATGGCGAGTACGCTAATGCTAACCAACAGGATATCGGAGCGTTGGCTGATGTATACCCTGATCAAACCGAGCGATACCGGATGCTGTCTTCTCCCGGTTTCCATCTAATACAGAATAACTTCTATCTGCAGATTCCCGAAGGCTTTATGATTATTCAGCAAGTTATGGAGGATCGTACTACTCCATCAGCAGACTTGCGGGCCTTCCTTAATGTCTCGTTCGAAGAGCCTGACAGGGAAGACCGCTCCGCTCATAACCGATGGCAAGTTAAGCAGGCTATCTACCAGGCAATGCTGAAGAAAGCAGGATTTCCTGCACCAAGCGCCTTTACCGTTTCATTTCCTGTCAACGAGGAAATCCGCAACACTATTGATCCAGATAACGAATTCCCTAGTGGAGAGCAAGGACGAATAAGGCTAACTCTGGACCAAGCAGTGCGCTGGTTTGAGAAAGCAAGAGCTAAGAATCGAGAAGAACAATTGAAGTCATCCTCAGGCAACCCTTGGTTTGATGAGGACGGCATTGCTCTTCTCAACATGCTGGCCGGCCGCAACAGCAACGATGCTTACATCACCGGCTACAAACACCTGAATCCCTTGAAGGATTTCCATTCGCCTGACCGTACCCAAGATGTGTCTGAGGAAATCTACCAGCACCTGCTTAATGGCAAGATCGTAATACTCGACCTCTCAGTTGGTGATCCGAATCAACGGACTCGCTTGAGTAAGGCTATCGCGCAGCATATCTTTAAAAGGTCCATGGGCATATTCAACGAGGGGAACTTTCCGCCGAATATCGTGATCTACGTCGAAGAGGCGCACAACATCATGGGGCGCAAAGATGATCTGTCTGATACCTGGCCACGGATTGCTAAAGAAGGTGCCAAGTTTCGGATTGGAATTGTGTACGCGACCCAGGAGATCTCCTCAGTCCACCCTAACATCCTGGCCAACACTGAGAACATGTTCGTTTCCCACATCAACAACGAGAGTGAAGTGCGGGAGCTATCAAAATTCTATGACTTCGGAGATTTCGGCCCATCGCTGATTCGGGCGCAAGACGTCGGCTTTGCTCGGGCGAAGACACTATCAAGTCCGTTTGTTATTCCAGTGCAAATACACAAGTTCGATCCTGATCGGGAGCGCCAACGGGCGGGCAGAGAGATTAGTTGAGGATGTGAGGATGCCGTACGAAAATCAATTCGGTAGCAAAACAGCGCATAGCGATGTAGTCCGTAATCCGGATGTGCGGAGCTTCCTTGAACAATGCCGGCCGCTCCGAGAACCTTCGGAAGCTACGGGTCAAGACCTGGCATCTTGCTTTCTTGAACCTCCAGATTACGAAATAGACTCTGAAATAAGCTATGTGATTGCGTCCGATGGTAGCTACTATGCTTCTAGCATAGATGACCGACTGCCTAGCATCCAGGTCTGCTACCTCAAGTTCAGCACCATCTTAATCGAGATGTGTGACTTCCAAGGCCTAGAGGACTCCAATACCCAGCTAATCGATCCATTCAAAGTTGCGGCTCTGCAACGAAATCGCGATACCCTAAGCCTCGTTCTCCCGCTTTCTAACTTCAAGATGCCAAATGATGATTGTGTTAAGTCAACATTCCGCAGGCAGATGGATGCTTTTCTTTGGTCCGAACCAACACGTTTTCGGAGGGATGAGCCAGGTACCAGTCTCATGGGCACACTTATCGACTTGGCACAGTTGCGGCCTAACCAGGGGGATGCCCCTCCCGGAGGAATCAAGGTGCAACGCTGTCCGACACAGGATTGCGGGGCCCATGATATCTATTTGGATCCAGAAGAACCTGAACACCAGTGTCCTCAATGTGGTCGAGCATTATATATTAGTGATTGCCTGCGCCTGTGGGAAGCCGTCAGCGATTTCCATCCAAACCAGGAACCCGCCTCCCGGTTCATGAACTATATCGAACATCTCTTGCCTATCCATTATTTGCGTTTCCTTTCGGATGAGGCTCCAGCCCAGTTGAGCAGTCTTGCGGTTCTAGTGGACGGACCACTTGCCGTTTTCGGGCAAGCGGCCTGGCTCCATCAATCCATCATGAGATTTTTCCACCTTATGCGAGAAAGGCAACGAGCTCGGAATCTGCAAATGCCCATAGTCGTTGGTCTCCAGAAGGGAGGGTATGTTATCGAGTACATGCAATTATTGGACCGGCATATCCCGATGAATCGCCTATTCAGTATTACAGATGAGTTCAGATACGAGAATCTCGGTATCGAGCGTTCAGGTAACGGATTCGGCAGTGAGACTTATTACGGTCACGACTTTGTCTTTAAGACACCTTCTGGGAAGCTTTTCGTGTTTGGTCTACCTTATGCATTTCCTACAAAGAGCTCCACACGCGACTTCCCTACGGAGAAAGCTAGCATAGACCAATACACAGAATTACCTCGGGTGCTAAACCTTATCACCCAGGTGGAGACGGACCTATATCGTGACGCCTTGGCCCCCATCGCCCTGGCGCACCGGTACACGGCGATCAGCCTCAAGCCGGGCGGCCGCGTACTAGACATAATGGGCAGAACTGCAAGGCATAATCAATAACGAATAGGTGACGGAGACGTTAGTAAACTGGAGAGCTGAAATGATTCGATATCTGACACTCCCATTAACAGAACCTCCTCCGAGCTTTCTTGATGACATTGGGAGACAGAGCAAGTATCAAAGGGCGAATCGTAGTAATGCGAGAAAACAAATCTTGTAACTGATGGGGAGGTGACCATGGCAGAGACAAGGGCACATAGGGTTGGCAAGGGTTCAGCGGCAAGAAAGGAAGTTCCTATTTCAAGAGGCCGCCGGCTCGATGCGGTGCGCGGGCACTACGCCATTGAGGTTGAACGCAGCGGAACGAAATCGGGGATCAATGCAGCGCTCTCGCGCTTAAGGACCCAGGCTAATAAAGCCAAGATTCTCCGTGTACCTCAGCCAGATATGCGCAAAGCACTAAGTTTGGCCAGGCAGAAACATATGAACGTGGCCGTCACCAACATGGCCAAGACAAAACGTAGGCACACCTGAAAGACAAGACTGCCATACCAGCGCTTTAAACACTGCCTCATACATCAGAAGGCCCCTCTCGCGCCCTCTAGCGCATTTTATGGGCAGCCCCCAGCCCTGGGGCCACAGGGTACACCCAGCTCTGAACCCTCTGAGGGCCTCAAGGCCAAAAGTAACGGTAAATATAGCATCGAAAAAACAAATACGCTGCCTGCGCCGTGGCAAAGCACCCGGGGCTCACCCTTGACAAGCGGCTTATCCATCCCCGCCCAGAGCAAAAGAAGGACAAGGACTAACTCTCTAGGTCCTGCCCGATCTCAAAGGCCGTCGATATCGGCGGCCTTTTTTTATTACTTTCCAGAGTGATGAATGCTTTGCCTAGTGCCGACTACAAGCCTGGTTTAGCTGGCGGCAAGTTAGCAGCCGGCCAGCCTTAGGTGCCAGCCAATTCGTCTTGTTTATTTAAAACTAGGAACTTTCCATGAGGACGGGTTAGGACTTTTTCTGATTATCTTTTTTCGATTTCGCTGTTGGCTTTGACGATTCCTCCTTATTCAAATAGATGAGAGTCACAATCTCACTGCTTCTTATTGCATAGCAAGGTCTACTTTTAGGTAAATAGGCTGCGATATAATTTTTAAGGTCATCGGCAACCTTTTCTACGTCCTTCTGTTTCGCTTTAGCCAGGTCTAGGATACGGCCAGTTTCTTTTGATAACGTCTCGTTGTTCCTCAATTGTTCCTTAACGGAACGGAGGTCATTGTTAATTTCATTTTGCAGCACTTTTTGTGCTTCTATACTAAGACTGCCTTTTTTAACATTATCAATTTTCTTTTCAATTTGTTTTTGAAATTCGGCAATCTGCTCATTATTGTTTTGCCCCTGCTTCTTCTTAACTTCTTCAAGATTATCAGTTATTTCCTTTTGAAGTTCATGAGCGCGTTGGTTCAATGAATCACAATGCAGTTTGAAAGCCTGCCCTCCCGCGTATGGAACGAAATAATAAATATCGCCCTTAAAAGTTAACAAACTTAGGCCTTCGTATCGATTCGGAGCAACCTGAAAGATTTCTATCCCTCCAATAGGAGCTTGGCTAAGTATGGTTACTTCAGTCAAGGCTCCTGGCTCGCTGATAGTACTAAAAGGATACTTCCTATACGCTCTAGCATCTAAGTTTCCAGTTACTCCAGCGAAAAAAAGTAGGGCAATTAAAATAAAAAGGGATAATGTGCAGGCCCAGTTGAAGTAAATTGATTCTTTCCTAATTTTGTAGGTGGCTGCTAAAATCCCAAGGCCATAAAACATCAATGGAATGAAGAAAAGCATCGCCGACCAGGCCCAGATTGATTTATGTCTGACGAGCTCAAATGCCGCACCCGCCGCCATGATAACCGGCACGAGAAATAAAATGGAACGGTTCAACAGTGCGTTTAGTCTCTTTTGCTCACTTCTAGACGGTCTAAGCAAGATTCGACTGCTTAACATAAAACCTAATATGAAAGAACCTATTGCCTCCCCTAACAAAATTGAACACGGAGAAAGGGCAACAGTGGCATAATCGACAATTGAAAATCCAATTTCGTGCACATTGAGGCCCCATCGTGAAAAATAGAAGAATAAGTATAAGTATCCTATGAAGTATAAATAAGCATAAGCAAGAACTGCTACCCCTGGAAAATACTTAAGAAGATAAAGCGCCCTCTTAATTGAATCATTTTGTTCGTTCATAAGTGAGTTATTTCCATCTTTGCTGGATTCTTTTATCCATATTCATTCTATAGAATCCCCTGAGTCTTTGGTCTTCGTGGGCAGATTATATTGCACGCCTTTTGGTTGGTGCCGCTCCGCCTTCTTGAATGTCGCGCCGACTTGTTTAATCGGCGGCATGTCGATCTTCTTTCCTAACAGGAGTTCGGCAATTGTGAACAGTTGAATCTTCGGGTACTTGCGGCCCCAGGTCTTTGACTCGAAGAATCCCGCGGTGAAGGCCTCCGTGTGCATTGGCTTTGATGCTTCTTCCATCGATATCAGGACACCGATAGCGGCCTTCTCCCTGTCGAGGACGCCCCGGAGGTCCCGGATGTAATGAGCCATCAATTGTCCGGCCTTGACGGATATTATGACCTGTTCAAATATTCCGGTTGTTTCGCCTTGGAAAACAATTTTTCCGTCGATGCCTTTATCCGCGCCCTTCTTTTGTTCAACCGGGCGTGCGTTGACGAGGCCGAGCGCCCAGTATTGGAATTGATAGGGGTCGGATTCGGCCAGGGCCTGAGCGTCGGGGAGTGAAGCGGGTTCGCCAATTACCTTGTAAGCAATTTGGCTCCCGAAAGCATCGTTGAGCCTAGTCTTCATCAGAGTAATTGCGAGATGGGTAATATCGATTCCAATCCAGCGGCGATCAAGCTTCTGAGCGGCGGCAATCGTTGTCCCACATCCGCAGAACGGGTCGAGCACGAGATCGCCCGTCTCGGTCGAAAGGCGAATAATCCGTTCCAATAGTGCCTCTGGTTTTTGTGTCGGATAACCTAAGCGCTCCTTCGCCTGAGAGTTAAGAGGCGGGATATCAGTCCATACATCATCCAGTGGACGACCCCTTTGCTCATCAAGGTATCGCTTCAATCGAGGGACTGATCCAGGACTGGGTTGAATGACAAGACCGGCGTCATAGGCCTTCTGCATTCTTTCCCTGGTCCATCTCCAGACTTTTGTTATACCCAAGAACTCGTACCGTAAATTCGGCCGATCCGGATTTGGATTCGTCAAGTCCGATAACTGGTAGAGTCTTCCGTCAGGATCACGATGGCAGTATTTTGAGGCTGTTTTTGAATCAAGCGCTTCAGGATCATAAGGTTGAAACACTTCGGCCAGAGACCACTTTGCTTGAGGGGTTTTTTGGTAATTCAGAATCACATCATGGTTGCTCGGAAGGCGACGAGTCATCAGACTTTTTGCGGCGGTGCGTGCCCAAACCACTTCGTTTCGAAAATTGGCTGGCCCGTATTCTGCATCCATTAGCATCTTCAGATAATGGCTGGCGGCCGGGTCGCAGTGGAGATAAATACTCGCTGTCGGTTTCATGACGCGGCGTAACTCGGCCAATCGCGGGGCCATCATTACGAGGTAGGCCAGCATATCGCACGGCCCCAAAAATGTCCTGAATGCCTGAAGGCAGTCGGCGACCTTATCGCCCTTGGTCACGAGGTCGGCAAAGATGGCCTCGTCCTCCTGGCTCCAGGTCCAAGTGTCCTCGAAAGCCCGAATCTGGCTCGCAGCCTGAGAACCATTTTTCTCCTTGAACAGGATGTTGTAGTTTTGGCTGCTCTTGAACGGGGGGTCGAGATAAACGAAGTCTATGGTCTCGTCCTTGATGTATCGCTGGAGGATGTCCAGGTTGTCGCCATAATAGAGGGTGTTTTCTTCCATCAGATGCCTTCCGTTGGCCCGATTCTAACTCCAGGCGCCTGGAATGACAATCCCTCGCGTGCCCGGCTGCCTTTTTTCCCTGGACAAACTCCGTTTTCAGGTCCATCATTGTCTCAGTGCAGAAGGAGGTGCGAACGATGAAAAAAACTCGCCTCAGTAGGGAACTCGTCGCACGAAAATTCGGTCATCTCCTAAATGAGATGTGGCATGTAGGCAGGTTGAAGTCGAAACTTTCTGAAAAGGACGCTAACCGATTAGGAAATGTTCTCGCCTATTTTGCAGGTGACATTGACATCGTGCCTGAATGCTATGAGTATGCCGACCGAGAATGGGATGACTGGAAAACCGCTCAAAGGAAGAAGGCAAGGGTTAAGAAAAAAGCACTTGAGCTGGAAGCCAAGAGAAAAACATTGGCAAAAAGAAAAAATAAATAAACCGTCGTTGATTCTCCAGGGGGCAAAAAGCACAGTATAATATAGGCATGGGTAAAAAACAGAAACCGTCGTACAGGCCCCCAGATGCCGAAAAGGACAGGGGCTTGATTGTGAAGGCGGAAAAGCAAACTCTCCAGGAAGTGCTGGAAGACTCGTCTCCCGGCCTCGACAAACTCGCCGACCTCGCCAAGACCCTCAAGGACGTGAAGAAGCGGAAATGAGCGACACCGCCGTACTTTGGATTCGGATTTCCTCGGAGGGGCAAAGCCACTATTCGCTTGATTCCCAGGAAGACTTGCTGAAGAAAGCGGCGGAAAAGTCCGACGTCGTGAGGACGTTCATTGTCACCGAGTCCGCGAAGACCTCCGAACGCAGGAAGAGGTTCAAGGAGATGGTTGAGTTCGTCAAGGCAAATAAGGTGGGTACCATATTCGCTTGGACGCAAAACCGCCTGGGCCGACATTATAAGGATTTCTATATTATCCAATCCTTAATCGACGACAACGACGTGTCCGTCGTCCTGGTGAAAGACAACAAGACGATCAACAAGCACTCTCCTGGCACGGACCGGTTCGTGTTCCAGATGATGGGAGCCTTGGCCGAACTGGACAACCGCGAGAGGGGGGACGAGGTTAGAACGAAAATAGCGGAAGCGGCGCGGCAAGGCCGCGTGCCCCACCTGGTCCCAATCGGTTATTTCAATGCCGTGGATGAAAAAGATCCTTCAGGAAAACGAAGGACCGTCGTTATGGACCCAGACCGCGCACCGATCGTCACTTGGGCCTTTGAGGCATTCGCGAAGGGCGGACACTCATTGACAACCTTGGCCGCAGAACTGAATGCTCGCGGCCTAACTACAAAACCATCGCCACAGAGAGCGCCAGGTCCGATCACCGCAGGCGGCCTCCACAAAATTCTCACGAACTGTTTCTATTATGGAGAATTTCCATCAGGCGGAACGTTTCACCAGGGCAATTATCCATCCCTGGTTTCGAGGGAAGTCTGGAACCAGGTCCAGGCCCGCCTCAACGAGAACCGGACCTTCAGCCACCCAGAGACCAAGAAGTTTTTTGCCTTCCGTCCCTTCCTCAAGTGCGGATACTGCCACTGCTCAATCACGGCCGACGACCCGCCTGGCCGGCACGGCAAGGGCAAGTACGTCTACTATTTTTGCACGAACGGGAAGACGCGGGTTGACTCCGCATGGTACAAGAAAAAATTCGGGACCGACAGGTGCCCGCAGAAATACTGGAAAGAGGAAGAAATCGACAGCCTCATCGAGGCCGAAATCGGGAAGTTGTATTTGGACGACCTCGTTGTCGAGAAGGTTCGCGAGCGGTTAAAAAAGACAAACACCCAGGAAGAGGTTTTCGAACGGAAGGAACTTCGCCGTCTTGAGACCGAGAGAACGAGGAAGAGAACGCATCTCAAGCTTAGTTACAGAGACCGGCTTGACGGAAGGATATCGCCCGAACAATATGAAGAAGTCCAGGCCGAATTGCAGGCCGACTTGCATCGGATAGAGTCCGATATCGAGAAGTTGAGTAGCCACAATTTCCGGTACCGAGAGCAAGGTTCACAAGTCCTGAAATTACTCCAGGGCGTGAAGGACACTTACCACAGAGCCGACCTATATGGGAAGCACAAAATCCTTGAGGTTATACTGGACCGGGCCATCCTGAGGGGCAACGACATCCACATCATCTGGAACCCGCCCTTCGATACCCTGTTCACCCTCGGGGAGATGTTTGCAGACAAGAAGAAGTGGTGCGGAAGGTGGGACTCGAACCCACAAGGCCTTGCGGCCATAAACTCCTGAGGCTTACGCGTCTGCCAATTCCGCCACTTCCGCACCCAGAGGCCCGAGGCCTCGACTCTCAGGGGGCCTTATTATAACGGTTCCGCCGCCGGGTGTAAAGGCGCTGCCGGGGGAATTCTCCGTCTTGTGATCCTGTCATCAGGACCCGTCGTTCTGTCATCGCCGACTTGACAAACCGCCTCCCGCCACTTATTGTTATGGCGTTGATGATGACTTTCATCAATCGCTCTCAGCATCGTCACGGAATTCCCGAAAACCTTGTTTAGGAGGATCCATGAAGCTTTCCGGACGCCCGGACCTCGAGACGCTCACGAAGTTCAAGGGCCGCGACGACCTCGTCACCTCGTTTTACCTGGATACGGACAAGGGCCGGCTGAACCGGAAGGAGATCCAGGTGTCTATGAAAAACCTTCTCACCGCCGCGAGACTCCAGGTCGAATCGATGGACGCCTCCAAGGAAAAGAAAGAGTCCCTCGGCCGGGACCTGGACCTCATCGCGGAGCACTGTTCCCAGCACCTGGCGGCCATGAACGCCGCCGGCCTGGCCATCTTCTCCTGCAGCCGCCAGAAATTCTGGCTGCCTGTGGAGCTCCCCCACGGGCCGAGGAACCGGATCGTCCTCGATTCGACGTTCTACGTCCGGCCGCTCGACGCCATCCTCGACAGGTACAGCCGGATCTGCGTCCTCCTTCTCGGCCGACGGGAGGCGGAATGGAGCGAGATCGTGATGGGCGAGATCCGGCCGATCGAGCGCATCTCGAGCGACGTCCCCGGCAAGGTCAAGGAAGGAGGTTTCGAAGGGACCTCAGCCAAGCGCATCGAGCGGCACCTCGACGCCCGCCTCCACGAGCATTTTAAGAAAGCTGCCCAAGTGACGTTCGACCTGTTCAAGAAGCACAGCTTCGACTGGCTTTTCGTGGGATATGAGGACAACCACCACGTCGACTTCGAATCGCTGCTCCACAGCTACCTCAAGGAGAAGATCAAGGGCCGGATGAAGTCCCGGCCGGGCGATGCCCCCGCCAAGGTCCTGAGAGAATCCCTGGAGCTCGAGGACCAGATCAAGAAGGCCGAGGAGGAGGCGACCGTCCAAAAGCTGATCGCCGAGCTCGAGCGCGGCGGACGTGCCTGTTCCGGGCTCAGGGACACCCTGGCCCGCCTGAACGTGTTCGAGGTCCAGTCCCTCGTGGTCACGCATAATTTTTCCAAGCCGGGCCGCATCTGTCCGACCCATAAGTTCCTGTACGTGGACGAACTCAAGTGTCCCGTCTGCGAGAAGAAAACAGACATTCTGGTCGACGTCATCGACGAGGCCATCGAGACGGCCCTCAAGCGGAGTTGCGGAGTGAAACACATCACGCCGCCCTCGAAGCTCGACCGTTACGGCCACATCGGGGCATTCCTGAAATACAAAGTCTGAACCCGCCCCGGAAGGGCCTTCCCGTCCTTGGCGGGAGGGCCCTTACGGGACTGCCCACAATGAAAAGAGGAAAGCGCCGGGCCATCGGAGCGGTCCTGCGGTGCGCTCTGCCGTTCCTCTGGTTTCTCCCCATGGCCGGAGCACCGCCACTTCTCCCCCGCCCGCCATGGTGGGAGATCCGATTCGCTCTGAGCGTCCGAGGCGACTACACGGTCAGGAACCTCGAAACGACTTGCGTCGGAGAGTTTGATTTCAGGGACCAGTGGGAGGGGACGATGGAGCAGGACGGGGATGATTTCCTCCTCTACCACACGAAAACGGACGCCCCGCGCTGGGAGATCCGCGAGAAGGCCTCCCGGCCGGACGCCACCCGCATCTTGACCGAAAAGGAGACCGCCGAGAAACCCCGGCTACGGGTCCACTACATCATGAGGCAGGACCGGGAGCTCCGGTTCGAATTTGAGGTCGAGGGGATCCGGATCCCGCTCGACCCCTCCTCGGAAAAATCCGACCTCGTCCTGCCGCGCTCGAAGGAGCTTTCCGGCGCCGGGGCCGGCTATGGCGGTTCGATCTCGAAGGGAAGCAACCTCATCGCGGTCGGCGATGACGCGCTGGACCGCGGCCGTTTCGAGAGATCATTCTCCTGGGAATGGAAGCGCCAGGGCTGGTCACCGCGGGAGAAGGGCGCGGTCTTCGTGGCCGCCTCCCACAAAGCCGCCGTCTCCGTCACCCTCATCCGCCATTAATAATCCCGTCAAGCCCGGGGATGGAACTGGTCGTAAACCCGGCGCAGCCGCTCGCGGCTGACGTGAGTGTAAATTTGCGTCGTCGTGATCTGGCTGTGCCCGAGCATGAGCTGGACCGACCTCAGGTCCGCCCCGCGCTCGAGCAGATGCGTGGCGAAGGAGTGGCGGAGAGTGTGGGGGCTGATCTTGGCGGCCAGCCCGGCCTTTACCGCGTAGGCCTTGAGGAGCTTCCAGAAGCCCTGCCGCGTGAACTCCTTCCCCCGCCGCGTGAGGAACAGGAAGGGGCTCTGGCCGGCCTCGAACCGCGGCCGGACCTCGCGGAGGTACCGGCCGACGGAGGCGCAGGCCTCTCGGCCGAGGGGCACGATCCGCTCTTTCCCCCCCTTCCCGCGGCAGATGAGGAAGCCCTCGTCGAGGTTGACGTCCGCGGGCCTGAGGGTCACGAGCTCCGAGACCCGGAGACCGGACCCGTAGAGGACCTCGAGCATGGCCCTGTCGCGGACTCCCCGCGGCTCCTTCTCGTCAGGAGCCCGGAGGAGCTCCTCGACCTCCTTGACCGTCAGGACCTTGGGCAGGGCGAGCCATGTCGAGGGCGTCGAAAGATCCGAGGCCGGGTCCTTCTTCAGGAACCCGCTGAGGATGAGGAACTTGAAGAAGGACTTGAGGGCGGAGATGAGCCTGGCCATGGACCGCGCCGAGAGCCCGGCCCGGCTCGTCTGGTGGACGAACCGGACGACCGCTCCTTCGTCGACCCCGGCCCAGAGGATCTTTTCCTTCTTGACGAAGGCCAGGAACTTCTGAAGGTCCCGGGAATACGAGAGGATGGTGTTTTGGGCCAGGCCCTTCTCGACCGCGAGGTATTCGAGGAAAATCCGGAGCGTGTCCCCGGGCGAGGAGGCGGGATTCCTCATGTGAAGAACGGATTGGAGAGCGTTTCCTGCTCGACCGTCGTCCGCGGCCCGTGGCCCGGCAGGACGACGGTCTCACCCGGGAGGGTCAGGATCTTCTCGCGGATGGATTTCTCCAGGTCTTTCCAGGATCCGCCGGGGAGGTCGGTCCGCCCGACGCCGCCGCAGAAGAGCGTGTCTCCGGAAAAAAGGACCCCCGGCCCCAAGAATCCCACGCTTCCGGGGGTGTGGCCCGGTGTGTGGATTACCCGGAGGGAGAAGAGGCCGACCCGGATCTCGTCCCCGTCGACCAGGAGATGATCCGGCGGCGGGGAGTCCTTGGCCCCGAGGAGCAGGCTTATTTCAATATGCTCGGTGACTTCGAGCATGCTCGTGTCCGCGGCATGAAGATAGAGCGGGACGGCGTATTTTTCCTTCATGTCCCGGTTCGCGCCGATGTGATCGACGTGCCCATGCGTGTTGAGGATGAGGGCGGGCTTGATTTCGAGCTCGGCGATAGCGGCGATAATCTTGCCCGGTTCGGCCCCTGGATCGATGATGGCGCAAGCCCGGGATTCCTCGCAGTAGACAAGGTAACAGTTGGTTTCGAGGGCCCCGACCACGACGATTTCGTACTTCATTCCCGAACCCCGCCCCATCATAAATCGAACCTTCGGCCCGAGTCAAGGTTACCGGCCCGCATCGATGCCTGATGAACGCTTCCGGGCACGAGCCGGCCTTCGGGCGTGACCGCCCATGGTTGGACCCCTCGCTGATCTGCCTGGTTGTCCTGACTCTTTTGTTTATGGCAGGGGAAGTCGGCTTCCTGGCCAGGCAAAGTGGCACGAGGGGTATTTGAGGACGGAGCAACCTTTCTCCTAGTCGCTCCTTGACCCGGGTCCGCGCGGATCAGAGGTGAAAAACCAGCCCCAGACTGAACTCCCACTGCGCCATCATATTTCTTGTGGTCGTAGCCTGATAGCCGCCGTCCCATTCCATGAGGATGGTATCCATGTTGCTGACGTGCGTGGGGATGAGTTTGAATTGTCCCTTCAGCCCGATCCTCTTGCTGATCATCCCTTCGAGACCCATCCCCATGTCCCAGGCCACGCGGGTGGCCCCGCTGATGTCACCGGTCGGGTTGACGGACGTGAGTCCCAGGCCGATCAGGAAATAGGGCCGGATCTTGCCGATCACGTACCCGGCGGACAAGAGAAGATTCGCCTGGAACTGGTCTTCGTTGACCTCGAACAGCTTATCGTTCGCCTGATCCGCGTCGGAGGGATAAACGCCCATCATTGCGGAATGCGACCTGCTCCAGGTGAATTCAACCGCGACGGCCGCATGAAAACGGTATCCGAGCGTCAGCCCATAGGCGAATGCATCTTCCACCTTGAGGCTGGTGTAAGCCACGTCTTCGCTGCTGATGGCGAAGCTCCCGGCCGTGCGGTAGCCGACCGTGGGCATGATCCAAAACTTCGAGTTTTCCTGGGCCTGGGCCGTCGCTCCCAAAGCTAATAGAACGAGGAGGACCGCTATCGTCGTCTTTTTTTTCATCTTGCCCACCAATCTCCTTTGTTAAGAATCATACCACATTTCACAACAATTTAGACGACGAGCGTTGGGCCATCTTCCGTTTATTCCTACAGGAAAGCGCCCCACGCTCCCTCGAGAGCATGGGTCCGCGGGAGGATGGTCAGAACCGGAAAATCAGCCCCCCGTAGAGTCCCACTGGTTCATGGACTGACTGGCCGGACGGAGCATGCCTGACCTTCTCTTGTGCCGATCGTGTTATTACGCCTACCTGGGCGTATGGCACATCCCAGCCTGACTCCGTTTTTCGGGAACGCATGGAAGCTGTCAATTGGCCTTTGGTTTCAATTGGGAAAAGGGTTAGGAGGAGAAAACGGGGAGGAGATTTGGTATAATCCGGAGCGTGGATGTGTTCGTCACCCGGGAAGCCTCCGTCGACCTGGACGCCCTGAAAATTCTCCGTCCAGCGCCCCCGGCCTGGGGCCTGCTCATCGGGCATAGGAGAGGGCCGCGCGTCTTCGTAGAGAGGATCTTCCCGGCCGCCGCCGGAGCTGTCCTCCCACCGCCCGCCGGCCTCGATGAGCTGGACCGTCTGTTCGGGAGAAGAGTGGTTGGTTTCTTCGCCGTCCGGCCGGGCGCGGCGCTGAAGAAGTCGCTCCTCGGGCCCTATTTTTATGGACGAGTGCTCCTTGACGTGCGTTTCTCCCGGGACAGAACGGTCGCAAAGCCGTTTCTTATTGAGTTCGACAGGGTGTTCACCCTGGCGCCCATTCCTCTCGAATGCGGCTCGAAGGGGGTTGTCCGTGAGTAAAAGCCTAACGCGCGAGCAGGAGCGGTATCTTCTTGGCCTGGCCCGCCGGGCCATCGAACATTATTTCGCGACCGGAGAGCATCTCCGGGCCCCAGCCGAAGAGGGGTGGCTGAGAGAAAAGCGCGGCGCGTTCGTCACCCTGAAAGCCGGCGGGGAGCTCCGGGGCTGTGTCGGCTATCCCCTGCCCTATAAAGCGCTGGCCGAGACAATCGTCGAGATGGCCGTGGCCGCGGCCAGCCAGGATTTCCGGTTCAACCCCTTGACCCCGGAAGAGCTGGCCGGGACCCGGATCGAGATCTCGGTCCTCAGCCTTCCGGAGCCGGTGAAGGACGCGGCGGACGTCGAGGTCGGCCGCCACGGGATCACCATCGCCAAGGGGCACTGCCGCGGCCTTCTCCTGCCTCAAGTCCCCGTCGAGCAGGGATGGGACCGGGAAACGTATCTCCGCCACGGCTGTCTCAAGGCCGGGCTCGGCCCCGACGAATGGAAGAAGGGCGCAAAGATCGAGGTCTTCACCGCCCAGGTGTTTTCTGAACCCGAATAGGGTCACCCGCCCCGGCTATTTCGTCTTGTTCTTGATCTTCGCGAGTTCGGCCTGCGCGTCTGCCTTCAGCATATCGTCCTTCGAGGCCGTCTTGGGGAGGTCGATGGCTTTCTGAAACTCCTGGGCGGCCAGGTTGAATTTCTCGAGGGACACATAGGTCTTTCCGAGCTCCAGGTGGTGGTTGACGAAGTCCGGCTTGAGCTCGACGGCCTTTTTGAGGTATTTCTCCGACTCCTGGAAAGACCCCTTCGGGATGGAGCCGTAGACGAGGCTTCCGAAAAACCGCTGGGCGCCCCCGATCTCCGCCATCCGCCGGTGCCACCGCCCGAGGGCGTGGTAGGCCAGGTCATTGTTGGGGTCGAGCTGGATGGCCTTGTCGATCTCTGCCCGGACCTGCTTGGAGCCGTCGATCTGTTCCTTCTTGCCGAGGAGCAGGAGCTTCTTGCCCAGGGACGCGGAAACCTGGAAATGCCCCCAGGTGTCGTTGGCGTTCGCCGCCACGGCCTTATGGGCATACGCGGTGGCGTCCGAGTAGAGCTTCATCTGGCGCTGTTTCACGTCCTTGTCGGTCGCCGGGATGACGTCGGCGATGTCGACGCAAGCCCGGGACGCCTTCCACAGGGCTTCGTAGTTCTGAGGCTCGAGCTTAAGGGCCTCCTGGTAGTGCTCCAGGGCTTTCTGATCGTCGAACCGGGCATAGGCCTCGTCGCCGGCCTTGACGTGGTCGGCCGCCGTCTGCCCGAAGCCCATGACGGCCAGGACCGTCAAGAACACCAAGAGAATCGGTCTTTTTTTCATTTTCCCCTCCGTTCGCTGCATATAACCTTTAATCTTTTCCCCAAAAAAGTCAACCCCTCGAGTCCCCGGGGAGCGTCAGGAGGGGTGCCTCCTGAGGCCGTCGGCGACAAGGCCGATGACGAATCCCCCGGCACTCAGGGTCAGCCCCAGAGGCAGGGAGCGCGGCCAGGCCGGGACGGCAACGGAAAGGGCTCCGGCCTCGCCAAGAAAACAGACGAGCGCGTACCCTCCCCCGATGAGGAGGCTGAGGAGCCCGGCCAGGGGGGCCCGCCTTTTCATCAGGATGGACGCGAGCCCGGGGATGAACAGGCCTTCGGCCATGATCTTCGAGGCCAGGCCCAGCGTCTTCAGGATGTCCTGGAAACGCGTCGCCACCAGGAAAGCCGCTCCGCCGACGAGAAGCGTTGCCGCTCGGCTCATGGCCATGGAACCGCGGCCCCGCCCGGCCCCCCGGTACCGGAGAAGGTCTTTGGCCAGGGAAAAGGCCCCGGCGTTGATGGCCGCGGCCATGGTGGACAGGATCGCGGCCAGGACCGTGACGAAGATAAATCCGCCCAGGACGGGTCCCGTCTTGAGCGCGATATATTCGGACACGAGCGGGTTCGCCGGCTTCGCCCCGGGGAAGAGCGGGAGGAAGAGCAGCCCGGCGAGGACGATCGCGGAATAGAAAAGGCCCAAAACGACGGCGGCGCCGGCGACACCTCTTCGAGCCGCGGCGTCTGTCCGGGCCGCCTGGATCCTCTGCCAAGCGATGGGGGAAATCGTCCAAGCCAGGACGAACGAGAGGGCGATGAGGACATTCCGGTCGGCGTGGGCCAGGAAATCAAAATAGCCCGGCGTCCCCTGGCGGTTGGCCAAGGCCGTGACTTCACGCCACGACGAGCGGACCCAGAGCGAGGCCGTGAGTGCGAGAACCCCGGCCGCGAGGAGGAAGAACTGGACGGTGTGGGTCCGGACCACGGCCAGGAACCCGCCCGCTCCGAGGTACGCCAGGACCACGGCCGCGGTCACAGCCAGGCTGGTCAGGTAGGAGGTCCCGAGAAAGGTCTTCAGGAAATTGCCGGCCGCGACCATCTGCGAGGCCGCGAGGACCGTCATATACCAGACGATGAGGAACGTCGTTGCCGGACGGGCGGCCGGACCGTAACGGGCCTCCATCGCGTCCGAGACCGTCGATCCGTCCATACGCCGGACAGCCTTCACGAGCGGCAGGAGCAGAAGGAGGGTGGCGACGGCGGGCAGCCCGATGACCCAGGCGGCGCTGATCCCCTCATGGAAGGCCTGGTCCGTCGAGACGAGGAGCGATGCGGCCCCGACCCAGGCCGCACAGAGCGAGAACGAGACCCGCGGCGCGCCGAGCCGGCGGGAAGCCAGGAAAAATGCGTCCAGGTCGCGGAGCTTTTTCGGGAAGAGCAGGCCGGCGGCGAGGAGAAGGGCGAAGGAGATGAGGACGGCCGCCAGCAGCTCGATCTTCATGCGGGCCCAGTTATAACAAAAAGCCGCTCGCGTAGCCAGCCCGCCTAATTTCGGTGACACACAACTAAATGCACTAATTAGGGCCCGGCCTATTTCGGTAATTAGTTATGTGTCACCAAAATATGTCACCAAAATACCATCCCCGAGGCCCTGGGAAGGGCAGCTTGATGTGTTATAATTGCGGAATGATGCGCAGGTGGGCCCTATTCACGGTTATGCTGTCCCTGGCCGGGCTGGCCTTCCCGGTCACTCCGGAGGAGACCGCGGCAAACCTGGAAAAGGCGCTCAGAGGGCTCCATTCTCTCCGGGCCCGGTTCGATCAGCTCTATTTTTCACCGTCGGTCCCAGACCCGCTCCATGAGCGCGGCGAGCTTTTCCTCCAGAAGCCGGACCGGATGCGCTGGCAATACAAGGACCCTCAGGAGAAGACCTTCCTTTATGCGGGCGGGATCGTCCAGATGTACCTTCCCGAGGAAAAACAGCTCACCCGGAGCCGGGTCCCGCCCGAGGCGTATGAATCGGACATCCTGGGCATTTTCCTGGGGGGGAAGTCGTTCCGGGACCTTTATGTCATCGAGGACTCCCGGTTCCCGACCGACACGGCCGGGGTCCTCCAGATCAAACTTACGCCGCGGCAGGAAGGGGATTACTCCCACATCCTCCTCGAGGTCGACGGCAAGACCTGGCTCCTCCGGCGCGCCATTTATTTCGAATGGGCGGGAAATAAAAGGGAGTTCCAATTCAGCGGCGTCCGGACAAACGCCTCCCTCCCCGCCGGGACGTTCGAGCTCAAGGTCCCTCCCGGCACCGAGGTCATCGATGATACAGGGGCGATCAAGCGCTAAACCTTTCCACCCATGACCCGTATGAACAGGTGAGGGCCGGAAGTCTCCGATGAACGACGACAGCCGACTCGTCCGAAAGGCCCTCAAGGGTGACCGGAAGGCGTTTGAAATGATCATTCTCAGGTACCAGCAGCCCTTGGTCAATTACCTCGGGCGCTTGACCGGCGAACGGGAAACGGCCCTGGATTTCGCCCAGGACATTTTCCTCAAAGCCTACGCGTCCCTGGCCTCGTACCGGCCGTCCTTCAAGTTCAGCACCTGGCTGTTCAAGATCGCCTCGAACCACATGATCGACCACTGGCGCAAAAAAAAGATCACGGCCGTATCCCTCGATCGGCCGTTCGAAGAGGACAACGGCTCCCCAAGGATCCAGGTCGAGGACCGGGAGCCGTCCGCCGCCCGGAAATACGAGCTGGCCGAGGTCCGGGCCAGGATCGAGAGGGCCCTCGCGAGGGTCCCGGAGGGGCTCCGGGAGCTCTTTGTCCTGAGGCATGTCAACGAGTTCTCCTACGAGGAGATCGCCGACATCAAGGGCCTGCCCGTCGGGACCGTGAAGAACCGCGTTTTCCAGGCCAAGGAAATGCTCCGCCGGCAATGGGAGGAAACGCCGTGACCTGCCTTCGTCCTGACCGGATGGACCTCTACCTCGAGGGAGAGCTGGACAAGGCCGAATGCCGTGAGCTCGAAGCCCACCTCGCCGCCTGTCCGGCCTGCCGCCGGCTCCTCGAGGACCGCCGGGCCCTGAACACGGCTGTCGCCGAGCTTCCCCCCATCGACATCCCGCCGGATTTCGCCGCGACCGTCCTCAGCAGGCTCCCGGCGGGAGAGCGCCGCGCTCCCGGCTGGCTCGCTCCCGTCGCGACCGGGACGGCCATCCTCCTGACCGGACTCTTGGGGGCCTATCTCCTGACCGGCGAGAGCCTGGCCGACGTGCTGGTCTCTTTGGGCCGGTCCGTCATCGACTTCCTCGGCCTGGCCGTCCCGCTCTTCGCGAAGGCGCTCGAGCTCGCCCGCGTTCTCGTCAAGCTCGGGGGAGAGATGAGCGCGGCTGTCCTGAAGGCCCTCGGCGCCCTCTCTTCTCTCCTCAGGCTTCAGGTCCTGGGCCTCGGCCTGGCCCTGGCCATCGTCTTGTCGTTCCTGGTCCTTTTCGGAGTGAAGAAAATCGTCTCGCTGGGAGAAAGATCATGAAGAAAAAAAGGCTGGCCCTCACCCTCTTTTCTCTGGCCGTCTTTTTCGTCCTGGGCGGGCCGCTGGCCGGCTTCCAGGGCCTCAGCATACAGAAGGACGTCACGGTGGCCGTCGGCGAATCCCAGGGCAACGTCTTCACCATGGGCGGCAACGCCGTCGTGGACGGCAGGGTCCGGGAGAGCGTCGTGGCCATCGGCGGCACGATCACCGTCAGCGGCGAGGTCGGGGACGCCGTGGTCGGCATCGGCTCCCGGATCGTCATCAAGTCGACGGCCGTCATCAAGGGGGACGTCGTCTCCCTCGGCGGGACCCTCGAAAAGGAGCCGGGCTGCACGATCCACGGGGATACGGTTTATCTCAAGGGCTCCGAGATCGGCGAAAAGCTGTTCAGGGGAGACCTCTTCAAGGGGATCTTCAGCTTCTCCTTCATCCCGATCATCCTCGTCCTCCACCTCATCGGCCTCTTCGTCTGGCTCGTTCTAGCCCTGGTCGGGGCGGCCATTTTCCCGAAACCGATCGCCCTGGCCGCGACCGAGCTCAGAAAATCCTTCTGGCCGGTCTTCGCCATCGGCTTCCTGGCCCACATCGTCTTCGTCAGCCTCGTCGTCTTCGCGGCCCTTCTGAGCATCATCCTCATCGGGATCCCGGTCCTGCTCGCCCTCATCGCGGCGGGCATCATCATCAAGATCTTCGGGCGGCTGGTCGTTTTCTACTTTTTCGGCGACAGCCTTCTCCGGGCCTTCGGCTCCCGCCAGGCCTCGGCCATCGGGGCCGTCCTCATGGGGCTTCTCGTCGTCGGCTTGATCGGCTTCTTGCCCGTCATCGGCCTGCTCTTCGGCCTCGTCCTGAACATGCTGGGCTGGGGCGTTGCCATCCGGACGAAGTTCGGGACGACGGAGAACATGTTCCAGAAAAAACAACCGGTGCCGCCGGCGGCCTGAGGCCTCGACGATCAGGCAATGATCTCGTTGAGCCCGTCGATGATGCGGGCCAAGTCCTCTGGCATGAGCCGCCCGACACAATCGCCGATGCGTTCCACGGACAGGGTCCGGATCTGACTGATCTTGACCCAAGACTGTTGGGGAAGTCCGGCCTGTCCGATCTCAAAGGTCAGAGGGAAACCGGCCCGCGGGGGCTGACCTGTGATGGCCATCGCGATGACGGTCCCGGATCGGTCGTTGAAGACGTCGTGACTCAGGATGAGAACGGGGCGCCGGCCTTCCTGTTCGTGGCCCCGGCCGGGGGAAAGGTCGGCCCAGCGGATCTCCCCTCTCAATATGCCGGCCATTTTAAAGCGTCCTCCGCGAAACCCTCTTCCGCAAGCTCTTTTTCGAAGGCCGGGTCGAGATTTAAGCATTCCTTGGCGAGACGAATACGATCGAGGCGCGAAAGCTTTTCCTCGACCGCGGCCTCGATGGCCCGGCTCCTGTTGACAAATGTCCCATCCTTGACGAGCCTGTCCACCCGGTTGAGGGCTTCCTCGCTCAGGGTGATGGCGATCTTCGCTTTCGGCATGTCCGGCCCTATGGTATTACCATATATCATACCATTTAGTATGTCAAACGCGCCGGCCTTAGCTTGATTTTTCCCCATATCGGATAGGACGATTCCATGCCCGCTCACGTCTCAGGCGACCCCCGCACCAGCTTCTCTGGGACTGGCAGGATCGTGGAAGGAAGGAGCATAAGGCGTCAGGCTTTGATCAAGATATCTACCAGAATAGCGGCTCGGAGGAGCGCTTCTGGGAAACATCTAAATATTGAGAATGCTCTCTTCCGCAGGGATTCTAATGTTCTAAGATTTCCTTTTCTTTAGCCAGTGCCATCTCTTCGACCCGGGCCGTCGTCTCGTCGACGAGCTTCTGGAGATGTTCGATCCCCTGGAACTTGTCGTCCTCGGTGATCTCCTTCTCCTTCTCGAGCTCCTCGATGAACTCCTTGGTCTCGCGGCGCATGTTCCGGATGGCGGTCTTCTCCTCCTCGAGCATCCGGCTGATCCTCTTCGCGATCTCCCGGCGCCGCTCCTCGTCGAGGGGCGGGACCGGGACGCGCAGGACCTTGCCGTCGTTGAGGGGATTGAAACCGAATTCCGAGCCTCTGGATCGCCTTGTCCAGGGTCTCGAGGAGCGAGGGGTCGTAGGGCTGGATGACGATGAGCGTCGGCTCGGGGACCTTGAGGGTGGCCACCTGGTTGACCGGCGTGGGCACGCCGTAGTAGCTGACCTTGATCTCTTCGAAAATGGCCATGTTGGCCCGGCCGGTCCTCAGCATCCCGAGCTCCTTCCGGAAATGCTCGACCGAGGCCTTCATCTTCTTTTCGAGCTCCTTCAGGATGTCTTTGACCATGGCGTCCCCTCTTCCCTTCAAAAGACCTTGGTGCCGATCGCCTCGCCCAGGACGGCCCGCCGGAAGCCGTCCTTGCCGTTGAGATCGAAGACGACGATGGGCAGGTTGTTGTCCCGGCAGAGGGAGATGGCGGTCGAGTCCATGACCCTCAGCCCCTTCTTGAGGACGTCGATGTAGCGGATGGACTTGAACTTCCGGGCCTTGGGGTCGACCATCGGGTCGGCCGTGTACACGCCGTCGACCTTGGTCGCCTTGAGGATGACCTCGGCGTGGATCTCCAGGGCCCGCTGGGCCGCGGCCGTGTCGGTCGTGAAAAAGGGGCTGCCGATACCGGCCGAGAAGATGACGACCCGGCCCTTTTCCAGGTGCCGGATGGCGCGCCGCCGGATGAAAGGCTCGGCCAGGGACCGGATCTCGATGGCCGAGATGTGGCGGGCGAAGACCCCCTCCTTCTCCAGGGCGGAGAGGAGGGCGATCCCGTTGATGACGGTCCCCAGCATGCCCATCTGGTCGGCCGAGGCCTGGTCGATGCCGGCCTTCGTGGCCTTGACTCCGCGGAAGAGGTTGCCCCCGCCGATCATGATGGCGATCTCGACCCCCATGTCGCGGACGCCCTTGATCTCCCGGGCGATGGCCAGGGTCCGGTCGAAATCGATCCCGTAGGCGAGCTCCCCGAGGAGGGCTTCGCCGGAAAGCTTCAGGAGGATCCTCTTGTACACCGGCTTCGGCATGGACCTGGCCCTCCTCTCAGAACCGATCAGAGTCGACGCTTATTCCTGGCCGACCTCGTAGCGGGCGAACCGCCGGACCTTGATGTTCTCGCCGATCTTGGCCACGGCCTGGGTGATGAGGTCGCGGACCTTGATCTTGTCCTCCCGGATATAGGGCTGGTCGAGGAGGCAGACCTCCTCGAAGAACTTGCCGAGCTTGCCCGTGACGATCTTTTCCATGATCTCGGGCGGCTTCTTCATGTCGCCGAGCTGGGCCTTGATGATCTCCTTTTCGGCCGCGAGGACGTCCGGGGGGACGTCCGCGGACGAGATGTACCGGGGCTTGGCCGCGGCGATCTGCATGGCGATCTCCTTGACCAGCTCCTGGAACTCGGAGTTGCGGGCGACGAAGTCGGACTCGCAGTTGATCTCGACCAGGACGCCGATCCGGCCGTTCATGTGGATGTAGGACCCGACGACGCCCTGCGAGGCCTCCCGGTTGGCCTTGGCCTGGGCCCGGGCATGGCCCTTTTTCCTCAGGATCTCGATGGCTTTGTCCATGTCGCAGCTGGCCTCGGCGAGCGCGCTCTTGCATTCCATCACGCCGATCCCGGTTCGCTCGCGGAGGTCCTTGACCATTTCAGCGGTGATTTCCATGAATGACTCCTTGACCGGCCGGACTCAGGCGGGCTCTTTCTCTTCTTCGCCGGCGTCCGGAGATCCGGCCGCTTCGGGCGGCGGGGTTTCCCCCTTCTTCTGCTCGAGGAGCTCCTTGCTGATCCGGTTCTTCTTGCCCTCGACGATCGACTCCGCGACCTTCGACAGCGAACAGCTCGATGGCCCTCACGGCGTCGTCGTTCCCCGGGATCGGATAGTTGATGTTCTCGGGGTCGCCGTTGGTGTCGACGACGGCCACGATCGGGATCCCCATCTTCCGGGCTTCCTGGATGGCGATCTCCTCCTTCGAGGAGTCGATGATGAACAGGGCGCCGGGCGGCTCGGCCATGGGTCTTCATGCCGCCCAGGTTCTTCTGGAGCTTCCGGTAGACCTTCTCGAGCCTGGACTGCTCCTTCTTGGACAGGAGGTCCCAGCGGCCGTCCTCCTTCATCTCCTCGAGCTCCTTGAGCTTGTCGACGCTCGCCCGGACGACGGTGAAGTTCGTCAGCAGCCCGCCGAGCCAGCGCTGGTTGACGTAGGACGATTCGCACTTCGTGGCGTAGTCCCGGATGATGTCCTGGGCCTGCTTCTTGGTGCCGACGAAGAGGATGGTCTTGCCCTCTTCCGAAATGCCCCGGATGAAGCTCGAGGGCCTCCTTGAAATTCTTGATCGTCTTCTGCAGGTCGACGATGTAGATGCCGTTCCGCTGCCCGAAGATGTATTCCTTCATCTTGGGGTTCCAGCGCTTGGTCTGGTGGCCGAAATGGACACCCGCCTCCAAGCAGTTCTTTCATCGTGACTGAAACCAACTCGAGCCTCCCCTTCCAACGTTACCGCTTATGGTACTGCGGAGCCTTGCGGGCGCCGAGCAACCCGTACTTCTTGCGTTCCTTGACCCGGGCGTCCCGGGTCAGCAGGCTGGCCTGCTTGAGCACGGGCTTGAGCTCCCGGTTGAACTCCATCGAGAGCCCGGGCGATGCCCAGCCGGATGGCCTCGGCCTGCCCCTTGGCCGCCGCCGCCGCTGACGCGCATGAAGATGTCGAACTTGTTCTCCGTCTCCGTGAGCAGAAGCGGCTGCCGGATGATGAACCGGTGGGAGTCCAGGCGGAAATATTCCTCGAACGGCCGCGGCCGCTTGTTGACGAACAGCGTGATTTCGCCCTTCCCGGACCGGAGAAAGATCGCGGGCGATCGACGACTTCCGCTTTCCCGTCCCGTAGTATTGGATTAGACTCAAGGATGCCTCCTAGAACTGGTATTCCTGGGGGTTCTGGGCTTCGTGCGGATGGCTCGGTCCGCGGTAGACCTTCAGCTTCTTGTAGACGGCCCGGCCGAGCTTGCCCTTCGGGATCATGCCCCAGACCGCCCTCTTGATGACCTCTTCCGGCTTCCTCGTCAAGGAGGTCCTTCAGGTCTCGGCTTTGAGCCCCCCGGGATACTGCGGAGTGGGAGTAATAGGTCCTTCTGGTCGAGCTTCCGGCCGGTGACCTTCGATCTTCTCGGCGTTGATGACGATGACGAAGTCGCCGGTGTCCAGATGGCTGCGAACTGGGGCTTCTTCTTGCCCCGGAGCAGGTCGGCCACTTCCGTGGCCAGGCGGCCGAGGATCTTGCCCTCGGCGTTGACCAGCCACCACTTCTTTTCGATGTCGCCCTTTTTTGGAATAAACGTCCTCATGAGCTTCTAACCTTTAAGCAGAGATTCAGTGATGCACTAAAATACTAAATCTAAAGGGAATTGTCAACTTGTTCGGTTCTCTCAGGCTTCCCGGCCCTGGCCGGGTCCGCCTCGGGCTGCCCCTCGAACCCCCCTCCCGGCTTTCCGCCGGAGGGCGACGAGGACGAGCCCGATGCCTGTCAGAAAGCCGCCGATATGGGCGAACCAGGCGACGCCTCCGCCCATTCCGACGTTCAGGAGCTGGGCCACGAACCAGAGCCCCAGGACGATCGCCGCGGGGACAGGGACGATGAAGAAGAGGACGAGGGTCACGACCCGGGCCCCGGGGAAAAGGACCAGGTAGGCCCCGAGGACGCCGGCGATCGCGCCGCTCGCCCCGATCATGGGGACTTGAGAGCCCGGGGTCGCCGCGACCTGGGTCAGGCCTGCGGCCAGGCCGCAGGCAAGGTAAAAGAGAATGAAGCGGAAGCTCCCCAGGAAGTCCTCGATGTTGTTGCCGAAGATCCACAGGTAAAGCATGTTTCCCAGGAGATGGAAGAGGCTCCCGTGAACGAAAAGGCTCGTGAGCAGGGAGAGGAGCGGCGGGACCCGGACGGCCGGCGCCAGGGAGGAAAAATGGGTGACCTCGTAGGGGATGGCCCCGAACCTCAGGACGTTCTGCTGGAGCCCCTGCGGAGAGAAGGCCCCGAGGCAGAAAACGAGGATGTTGACCGCGATCAGGGACAGCGTGATATAAGGCCGCCGGGTGGTCGGGTTCTCATCGTAGAGCGGAATGAACATCGGGTCTCATGGCCTCCCGGGCCAAAAAAAATGCGCCCCGCCCCGCGGAGGGGCAGAGCGCAAGCTTCGTTCGTCCGTCGGGGATCAGCCCGTCTTCTTCAGCTCTTCCTCGAGCTTCTTCCGTTCGGCCAGCCGTTTCCGCAGCTCCTGGAACCTCTCGATGGCCTTGTCGGCCTCGGCGATGTAGCGGGTCTCTTTCTCGGGCTCGAGCACGCGGAGGGTGCTCCTGTAGAGGACGCTCAGGTAGGCGTACGGCTCCGGATAGTTCGGGTCGATCGAGATGGCCTTCTGGAGGGTTTTCAGGCACTCGTTGGCGGTCGCCAGCCTCTGCTCCGTGGGAATGAACTGGAAGCGGTAGGCCCGGCTCCACTCGTTGATGCCCTTGGCCAGCCAGGCCTCCGCAGAGTTGGGCTGAAGGACGAGGATCCTGTCCCGGTACTCGGCGGCCGTCTCGAAGTATTTCAGCAGGATGTTCGGGTCGGAGGCCTGGAGGGATTCCAGGTAGCTGGCCATGTACGCGTAGCCCTGGGGGTTTTCCGGGTCCGTCTCGATCCGGCGGAGGTACATGGATTCGGCCTTCCGGGCGATCTCCTTCTTCTCCCCGGCATATCTCTTGTAGAACTCGGCGACGACGTAGTAGTTGCTCATGTTGGTGGGGTCGAGCTCGATGATGCGGAGGTAGAGCTTCTCGGCCTGGTCGAAGCTCCTCAGCTTGTCGTACATGTCGCCCAGGGAGTAGATGATGTCCTTGTTGTTGGGCTCGATCGCCAGGGCCTTGTTCAGCGCGTCCAGGGCCTTGGTTTTCTTGTCGTTGTTCTCCGGGTTGTCGACGCCGGGCTTGTACAGCTGCTTGTAGCTCTCCCCGAGGAACCGGTAGGCCTCGATCATCTGGGGATTGTTCTTCAGGGTCAGTTCGTACTCGGTGATGGCTTTACGATACTGGTTGTCGGTGAAAAAGCGGTTGGCTTTGGCGAGATGATAATTGGCGGAAAGCTTAGAAACGCTCAGCTGATCGCACGCGGTGATCGAGAAAACAAAGGCGAGGGCGATGACAGCGAGGAGAAGACCATGGGTCCTTTTTCGAAACATCCTGACCTCCTTATATTCTGCTCATCACTTCTTCGCAGGGACAGAAGGACAAAGATATTTTATAAACCAACGGGCCCCCAAAGTCAACCCCTCGAGCCCCCGGGCAAAGCGGCGATTATGGACCGGCCAATAGCTCTCGTGGAAGCGGTTGGCCTGGTCTTTCGTGCAGACGCCGGCCAGCCTCAGCTCCTTGACCAGCCGGTCCTGGAGCGTGCCGAACTCGCGTTCGATCCGGCCCTTGGCTTGCGGCCAATCGGCGTGAATGATGTTGATCCCGAGCTCCTTGCCAGTCCGCTCAAACTGCGTCTCGGCCTCTTCGCCCCGCAGTAGCTCTTCCAGGTTCGCCGGTCGTATCGCCTTATAAGTGCTTAGTTTATCCAGATAAAGGGCCCTGCGAATGCCATAGCGCCGGAGATAGGCCGCCAGGCTCTCCATGGCCGGCTGGACCCCTTCGTAGTCGTAAAAACAGCCAGAAACTGTTGTTGGTCGCGTCGTCGATATAACCCATCAGGACGAGCTTCGGCCCTCGGCCCTCGAGCCAGTCATGATGGGAACCGTCCATCTGCACCAGCTCGCCGGAAAAATACTTCCTCTCCCGCCACGCATGAATGCCGCAGGGCTAACCAGTGAAACCCGCGGCGGCCATCACGACATTTATAAGGGAGGCCATGGGGAAATCAGGGAGATATCGCCACATCGCTTCGCTCCTCGCGATGACTGCCGCGGGGCTAACCAGTGAAACCCGCGACTGTCAGCTGGTCCGGACGAAGAGGCGGAGGGGTGTTCCCTCGAAGCCGAAGGCTTCCCGCAACAGCTCGAGGAAGTGCCTTTCATACGCCGGGGACAGGGACCCCCGGCTCCCGATGAACAGGATGAAGGTCGGAGGCAGGATGCCCTTCTGGGTCATGTAGCGGAGCTTGGCCCTGGCCCCGCTCCTCAGGCGAGGGGGATGGGCCTCGGAGGCCCGGGCCAGGAAGTCGTTGAGCCGCGGCGTCTCGACGCGCCGGGAGGCATTCGCATAGACCTTTTCCGCCATGTCCAGGATCTTAACAACGCGATGCCCCGTCAGGGCCGAAACGAAAACGAGGGGAGCGTAGCCGACGAACGAGAGCTTCCTGTAGACCGCGTCGCGGAAGACCTCTGGATCGACGGACCCGGTGTCCACGAGGTCCCACTTGTTGAGGGCGATGACCAGGGGCTTTCCGGAGTCGTGGGCCAACTGGGCGACATGGGCGTCCTGGCGGGTGGGGAACTCCCGGACGTCGAGGATGAGACAGATGACGTCCGCATCGCGGATGTTCGCCTGGGCCCGGATGATCCCCGCCTTTTCGCGGCTGTCCCGGGTCCCGCCGAACTTCCGGATGCCGGCCGTGTCCACCAGGCAGAACGGTTTCCCGTCGCGGACGATGACCGTGTCGGTGCTGTCCCGGGTCGTCCCGGGTGTTTCGCTGACCAGGAGCCGCTCCTCCCCGACCAGCCGGTTGATGAGAGACGACTTGCCGACGTTGATCCGGCCGACGATGGCGATCCGGAGAGGCTCCTGCTCTTCGCGCGCCGGCGGCCCTTCCGGGAGAGCCGAGGCCAGGGCCTCCTCGAGAGGGCCGATGTTGAGCTTGTGCTCGGCCGAGACGAAGAGGATGTCCTTTTCGCCCAGCCGGTAATATTCGGCCGTCATCGTCTCTTCCTGGACAGGGGAATCGACCTTGTTAACAACGAGGAGGACGGGCTTGCCGAGCTTTTTCAGCGAACGATAGAGATCCTCTTCGGCCGGGGCGATATCGCGTTTCCCGTCGAGGACGAAAAGGATGAGGTCGGCCGCCCGGGCCTCGGCCCAGGCCCTCTCCCGGACCTTCCCGCTCATGGGTTCGTCCTCGACGCCGAAGAGCCCGCCCGTGTCGACGAGGAGGAAGCTCCGGCCGCCGACCGTGCAGGGCGCCGCCAGGCTGTCCCGGGTCATCCCCGGCAGGCAGTGGACGAGGGACTTCTTTTTCCCGAGGATCCTATTGAAAAGAGCCGACTTGCCGACGTTCGGGAAACCAACGATAACGACCCGGGGGAGCGTCTTCACGGGCGGTCTGGCTTCACTTGGCCACGATCGAATAGTCGGGGAGGAAGGGCTGTGTCAGGTCGACGTGACCGCCCAGCGTCTCCTTTTCGGCGCCCTCGACCAGGATGGCCACTTTCTTGACCGATTTGAAGTTGAAGGCCAGGGTGTTGACCACGGCGTAGACGGCCGAGAGCTCCGACGAGGAGCCGTAGGAGAACTTGTCCACGATCTCCCGGCCGAAATCGACGTAGGCAACGCCGTCTTTGGTGATGAACACCTGGCGGATCCGGGTCTCGGCCGGGAGGGGCGAGACGAGGGATCCCGCCGGCCCCTTGACGAGCTCGGCCAGGGCCCGCTCCGCCTCATCGGCCGGCGACGGGCCCGCGATGATCTCCCGCGTTTCGCCGTGGAGAAGATCATCCTCGTCGGAAAGGAAAAAAAGGGTCACGGTCTTCCGGGCCGCGGGTTCTCCGGCGGGAGGCTGTGCCTTGGGGAGGCCGGCCTCGGCGAGACGCCGGACCTTTTCCCGCTCGCCGCCGGAGAAGAAAATGATGACGAGGACGGCCAGAACGACGAAAAAACCCGCCAGGATGAGGGCCGGCTTCCAAGGGTTCTTTTTATCGGCCATGGGTGCTCACGGATAGAGCTGGAGGTATTTCGTGAGGCCGCGATAGATGGCCTCGGCGACGCTCGTCTGGAACGCGTCGGAGGCGAGCTTCTTCTCTTCTTCGGGGTTGGAGATGAAGGCCGCCTCGATGAGGACGGCGGGGCAGGCGGCCCCCGTCAGGACCTTGAACGGGGCCTGCTTGATGCCCCGGTCCCTCGTCCCCAGGAGCGAGTTCAGTTCGGCCTGGATCATCTCCGCGAGCTGGCTGCTCTGGTGGATGTAGGCGGTCTGGGCCATGTCCCAGAGGATCATCTTGACGTCCTCCTCGCTCGTCTTATCCACGTGGCCCTCGATCCGGGAGGAGTTGTTCTCGAGGTAGGCCAGCCGCCGGGTCTCCTCGTCGGGGGTCGCCCCGGTGCTCAGGAAGAACGTTTCCGAGCCTTCGGCGCTTTTCTGGCGGGAGCTGTTGGTGTGGATGCTGATGAAGACGTCGGCTTTCTGGTTGTTGGCGATGGCGGCCCGGTTCTCGACCGGGACATCTATGTCCCTGTCCCTTGTCAGGACGACCTGGAAAGCCATGTTCTTCTCGATCATGGCCTTGAGCTTGAGGGCGATAGCCAGGGTGATGTCTTTCTCGACGGTCCCGAGCTTGCCCCGGGCCCCGGGCTCGATCCCCCCGTGCCCGGGGTCGATGACCACGGTCCGGGGTTTCCGGGCATTGGAGCCGGCGCGCGTGCCGGTGTCGCCGGCGGCCTGGGGAAAAGCCGGCCGAGCCAGGCCGGCGAAAAGCAGCAGGGAAACCAGGATGCGGCCGGGCCCGGCTTTCCGTTCCTTATCCGTCATGAAGTTCTCCAATTTCGGGTTTGGTGGAGGCGGCGGGAATCGAACCCGCGTCCGAAGGCATTCGACAGCAGGTGCCTACATGCTTATCCTCTTCAGCTTTCTCGTCCCGCGGGGCTCGAAGAGGCAGGACCCCGAAGGACCAGCCCCGAAGGTGCTTCGCTCGCCGGCCTCAGGGCGAAACCGGTTCGCTATCCTGCTTTGTCGACGCTCCCGAAGCCCCGCAGGAGAGGGCCCCGGAAACGGCGTGCCTTTCTCTTAGGCCGCGACTGCTAAAGGTTCTGCAGTTAATTTTTTCCACCGGTTTAGCGAGGTGGGTGGGACCTCGGCATGCCACCTGTGTCTCATTACCTCCGTCGAGACCAATTCGCCCCCATACTCCTTCCAGTTCATTATAAGGGGCCCGGTCGAGGGTGTCAACCGGGGAACTTGTTCACCGGGGGAGCTCCTGCCTGGCTTGCCGCGGGGAGTCCGGGGGCCGGGTGGCAAGGAGACGGTCAGGCCCCGGCTTTTTTCCTGAAGTACGGAAGGCCCGCGACCCATCTGAGGAGGGCGGCCGTCGGAGCGCACCTCATCGGAGCCGTGATCAGTCGGTTCCTCAGGCCGGGGATGCAGACGACCTTCCGGCGGCTGAGCGCCCGGAGGGAGATCCGGACGACGTCCGGGGCCGACATCCACAGGAAGCCAGGGAGACCGGAGATGTCCATCCCGATCACCTCATGGAAATCCGTGTGTGTCAGGCCCGGGCAGAGGGCCTGGATCCGGACTCCGGTCCCCGCGAGCTCATACTGGAGATTCTGGGAGAAGCTGACCAGGAACGCCTTGGTGGCGCTATAGACCGACCCCGAGAGGGGCGAGAAGGCGGCGATCGAGGCCACGTTGACGATCCACCCCCGGCGGCGGAGGATCATGCCGTCCAAGGCGGCCCGCGTCAGGCGGACGGACGCGGCGTCATGAACCTGGACCATGGCGAGGTAGTGCTCGACCCCCATTTTCGAGAACGGCCGCGGGCTTCCGAAGCCGGCGTTGTTGACGAGGAGGTCGAGCGTCTTGTCGGCCGCGATCCGGCTTTCGACCCGCTTGAGGTCCTCGTCCTTCCCGAGGTCGGCCTGGAGGACCTCGACGGTGACGCCATGCCGCTCTGCCAGCCCGGCGGCGAGCACGGCCAGTTTCTCTTTCCGGCGGGCGACCAGGACGAGGTTCGAGCCGGCGGCGGCGAGCGCCCGGGCGAACTCCGCCCCTATCCCGGCCGAAGCGCCCGTGATCAGGGCCGTCCCGTAGGCCGATGACGTCATGTCGCTCTTTCCATCTCTCAGGTCATCCCGGCCCGCAAACGCCCGGGACGATCAGCCGCGATCGTCATAGCCGTTCCCTTCGCCCAGGACGGCATGGACCTTGGGCATCCATTTCCGGACGGGGATCGCCTGGGGACATTTCTCTTCGCAGACCCCGCATTGCGTGCACGCGCCGGCCCGCTCGGCCTCGGTCAGGAACCTCACGTAGAGGGAGCGGCTTGTCCGCGGGTCCTCGTGGATGTAGCCGCCGTTGTACAGGTCGAAATTCCGGGGGATGTTGATCCCGTTCGGGCAGGGCATGCAGTAGCCGCAGTTCGTGCAAGGGATGGGGACTTTTCCCAGGTAGGCCCGGCGGACCTCATCGATCAGACGAAATCCCCCGGCCCCCAGGGAATGGACGGCGGACGTCTCCGCGGAGCGGAGGTTTTCCTCCACCTGGCCGGGCGTCGTCATCCCGCTCAGGACGACGGAAACCTCGGGCTGGTCCCAGATCCACTGGAGGGCCAGGTCGGCGGGAGAGCGCGCCGGGTCGAAGCGGTCGAAGATCTCCCGGACCGGCCGGGGCGGGTTGGCCAGCCTCCCGCCGAGCAGGGGCTCCATGACGACGACGGCCAGGCCCTTCGATGCGGCGTATCTCAGCCCCTCAGTTCCCGCCTGGCTCTCCGTGTCCATGTAATTGTACTGGGCCTGACAGAGCGTCCAGCCGTCGTACCCGTCGACGATCTCCCGAAAGACCTCGGGCCTGTCATGGAAGGAGAATCCGACGTGCCCGACCCGTCCGTCCTTCACGGCGGCTTCCGCCCGCCGCAGGACGCCGAGCTCACGGACGGAGTCCCAGCGTGGCTTGTTCAGGGCATGGAGGAGGTAAAAATCGATGTGCCCCGTCTGCAGCCTTCCGAGCTGCTCGTCGAGATAAACGTCGAAATCCTCCGGCCGCCGGATCAGCCACACGGGGGACTTCGTCGCCAGCCGGACTTTTGTCCGGTAGCCGTCCTTCAGGGCTTCGCCCACGACGGCTTCGCTGGCCCCGTTGTGATACGGATAGGCCGTGTCGATGTAATTGACCCCGCGGTCGACCGCCGTCCGGATCATCCTGATCGCCGTTCCCTTGTCGATCTTCTCGCTGAGCGGCGCCCCGTCGAACGTCGGCAGCCGCATGCACCCGAAGCCGAGGGCGGAAACCTTCCAGCCCGTCCGGCCGAACGCTCTGAACTGCATGGTCACCTCTCTCCGGACTATTATACAGGATGCCCCCAGACATGATGCCGCGTCCGGCGGAGCCGACGGATCCTCCCGAGGAGGCCTCCTCCGTCCCGGTTGAAAGCGCAGCCGACGAAAGCTATACTAAGAAATAGAGATCCGCCACACCCGGGGCCATGACTACAAGGAAGGGCTCAAGGCTCGAGAGACGCTCGTCCAGGCCCTCCTCGGACGGTTGAAGGCCTAGCCGCCGGCCGTCACTGCCCGCCGGCCTTGCCGCGGACGACCGTGATGGAAGCCTTCGGCAGGGTGTATCCCGTCTTCGCGCCGCCGTCGATCCTTGCTTTCGCGGGAGGGTCGTCCGGGTCGGCATGACCGTTCGCCCCGCCGGCACGCCAGACGTACTGGCCGGCGCCGTACGTGATCACGTCGACCGGCCCGGAGAGAAATCGGTCGCTCTTCGCTTGGGAGTCATGCAAGGCGATCGACACCGTGTGGGCGCTCTCACGGTCCTTGTTGACGAGAAGCAGAGACCAGCGTCCGTCGGGACGCTCGAGGGCGTAGGCCGTGACGAGGAGGTTCCCGGAAGCGTCGCGGATGTCGCTCGCCGCCCGATAGACCCGGTGGACGGCGTCAACGGGCTGGACCCACTCCTGGCTGAGAAGCCGTGAGGCGAAGTACTGGGCGAGCCGCCCCTTCACCTGAAGGTCCGCGTCCACGTTGAAGAGCCCGAAAGATCCCCAGGAGTCGTTGCAGCCGGGATGCAGCGGCAACGGGATGTCATGGAAAAAGTAGCTGGCCTTCCCGCCGCCGGTCAGGAGGGCGCCCGTGTAGTCCGCGAACCAGAGGCCGCCCATGATGTCCACGAACGTCTCGCCGGTCTGCCAGGCCAGGTTGACCTCGGTGACGAACATCGGGACATCCGGCGGCAGGCCGTCGTCCCGCCAAACTTGGAGGATATGGGTGATCAGCTCGGGCTCGTTGTAAAGGTCGCTCCAGGACGTGTGGCACGGGTCGTAGGGATAGTGTTCGAACGACAGAAAAGCCAGGTCGCTCAGCCGGCCACGGGCCTTCAGGTAGTCGAGGAACCTGCCGAGCCAGGAGACGCGCCCCTCGGAGTCAGGCCAGACCTCAACGTCGCTGTTCACGCCCTGGAACGACGGCCCGCCGAGCTTCAATCCGGGATCCACTTGGTGGATGGCCGAGGCGAATTGGAGGTAGAGGGCCGCGTAATCCTCGGGCAGCATGTACTGGCCGTCGGGCTCTTCGCCGAGCTCGACATAGGACACCGGGTAGCCCCGCTTCTTGAGAAAGGCCATCTGGGCCGCCGCGTCTTCGGGGACCGAATAGATCATCGCCACCGGGACCATCGCCGGGAGCCCGCGCGTGATGCCGCAGGTGAAGAACAGGTCGAATCCGACCTGCTCCCCGAGCTTCTCGTCAAGGTCGGACGCCCGGTGCCAGGGGTCGACGGAGGAGCAGAGCGTCGCGGACTGGTTCCCGTCGGGCGAATGGCGGACGATGTCTTGGAACCTGCCGTCCGCGGTCAGGGTCCCGGCGGACAATTCACGGATCGCGTATCCCGCCGAATCGCGGGGGTCGGCCGAACCCGGCGTCGCGCAGGTGTTAGAGGACACCGTCATCCACAGGCGCAGGTACCGGACCTGGGCAGGCTGGGAGGCGAGGCGCATCGTGACCGTGCCACCGCGGCCCTCCGTCACCGTCCCCAGCGAGAAAGTCTGCCAGACACCCTTCGTCGGGGAGTTGACCGGATCGACGTCGCCCGTCCAGAACTGGACCTTGTAGCTCCGTGCGTACGGCTCGGCCCAGGCGATCTGGACGGCGTCGATTGGAAGTTTCTCGCCGAGGTCGAGTGTCACCCACTGCGGATGGAGCGAATCGTCCTCTCCGGTGAACGCCCGGGTCAGATAGGGATGGCTTTTCCAGAATGTCCCGAGGTCGCCGTCGGTCAGGCGAGAGTAGCCGCGATCGGCCCCGCTATTCCGGGTGAAGCCGCGGCGGGGAAGCGGGTATGCGTACGAGTGCCTGATCATCTCTCCCGGTTCCGGACGGCCCGTGAAGTAGCCCCGGCCGGACGGGTCGCTCCACGTTCCCGCCGGGTTCCAGTGCCAGGCCTCCACGAAGAGCTCCGTGTTCTGGCGATAGGTCACGGATTGCCAGCCCGCCGATAGGATCTGCTTCAGGACAGGCCCGCTGAGAGCTTTCTCGGCGACCCCGAGCTGCAGCCGGTCGACCCCCGCGCCGAGCGCGCGCACCGGACTGAAGGAGTTCACGGCGTGCGACGGCGAGGCGTCGACGACGATCTTATGGACCGCTTCCTGGGCCGCCCCCCCGCCGCCGGCGCAGAGGATCAAGGCGACCGAGCCCAGGAATGCGGACAGGAACCTCAGTCTCTGTTTTTCCGGGATCATGACTCCTCCTTCAAGCTGTCAGGGCACGCGAAGATGGTAATTCATCAAAAGAAAGGTTGTCAAACCCCGGGCCGGCCAGGGTCCGCATCCTGAGGATTATCCTTTTTCGGGGCGATTTGCTAGAATATTGATAGGAATACTATATGAAAATCGGCAAGGGCTCCATCCCCTGGAAGGCCGCGGCCGGGCCGCTGGCCGTCCTGGCTCTCGTCGGGGCCGGGGTCTCGCTGAAGGCCCGCGCCTTTGACCCCTGGGACCTTCGGGGACGCCATCGACCGTCAGACCCACAGGAGCCCGGCCGAGCTCGTGGACCTCCCGGGACATGGGGCGCTTCCGTCCCGGATGGACCCAAAGCTCGTTCGCCTCTACCACGACCGGGACATGCTCCCTTATTGGGTGACCCCCGGCGGGCCGAACGTGAAGGCGGAGATCCTCCGCTCCATCCTTGCCGCCGCCGACAGCCAGGGGTTGAACCCGGCGGATTATGCCGTCGACCAGATCGACCGGGCCTGGGACAGGAGGAGCGTCGAGAGCCTGGCCCGCCTGGAGCTCCTGTTGACCCTCGAGCTTGGTGAATACTCGTCGGACCTCGTCGAGGGCCGGCATCAGCCGAAGGATTTCGACCCGAAGGCCTTTCCCACGGCCTGCGACTGCGATCTTGATGTGGCGGCCCTCGTCGAGAAGGCCCTGGCCGCCCCCGACTTCAAGGCCTTCATGGAGGACCAGGCGCCGCCGTTCCCTCAGTATCGCGGGCTGCGCGAGATCCTGGCCGCCTACCGCGGCATCGCCGCCCGGGGCGGCTGGCCCCAGGTCCCTCCGGGGCCATCGCTCAAACCCGGGGCGACGGACCCGCGCGTGCCCGTGGTCCGGCGCCGGTTGAGCGTCACCGGCGAATGGCCCGCCGGCGCTCCTTTGGACGGAACCGTCTATGACGAAGCCCTGGCCGCAGCGGTCAAGCGGTTCCAGCGGCATCACGGCCTCGACGCCGACGGGATCATCGGGGAAGCCACGCTTTCGGCCATGAACGTCCCTGTCGGAAAGCGCATCAACCAGCTCATCGTCAACATGGAGAGCTGGCGCTGGGTGGGGCGCGACCATGGCGAATCGTGGCTCACAGTCAATATCCCGAGCTTCGAGCTCGTGGCCCTGCGGGACGGCAAGGCCGAGCTCGCCATGTCGGTCATCGTCGGCGACGAATATCACATGACGCCCGTGTTCAGCGACAGGCTCCGCTACGTCGAGCTCAACCCGTACTGGAATGTCCCGCTCAGCATCGCCCAGAAGGAAATGCTCCCCAAGCTCAGGAAGGACCCTTTTTACCTGAAGAAGGAGCGCATCCGGATGTTCAGGGGGTGGGGTGACGACGCGGACGAGATCGACTCCACGGCCGTGGATTGGGCGAAGGTCGGACCCGAAGACATGGGCCAGTGGCGGTTGCGCCAGGACTCCGGGCCGGACAATTCCCTCGGGACGGTGGCCTTCATCTTCCCGAACGCCTACGATGTCTATCTCCACGACACGCCGGCCCGCGGCCTGTTCGGATTGCCGCAGAGGGCCTTCAGCCACGGCTGCATCCGGGTCTCCAGCGCCCAGGCGCTCGCCGCCTATATCCTGGGAGGGCCGGACAAAGGCTGGACCGAAGATCGAGTCCGCAGCCTGGCCGCCGACGGCAAGCACCAGATCGTCCATCTCGAGACGTCGCTGCCGATTTACATTCTCTACAATACGGCGGTCGTCGACCCGGAGAGCCTCGAGGTGTATTTCTATCAGGATGTCTACGGCCGGGATGCCCTGCTCGAGAAAGCGATTTTCTGACATGAGCGCTCTGGAGCGACAAAACGTGGTGGCAGGAAAAGGAGCGGCTTTGAAAACCCTCATGGCGGCCGCGTTCGCCGGGCTCGTCCTGGCCCTGCCGGCGGCGGCCCAGACCGCGGTCGCGACACCCGCGCCCGAGCGGACCCTCTCTTTCTTCAATACGCACAACGGAGAGCACTTGAGCCTCGTCTACAAACGCGGGGACGCCTTCCTCCCGGCTGCCTTGGACAACATCAACCATATCCTGCGGGACCCGCTGACCGGCCAGGAGGATCAGATCGATCCGGCCCTGCTGGACTTTCTCTACGACCTGCTCCAAGAGGTCGGATACCGGGGGGAGGTCCATGTCGTCTGCGGGTTCCGGTGTATCGAGACGAATACGCGGCTTCATAACCAATCGAGCGGAGTCGTGCTGGGGAGCCAGCACACGAAGGGCCGGGCCCTGGATTTCCGCCTGCCGGGGCTCGACATGAAGAAAGTCTGGGACGCCGCGCGGGCCATGAAGCGCGGCGGGACCGGATACTACAAGAGCTCCGATTTCGTCCACATCGATACCGGGCCCGTCCGGTTCTGGTGAGAATTCGGCGGACGCGCCGCTCCAGGCGGAGTTGACCAGGCGCTCGGTCGGGGCTTCGGATCCTATCTCCTGACGGAAAAATCTGCGACCGGCCCCGGGAATCCTCTTGAACGGGGCGGGAGCCTGAATTAGGATTGATCCTCGGTGGATGACGGCCTGGGTCAAAGTCCTCGGAGGAGGTCTTTCATGAAGCGAAATCTCGGCAGGGTTCTCGTCACTGCGGGTCTGTTCATCGCCCTTCCCTTTACCCAGGCCGCGCCGGTCAGGGCAGCCGGGACTTCGTCCCCGCCGAAGCTACCTTCCCAGGCCGCTCCGCCTAAGCATGTCCCGACGGTCGACGACCTCATGGCCCTCAAGTCCGCCGGTTCGCCTCAGATCTCTCCCGACGGGACGAAGGTCGCCTATACCGTGACCGAGGCCGATTTCGACCAGGACGCCTACGTGACGCAGATCTGGCTGGCCGACGTCGCCTCCGGCCGGACGGTCCAGCTCACCCGCGGCAAAAAATCCTCGTCCGGCCCCGAGTGGTCCCCGGACGGCGGCTGGCTGGCTTTCACGTCGACCCGCGCCGAGGATAAATCCCAGATCTTCGTCGATCAATCCCGCGGCCGGCGAGGCCATCCAGCTCACAAAGGCCGAAACCGGCGTTATCGGGTTCGAATGGTCGCCCGACGGAAAGACGATCGCCTTCACCGCGACGGACCCCGAATCCAAGGAATCCAAGGACCGGAAGGACCGCTACGGCGACTACGAGGTCGTGCGCAAAGAATACAGGCACACGCACCTCTGGACCGTGGACGTGGCCGAGGCCCTCAAGACGCCCCAGGCCGGCCGGCGTTGGACGTCGGGGAAGGACTTCACCGTGGGCGGTTTTTCGTGGGCGCCCGACGGGACGAGGATCGCCTTCAGCGCCACGGTCGATCCGGACCTCATCAACAGCGGCACAGCCGACATCTTCGTCCTCGACCTCGGCGGCGATTCGGTCAGGAGGATCGTGTCCCTGCCCGGACCCGATAGCGGCCCGGTCTGGTCGCCCGACGGCCGATCAATCCTTTTTTCGAGCGCCCTGGGGCACACGGATTACTTCGCCGGGAACTCGCGCCTGGCCGTCGTCCCGGCCGAAGGCGGTCCTGTCCGCTCGCTGACCGATGCGTTCGACGAAAGTCCGGTCTCCGCGTTCTGGCTGGGGGACGGGATTTATTTCTCGGCGCTCCAGAGAACGGCCAGTCACCTCTTCCGGCTCGACCCGTCGTCGCTCAAAATAACCCGGATCTCCGGACCCGACGATGCTCTCATCGGAGGCGTTTCGTTCTCCCGCGACGGAACTCGGCTGGCCTTCTCCGCCGCCTCTCCGACCACCCTCAACGAGATCTATGTCTCCGGACTCCCGTTCAAGCCCCGGCTCCTGACCCGGATGACCGACCAGGTCGCGGGGTTCGTCCTCGGGACCCGCGAGGTCGTCTCCTGGAAAAGCAAGGACGGGACGCTGATCGAAGGCGTCCTCATCAAGCCGGCGGATTTCAATCCCGCTAAAAGATACGCCCTGCTCTGCATCATCCACGGCGGGCCGACGGGGGTCGACCGGCCGGCCCTCCTCTCCGGCGACACGAGGACCTATCCTTCGGACATCTGGGCCGCCCGCGGCGCGCTCATCCTCAAGGTGAACTACCGGGGAAGCGCCGGGTACGGGGAAAAGTTCCGCAGGCTCAACTACCGGAACCTCGGCGTCGGCGACGCCTGGGACGTCCTCTCGGGTGTCGAATATCTCGTCGCCAAGGGCTGGATTGACCCGGCGCGCGTCGGCTGCATGGGCTGGAGCCAGGGCGGCTACATCTCGGCTTTCCTCACGACCTCGAGCCGCGCCTTCAAGGCGATCTCGGTCGGGGCGGGGATCTCGAACTGGGCGACGTACTACTACAACACCGACATCACGCCGTTCACGATCCAGTACCTGGGCGCGGACCCCGCGATGGACCCGGCGATCTATGCCAAGACGTCGCCCATGACCTACATCAAGAACGCGGCGACACCGACCCTTATCCAGCACGGCGAGCTCGACCGCCGCGTCCCCATCCCGAACGCCTACGAGCTCCGGCAGGGGCTCGAGAACCGCGACGTCCCGGTGGAGATGGTCGTTTACAAGGGCTTCGGTCACGGCCTCAACAAGCCCAAGGCGACGCGGGCCGCGACCGAGCACAACCTGGCCTGGTTCGGCCACTATATCTTCGGTGACCCGAAGCCCGACCTGACGACGCTTCCTCTCCCGGCGAAAACCGCCGAGAAGACCGGGGACGGGACCTCAAAAAAAGAAAAGTGATCCGGGCGCCGCGCGCGGCACCGGGAATCAGCCGGGCGGGCCGTTGATTGACACGCCTCGAATCCCGAGAGTAAGATGCGGGAGGTGAGAGTTATCGAGAAGAACATGCGGCCTCTCTCCTTCAGGAACATCAGGGCCAAGGTCACCTTCCTGACCCTCGTTCTTCTCGCCGCCACGATGTCCCTGTCCTATGTCATCACGGCCCGCATCATGAACAGCCATGTCACGGACAAGATCATCAGGACGGCGGAATCCCTGGGGCGCGGCATCGCTCCCTCCGCGGGCTTCCTGATCAGGGCCCGGGACCTGTCCGGCCTCGATAGCATGGTGGACCAGATCAGGAAGACGAATCCCGATATCAGGTCGATCGCCATTCTCGGTCCCGAGAGAGAGATCATCGTCCACAGCGACATCGAGGAGCGCGGCCGGAAGATGGAGCGGGCGGGAGGAGAAGTCCTCAGCAGGGGCGGGGACGGGACCCTGGTCCGCAAGATCCCCGCCGAGCCGGACAGTCTCATCGAGGTCGAAAGCCCGATCGTTTTCATGGGCAAGAATCTCGGCTCCGTCGTCCTCAGCGTCGACTCGTCCGTGCTATTGGCGGCCCGTGACGAAGCCCGCCGGAAGGCCCTGGTCTTATTTGCCGCCATTCTGGCCCTGGGCACGGTCGGCGGGTTCCTGCTGTCCTCCAGCCTGACCAGGCCGATCAAGGAGCTCTCGGGCGGCGTCGAAGGCCTCAAGCTCGGCAAGATCGGCAAGCCGCTCCGGATCTTTTCCCGGGATGAGCTCGGACGGCTGACGGCGAGCTTCAACGATATGTCGGGGCTCATCAACCGCGAGCGGGACAGGCTGGCCCGGAACGCGGAGGAGCTTGAAGAAGCCTATGTTTCCACCGTCCGGGTCGTGGCCGCCGCCATGGACGCGCGCGACTCTTACACGCTCGGGCATTCCACCCGGGTTTCCGATCTGGCCGTCGCCCTCGCCAAAGAGCTGGGTCTGGGCGGGCAGGAGCTGGAAGACATCGAGATCGCCTGTCTTTTTCACGACGTCGGCAAGATCAGGATCCCGGAGGCCATCCTCCACAAGACGGGCCGGCTGGACGCCCCCGAGTGGAGGGAAATGCAGAGGCACCCTGAATACGGCGCCGAGATCCTGGGCAAAGCGCCCTCCCTCCGCAGGTTCATCCCCGCCGTCAGGCACCATCATGAATGGTATGACGGGAACGGTTACCCGGACGGGCTGAGCCGGGAGAAGATCCCCCTGGCGGCGGCCATCATCTCTCTCGCCGACGCCTATGACGCCATGACCTCCGACAGGCCTTATCGGACGGCGATGAGCAAAGAGGAGGCCGTGGACACGATCCGGGAGTTTTCCGGGAAGCAGTTCAGCCCCGAGCTGACCCCCATCTTCCTCCGGATCGTGGAGAAATCGGGATAAAAACGTGCCCAAAGCGATATTAATCTTCTCTTCCCCTCCTAGAATTTGAGGGGGGCTTCGAAGGATTTACTTCTGCGTGTCTCGCTTCTCCCACTCCTCTCGCGTGAGGGGCCTGATCGATCCGAGCTTTTTCCCGGCCAGACCCGTATTGATGCCGGCCAGCTCCTTGGCGGCCCAGGCGTCGAAGTTCCTCGCGACGTCGTCCAATTCCCGCGCGAGCGTGCCGGTGCGTTCGACCTGGGCCTGGGTGGGCTTGCCCTCGTATCCCATCACGGCCCCGTAGAGATCGGCGAGGAACTCGCGCAGCCGCTCCTCACCGGTGATCATACCGCCTTCTTTTGTGGCAACGATCTCTTTCCGGAACTCGTCGGCCCGTCTGGACGCAGTCCGCAGACGCTCGCCGAGCGGCTCACCCGCCGCTAATTTCGACGCGCGGTCATCGAGCGCGTCCCGGACGCCATTGATCCGGTCGACGACGAACGTCATTTCGCCGAGCATGTTGTACAATTTCAGGGACAGGTCGAACTGCGCTTTGCGGTCTTCGAGGGTGTGTTTCGACCGCGGGTCGAGGCCGATGGCGAGCTTGGTCGTATAGACCTTTTTGTCCTTCGTCATTTTCACGGTGTAAGTCCCGGGCAGGACCCGCGGGCCGACGCCGCCGCCGGCTGCGGTGGCGGCGGGCGGGACTTTCGGCGCTTTCAATCGCATCCCCCAAGTGATCCGGCTGAGCCCGCGCCGTTTGCTGCCGGGAATCGTGCCCATCGACTTGCCGTTCTCGTCGAAAACTTCGATCTTGAGGTCGCCGAAGATGTGGCGCTTCTTCTGATAGTACGTGATCGTCGCATCGTCCGTGGGGTTCGGACCGGAGAACGAGGCATCGCCGTTCGACCACCCGCCCCACGCCGGGATCCGCTGGATGGGAGGTTTTCGCGTCAATGAACATCGCGTCCTGGGCCAGGGCCTCCGGCGTCAGCGCGCGGAGCGGCGTGATGTCGTCGATGATCCAGATCCCCCGGCCGTGCGTGGCGATGACGAGGTCGTGGTCGCGCGGATGGATGACCAGGTCATGGACGGCGACATTCGGGAGGTCTCCGCCCTTGTATTGCGCCCATTGCTGGCCGCCGTCGAGAGAAACCCACAATCCAAATTCGGTCCCGACGAACAGGAGGTCCGGATTGACGAGATCCTCTTTGACGACGTGGGCGTAGCCGCGCAGGGGATTCCCCTCGCCGAGGATCGAGGTCCAGGTCCGGCCGAAGTCCGTGGTCTTGTAGGCATACGGCCGCATGTCGCCGAACATGTGAAGGTCGAACGTCGCATACGCGGTGCCGTCGCTGAAGTGGCCGGGGTCGATCGATGAGACCCAGGCATTCTTGGGCAATCCCGGGATGTTGCCGACGACGTTCGCCCACGTTTTCCCGCCGTCGCGGGTGATCTGGAGGTTGCCGTCATCCGTCCCCACCCAGATGATGTTCGGGTCTTTCGGGGATTCGGCGATCGCGTAGATCGTGGTGTGCATTTCAGCCGAGGAGTTATCCACTGTGACGCCGCCGGATTGTTCCTGTTTCTGCTTTTCAGGGTCATTGGTCGTCAGGTCCGGTGAAATGCGGTCCCACGTCTGGCCTTGGTCGCGCGAGCGGAACAGGAACTGCGCTCCGATGTAGATGGTCCCTTTTTGGGTCGGGCTCACGTGGATCGGCGTGTTCCAATTGAATCGCAGGGGGCCTTCCTTGTATTGAGGCAGTGGTTTGATGCTCCGGGTTTCATGCGTTTTCCGGTTGACCCGTCCGATCTCCCCTCCCTGGGATTCGGCGTAGGATGTAATCGGGATCGGACGGATCGGCGAACATCCAGAAGCCGTCGCCGCCGAACATGTTCTCCCACTGGCTATTGGCGATTCCGCCCGGATACTGTGAAACGCCGACCCAGGAGCTGTTGTCCTGGAGTCCGCCATAGACGTGATAGGGCATGTCCATGTCCACGCTGACGTGGTAGAACTGCGAGATCGGGAGGTTGTCGGCCTTCCACCAGTGGTTGCAGCCGTCATAGGAGTACCAGAGGCCGCCGTCGTCTCCCGTGATGACGTGGTCGGTATTGTCGGGGTCGACCCAGACATCGTGAAAGTCCCCGTGCGCGCCGCCCGAAATGTAGCTGAAGGTCCTGCCTCCGTCCGTGCTCATCATGAGCGCCTCATCGGTTTTATAGACCTTGTTCTCGTTCTTCGGGTCGATGATGAGATTGGCGAAGTAGAACGGCCGCAAGAGCATGTTCTGGCTCCTGTCGAGCATCTGCCAGGTCTGCCCGCCGTCGTCGGAGCGGTACAGGCCGTTCTTGGGCGGCGCGGCTTCGACAAACGCGTAGACGACATCGGGCTTCGAGGGGGCGACGGCCACGGCGAGGCGCCCCCACGGCTTCGAGGGAAGCCCCTTCGCGGTATTTTCGTCGAGGTCGCGCCAGGTGGCTCCGCCATCGGTCGTCTTGAAAAAGCCGCTGCCGCTCGAAGCTCCCGGGCTCTCGCCGCCGGAACGGAACGTCCAGCCCTTCCGGCGGAAATCCCACATGCACGCGAAGAGCGTCTTCGGATGCTGGCGGTCCATCGAGATCATCGCACAGCCCGTGGACGCGTTGGCTCCCTTGAGGATCTTCGTCCAGGATCTCCCCCCGTCGGTCGTCTTGTACAATCCGCGTTCGTCGCTGTCACTCCACAATTTTCCCGTGACCGCAACGTACACGGTATTCGCGTCGGTCGGGTCGACAAGGATCTTGGCGATCCGTTCGGATTCCTTCAAGCCCAGGTTCGTCCAGTTGTCGCCGCCGTCCGTCGATTTGTAGATCCCGTCGCCGATCGAGACGCTGTTGCGCGCCCACGTTTCCCCCGTTCCCACCCAGATCACCTTGGGATTCGTCGGGTCGACCGTCACGGCCCCGATGGACTGCACCGGCTGTTTGTCGAAAACCGGCTTGAACGTCGTCCCTCCGTTGACAGATTTCCAGACGCCGCCGCTGGCGGACCCGACATACACGGTGAGACGTTGACCTTCGCGCACGGCGTCGAGCGCGGCGACGCGACCGCTCATCGCGGCCGAACCGATGTTCCGCGCGCCCAGGCCCGAGATCGTCTCCGGGTCGATCTTCACGGGGGATCTCTTTTCCTGCGACGATACGCCCGCGGCCACCATAACGCAGAGGAGGACCGCCAAAACCCATAGATTCGATGTCGTCTTTTTCATTGGGAGACCTTTTTTTTCGGATGGACTTGCTGGGCAGCATTCGCCGGCGCCGCCGGACGCGCAAAGTCGCTGTCATTGATCGGAACGTTGGCTTCGATCTTCTCGTAGGTGACCGTGCTCCGGCCCACACTGCCCTTCATGCCGGTTTCAATCGAGTGCGGCAGGTACCAGCCGCCGACCTCCTTGTAGTCGCCCAGCGACATTTCATACTCGCGGGCCTCGCCGCGGACCAGGCGTTTGACGCCGATCTTGATCGGGACGTAGTAGTCCGTGTCCATGTAGTATGTCCACGTGTCCCCGTTGGCGAGCGTCACTTCGAGCTTGAGGGCATCGGTGCCTTCGACCGGTTCCGTGCCGAGGTATTTGACCTTGTTGCCTTTCTTCTCGTAATTCACGATCGGGCCGTCGAAGTCCGCGTCCTCGAGGACCCCCTTCATCTCTTCTTCGCCGAGGGATTCCGGATCCTTTTTGCCCCCCCAGGGTTCGATCTTCCACCCGGTCTTGCCGTCGTAGGCGGTGATGCCGGTCATGGACTGCATCGTAATCTCCTGCCGGACCATATTGGGCCGCTTGTTCTCCTGACGGATCTTCACTTCGAACCCACCCCCGCCGGAGTACGTCCCTGTCCGGACCAGCGTTTTTATGCTCTGGATCTCCTGAGCGCCCCCGACGGTCTTAAGATACTTTTGGATGATCTCCTCGGCCGTTTGCCCCCTCAGGCCTGCGGCGAGGAGCAGAAAAGTGGCTGCCCCCAGCAAAACTCTACGCATGACGGTCCTCCTTCATCTCTTGGACTTGTGATCGGCCCCTCATGATCTTTCTCGCCTCGCGGAGGATGCCCCTATTGAGAGGCGCGAGAGAAACCGATGAACCCCTTGACGGCGTCCCTGTGGACCATGAAGTCCATCATCTTCAGCTTGACGTAATCTTCCGTCAGGAAGTAATATCCCTTCGGGTCAGCGTTGAAGGAGCTCGACCCGGAATCCTTGATCAGGAACCAGCCCTTGCCGTTCGCTTCCTTGTACCCGATGAGATGGACTCCGTGGTCGTCGGTCGTCGACCCGTTGCTGAACCGGAACTGGCGGGCGTTATCGTCGATATCATCCGACGGAATGTCGAAGGTCGGGATCATGAAGACCTTCTTCTCGGCGTTCTTTCCCGGCTCCGAAACGTCTCCTCCGAGGCTCGCCGAATAGCCGTGGCGCAGGGCGTTCTTCAGGATCTTCATGTACGTGTCCAGGGGAACATTGTCGTAGTCCTTGCTGTGCCACCAGTTGTCCGGGACCTCGTATTCGACCCCCGGCCCGAACGGCTGCTGCAGGTACGAGACGACGTCCACGTAATCATCGGGGTTGATCTGGAGGTAGTCGCTTGAGGTAGCCCTGGGGCGTGTACTCCTTCCCCTCGACCGTGAATCGGGCGGGGGGCTCGCCCAGGTGGTGGTTCAGGATGGCCCGGACCGTCGCCACCGCCGCCTCCTCATCCCAGGCGTTCGAGGCCTTCAAGTGCTCCGAGGTAGGATTGGACCTCGGCGATGAGCTTCGAGTGGTCGTGGAACTTCTGGCCGGGCTTGAGGCCGGAATAGACGTTCCAGGGCATGCAGCCGTAGATCTTCCAGTCCCTCGTGACGGCGTTGGCCTCGGAGCCTTCGGCGACGGCAGAATCCCCCCGCTCGCGGACGAAACGCCTGGCCCGCTCCAGGTACTCCCCGTAGACGGTGTACATCTCGGAAAGGCGGACCTTCTTGCCGTGGGCCCGGATAAACCTCCGACTCAAAGAAGGAGATCGTCGAGAAGCACCAGCAGGTGTTCGTGGCGCCCTGCGATGTCGGCGGGTTGTGCCAGACGGCGTTGAAGCCCTCGAGGCTCTTGGGCGCGTCGAAACCGCTCAGGTCGACGACGAACGCCTTCCGGGGACGCAGGCTTCTTTTTCGCGAACTCCTCGGTCGCTTTCTGGATCTCGTCCCAGAACGCGTTCTTGGGCTCGACGAAGATCCCGTTGTCCCTCTTTTTCTCCTGTGAGACGGCGATCGCAGGCAGGAGAAGGACGGCCAACACAAAGGTCCCGATCTTTTTCATGCGGCACTCCAGGGAAAGATGAAATTCTGCTTTTATCATGGCAGGGTGAATTTCCTCCTGAAATATATCGCCGGCCGGGCGGCGCTGTCAATGACAGGGGCCCTCCCCCCGAACCCTGACATCAGCCTCTATGACCGCGGCCGCTGATGATCGGATTTCCGTCCCGAGATGAGTTCTTCCTTGCGCTCCCGGCTCAGGGACTTGACCGCGCACTCCCGGGCCAGGGACTGGGAACGGGTGCCGCACTCTTCCTGGTAGACGAGGACGACAGGGCGCCGGGTCCGGGTGTAGCGGGAGGCCTTGCCCTCCTGGTGCTCCTGGAGTCGGCGGCCGATATCGGTGGTCACTCCGGTGTAGAAGGACCCGTCAGAGCATCCGAGGATATAGAGGGACCAGACGGATCCTGCGGTCGCGTTCGGCGCCGATCGCTCCTCCTTTGCCTTCATCGTCCGGAGCATGCGGCGATATTTTGGTTTCATGGAACCGAAATGTGGGGTTCGGATATGCCGCTTTCTGCAACCCGGCGATTTGCCGGGCGGGACGGCGAATCTTGTTCCCTATTCACGCCGGAAGAATACGTTCGGCAGCTGGGCGATGTCAAGAATCCCTAGGCGCGACCATGAAGAGCAGGGGGAGCGGCCCCTTCATCTTTTCTTTTCATCCGCGCTTTTTTTCGATTCGTTTTCCCGGAGTTTGATCGCCCTGTCCAGGGCATCCTCGATGCGTGTCTGGGCGATGCGCGGGTCCGGCTCATCGAGGACGATGGCAACGTGCAGCTCCTTCACGCCGAAGTATAAGCGCCGGCCGAGCACGGTCCTCCCCTCGATGATCCGGTTGATCCGACTGATCATCGTGACATCCGTCAGGAAGTTCTTGAACAGGCCGAGGACCTTATCGAAGAGGTCTTCCGGCGGCTGCTTGAAATTGACGAGGACGAGTTTGGACTTCTCGGGTCCGTACTTGGCTGAATAAGCCTCCGCCAACCCTTCCTTGAACCCCCAGAAATCAGCCCCGAGGAGCGGCGTTTCCTTGGCCGCGGCCACATCCCCGCAGACGTAACGTTCGGTCCCGGGCACGAGGTTGAACTCAGGCATGCAGGAAAAAGCCTGGGGCAGGGGAGAATCGGCGGCCGGAAGCTTCCGGGTCAGCGACATCGCGAAATCCTCGACCTCGGCCTGGGTGCAGCCGGAAGCGACGATATTGACGTAGAGGTCGCCCTTGACGAGGTTCGCCTGTTCCGGGACGACCCAATGGGCCGTCTTGATCCCGGGCAACACCGGCTCGTCCCCCTCGCGCCTCGTGGAAAAGACGCCGAAGGCGGCCGCGGGAGACTCCATCCGGTAGATCTCGAGGGTGATCGACTTCTTTGGAGCGGCCCCCTTTTCCGGGACAAGCTGGAAGAGCGTGAGGTTCCGGAAGCCGTACTGGAGAAAGATCTCGGCCCCGCCGTCGACGTAACCGTGGAGGTCTTCCTTGGAAAATGCCCGCGGAGTTGCGGCGAGGATCCAACCCTGGACGCCCCTCATCCCCATGAAATCGGCTGGGAATTCAGCCCGGCCGTCTTTCGGCTTGACCTGCTCTTCCTGGGCGGCCGACACCGCCAACGCGAGACAGATGATGAAGGCCGCAAAGAGCCCAACGGTCATTTTCCCCATGTTCAGGATGCCTTTATCTCCCTCACGGTTATTTTATCACGCGCCGCAACCCTGAGCTCCGGGACATCGCGATCTCGAGGACCGCCCGACTCTTCTTTTTCTCGAGCGGCTGGGCTCTGCGCGCAGAGCCCGCCCGTAAGTCTCGAAACCAAGAACCCGGATCACAAATGGATGCCATACCCGGGCTAGGGAGCAATTCAATAAACCTCCCGGCGGCAGAGATGAGGTTCATTTCGGAGGCCGTTTGGAGAAAATTATGGCGGATATTCTTGGCCACCACGATCGACCTGTCTGTGTCCGGAAGTACGTCGTCTCTATTTGGAAATCGGCCGATCTTGGACTTCTTTAGACTCGCTGCGGATCTTTGCGCCGGATATGGGGCCTCCCAACACGGCGCTGATGTAGCAAATGTCAAGCGCTCCGGCGCTCAACGGGAAAATACTCCACGCCATGGATAGCACGCCGAGCGCATGGTGCCGATAGATATAGCCGATCACGAGGAATCCTATGCCGGCGACCAGACGGAACATACGGCCTGCCGGACTGTTCATGAATTTCGAGAAACCCGATCGATTGAAAGCTTTTTGCCGACTCATGAAAAACCTCCTTTTTGGACAAAGAATGGGGAATTAGTTTTTTCGCGCGGCATGGAACCCCCGGATGTGGGCTCCGGATCGACCCTTCCCCTCACAGAATAATGATATCCCGGCCGCAAGCCCTCGTCAACCCCTCTAGTCCCCGGCATGAATGCCGGGGCTTTCTCGGGGTTTCTAAGCCGGGCAGGATATAATTGTCTTCAGATTTCTCTATCGCCCGGCTAGTACTCGGGGAACAGCAAGGATTATGTAATATATTTACTGCTCCCCGTAGTAACCCTGAGCCTCGCTTCTTGTCCCCGCCCTGAAGCTCCACGAACTTACGTCCGTGGGATCCGACCTTTGCCGGCTTTGGAGCGCCTGCCCCCTTCGCCAAATTCCACGAACGTGAGTCCGCGGAATCCGGCGAAGGGGATTGAATGACGGGGCTTAGCGTCGGCGAACGGGTCAACAAGACTCTCAGCGGCAGAGGAGTCGTGGTATGGCGGGGCCGACGAGACTCGAACTCGCGACCTCCGGCGTGACAGGCCGGCGTTCTAACCAACTGAACTACGACCCCGCTATGGGCTGGCATATTATAGAGAAATGGCCCCGGACTTTCAAGACGCATCTGACGCCACACCCCGGGCTCGAGCTCCTCTAGCGCCTCTTTGCTCTTGAGATGTCCCCCGGCCTAGTTCCCTGGTCCCTCTTCCCCGTTTGCCCCGCCCCCTGGGAAAGCCTATACTATGATTAAACGTTTGACCGAATCCGGATCAAGGGAGGAAGACCATGGCCAGATTGACCAGGATCGAGAAGTTCAAGACTAAGATCGACATCGAGATGGACCATATCAGGGCGGCGCTCATCGAGCTCCGGGCCAAGGCCAAAGAGGTCAAGCTCGACACGAGGGTGGAGATCGAGAAGGGCCTCGATGCCATCGAAAAAGGTCAGGGAGATATCGGGGCCAAGCTCGACGAATGGGCCAAGGCCGGAAAGGACGCCGCCGGCAACCTGAAGAAAACGATCAAGCGCTCGACCAAGGACCTCAAAAAGTCGGTCAAGAAGGCCTACAAGAGCGTGACCTGAGGCGGGCTACATCTTCTCGAGGGCGGCCGTCTGGGTTGATGCTCCGGGAAATCGGGTCTTGATATACTCCGCGGCGCTTTCGGGGCTGAGCTTTACACTTCCGGGGCCGCTCCGGACATAGAAGTCCCCTCTTTCGGCCCCCTCGAGTCCTTTCCACTTCAAGAAGACCGGCTCCGGGCTCCGCTGACAGCTAACGACGCAGACCGTCTTCCCCTGGACGATTTGGGTTTTCGGGTCTATGCACGTCCCGGCCCGGTCCCCAAGACCGTTCCGGACGGCCTGGGCGAGATGCCGCATGAATTCGTCGTCGCTCTCGAACTGGTCCTGCTCGATGCCCGTTACGCTTCCGTTGTCGGCGACCCCGATCAAGAGATCCCCACCGGCCGTATTGAGAAACGCGGCGATCGTCTTCAGCACGGCATGGGTCATGAGCCTGTCGTCCTTCCTGTTTTCACGGAGGTTCCAGCGCAGGGTCGATTTGAATTCCAGGGTCTTCGATTCGCCCTGTTTGATCAGTTCCTCGGCCTGCCTGTGGGCCCGGAGATAAATGTCGAACAGGAAATCGCGCAGGGCCGCTCCGAAAGTCTGGTCGTCGGTTATCCGCTTGTAAAGATCGAAGTTGGAGTCCACGATCTCCTGGATGGCGTCTTCGACCTTATGGTCGAATGTCAGGCGGATATTTTCACGGGTATTGACCCTGGCGCTGGCGTCGAGCCCGGCGTCCTCATTGAGCTTCTTCAGGATCTGCCCGAGCGTCAGCTTGTGCTCCTCGCCGAGGTTCAGTCCGAACCGCTCGTTCAGCTCGGCGATGATCTGGGAGAGCGGTTCGAGCACCTCCGCGTCCTCTCCCTGGAGGTACTTTGTCATCGAGGGCGCAAGCTGTCCGCCTTTCCGCTCCGGCGTGATCTTGCCGCTCCCCGTTTGCCTGGATGCGGTAGGACTCCATGTCGATATTCTGCTGGACTTCACGCGGCAAGTCGTCCGGTTGGCCGTGAACCAGCCGCCTCAAGTGCCTGGCAAAGACATAGAGTTTTTCGAGTTCGATGTCGGCAAAACCGATAACTTGAGCCAGAAAAGCATAAAGCCGGATGTAGTCAGTCAACTGACCGCGGAAGTCGTGTTTTTCCTCGGCCGCCATCTCGGCGAATCGCGTCGTCACAGGGGCCAGAACGGCATAAAGCTGGTCCTGGGTCGCCTTCCTGTCGAAATAGATCCGGGCGAACCGCTCGACGTCCGCCTTGTGTGAAAACCGGAAAGCCTGCCAGCCTCGTCTGGATTTCATAAAGCAGGTTCGGGTCGGTCGCCTCCGACAAAAGCGTCGTCTCGTAATACGGCTCGAACGCGGCCCTGATGGCGTCGGCCTCGTTGGCGAAATCGAGGACCATCGTCCCCCGCTTCTCCGGATGGATCCGGTTGAGCCGCGACAGCGTCTGGACCGCGTTCACCCCGCCGAGCTTCTTGTCGACGTACATGGTCTGGAGAAGCGGCTGGTCGAATCCCGTCTGGAACTTGTTCGCGCAAACGAGAAACCGGTACTCCGCCCGCTCAAAGACCTTGGCCGTCTGCTCCTCCGAGAAACCGTTCATCCCCGATTCCGTGTACGATTGGCCGCCGTCCGTGACCGTTCCGGAGAACGCGACCAGGGCCTTGAAGGGTAGGCCTTTCTCGCGGAGGTAGCGGTCCAAGGCGAGCTTGTAGCGCACGGCGTGCAGGCGCGACCGGGTCACGATCATCGCCTTGGCCTTGCCGCCGATCTCTCCGGCGGCATGCGCCGCGAAGTGCTCGACCATGATCCGGACCTTCTCCCCGATCGCATGCGGATGGAGCTCGACGAAGGCCTTGAGCAGGTATTGGGCCTTGCTCTTATCGTAGCGGGGGTCGTCCTCGATCTTTTTGAGAAGGCGCCAATAGGCCTTGTAAGTCGCGTAATTCTCGAGAACGTCCAGGATAAAGCCTTCTTCGATCGCCTGGCGCATGGTGTAGAGATGAAATGGCGCGAATTTCCCATCGGCCCGCTTGGTCCCGAAGAGCTCCAGCGTTTTGGCTTTGGGCGTCGCGGTGAAGGCGAAGAGCGAGAGGTTCGGCAGGCGGCCGCGCTTTTCCATCGCCGCGAGAATCGTTGCCTCGAGCTCCTCCTCCGGCGTTTCCGCGCCCGCCTCCTCCCGTTCGGCCTCTTCGAGGCTCCCGGCCGCCAGCACCGACTTGAGGCTCTTGGTGCTCTCCCCCGACTGGGAGGAATGTGCCTCGTCCACGATCACGGCGAACCGCTGTGCCCGGCAGGTCGCCGATCTCGTTGACGATGACCGGGAACTTTTGGAGGGTCGTGACGATGATCGTCTTCCCCGACTCGAGAGCCTCTTTGAGCTGGCGTGAGGTCGTGTCGATGTTCTCGACCACGCCCAGGGTCTGCTCGAACTGGCGCATGGTCGCCTGGAGCTGCCGGTCGAGGATGCGCCGGTCCGTGACGACGACGATGGAATCGAAGACCCGGCGGTCCTGGTCGTCGTGGAGCGTCGCCAGCCGGTGGGCCAGCCAGGCGATGGTGAAGCTCTTCCCGCTTCCGGCCGAATGCTGGATGAGATAGCGCTGGCCGGCGCCATTCCGCCGGGCGTCGGCGACGAGCCGGCGCACGGCGTCGAGCTGCTGGTAGCGCGGGAAGATCAGCGTCGCGCTCCCCGCTCTTCCGTCCCCTCTCGTCCTCTTCCTCGATCTCGTGGATGAACTGCCGGATGAGGTCGAGGAGGCTGTCGCGTGACCAGATCTTCTCCCAAAGATAGCCGGTCGGGTAACCCTTCTGGGTGGGAGGGATGGGCGGATTGCCTGCGCCGCCGAATTTGCCCCTGATTGAAGGGCAAGAAGCGCGTTTTTTGCCCCTGGAGCCGGGTCGTGACGTACACGAGGTCGGGGTCGACGGCGAAATGCGCCAGGCAACGGCCGTAGGCGAAGAGCGGCTCGCGCGGGATCGCGGTCGGTCTTATATTGCTTGATAGCGTCCTCGACCGTTTGCCCTGTGAGGGGATTCTTGAGCTCGGCGGTGAAAATCGGAACGCCGTTCAGGAAGATCGCCAGGTCGAGGCTTTGGGCCGTCTTTTCGCTGTAGTGGAGCTGGCGGACGACGGTGAAGAGGTTCGCGGCATGGAGCCTCTGGAGTGCTTCGTTAAGCCCGCTCGACGGCCGGAAATAGGCCAGCTGGAACTTGCAGCCCGAGTCCTTGAAGCCGTTCCGGAGGACGTCGAGCGTGCCGCGCCGCTCGATCTCGCGGGAGAGTCGCCTGAGGAATTGCTCCTTGACGGCTGCCCCGTGGTGCTGCTTGAGCTTTTCCCATTCCTTGGGCTGGGTCGCCAGGACGAAATCGATGACGTCGCGCGGCAGGAGGCAGAGCGCCGCGTCGTACTCCTCGGGAGGGCGCTTGCGAAAACCGCCGGCCGGGAACTCGCCGTAGGGCACCGCCTCTTCGCGGATGCCCGCTGTTTCCTTCTCGCAGGCATCCGGCCCAAACCGCAGGAGCGCGCACTCGATCGTCTTCTCGAAGCTTCTTTCGGAGACTTCAACCGTCATGGTCTTTCTCCTGGGGCCGCCATGGCCCCCCGGGCGACCAATTCTTGCTAAAAGGCTTTGCCCGGGCCGCGGCCCTGGCCGCCGGCATGATAAACATGCGCACGGCCTCCACCACGGCAACAAAATCCTTTTCGAGGCCTGTGGCGTTCGCCTGGACAAGGAAATGGCTCCATTGGACTTTCTTCATGGGATCAACGGCGAAATCTCTCGACAGACCGCCCGGAGTCCGCCAGGGAATTCGAGTCTTCTGGCGCTCGAAGGTCGCGGCGATTGCCGCTGTCAGTTCTTCCCCTTTGAACCCGAACCTTTTCGATAGGAATAAGATGTCAAAATAGTCCTTCATCCGACTATTCCTCATCCCCAGACTCACTGCCGCATGGAATTTTTCCGCGATCGTGGTTTCCCGGGAACAAGCTTTCAGACGGGGGGCGGGGGAATCCAAAAGAACCGGATAGCTGATCGTCCTGGCCGGTGGAACGCATACATCGCCGAAAGCCACGTCGATTTGCAGAGGGATGACCGCCTTGCCGAGCATCCCGGTGAGAGTGATCCTAATCCCCCCGAAAATGTTCTGTCGGCGGATTTCTTCCGCCCGGACGCTTTCGGCGGGAAAGCGGATCCCGTCAGGCGGGCCCTGGACTTCACATATCTTCCGAAAATCCGATATCAGCCGCCCTATCGAGGGCGCGCGCAGGCTGAGGACGTCCGCGTCGCGAGTCGTGCGCTGAACTTCTTGGCTCCAGACGCCGAATAGCAGGGCGCCCTTAAGGATGAATTGGGGGCGATAGCGGGAGACGCTCAACCGGTAAAGGAATCGTTCCAATGCGTACTTAGTGAGCAATACGTTGAACTCGACCTGGGTTTGGCGCGAGAGATTAAGCAGTCGCTGTTTAACGGATGCCGGAAGATTCATCAGCTGATTCGGGCTCATTGGAGAGCTTCGAGGTAGGGCTTCATCACGTTCCATACCCGGCAAATCTTGGCATAGTGATATATCTCATCGGACGTCGCTTTTCGTGCGTGAAGGCATTCTCTAACGGCCTCAATGGCCGCCTCAAGCCCGATGCGATTCCGAAATTTGAAGCAATCCACGACGGTCTTTGCGGGATTATAAATCCTAACCGGAACTGCCTCGATTTCATGGATATCGATCCCTTCGGAGAACGACGCTCCGGAAAGGCGGATGACAGAGATCGGAGGATAAGAAAGACGGGGTTGGGCACTCCCTTTCTCAAGGGCCAACCAGATTTTTCTAGGAAGCTGGGTCCCTATCCCGTGAAAGAGGAGGGCCGACGTCAGGCAAATTACTCCCTTGGGCAGTCTTTTCGCGACGAGGGCGAAATCATGGTGCTCGGTGATTTCCGATCCCGTGAGCGTATATAGCCCCCGTCCAGAGCGAGCGAGGATATCCTTGCGGACAAGCCTCCTGGCGAATTCCGGGTGGATCCCCCGGTCAAGAAGGTCCTTGATGCGGATAGTCCCCACTTTTTAGCCAGATCTATGACAGCTCGTTCTTTTGATTTCCCCATGTGTAAAAGTATATATAGTTATTGATATATGTCAATACTATTACACATCAGGACTTCCCCCATTTTGTTTATGAGTCAAAGAGCTTCGGCTGGATCGGCAGCTGGTCCTGGAGTTGGAAGAACCTCTTCAGTCCCTGGGTCTGACTGTAGAGGAACTGCCTGATCCCATCGGCCAGGGCGTAGAGCCGGAAGTCGGGGATGCCGAAGACGCGCTTCGAGGCCCTCAGCACATGGCCGGCCAAGACCCGGAGCTTCATCCGGAGGCCCAGGTACACGGCGGCGAAGAACGCGGCCGCGGTCACCAGCGCCATGAGGGCCTGGAGCCGATGATAGGTCAGGCAGCGCATGTCCTCCAGACGATAGCTCTGCTTGACGAAGCGGATGACGTCCTCGATCCTCCAGCGGGTGATGTAGGACTGGACGACATGCCAGACCGACTTCCGGCTCCGGCGGACCGGGAGGTTCGTGAGGATCATCAGCGGCTCTTCGCCGAAGCCCTTGACCACGACCAGCGTCAACTCTTCCCTCCGGTTGGGCAGTCGCACCTTGCGGATGCCGCATGAGAGGTGGACCAGCCGTTCCTGACCAGCCTCTTCCTTCACCACGGTCTCATGGAAGAGCATCGGACAGCTTCTGGCCAGGTTGACCGCGGAATCGATCCCCTGGGCTGTCCGGAGCCCCCGGTCCGCCCGGACCCGGATCATGAACCGGTGCTTATTAGGCAGCAGATAATAATAGAGATGACGGCGATCGCCGCCCCGGTCCATGACCCAGATACCCCGCCTCCCCACAACCTCCGCGACCTCGCCGATCGCCTCCCGGATCTCCACGTTCTCCGACTCATGCCCCGTGGCGGCATGGAGAACAGCCGCCCATAGAGGGGCACGAGCTTGGTCCCCCTGGTGTTCGCCCCGACGATGTTCAGCGTCCAGTAGCCCCAGCCCAGGTCCTTCTCGCTCCCGTCCCGGACCCGCCCCATGTTCTCCATCTTCTCGGCATACTTCTTGGTCACGTCCGAGAGATCCAACACCAGGAGCGTGTCGTCCTCGATCCGCGGCGCGGCAAGTTCGATCAATCGGCGCTGGATCCGACGCTCCAGGCCGCGGCGACCCAGTTGGCGCGACAGCCGCTCCTCGGTCTTCTTCAGGGAGATCGTCTCGCCCAGCGCTCGTCCCACCTCCGTCAACCTCACCGAGCCCCGGGCTTGGATCCCGAAGACCATCTCAGCCACGAACCGGCGCGAGACCTTCGGCAGTCCCGCGGAAAGTTCCCCCGAAAATCGGACCATCTGCTCTCGCAATTTTTGGGCGGTTCTGGCAAAATACATATGGGGTCTTCTCCTTCATACACGAGTATGCAAGCGTTGCGGCTTAGCATCGGGAGAGACCCCATTTTACTGAAAAGTACCCCCAATTTTGCGTTTCCACATGGAATCGCATACATCTGATAGCAAAAAAAGAGGTTAGGTAAAAATAGCCCTAATTATTGGGGGAAGTCCTGTATTACACATTTGGCGGGGCAGAGGGCCGGATGGCGGACTTGGCAAATCCTAGGTAAAAATGTGCATTTACCTGGGAAATGCAAGTATTCTTCCAGGGCGAATCCGACCCGATTCACTAGTGTACAGTGATGTTTGCAATTTCACATAAGGGGGAGGCCATCGTAAACTCTCTTCGATCGCCAAACCGAGAGAGAGGAGAGGTTTTACTACGATGGCCCAGCAGTATTATAAGGCACTCTTCAAGAAGGCGCTATTGCAGTTCGTCACGGAGCCGGATCCGTTCCTGGCCATGCTCAAGTGGGTGATGACCGAGATGATGAGGATCGAGGTCGAAGCCAAGGTCGGGGCGGCCAAGGGTCAGCACACGAAGGACCGGACAACGCATTTTTCCGGGTTCCGGGCCCGGAGGGTCGATACCCGGATGGGCACGGTTTATCTGGTCGTGCCCAAGATCCGGAAGGGTGGTTATGTGCCGTTCTTCATCTCGGAGAGGAAGAGATCCGAGCAGGCGCTGATCGCGGTTGTCCAAGAAGCCTTCATCAACGGGGTCTCGACGCGGAAGATCGAGCGCCTGGCCCGGGCGATGGGCATCGAAAATATCTCCGCCTCCCAGGTCTCGGAGTTCAACAAGGAGCTCGACGCGCAGATGGACGATTTTCAGACCCGGCCCTTGGCTGAGGAATATCCCTTCCTGATCATCGATGCCCTGTATCAGAAGGTTCGGGTCGAGGGGCGGGTCGTCTCGATGGCCGTGATGATCGCCTGTGGCGTCAATCCGGCCGGTTCTCGGGAGATCCTGGCCGTCGAGCCCATGTTTGACGAGTCGGAAGACAGCTGGCGTGTCTTTTTCTGTAAGCTCAAAGCGAGGGGCATGAAAAGGATCGCGCTCTGCATCTCCGATGCCCATGCCGGGATCCAGGCTGCGGTCCGGAAGGAATGGTTGGGTGCTTCCTGGCAGCGCTGCAAGGTCCACTTCATGAGGAACATCACTTCTTAAGAGTAGTGCTGTGAAGCACTGCTTGGCGAAGGTCCCTCACAAGGAAAAGGGCCGCTTCGCGGCCCATCTGAAGCAGATCTGGCTCGAGCCGGATAAAAGAAGCGCCAAACGGGCGGCCGTCGTTCTCATCGAGGATTATGAGAAGCGCTTCCCCGACGCCGTCCGTTGCCTGGAAGAAGGCCTCGAGGACTCGCTGGCGTTCTACGACTTCCCGGAGGTCGACAAGAAACGTATCTCCTCGACCAATGGCCAGGAACGGCTGAACATGGAGATCCGCCGGCGGAGCCGGGTGGTCGGAGTGTTCCCCTCGGTCCCAAGCTTCCTCCGATTGACGATCTGCTATCTCATCGAATACTCGGAAGACTGGGAGAACGAACGAAGCTACATCCGGGAGGACAAGGCCCAGGGATCTTTGGACAGGCTCCACGAGCTGATGGCTCAAGCGGCTAACTGAAGTGAGTTACGATGGCCCCGAATCTGCGAACATCCCTTGACATGACCCCCCGATTCCGGGCTTATTTTAGTAACTTTAATAAGGGTTGGCCTTATTAAAGGATAACGGCTTTTCCTTTAATAAGGCTCTTGCGCGGAAGCACAGGCTTCTCGCACATCAATCTGCCCGGTGACCGCGGCAGAAATCAGCGCCATGCGGTATTCTTTGAGATACGCGATGGCTTCGCGGATTCCCGCCACGAGCTTATCGACCTTTTCGGTTGCGTGATCAAGGAAGCTTACGATAAGACCCTGTTCAAATGGAGAAGGGAAGGGAAGGCGATAGTGCCTCAATTGAACAGCCGTTAGGTGGCTGATTGTGTTCGGATTGCCTCCTGCATCGAAAACGCCGAGCTCAGTAACAAAAAAGACTAAATAGAAAAGAAATCGTGGCACTTGGGCCGCATCGAGAGGCCGGAGTCTGTGAATCGCCTTTTGAAAGAAATATTCCTCAAGTTCCCCGTTCCATATAGCAGCTCTTCCCGGCTCGCCGCCCTCACAGATAAGAAGGTCTCCTGGACAGAGGATAAACCGTGCTCGCTCATCAGCCTCGAAGTCCATCTCGGGCAAGTCCTCAACGTTGATCCGATCCCATTGAACATCTTGATTTCGTAGATACTTGGCTAGGTGATGCCCCGTAACGCGCTTTAGATCGAGCATTTTGCCTAATGCGACATTATAAAGTGAGTTTATGGGTCGCACATCCCAATGCATAGGAATCTTGCCCAGCCATTCAATCCCGGAGTCTTTCATGGGGACGGTTGGGTCAAGGCCTTTGGTGACGGCCTGGGTGATGAGGGCGGTGCGTTTTTCCTGAAGCAATTCGATTAATTGCTCCTTTTTCTCGATGAGGGCATCGATCCTTGCCGTTTCGCGGTCGAGAAATGAGGCGATTAGGATTTGATCATTTAGCGGCGGAATAGCGATACTACAATACGATAGAATCTCCAGAGTCAAAGCTCGGAAGGTCGCACCGGAGCAAGATGAATCCCAAGCCTGCCAAAGCAAATTGTTTCGTAGTGCCCAATAAAGAAACTTCGTAGACATAGCCCCTGAGGGAGCGACGCGCGCGGTACCCTGGGTTAAGTTCGCTCCATTTAATTCCTTTGGAGTTATCATTATCTTTCCGAAACTTGGCCCTATCGATACTATGAGATCGTTTGGCTTAATCTCCGATCGCGAATAATCTGCGGCTATTTCCGGGGAAGTCCGTCGTAGATTATCCACGTTCACCCCTCGTTCATCGCTCATGTCAACAGGACGAATATACGGGACGCCTCCCGGATAATCCGGTCCACATTGCACAATGCCATATGTTATCGGCCTCGTGGGCTCTACAACCCATTTTAACGCTTGGGCATTCCAGTGTTCCGGAATCCTCCCCAGCCACTCGATGCCGGAATTCTTGTAAGAAGGGTATGGGCTGAACCATCTGGAAGTAGCCGCTGTCGGGACTTGCATTCTATCGGTCATAGGTCATCCCAGTTGCAAGGCGTTACTTTGTGATGTCCCGGAGCATTTCCATGATCTCGCGTTCAAGCTTCTTGATATCCGCCTCGATCTCCTCGAGCGGACGGGGCGGGATATACTGATAGAAATAGCGGTTGAAGTTGATCTCGTAGCCGATGAGGCCGACGAGGCCATCCTTGGCGTCCCGCTTGCCCGTATCGATCCAAGCGTTCGGGACGTGGGGTTTGACCTCGCGATCGAAGAAGGCCCGGACGCTGGCCGGGACGCCGTCCGCTCTGCCGGGTCGGGGCCGTCAACGAGCGGAACGCTTTCGGTGTCGCGAAGCTCCGGATCGGGCTCGGGATTTCCGTCCTTGTCCCGGCAGATCCCGGCCGTCTCGTCCCGCTCGGAAAGGGCGGAGAGGATGGCCTTGCGGGACAGGGGCGGGAAGCTTGAGCCCGGCCTTCTTGGCGGCCGCGCTCAGCACGCCGCTGAATTCCTCCCGATCCTTGAAGAGAGTACCTGGCAGCGTTTTCAACGAGCTTGCGGATCGCACTCCTGCAACGCCCGGCCTTCGGCCTGCTCCTTGGCCGCGGCCGCGCCCTTCTTCTTCGACTGCGCCAGGCCCTGGAAGCGCCTTCTCGTCCTCGAGCCGGGCGATCCGCTCCGAGCTCGCCTGGAAATTGAGCCGGAGCGGCCGCTCGACCGTGATCTTGCGGAAGCCGAAATGCGTCGTCGGGAAGATGCTTGACGACATCCTCCTGCCTTCCTTGACAGCGCGTGCGTCGAGCAGGATCGCAAGATCTCCCCGGCGCTTGTCGAGCGGGATCTCGCGCCGCTTGTCGCCGAGGCTCTTGCGCATCGGCATCCAGAAGGACGTCGCGTCGATGAGCTGGACCTTGCCCCTCCGTTCGGGCGCCTTGCGGTTGGTGACGACCCAGATGTAGGTGGCGATGCCGGTGTTGTAGAACAGCTGCTCGGGCAGCGCGATCAGCGCCTCGAGCAGATCGTTCTCGAGGATCCAGCGCCGGATCTCGCTCTCGCCGCTGCCGGCGTCGCCGGTGAAGAGCGGCGAGCCGTTCATGATGATGGCGATGCGCGAGCCGCCGTCCTTGGGCTCCTTCACGTGCGCCAGCATGTGCAGGAGGAAGAGGAGCTGGCCGTCGCTGATCCGTGGCAGGCCCGGGCCGAAGCGGCCGGCCGGCGCCGCGCTCGTGCTCGGCCGTGACGGCGTCCTCGTCGCGCTTCCAGTCCTTGCCGTAGGGGGGATTGGCGATCAGGTAGTCGAAGCGGCGGCCGGCATGGCGGTCGTTCGAAAGCGTGCTGCCGAAGGCGATGTTGTCGGCGTCGCGGCCGGTCGGGTCCTTCATGAAGAGGTCGGACTTCGAGACGGCCCAGGTCTCGGGGTTGACCTCCTGGCCGAACAGGTGGATCTCCGCCTCCGGGTTGATCGGGCGGCCGGAGGACGTCGCCGTTCTTGCGGAGGCCGACCGTGATGTGCTCCTTGGTGATCAGGAGCATCCCGCCGGAGCCGCAGCAGGGGTCGTAGACCGTGACGACGATGCCCTTGCGGCGGATGCGCTCCTCGTCGCCGGCGAGCATCAGGTCGACCATCAGATGCACGACGTCGCGCGGCGTGAAGTGCTCGCCCGGATTCTCGTTCAGCGCCTCGTTGAACTTGCGGATGCAGCTCCTCGAAGATCGTGCCCATGGTGGGGTTGTCGACCTTGTCCGGGTGGAGGTCGACGTTCTTGAAGCGCTCCAGGACCTGGAAGAGGAGGCCCGCCTCGTCGAGCTTGCTGATCGTGTTGTCGAAGTCGAACTTCTCGAGGACCTCGCGCATGTTCGGGCTGAAGCCGGCGATGTAGTTGCGCAGGTTGGCCGCCAGGTGGGGCGCGTCGGCCAGGAGCATCTCGAAGTCGTAGCGCGAGGTGTTGTAGAAGGCGAAGCCGGACGGCCTTGCCGGAGCTGCGGCGTCGAGGTTCTCGAGCTTCTTGCCCCTGAGCTTGGCCTGAGTTTCGAGGACGCGCCGCTTGGTCGGGCGCGAGGACGCAGTCGAGGCGCCGGAGAACCGTGAGCGGCAGAATGATGTCCTGGTACTTGCCCCGCTTGAACGTGTCGCGGATGCAGGTCGGCGACCCCCCAGATGAAGCTGACGATCTCGCTGTGGTTCACTAGACGATCTCCGATAAACGCTTCCCCGTGAATGAACGTGTTCGAGATATGAGGATAGACCCTGCCCGGCGGTTAAGTCAACACAGAAGAGAGCGGGCTACATCTTCTCGAGGGCGGCGATCCGCTCTTCGATGGGCGGATGGGTGCTGAAGAGCTTATTGACACCGCCCTTGATGTTCTTGAGGGGGTTGACGATATAGAGGTGGGCCGTGGCTTTGTTGGCCTCTTTGAGCGGTTCCGTGTCCGCAGAGATCTTCCGCAGGGCCGAGGCCAGGCCCGCGGGGTAACGCGTCAGCATGGCCCCGCTCGCATCGGCCAGGAACTCACGCTTCCGCGAGACGGCGAGCTGGATGATCGTGGCGATGAGCGGCGAGAGAAGCGCTAAAAGCAGGCCCACGATGACCAGGATGGCCCCCGCGCCGCCGCCCCGGCTGTCCCGGCTGCCCCGTCTCCTCCCCCCGCCCCAGAAAAAGCTCCTGAGCATCCAGTCGCTGAGGAGCGCGACGATCCCGGCCATGACCACGACCACTGTCTGAAGCCGGATGTCGAAGTTCTTGATGTGCGACATCTCGTGGGCGATGACGCCCTCGAGCTCGACCCGGTTCAACTTTTCGAGGATCCCGGTCGTGACACAGATGACCGCGTGGTCCGGGTTCCGTCCCGTGGCAAAAGCGTTCGGGGCCTTGTCGTCGATGACATAGCACCGGGGCGTGGGCAGGCCGGCGGCGATGGCCAGACCTTCGACGACGTTATAGAGGTACGGATATTCGTCCTTCGTCACGGGGCGGGCCCGGCTGATGGCCAGGACGACCTTGTCGCTCGAGTAATATCCGGCGGCGGCCATGGCCATCGAGACGATGACGGCCAGGACGAGGCCGCCCTTCCCCCACCCCGTCACGTACTCGAAGAACCAGGTCAGGAGGAAGATGAAGGCCATGAAAAAGACGACGAGGGCGGCGGATTTCCACTTGTTGCGGCTGATCTGCTCATACATCAGGTGCCCCTTGATCCTCTCACGCCCCAAAACGGAGGCCTTCGAACCGCGCCATCAGGAAGGGGGTTAATATCAGAAGCTGACTTTGACCGGGCCGCGGGCGACCTCTTCCTCGATCTGGAAATAGTCCTTGATCTTGAAGCTGAACATGTTGGCGATGAGGCTTGACGGGAAGACTTGCTGCTTCATGTTGAACTTCATGACGGTGTCGTTGTAGAACTGCCGGGCGTAGGCGACCTTGCTCTCCGTCCCGGCCAGCTCTTCCTGGAGCATCAGGAAGTTCTGGTTGGCCTTGAGCTCGGGGTAGTTCTCGGCGACGGCAAACAGGGATTTCAGGGCCCCGGTGAGCACGTTCTCGGCCTGGCCCTGGTCCTTGACGGTCTGGGCGTTGACGGCCGCGGCCCGGGCCTGGGTCACGTGCTCGAAGACCCCGCTCTCGTGCTTGGCGTAGCCCTTGACCGTCTCGACCAGGTTGGGGATGAGGTCATAGCGGCGGCGGAGCTGGACGTCCACCTGGGACCAGGCGTTGTCGCAACGGTTCCGCAGCGTGATCAGGCTGTTGTACATGCCGATGGCCATGATGGCGATGGCCGCGATGATGATTAAGAAAACGACAAGAGCTCCCATGTGTTTCTCCTTGACTGCCGGAGGAATTCACCCTTAAAGATACGGGCCCGGGCCCGAAAAAGCAAGCCCCGCGTGGATCACCAATTGTCGGTCCGGAACGGCGACGCCGGCAGCCCTTCCTTGTTGGCCAGGTTCGGGGTCGCGAGCTGGTTCCAGCCGAACCGGACCGCCTTGGGCGCCGCGACGCGCGGGCTCCTGACCACGACCTTATCGCCGGAGATCTCCGCTTCGGCCCTGTAGAAGATGTGATCGTCGCCGGCGATCTCGAACCAGTTCGGCGGCTGGCCGTCGTTCGTCATCAACCCGCCGCCGGCATGGTCGAACGCGATCTTCGCCCGGTCCCCCTCGACCGTCATCGACTTGTATATCGGGCCCGAGTAGACGAGGCCCTTCTCGCCGTAGGTTTTCGCCCGGGCCCAGAGGGCGAGGCGCGCCCCGACGTCTTTCTTGTTCCTGGGGTGGATGTCGCCGAGGTCGGCGATGTCGGTCACGACGGCCATCCCGGTGTTGGGGAGGCGCAGGGCGTTGGCCTGGGCTTCCCAGAGGAGCGGCAGGCGCATGGCGTCGAGGACGGGGCTGCCCTTCATGTCCCGGTCATAGCCGTAGTTGAAGGGCGCGATCTGGACATAATAGAAGGGAAAGTCGCCGAGCTTCCAGACCTCGCGCCAGCCCCTGACCAGGGCCTCCATTTTCTTTTCGTAGAACAGGCCGTCGTTTCTGTTGTTCTCGCCCTGGTACCAGATCGCGCCGCGGATGGCCAGGGGAGTCAGCGCGTGGATCATTCCGTTGTAGAGCGTCGTCGGGGCCTGCGGGCTCTCATAGGGATCTTTCGGGTCAATGTCGGGCAGGGGCGGGATCTCAGCCTTGGCCTTGAGGGCTTTCTGGACATCGCGGATCCACGCGTCCCACACGGGGACGGCCTTCTCGAGCTCTTTGCGGTAATCCTCGTACTTGGCGAGCTGCTTGTCGAGGAGCGGCTTCGTTTCGGGCACCGCAGCGAAGCCGGCCGGCGGGGTCCAGGGCTCGATGTCCGTCCCGCCCCAGGCCGACTCGATCAGGCCGACGGGCACGCCCAGCTTCTCGTGGAGCTCCAGGCCGTAATAGTAGGCGATGGCCGAAAAGGGACGGGCCGTTTCAGGCGTGCAAACCGCCCATTTGGCCAGCACGTCCTCCTTGGGCCGGTCCGAAGTGTGTTTCGGAACCAGGAAGAGCCTGAGAAGGGGATGGTCGGCCCTCAGGATCTCGGGCGTGGGGCTGGCGATGGACGAGAGGGGCCACTCCATGTTCGACTGGCCCGAGCACAGCCAGACCTCGCCGACGAGGATGTCCTTGACGACGATATCCGGGCCTTTCTCCCCGCGGACGATCATCTCGAGGGCGGGGCCTCCGGCCTTGAGCGGGTCGAGCACGACCCGCCACTTTCCGTCGGCCGAGGCCCGGGCCTTTTTCTCCTGGCCGGCGAGCGTGACCGTGACCTGTTCGCCCTTTGCCGCCCAGCCCCAGATCGAGACGGGTTTATCCTGCTGGATGACCATGTGGTCGCCGATGACGGCCGGCAGCTTGACTTCCGCCAAAAGGGCGGCGGGCAGGCCGGCCAGCAGCACGGATAAGAAAAGGGTGCCGAGGAGTCTGTTCCTTGCATTGATCATGGGTCGTCCCTCCATTAAAACGGGTTTCACCCAGCAGAACATAATGCCCCTGGAGCAGGGATGTCAAGGACCGGGAAACCGAAGAGGAGGGCACATTGCTCTGCCCCTCATTCGAAAAGGGATGGGGACATGTACCTGAGGTCCATGCCCCCTCTTAGACTCAATGAGGGAGAGAGTGTTGTGTCCCCCTACGAACTAAAACTCGTAGCGGAAGCTGACCACGCCGGGCCCGACGGCAAGCGTCCATTTCCGTTCCGGCGGCGCCGGCATGGATTCCCCGTTCTTCCCCAGGTATTTCGCCTCGTAGGCCTTCAGGTCGCGGGTCGCCTGCATCGGCTGGGTGAAAATATTGAGGAGTGAAATAGCTTCGCCGCTCGCGAATGAGACGAACGCGCTGCCCCAGGATTGCTTGAACGCGGCCTTGGTCACGACTGCGCCCGCGGCGTTGGCCCCGATATTCAACAGGTGGGTCGTCAAGCTCCGTCCCGACACTTCCCGCTCGGCGCATTTCCGGAGGAGCTCCTCGGCTTTTTTAAGCTTCGCCTGCCGTTCTTCCGCCGTGTCTCCCGGCAGCCTTCCGAGGTCCTTGGGGGCGGTGGCGGGAGTAAAGGGATCAAGGAGAAGGGAGCCGACTCCCAGGACAAAGGTTGCCCCGGTCACGAGCATGCCCTCGGCGAATTCCCGGTCAGGGACCGTCTCGACGCCCTCGATCTTCGTGTCGGCCCAGTGGGAGCCGGCCAGCATCCCGCCGGCGAGGGACCCGATGTAATATGCGCCCAGCCAGCCGGAGTACCACGTCTCGGCCCGGGGCTGGGCCGATCGCAGCGCGTTCTCGATATAGCCCAGGCGCTCTTTCACCTGATCGTCCGAAAGCGCCGCGCTTTGCTGCGCCCGGGCGAGGCCCGAGGGAACGAGCTGCAGGACGATCGCGATGGCCAACCCCGCGCAAAAGAGCCGATGAGACATGCGATTCATGAGGACCCCCTTCAGGAGCGTTAGCCTTGTCCTTTGTCACGATAGAAAATAAATCAGCGGGGGAGCGATGTCAAGGACGGAAATGCCAGGCTCGTGGCGAGCGGCCCCCACGACTTCGCGCAACCGGTTGAAATGGGGACAAAAACGGGGGTTTTTCAATTGACACTTTTCCGCCCGCGTGTTAAGATAAGAAGCCCCCGGAAGGGGGAAATTCATATATCTCGGCATCCTAAAGGAGGTTGCATTTCATGGCCACACTCAAAGAGAAATTCGCGGCCAAAATCGGCCCGATGAAGGAACGGGTCCAGAAGCTCAGCAAGGAGCAGGGCGAGGTCAATGTCTCCGGCGTCAACGTCGGCCAAATCATCGGCGGCGCCCGCGACATCATCTCCATGCTGTGGGACTGCTCGCTCCTCGACAAGTTCGAAGGCATCCGCTTCCGCGGCTTCTCCATCCCCGAGCTCCGGGACAAGCTGCCCAAGGCCCCCGGTGGCACCGAGCCCTTGCCCGAGGGCATCTTCTATCTTCTTCTCCTCGGCGAGATCCCGACGGCCGAGGACTGCGCCGCCGTCACCGAAGAGTGGCAGAAGCGCGGCGTCCTGCCTCAGTATCTCCTCGACACGATGAACGCCATCCCGAAGGACACCCACCCGATGACCCAGTTCTCGCTGGCCATCCTCCAGCTCCAGAGGGAGTCGGTGTTCGCCCAGCGCTACAAAGAGAAGATGCCCAAGTCGCAGTATTGGGACGGGATGTACGAGGACGTCATGAACCTCATCGCCAAGCTCCCGAACATCGCCGCCTACATCTATCGCCGGACCTACAAGGGCGGCAAGCAGATCGCTCCCAACCTGAAGCTCGACTGGGGCGCCAATCTCGCCCACATGCTGGGCGTGAGCGACGACCCCGCCTTCAAGGAGCTCATGCGGCTCTACCTCTGCATCCACAGCGATCACGAGGGCGGCAATGTGTCGGCCCACACAACCCACCTCGTCGGGTCGGCCCTGTCCGACGCCTACTATTCCCTGTCCGCCGGCATGGACGGCCTCGCCGGGCCGCTCCACGGGCTGGCCAACCAGGAAGTCCTCGCTTGGATCCAGGAGCTCGTCAAGGACCTCGGCGGCGTCCCGACCAAGGAACAGCTCGAGAAGTACATGTGGGACACCCTCAATGGCGGACGGGTCATCCCGGGTTACGGCCACGCCGTCCTCCGCAAGACCGACCCCCGCTACGTCGCCCAGAGGGAGTTCGCCCTCAAGCACCTGCCGGACTATGACCTCTTCAAGGTCGTCAGCCTGGTCTACGAGGTCGCGCCCGACGTCCTGACGAAGCACGGCAAGACCAAGAACCCCTGGCCGAACGTCGACGCCCACTCCGGCGTCCTGCTCTATTACTACGGCGTCACTCGAGTACGACTTCTACACCGTGTTCTTCGGCGTTTCCCGCGCCCTCGGCGTCCTGGCCCAGCTCGTCTGGGACCGGGCCCTCGGCCTGGCCATCGAGCGGCCGAAGTCCGTCACCACGGAGTGGCTGGAGAACTTCATCAAAGAGCATCCCCCGGCCGCGAAATAAGTTTCTTTTCTGAAGCCGAAGGGGCCGTCGTCCACGAGGGCGGCGGCCCTTTTTATTTCTATTGTTCCGCCATGTGCGGATAGGCGATGTCTTTCGGCGGCAGGAAGTTCTCCTTGATGGCCCTCGGGCTTGTCCAGCGGAGAAGGTTCAGATAGCCCCCGGCCTTGTCGTTGGTGCCGCTCAGCCGGCCGCCGCCGAAAGGCTGCTGGCCGACCACGGCGCCCGTGGGCTTGTCGTTGATGTAGAAATTGCCCGCGGCGTGGAGGAGCCGGTCGAGGGCCCTGCGGATCAGGCTTCGGTTCTTGGCAAAGATCGCGCCGGTCAGGGCATAGGGGCTTGTCTCGTCGACGAGCGTCAGCGTTTCCTCGAAGCGGCCGTCCTCATAGACATACACGGTCAGCACGGGGCCGAAGATCTCCTCGACCATGCCCCTGAATTTCGGGTCCACGGTCTCGATCACCGTCGGCTCGATGAAATACCCCACGGTGTCGCTGTGCCCGCCGCCGACGACGACGCTCGCTTCTTTCGAACCGCGGGCGTATTCGATATAGCCGACGATCCTGTCATAAGCCGCCCGTTCGATCACGGCCCCCATGAACATACGGAAATCCGTCACGTCGCCGACCTTGATCTCTCCGGCCATTTTGAGGAGCCGGCGCTTGACATCCGGCCACAGGGACCGCGGAACGTAAGCCCGGCTGGCCGCTGAGCATTTCTGCCCCTGGTACTCGAAGGCGCTCCGGAACAGGGCCGCGCAGAGCTCGTCGACATCGGCGTCGGGGCCGGCCAGGACGAAGTCCTTGCCGCCGGTTTCGCCGACGAGCCGCGGGTAATTGCGATAAACGCCTTTCTTGAGGTTTTCGCCGACCCTCTGCCAGATGTCCGTGAATGTCGCCGTGGAGCCGGTAAAGTGGACGCCGGCGAGGTCCCGGTGGTCGACGACGGGGTTCGCGATCTCGCCGCCGCTTCCAGGGACCATGTTGATCACGCCGTCAGGGAGGCCCGCCTCGAGGAGGATGCGCATGAAATAGTGGGCGCTCAGGACGGCGGTACTGGCGGGTTTCCAGATCACGGTGTTCCCCATCATGGCCGGCGCCGTCGGCAGATTGCCCGCGATCGACGTGAAGTTGAAAGGGGCGACGGCGAAGACGAAGCCGTCGAGGGGCCGGTACTCGAGCCGGCTCCAGTTCCGCGCCGGATTGACGTCCGGCTGCTCGGCATAGATCTTGTTCACGTACGAGACATTGAATCTGAGATAGTCCGTGAGCTCGCAGACGGCATCGATCTCGGCCTGGAAAACCGTTTTGCTCTGGCCGAGCATGGTGGCCGCGTTCATCGTGGACCTGTAGGGTCCGGAAAGGAGGTCGGCGGCCTTCAAGAATACGGCGGCCCTGTCCTCCCACGGAAGCCGTTCCCACGGCCCCTTGGCCTCCAGGGCGGCCTTGATCGCCAGCCCCGCCTCCTCGCGGCCTCCCGCATAATAGACCCCGAGCTCCCGGGCATGGTCGTGCGGGCAGGCGAGCTTGACCTTTTTGCCTGACCGGACCCCTTTTCCGCCGATGACGAGCGGGATCTCGACCGGAGCCCGGGCCTGCCGTTCGAGCTCCTGCTTCAGCAGGCGCTTTTCTTCTGAGCCCGGCCTGTAGTCCTTGACTCCCTCGTTCACCGGCGTGGGTGTGACGAATCTTCCCGATGACATGACCCTCTCCTCCGCGGATATTTGTCCTAAAATATACCCTTTTTCCGTGTCCCCGTAAAACCCTCGCCCGAGAGCCGGTGACCGCCGAAGGCCGGACCGCCGGGTCAGGTTTCCGCGATCCGCCGATTGTGCTATAGTATTTTCGCCAAGAATCGAGAGGGAGGAGAGTCAACCATGGAATATCGCATCGGCCTCATCGGCTGCGGCACGGTCGGGCAGGGACTTCTGGAGATCCTGGATAAGAAAAAGGAATATCTCCGCGACACCTTCGGTTTCGAAGCCAGGATCGTCGCCATTTCGGATAAGCTCAAGGGGACGCTTCTCGTGCCCGAAGGGATCGACATCCCCGCCGTCCTCGGCGTCCTCGGCCGCGGCGGCAACCTCGCCGATGACCCGAAAGTCCGGTCCGGCCAGGCCGAGCCGCTCGACCCCCTGGACATGATCGAGAAGACCGACGCCGATATCATCGCCGAGCTCACCTACACGAACATCGAGACCGGCGAGCCGGCCACGAGCTACATCAAGAAGGCCCTTCGCTCTGGGAAACACGTCGTCACCTCCAACAAGGGCCCGGCGGCGCTCCACTACCGCGAGCTCGCGGACCTGGCCCGCAAGAACGGGCTCCAGTTCCGGATCGAGGGCACGGTCATGAGCGGGACGCCGGTGTTCCATCTCGCCGAGAGCGGCCTCGCCGGGAACGACATCCGCGAGGTCAAGGGGATCCTCAACGGGACGACGAACTTCATCCTGACGAAGATGGAGACCGAGGGCATGGACTACGCCGACGCCCTGAAGCTCGCCCAGAAGCTCGGCTATGCCGAGGCCGACCCCACGGCCGACGTCGAGGGCTTCGACGCGTTGGCCAAGATCGTCATCCTGTCGAACGTCCTTATGGGCGGGTCGCTCAAGACGACGGACGTCCCGCGGAAGGGCATCTCGGCCATCGGCAAGGCCGACGTCGCGGCGGCCAAGAAAGAAGGCTACCGGTTCAAGCTCATCGCCCAGGCGAAAAGGGAGGCGGGCCGGGTCGTCGCCAGCGTCTCCCCCCAGAAATTGCCGCTCTCCGACCCCCTGGCCGGCGTCATGGGCGCCCAAAACGCCCTGAGCTTCGATACGGACCTCATGGGCAAGGTCACCATCCAGGGCGCCGGCGCCGGGAAGACCGAGACGGGGTTCTCGATCCTCTCGGACCTGCTAGCCATACATCGCTGCCGCTGAGATTTGGGAAAGAGCTACAGCACGTTTATTCCCATCGTGCCGGGTGCGTCCTCGACATTTGGCGAATGACCAGGGCCGAAGGGGAATGGCCGGAGCGTGATAGAGCGGTTTAGCCCGGGAATCACGTGCTCCGAGGGAAGTTCCAGGGGGGACCGCCAAAACGTGTTTGAGCTTGGCGTAGCGCACGCCAAGCGAGTTGTTTTGGCGCCGAGGAGCGCGGGATTCACGCGGCGTGAAAAACCGCGATCTGGAGTGGAGGCCATCCCCGAGGACCGTGCTTGACTCTGTCCCCCGTTCCTTTATATGCTAAGGCCTAACGAACACCGTGTCATGCGGTTCGCCTTGAATTTTTTTCCTGGGTCCCTCATCCCCCGACACGTCCGTCCGTTAAGATTGGAGGAACCATGAGCTCCGCTCCGAAATATTCCGCCGGCGTCATGAAATACGTCGAGGCCGCGAAGAAGCTCCTGGCCGAGCGGGACGCCGCACTGGCCCGGATGAAGGCGATGAAGTTCGACACGATCGCCGTCCACGGACTCTACACGGTCGAAGAGGCTCTCGCCAGGAACCAGGGGGCCGTCATCGAGCCTCTTTACCTCTCCGCCTCCCAGGCCTACGCCGATTCGGACGAGCTCGAAGCGGCCCTGGCCTACCTCGTCCCGACCTGGTGCTACACGCGGATCGCCAACCCGACGACGTACTACCTCGAGTGGGTTCTGGCCCTGCTCGAGGGCTATCGGACGGGCTATGACACATCCTGCTGCGTCACGGCCTCCGGCATGGCGCGCGATCGCGTCAGGCCGTCGACCCGTTCCTCGTCAAGCAGAAGGACGGCCCGGAGCGGATCAACTTCGTCTCCTGCATCCAGGTTTACGGCGGCACCTTCCAGCATTTTTCGATCCGCAAGATGAAGGAGCGCGGGCCTCGAGTGTCCGCTGGGTCCAGCCACCCCGAGGACATCGAGGACTGGAAATCCGAAGATCGACGAGGACACCCGCTTCCTCTACATGGAGATGCGCCTCGCAACCCGCAGCAGTCCTTCGCCGACGTCAAGGCCCTGGCCGACCTGGCCCATTCGCTGGGGCATCCCGTTCATCATCGACGCCACCTGCGCGACGCCGGCCCTGATGCGGCCGATCGCCCACGGCGCCGACATCGTCGTCCACTCGCTGACGAAGTCGATCACCGCCGGCGGGCTGGCCGATCGGCGGCGCTCTCATCAGCCGCAAGCCGATCACGACCAAGGTCAAGAACGACCACCCTCTGTTCAAGGAAAGCTACGCCGAGTACGTCAAGTTCCTGCCCTACCGCGACAACGGGCCGGCCGCCTCCCCGGTCAACGCCATCTTCGCCCTCAACGACCTGCGGACTCTGCGCTCGAAAATGGACCTCGTCAGCCAGAATTGCCAGACGGTCGCCGAGTTCCTCCAGAAGCACCCCAAGGTCTACCAGGTCGATTATCTCGGCCTGCCCAGCTTCCATCTCCACGGCGTCGCCGAAGAAATACATGAAGCTTGTCGACTCCGACGACGGCAAGGGCGGCGAGGTCAACCGCTACGGCCACCTGATGAGCTTCCGCGTCGATGGCCCGCCGGAGAACGCTCGCAAGGTCTTCGACAAGCTTCAAGATGATCTACCGGGCCACGGACCTGGGCCGGATCAAGAGCGTGGCCACGATCCCGGCCATCTCGACCCACCAGCAGCAGGGCGAGGAAGCCCGGAGGGCGGCCGACGTCCCGCCCCAGCTCATCCGGCTCTGCGTCGGCGCCGAACACGCCGACGACATCATTGCTGACCTCGACCAGGCGTTGAATTCCCTCAAGTGACCCGGACGCTTCCGGACCCGTGATGAGCGATGCCCGCCGCGACCGTTGAGGGAGAAAAGGGGAGTCCTTCCAATGCCTGAAAAGAGATCAAATTTATCCGGATACCGGGGAATGTGGGCCTGGGTCGACCTGACGGACCGATCGGTCAGTGTCGAGCCTGTAGACCCCGCTCTCTGCCATGATTACGTCGGCGGCCGCGGGCTCCAGGCCTGGCTCATGTCTGAAAAGCTCCCGGCCGGAAGTCCACTCAAGGACCCCCTCAGCCCCGGGAACAGGATCATCATCGGGAGCGCCGCCGCTAACGATACCGTCATCCCGACGGCGGGCCGCGGCTCCTGTTCCTTCATTGGGACCATGACCCGGTCGCCCGAACGCGCGGACTGGATCCCTGGACACCGGCCCATCTACGGCATGGTCACGCACTCGAGCGCCGGAGGCCTGTTCCACAACATGCTCAAACGGGCCGGGATCGACCAGCTCATCATCGACGGAAGGGCCGACCGCCCCGTCCGGATCGAGGTCATCGAAGGGGCCGTCCGCATCGTCGACGCGGAGGAGACCCTCTTCCAGAAGGTCGGCGGCCGCGCCGTGCCCCGTCCGGCCTCGGAGATCACCGACGAGCTCGCCCGGCGGATCAAGGGCTCGTCCACGGTCTGCGTGGGGCCGGCGGGTTGGAACCTCGTGGACTTCGCCTGCCTCACGGCCGATTATCACCGGAACTTCGGTCGAGGCGGGGCGGGCGCCGTCTTCGGTTCCAAGAACCTCGTCGCCGTCACAGCGCTCGGCAAAGAACCCGTGTCCTACTCGGATGCCGAAGGATTCAAGAAGCTCGGGCAGGAGCTTGACGGGATCATCAAGGCCAGTGTCGAGGACCCCAACCGGACGGCTTCGTTCCGGCCGACGACGGGGACGACCTGGTGGCTCGACCGGGCTTTTAACGGCCGCTATCTGGGCCTCAAGGGCGGATACCTCCCCTGGCACAATTTCGACGAGGGGTCCTTCGACCCCGGCGACTTCGCCCGCGTCTCGACGGACGCGTTCCTGGAGATCTCCGGTAAGCACAACGTCTGCAACAAATGCCGCCACATCTTCTGCACCCGGTCGGCCAAGGTCGACTCCGGGCCTTTCGCTGGAGCGGGCGTCCGCCCCGAGTTCGAGACGATCGCCCTCTGGATCAACTGCTGCATCCTCGACCGGGACGCCATCTTTCACATGAACTATCTCTGCAACGAGCTGGGCGTCGACACGATGACCTTCGGCAGCGTTATGGCCGGGGCCATGGAGCTTTCCGAGAAGGGGCTTCTTTCGGCCTTCGGCAGCCGCCTCAGGTTCGGGGATGCCGCCGAGATGATCCAGGCCCTGAAGGACATCGCCTACGGCGCGAACGACCTCGGCCGGCTCCTCGGCCACTACACCGACCGCGTCATCGGAGAAGTGGCGAACCACGCGGCCGCGGGCAAGCTCGCCGAAATCGCCTACTGCGCGACAACGGCCTACGGCGGCCTCGGTTACGCCGGGATCAACCCCAAGTCCTTCCCGGGGATGTTCACGGCCTACGGGACCTCGAACCGCGGCCGGGGCGACCATACCTACGCCTGGACGATCCAGGCCGAGGAGGGCGGGCTCAAGGATGCCCGGGACCTGGCGGCTTATGTCGCGGAGGGCCAGGCCGGCAAGGCCCTCGTCGATTCCCTGGGCCTATGCGATTTCTTCACCGGCGACATCACCGCAGAGCCGTTCCTCTCCCTCTACCGCGCCCTGACGGGGATCGAATACACGGCCGATTCGCTCAAGGAGTGCGGCCGCCGGATCTATGCCCTCGAGCGCCGGATGAACAACATCCAGGGCCGCGACCGGGCCTACGATGCCTTCGTCCCGGGCAAGCTCAAGGTCCCGATGACCCATGGCGCCCACCAGGGACGGGCCGTCGACGAGACCTTCTATAACTCCGTCCTTGATTCCTACTACGACGCCTGGGGGTGGTCGCGCCAGGGGATCGTCCGGGCCGGTTGAATTCGGCCATAACTTCCTTTAGAATCGAGCCGTGGAAAAGATCCGCGTCCGCGGCGGCCCCGACCTCCGGCTGAAAGGGAAAGTCCGCATCAGCGGGGCCAAGAACGCCGTCCTGCCCGCGATCGCGGCCGGTCTCCTGACGGGCGACGAGGTCCGCCTGAACAACATCCCCCGGGTCAAGGACGTCCACACCATTCTGACCCTGATCGGCGAGCTGGGCGGAACCTATTCGCTCCAGGAGAATTCCGTTTCCGTTCGGGTCGAGCGGATCACGTCCGACGAGGCCTCGTACGAGCTCGTCCGGGCCATGCGGGCGTCCATCCTCGTCCTCGGGCCGCTTCTGGCCCGCTTCGGCAAGGCGGCCGTCGCCCAGCCCGGCGGCTGCGCCATCGGCTCGCGCCCGGTCGACCTCCACATCGGCGGCCTGCAGAAGCTCGGGGCGAAGATCTCGCTCGAGCACGGCTATATCCAGGCCCAGGCCGACCGGCTCCGCGGGGCCGTCGTCGAATTCGAGAAAAAGACCGTCACCGGCACGGAGAACCTGCTCATGGCCGCGGCCCTGGCCGAAGGCGAGACCATCCTGAAGAACTGCGCCGTCGAGCCCGAAGTGACCGACCTGGCCGTCCTCCTGAACAAGATGGGGGCCAGGATCGAATGGCGCGGCGACGGGACGGCCCGCATCCTGGGCGTCCAGGAGCTCCACGGCGCCAGCCACGACATCATCCCCGACAGGATCGAGACCGGGACGTTCCTCGTCGCCGGCGCCCTGACCGGGGGGGATGTCCTCCTCACGGGCGTCGAGCCGGGCCATGTCCGTACGGTCATCGAGAAGCTCCGCTATTCCGGAGCCGTGATCGAGCCGGAAGGGCGGAGGGGCCTCCGCGTTTTCGGCAACCGCGAGATCAAGGCCCAGGACATCACGACCTCCCCCTACCCCGGCTTCCCCACGGACATGCAGGCCCAGTTCATCACCCTCATGACCCAGGCCGAGGGGACGTCCATCATCACGGAAACGATCTTCGACCGCCGGTTCGCTCACGTCAACGAGCTCGTCCGGCTCGGGGCTTCGATCGAGGTCCAGGGAGACAAGGCCATCGTCAAGGGCGTGACGCCCCTCTCCGGCGCCGAGGTCACGGCCACCGACCTCCGGGCGTCGGCCTGCCTCATCCTGGCCGGGCTCATCGCCGGAGGCGAAACCGTCCTCAGCGAGGTCGAGCACCTCGACCGGGGCTACGAGAGGATCGAGGAGAAGCTCCGCGGCCTCGGCGCTTCGATCGAACGGATCACGTCCTGAAAGGAGAGGCCATGGACACCTGCCTTTTCTGCCGGATCGTCAAGAAGGAGATCCCGGCGAAGATCGTCTACGAGGACGAGAGGCTCCTCGTGTTCGAGGACATCCACCCCCAGGCGCCTGTCCATCTCCTGCTCGTTCCCAAGACTCACTTCGCCTCCCTCAATGACGCCCCGGACGGGGCCGAGGGGCTGCTCGGCGAGATCCTCTTCCGGGCCCGGGAGATCGCCCGGGAAAAGGGGGTCGGGACATCCGGCTACCGGATCGTCCTCAACACGGCCAGGGACTCCGGCCAGCTCGTCTTCCACATCCACTTCCATCTCCTCGGCGGCCGCCCGATGAATTGGCCCCCGGGATGACCGGCCGCGCGGATCGCAATACGCCATGGCCTACCTGATCGACGGGAACAACCTTCTCGGCCGCATCGCCCCCCACGAGCTCAGGGAGAGGTCCGGACGGGAGGGGCTCGTCGGCCGGCTCCTGGGCTTCCAAAAGGTCACCCACAGCCGGATCCACCTCGTTTTCGACGGCAACCCCGAGCGGGAGCGGACGGCGGTCGCCGTCAACCCCAAGTTCACGATCCATTACCCGGGGGAAGGGCAGAGTGCCGACGACGTCATCGAGGACGTCATCCTCCGGCTGACGGACCGGAGGCGGTTCTTCGTCGTCAGCTCGGACCGGGCCATCCGGGAATTCGCCAAGGCGAACGGCGTGACGCCGGTGACATCGGAGGTCTTCGCCCGGGAGCTCAAGACCGCCCTGAAGGAACGGAAGAAGCAAAAGGAGATGGAGAAGCGGGTCGTCGCCCCGTCGCCGCTCGAAGTCAACCTCTGGGACGAGGTCTTCAAGTCCAAACCATGACGGCATTTTCCATCGTCGGCGCGGGACGGCTCGGGACGTCGCTCGGCGCCGCTCTGACGAAAAAAGGCTGGGGCCTCAAGGTCATCGCCGACCGGGACCCGGCCGCGGCCCGCGAGGCCCGGAAGATCATCGGCCGGGGAACGGCGACGTCGGATATCGGGAAGGCCGCCCGCGGGGCGAGGGTCGTGTTCATTTGCGTCCCGGACGATTCGCTGGAGGCCGTAGCGAAAAAGCTAGCCCGGCCGGGTCCAAGCTGGGCCGGCCGTTCCGTCCTTCACACGAGCGGGCTTCATTCCGCGGCCGTCCTTGACCCGCTCCGGAAAAAGGGCGCCCGGGCGGCTTCCTTGCATCCCGTCCAGGCCTTCCCTGAAAGAGGCGCCGGCCTCCGTTCGTTCCGCGGGATCTTCTGGGGACTCGAGGGGGACGCGGACGCGGTCAGGGCCGGGCGGGACGTGGTCAGGGCGCTCGGCGGGCGGGCTCTGGTCTTGCGGGAAGAGGGCAAGCCTCTCTACCACGCCGCCTGCAGCTTGGCCTCGAGCGGGCTCGTTTCGCTCGAGGCGACCGCGGCGGAGCTCCTCCGGGAGGCGGGGGTCCGCCGAAAAACAGCCATGGCCGTGCTGCTGCCTCTCGTCCAAGGAACTTTACAGAGCGTAAAAGAACTTGGCTTGGAAAAAGCGCTGACGGGTCCGGTCGCCCGGGGGGATATCGAGACCGTCCGCAGGCATCTCGAGGCCCTGAAGTCCCGCCCCCGCGAGGAAGAGACGTACAGGGCTTTGGGAAAGCAGGCCCTGGGGCTGATCACGGGCCGAGCCCTGCCCGCCCGGAAGGTCAGAGCATTGAAACGGTTGCTGGAACGTGGATGACCTCCTCTTCCAGCAAGATGCCTGACATCCCGAAAACGCGCTCCTTCATTCTCTCCGCCAGCTGAAGGACATCCCTGGCCCGGGCACTCCCCGTGTTCACGATAAAATTGCAGTGCCCTTCGTAGACGGCCGCACCGCCCACCGACATGCCCTTCGCGCCGGCCTGCTCGAGGAGCCGTCCCGCCGCGACCTTCTCCCCCGCCGGCGAACACGGATTCTTGAAGTAGCTTCCGGCGCAGGCCGTCCCCCAAGGGGGATGTTTGGTCCGCCTTCTCTCCAAGAAATCCTTGACCTTAGCTTCAGAGGCTTTGCGGTCGCCGGGCACGGCATTGATCACGGCCCTGAGGACGACGGCATGGCTTTTCTTGAGGGAGGACGTCCTGTAGCCGAAGCCGAGGTCCTGCCGAGTAAGCCTCTTTTCCTCGCCGGCCTGGTCGATCAGGACGGCTTCCCCGAGGGAATCCCCGATGCTCTGGCCGAAGGCCCCGGCGTTTCCGGCCAGGGCGCCGCCCACCGTCCCCGGGATCCCGGCCAGGAATTCCAGGCCTCCGAGCCCTCCGGACAGGCTGGATTGGAGGAGGAACGAAAGCCCCGTCCCCGAAGCGACGGCCACCCGGCCTTCGTGGACGGACAGGCCTTCCGCCCTGTTCCGGACGATCAAGCCCCGGTACCCCTCGTCGTCGAAAAGGACGTTGGTGCCGCCCCCGACCACGTAGAAGGGGAATTCCTCGCGGGCGGCCACGGCGACGGCCTTCTTCAGGTCTTCCTCCGTCCGGGCCTCGAAAAAAAGGTCCGCCGGGCCGCCGATCCTGAAACTCGAGAACTGATCGAGTCCGACCTTTTCCCGGAGCGGCCTGTCTGTCTCTTCGAGGAAAACGCTTCTGAAGTCTTGGGCGGTCTTCATCGCGGCCATTATATTGCATGGCCGGGGGTGAAGTAAAACGACGGCGAGTGTCCATTATGAGAGACGGTCCTCCCGGCGGCCGCAGACCGCGCCCCGGCGGCGATCGGGAGGGACGCTCGACGGGACAGGCCGATGTCCCTGTTTATCTTTATTGGCATGAGAATTGCTATATTCTTGGCTGCAAGGCAAGATATTGACAATTACCGGGATGCGGAATATGATGCTACAAATTTTGATACGAGGTCGTGAATGAAAAAGACGCTTTGGACCGCGGTGACTTTTGTTTTCCTTATGACAGGCCTGCTGGCTGCCCAGTCAGCCGATGAGGTATATCTCAAGGCCATGCAGATCTCCGACAAGTGCCAGCAAATCCAGGCCCTCGATGCCTATATCGCGCAATACGCGGGGAAGGGCGGCCAGTACGACGCCTACGCTTACGCTTATTATTGCCTGACCCCTTGCGCGGCCAAGAACGCCCAGAAAGCCATCGACTACGGCGAAAAGGCCCTGACCATGAGCGGGATCGAGGCCGATATGAAAGTCGGGATCGTCTATACGATCGCGGAAACGTACTCCCAGAGCGGCCAGCCCGACAAGGCCAAGGCGTCCGCCCAGCGCCTCATCGACATGGGGAAGGCCGCCAGCGACTCCGCGAAAGGAGCCAAGCTCCAGGCGGCCGGATACGTCCTCATCGGCACGTTCGCCGAGAAGGCCGGCGACTACGGCGCCGCCGCCGCGTCTTACATCACGGCCTACGGGATCCTAAAGGACCCGAGCATCACGAAGCAGCTCAACAACCTCGCCTCGACCCTTTACAAGAGCCAGAAGTACGTCGAAGCCGAAAAGGTCTTCCGGGAGTTCTATGCCGCCGACCAGGGCCCCGAAAGCGCCTCCCTCCTGGCTCAGACCCTCTACAAGGAAGGCAAGGTCGACGAGGCCCTGGCGATCTACAGGGAGGCTTACAGCAAGAAGAGGACCCCTAATCTCGCCCTCAATATCGCGGTCATCCTGAACAAAGAGGCCAAGGCCAAGCCCTCCCTCAAGCCCGAGGCCATCAATGCCCTCATCGAAGCCGGCTTCCTGAACCCCGCTCAGCAGAAGAACCTCCATCAGGCGGCCCTGAACCTCTACATCAGCGACAGCCCGGACCTGGCCGCGATCAACACCCAGATCGAAGAGCACAACAGGAACATCGCCGATATGACCAAGACCTACAATGACAAGTACGGGACGAAGAGCGACGACGATCTCACGGGCGCCGAGAAAGTCTCCATGAAGAAGCTCAACGCGGCCATCGAGTCCGAGAAGCAGGCCATCGAGCAGATCAAGGCCCAGCAGAAGAATGTCATCGACAAGTTCAACCAGCTCGTCGCCCAGGTCAGGGCGAAGCTCGAGAGGTAAGGGGGCCCGCCGGAGGCGCGATCGAACCTCGTCGCCCCCCTCCCTGAGAGGGCCGGCGACGAGGACTCTCTGATAGCGGAGGAAATCCGTGTCCTCCTCTCTTTCCGCCAAACAGGCCAGGGCCCGGGCCGGGGAGCTCCGTCGCGAGATCCTCACCCACGAGAAGAAATACTACGTCGACAACGACCCCCAGATCTCCGACGCCGAATTCGACCGTCTCGTCCGGGAGCTCAGGGACATCGAAGCCCGGTTCCCGGAGCTTGTCACGCCCGAATCCCCGACCCAGCGCGTCGGCGAGAAGCCGATCGACGGGTTCCCCTCCGTCACCCACCGGACGCCCATGCTCAGCATCGACAACGTCTACAACGAGGCCGAGCTCCGGGAATTCGAGGAGCGCGTCCGGAAGCTCCTCCCCGGCCGGGCCATCGAGTACGTGGCCGAGCTCAAGATCGACGGGCTCGGCATCTCCATCCGTTACCGGGACGGGAGGTACCGCCCAGGCCGTCACCCGCGGCGACGGCGTCCGCGGCGACGACGTCACGGCGAACGTCAAGACCCTCCGGGCGCTGCCCCTGGTTATCGAGGACATGCGGGACGTCGAGGTCCGGGGCGAGATCTACCTGCCCTTCGAGTCCTTCCGGGCCATCAACCGGGACCGCGAGGAAAGCGGGAGAGCCCCTGTTCGCCAACCCCCGCAACGCGGCCGCCGGCTCCATCCGGCTCCTCGACCCGAAGGAAGTGGCGCCGAGAAACCTGAGCGTCTTCCTCTACTATCTTTTCATCGACGGCCGCGAGGAGCCGACCCAGTGGGAGCGCCCTCCAGAAGCTGCGGAAGCTCGGATTCAAGACCAACCCCCACTCGCGACTCTGCCCGGCCCTCGATGACGTCCTGGCGTACCACGAGGAATGGACGGAGAAGCGCGACAGCCTGGACTACGACGCGGACGGGATCGTGGTCAAGGTCAACTCCGCCGCCGAGCGGGAGGCCCTCGGAGTCACGGCCAAGTTCCCTCGCTGGGCCATCTCCTTCAAGTTCCCGGCGCGCCAGGCGACGACAAGGGTCGACGACATCATCATCCAGGTCGGCCGCACGGGCGCCCTGACCCCGGTGGCCGTGCTCGAGCCGGTCAAGCTCTCCGGAACGACGATCAGCCGCTCGACCCTGCACAACGAGGACGAGATCCGGCGCAAGGACGTCCGCGTCGGGGACCACGTCCTCATCGAGCGCAGCGGCGACGTCATTCCCCGGGTCGTCTCGGTCATGAAGGACCGCCGGACGGGCCGCGAACGGCCGTTCTCCTGGCCGTCACGCTGCCCCGTCTGCGGGTCGGCGATCTTCAGGCCGGAGGGCGAAGTCGTCTCCCGCTGCGTCAATCCCTCGTGCCCGGCCAAGGTCCGCGAGTCCATCCTCCATTTCGCGGCCCGGCGGGCCATGAATATCGACGGACTGGGCGAAGCGCTGGTCGACCAGCTCCTCGCGGCCGGACTCGTCCGCTCCATCCCCGACCTCTACGGCCTGACCGCAGAAGACGCTCGTCAAGCTCGAGCGGATGGGCCCCAAGAGCTCCGAGAATCTCCTGGCCGAGATCGAACGGTCCAAGAAAAGGGACCTGGACAGGCTCGTCTTCGCCCTGGGCATCCGCCACGTGGGGGAGCGCCTGGCCCAGATCCTGGCCGGACGATTCAGGAGCCTCGACACCCTGGCCGCGGCCACGGAGGACGAGCTGACCCGGACCGAGGACGTGGGGCCGAAGGTGGCCGAAAGCGTCCGCTTCTTCTTCGACCAGCCGGAGAACCGGGAGCTCGTCCGGAGGCTCCGGAAGGCCGGGGTGAACATGGCGGCCCCGGAGGACAGCGGCGTCCGGAAACCCCTCGAAGGTCAGGCGTACGTGATCACCGGGACGCTCTCCGGCTGGTCGCGGGAGGAAGCCCAGGAAAAGCTCGAGGAGCTCGGCGCCCGGGTCGGCTCGTCCGTGACAAAAACTACGACCTGCCTCATCGCGGGTGAATCGCCGGGATCGAAACTCGATAAGGCCCGCGCGCTCGGCATCAAGGTCATCGGGGAAACGGAATTCCGGAAGCTCGTCGGCGGAAAAGGCTAGCTATTTTTTCTTCTTCTTGCCCTTGGACCCGAGAAAGTCCAAAGAAAAGAAGCCTTCGAGCCCCTTCTTTTTCTTCACGCCCACGCCCATGTCCATGAGCTCCTGCCGGGCTTTGGCGTGTTCGCGGTCGGTCTCCAGGGCCTTCTCGAACTGCCGGATGGCCTTGGTCAGGAGCCCTTCGGCCCTGTAGAGGACTCCGAGGCCAACATAGGCTTCCGGGTTCCAGGGCTCGAGGCTGATCGCCTTGAGAAAATCCGATTCGGCTTTCCGGAGGTAGCTCGGAATCTTGGATTCGGCCATGGCCAGGAGCAGATAATAATCGGCCTTGTTCTGCCTCAGGCGGACCGCTTCCTCGAGATAAGAGACGGCATCGTCGAACCGGTCCATGCCGAAGAGGGTCTTTCCCTGGCGGAACTTGATCTCGGCCTTCTTGACGGAGTCCTGGGCCTCCTCTTGGACGCCCGCCGCGATCCCCGAGTCATAGTCCTTCCGCTTGTCCTTGTTGCTGAGGACCCGGTAAGCGTTGGTGATGCTGTCGAAGACTTCGTCGATCTGGCTCTTGTACTCCGCGGCCGCCTTCCGCTCGAACCGGTCGGGGTGGAAGCGGCGGGCCATCTGGAAATACGCCTTCTTGACCTCTTCCTCCGAGGCCGTCTTCGCAACCCCGAGGATCTGATAAAAATTCTTCTGGGCCGCGGTCTCGCGGAAGGCGAGGACGTCGGCGATCTCGGGACTCATTCTGGCCCCGGCGGACGCCGTCTCCGCCGGGCCCGCGGCCTTCTCCGGCTGCCCGGCCTCTTCCTTTTTAATGTCCACGAGGTCCAGGCAGTAGAACAAGTAGAGGCTCTTCCAGAAGAAATCCGGAGGCGAGGTCAGGGTCTGGAGGATGGCGTCGGCAGGGTCGGCCCCCGTGATCCGGTCCAGGACCTCCTTTTCTTCCACGGTCAGAAGGTAGGCGAAGGACTTCCGCTTGAGGAACAGGACCTGCCGGGCCAGGAACCCCTTGAGGTTGGGGTTGGGCTGCATCCGGCGGATCCCGTATTCGATGATGAAGGGAATGCTGATCTTGGATTCCTCGGGCTGCGTCGTGGAATCGTCCCGCTCCTGGAAGGTGATCTCGGCGTCAAAGTAGGGGAAGACGTTGAGCGCCGTCTCCCGGAGCTGGTAGGTCAGGGCGTCTGACAGGTCCTGCTCGGAGATGACGCCGCGGCTCCGGAGGACCTCGCCGATATTCTGGTTGGGCTCGACGTATTGGTCCATGGTGGCGTGGGCGTCCTTGGAGATGCGTTCAAGCTTGTACAGGACCTCGCCTAGCCGTTCCTCGGCCACGTTGGTCTTGACCTGGATGAGCGTCCCCTTCTGAAAGAAAAAGTACTTCTGGACGTCTCCCCGCTTGTAGACCAGGCGCCCCGTCCTCTTGTTGAAATAGATGTCCCGGAGGCTGAGCGCGATATGATTCATCTTGGCGGATCGTCCCTAATAAAAATGCGCGATATGAAGACTATAATGAAAACGTCGTAATTTATCAACCCTCGCCCACGGCTGCCGCGATTGAAAAGAGGCCGGCTTTATGGTAGTTTTTGGAGCATGAAGATCGTCCTGGCTCAGGTCGCCCCCCGTCTCGGCGACATCGGGCGGAACCTGGACCTCCACCTGGAGCTCATGGACAAGGCCCGCCGCATGAAGGCGGACCTCATCGTCTTTCCGGAGCTCAGCCTGACCGGCTATACTCTCAAGGACCTGGCCGGCGAAGTCGCTCTCGACCCGGCCACGGACCCCCGGTTCAAGAAGATCCTCGCCCGGAGCCGGGGGCTTTCGGTCGTCCTGGGGTTCATGGAGGAGAGGGCCGGGGAGCGGGGCCTCTTTTACAACTCGGCGGCGTTCATCTCCGGAGGCAAGCTGCTCCACGTCCATCGCAAGGTCTTTCTGCCGACAAGCGGCTTGTTCGAGGAGGCCAAGTTCTTCGCCCAGGGCCGCGATTTCCGGGTGTTCCCGACGCCCTTCGGAAAAGTGGGCCTGATGATCTGCCGTGATTTCCTCCACTACGGGGCGAGCTATGTCCTTTACGCCGGCGGGGCCGACATGATCATCGTCATCTCCGCGGCGCCGGGCCGGGGGGTCTCGGAGGGAGAGGCCTTCGAGACCAGCCGGATGTGGGAGCTCATGGGCGAGGCCGTTTCCTATTTTTCGACCGCCTTCGTCGCCTACGCGAACCGGGTGGGGAGCGAGGACGGGGTCTCCTTCGCCGGCGGGTCGTTCATTTACGGGCCCAGCGGCCAGCTTCTGGCCCGGGCGGCTTATTTGGACCCCGAGGTTCTGGTTTGCCGCCTCGACCTCACGGCCGTCCGCGAAGCCCGGATGAAGTGGCTCTTCAAGCGGGACGAGAAGCCCGACGTCATCCTGCGGTCGCTCGAGAGGGTCGTCCGTGTCCCTGAAGATTAATCCCGTCTTCGTGGAGAGGATCCTGACGGGATTCATCCGCGAGGAGCTGGCCAAGTTCGGCTTCAGGAAGGCGGTCCTGGGCCTCTCCGGCGGGCTGGATTCGACGGTCTGCGCCGCCCTGGCGGCCCGGGCCGTGGGGCCCCGGAACGTCCTGGGCCTGATCATGCCGTACGGAAACTCGTTCCCGGCCGAAGTCCGCGACGCCGAAAACGTCGGCCGCGTCCTCGGAATCCGAACCGAAACGGTCGATATCGCCCCTCAGGTGGACGCCTATTTCGCCGCCCACCCGACGCGGAGCCGCATCCTCAGGGGCAACAAAATGGCCCGGGAAAGAATGTCCATCCTCTACGATTATTCGGCCCGGGAGAAGGCGCTCATCCTCGGAACGAGCAACAAGTCCGAGCTCCTCATCGGCTACGGGACGGTCCACGGCGACATGGCCTGCGGGATCAACCCCATGGGCGACCTCTACAAGACCCAGGTTCGTCAGCTCGCGAGGCATCTGGGCGTGCCGGCCACGATCCTCAGGAAGGCCCCCACGGCGGGCCTGTGGTCGGGCCAGACCGACGAGCAGGAGATCGGGCTGACCTACCCCGAGCTTGACGAGATGCTCGAGAATTTCGTCGAGAAAAGGAAGTCCGGACCGGAGCTGGTGAAGGCCGGGTTCAAGCCGGCGGCGGTCCGGAGGGTGGCGGAGATGATCAGGAATTCGGAGTTCAAGAGGAAGCTCCCGCCGATCGCCAAGCTCTCCCCCCGCTCCGTGGGCCACGATTTTCTCTATCCCTACGACTGGGGAAAATAACCCGTGACGGGAGACGTCGCCGGCCCAGGCCCGAAAGGCCGCCTCTACATCGTCGCGACGCCGATCGGGAACCTCGAGGACATCACCTTCCGGGCCGTCCGCATTCTCGGGGAAGTCGGAAGCCATCGCCTGCGAGGACACCCGCCAGACCATCAAGCTCCTGAATAAGTACGGCCTGAGGAAACGCCTCATCAGCTATTTCCACCCGCGGGAAGGCCGGAAGGTCCCGGAGATCATCGGCCTCCTCAGGTCCGGCAAGGACGTCGCCCTGGTCTCGGATGCCGGGACCCCCGGAATCTCGGACCCGGGATTCCCTCTCATCCGGGAGGCCATTAAGGAGGGCATCCCCGTGATCCCGATCCCCGGCCCGTCGGCCGTTGCGACGGCCCTCTCCGCGGCGGGGCTTCCGACCCACCGGTTCCTCTTCGCAGGATTTCCTCCCCCCAAGAAAGAAGGGCTCCGCAAGCTCCTCCAGTCGCTCAAAGAAGAAGAAGCCACGCTTGTCTTCTACCTTCCGACCCGGCGGCTCCTCGAGTTCCTGGAGGCCGTCCTGGCCGGCCTGGGGGCGAGGAAGGTCGTCATCGCCAGGGAGTTGACCAAGATCCACGAGGAGTTCATCAGAGGGACGGCCGCCGATCTCGTCCGAGAATTGGAAAAAAGGCCCCTTAAGGGGGAAGCGACAGTCCTTATCGAGGGCCATAGATAGACTTCCTCGAGAATCCGGCGTCGGTATTAGCAGTTGCAAAGATTATATAAATGGCTTATTAAATATATGACATATTAATACTAAGATATTATATTTATGATCGACTAAGATATTAAGAAAGGAGTTAAATATGGCAATCATCAGATGGGATCCCTTCAGGGACATGGTGACGCTCCGAGAGAGAATGAACAGGCTATTTGAGGACATGGCCGCTTCGCGCGGAGAGGAAAAGGACCTGGCGACAAGTTCCTGGGCGCCTGCCGTGGACATCTACGAGACGGAAAACGAGGTCGTCCTGACGGCCGAGATCCCGGGTATCGAGGAAAAGGACATCGAGATCAAGGTCGAGGACAACACGCTGACTCTCAAGGGGGAGCGGAAGTTCGAGAAGGAGACCAAAGAGGAGAATTACCATCGGATCGAGCGGGCCTACGGCTCGTTCTTCAGGTCCTTCACCCTTCCGACCTATGTGGATCAGGACAAGGTCGAAGCCGAGCACGAGAACGGCGTCCTGAAGATCCACATGCCCAAGAGGGCCGAGCTCAAGCCGAGGAAGGTCAAGATCCTGAAGCCGCTCGCTGCGGACAAGCCCAAGAAATAGTCTTTCGCCGCGACCGGGGCGGTCTTCGCAGAGGAGGCCGCCCCTTTTTTATGCCTGGGCCAGGGTCAGGGCCCGGATATCTCCGGCGCCGGCCTTCCGCAGGACCAGGCCGCATTCCCGGAGCGTCGAGCCCGTCGTGAAGACGTCGTCCACGAGGACCAGCGTTTTCCCCTCGATCTTCGAGCCCCTCTTTACCTCGTAGGCCCCGCGGACATTCTCTTCGCGTCCAGCGCTTTCGAGCGTCGTCTGCGGCGGGATGTTCCTCGTCTTGACCAGGCACCCCCCTAGGACACTCATCCCCTTGATCCTGGCCAGCTCGCGGGTCAGGATCTCGGACTGATTAAAGCCGCGCTCCCTCTTCCTTTTGCCATGAAGCGGGACAGGGACGAGGAAATCCGCTCCCTGCCAGAGCGCATCGTCGGCCCCCAGGGATTCCCCGGCATAAATGGCCAGGGCTCGGCCCAGAACGGAGTACTTCCGGTATTTGAAAAGCAGGATGAGGTCTTTGAGGACCCCGTCGTAGCGGCCGCACGACCGATGGACAGTAAAGGTCGGGGGACGGTCCAGGCATCGCGCGCAGAGGTGGTCCTCGCCGGCGCCCTCGAAGAACCGGCCGCAACACAGGCAGACCGGCCCGCGCCGCGGGGCGAGCCGGGCCAGGCAGTCCCGGCAGACGATCTTTTCGCCGGGCCGCCCGAGCGGACGGGAACACAGCCGGCAGAACGATGGGAAGAACAGGAGCTCGACGTGCCGGGCCGCGGCGGCGGCCCGGGCCCGCAGCGGGGTGGTCACTGGGGCTTGGACTCTTCCTCGGCCTTCTCCTGGCAGTTGATGCAGTATGGGGTCCAGGGGACGGCCTCGAGCCTCTTCCGGCCGATCTCCTGATGACAGAGCTGGCAGACGCCGAATTCCTCGCGCCTGAGTCTCTTGAGCGCTTCGTCGACGAGGAGCAGCTGCTCCCGGTCCGCGTCCGAAAGGCTCAGAAGGAATTCCTTCGTATATGACGTCTCCGCCTTGTCCACAACATCCTGGGCGACGTTGGTTTCCATCTCCTTGCTCTCCGTGGTCAGCTCGCTGAGCTTCCGGACGATCGTCTCCTTCTTCTGGAGAAGCAACTTCCGGAAATCCCCCCGCTCTTTCTTGCCCATTTTCTTGGCCACTCTGTCACTCCCTTACTTGGCGTAATGTCGGCCCCGGATGATGGTCAGGGCCCTGTAAACCTGCTCAAGCAGGATGACCCGGCTCAGCTCGTGGGAAAAGGTCAGCCGCGACAGCGATAGCCGCAGGTCGGCCCCTTCCGTGATCCGGTCCGCGAGGCCGAGAAACCCGCCGACCACGAAGGCCGGCGGCCTTCCCGCGTCCTCGGCCCGGAGGCGAAGGAAACGCGCGAATTCCGGAGACGTCATTTCCTTGCCCCGGTCACAAAGGCAGATACTATAAACGCCTTCGAGATGTTTTTCAAGTCCCCGGGCCTCCAGGTCCTTGATCTTTTCGGGGAACTTCTCGTCGACCCCCCGGGCCTCGCGGGTCTCCACGACCTCCAAGGTCGCGAGCGCCCCGATCCTGGCTGCGTAAAAATCCTGGAGCGCCCGGAGCTCGGGGCTCTTCGTCTTGCCGGGCCAGAGGATCTTCAGGCGCATCGCCGGAAACGCGCTCACACAATAATGATCCGCCCCCGATTTGTCAACTCTTTTTCCTCCCTGCGACGCCTGCGGCCGATCGAGATGATCCGATTATAAATAACTGGGGAAAATGGACGCAGGGGGGATGTCCCGAGTCCGTTAGACTTTGATATCAATAATTAAGCCGCGGGGCGTCGCCCCACAGCTTCTCGAGCGAATAATGATCGCGCGCCTTCGGAGAAAAGACATGGACGACGAAGAAGCCGTAGTCGAGGAGGATCCAATCCTCCGTCTCGCGGCCTTCGACGCTCAGCAGTCTTGTCCCCGCTTTTTTCAGCTCGCTCTCGACCCCTTCGGCGACGGCCGCGTTCTGGCGCGACGAATTCCCGTGCATGACCAGGAAATAGTCGGTGAAGGAGGAGAGGTCGGAGAGGTCGAGGACGCAAAGGGCTTCGGCCTTCTTCGCCAGGCAGACCTGGACGGCCCGCTTGACCTCCGGGGGAAGGCTCCGTTTTGTGAAGGGTTTTTTTCTCTCTTGTGTCATGGTTCCTATCGACCCGTATAGAGTTGGTGCTCCCGGATGTAGGCCGCGACGGGCCCTGGGACCAGGCCCTCGAGGCTCTCGCCCCGCTCGGCCCGGGCCCGGATGTCCGTCGACGAGATATCCAGGGCCTTGATCGGCAGGAGGAAAATGGCGAAGCGCGAAAACTGGGATTCGTCAGCGGGCCCGCCTTCCGGGACACGGCGGACCCGCTCCCGGAGCCGGCCGTCCAGGACCCCCGCGGCGGACTCGAGGTCGAAGCCGGGCCGGCCCGTCACGATGAACAGGCATTCGGCGAGGACTCGCTCGGACTCGCGCCATGTCCCGATCTCGAGGAACGCGTCCGCGCCGACGATGAAGAAGACCCAGGCTCCGGGGTTGAGCTCCTTGATCTTCGTCAGCGTTAGGATCGAGTAGGACGTCTCGCGCGCCTCGACCTCGACCGGCGAGGGGACGAAGCCTTCGAGGCCCCGGCAGGCGAGCTCGACCATCCGGAAGCGGTCGGCGGCCGAGGCGACGCCGGCAGACTCCTTGTGCGGCGGAATGTAGGAGGGGATGAAGAGGACCGTATCCAGCCGGAACGCCGCCCGGACGTCTTCCGCGGCCCGGAGGTGCCCCCGGTGGACGGGGTTGAAGGTGCCGCCGTAGAGGCCGATCCTTTTTTTCACGCCTGCCCGTCCCCGCCTTCCTCCAGGCGCTCCAGGGTCCTTGCCATGGCCGCGATGAGAGGCCGGAGCCCCTCGCCCTTGAGGGCCGAGATGGCGAAGAACGGGATCCTCTTTCTCGCCGCCATCTTCTTGAGCTTCTCCAGTCGGGACGTGTCGCTGCCGAGGAGGTCCACTTTGTTGGCCGCCACGATCTGGGCCCGCCGGGCGAGCCCCGGGTTGAAGGATTCGAGCTCCTTCATGACGACGGCGTGATCGTGGACGGGATCCCGCTCTGTGTACGGGGAAACGTCGACGAGATGGACGAGGACTTTGGTCCGCTCGATGTGGCGCAGGAAGCGGGTGCCGAGCCCGTGGCCGAGGTGGGCGCCCTCGATCAAGCCGGGGATGTCCGCAACGACGAAGCTCCGGGCCGTCCCCAGGTCCACGACTCCGAGGTTTGGCGTCAGGGTCGTGAAGGGATAATCGGCGATGAGCGGTCGGGCCGCCGAGATCTTGGAGATCAGGGTGGACTTGCCGGCGTTCGGGAACCCGACGAGCCCAACGTCCGCGATCAGCTTGAGCTCCAGGACGAGCTCCTTTTCATCCCCGGGGCGCCCGGGCTCCCACTCCCGGGGCGTCTGGTGCGTGGCCGTGGCGTAGGAGGCGTTCCCGCGGCCGCCCTTGCCGCCCTGGGCCGCCAGAAAGGCCTGGTTGGGAAGGACAAAATCGAACAGCAATCCGCCTTCGCCTCTCTCCTTGATCACCGTTCCCGCAGGCACGGGGAGCCGGAGATCGGTCCCCCGTTTCCCGGTGCGGCGGCCTCCCTCGCCGGGGGACCCTTTTTTGGCCTTGAGGATGGGGTGGAACCGGAAATAGGCCAGGGAGTGGACGCTCGGATTCGAGATGAAATAGATGCTTCCCCCGTTCCCGCCGTGGCCGCCGTCGGGCCCTCCCCTGGGGACCTTGTATTCGCGCCGGAAGCTGACGCACCCGTCGCCGCCTTTCCCCGCCTTTAGCGTGACCTCGACCTGATCAACGAACACGGAAACCACCGGCGCCGCGGCTGGAGATGATGAAAAAATTCGTTTCGGGACGGGACGGGACGGACTCTTTGATGTCGACCTCAAGCGGGCAGGATGGAAATGACCTTGCCCCCCTTTCCTTTATCGACAAAATGGACGACCCCCGTGACCCTGGCGAAGAGAGTGTCGTCCTTCCCCCGGCCGACATTCAGGCCGGGCTTGATGGGCGTTCCCCTCTGCCGGACGAGAATCGAGCCGGCGTTGACAGCCTGTCCGCCATGGCGCTTGACGCCGAGCCTCTTCCCTGCGCTGTCTCTTCCGTTGCGGGCGCTTCCGGCCGCTTTTTTATGAGCCATGGCTTACTCCTTGGTCGATTTCTTGGGCTTGCCGGCCGTCTTGGTGGCCGCCGTCTTCTTGCCGACTGTCTTGGCCTTGGGCGCGGCCTTGGACTTGGCGTCCCGGCCCGGCTTCTTGGCTTTGGGAGCCGGCTTCTTGGGTTCGGCCGCCGCTTTTTCCGGGGCCTTGACCGCGGCCTTCGTCTCGGGGGCTTTCTCCGGGACAGCAGGCTGCGGCTTCTCGGCCGGGGCCTTTTCCGCCGGGGCGGCGCTCTTGTCGGGGTAAATCCCCTCGACCCGGACCTTGGTCAGCTGTTGCCTGTGGCCGCGGGTCCGCCGAAACTGTTTCCTTCTCTTCTTCTTGAAAACGAGGACTTTCTCGTCCTTGTATGTTTCGATGACCTCGGCCGCGACCAGGGCGTTCTCGAGGACGGGCGTCCCGACGAGGACACTCTCACCGTCTTCGATCAGGAGGACCCGGTCGAATCCGACCGTCCGGCCGTTCTCAACGTCGAGCTTCTCAACCGAGAGAACATCGCCTTCCTTCACGCGATACTGTTTTCCGCCTGTCAGGATCACTGCGTACATTGGTTCTGCCCTTTATCTGGATAAAAGTGGAAGGTCAAATTTAGCATAGGAGGGGGCCAAAGTCAAATAAGGGGTGGCCCCGCCAATGGGGCGAAGTCCATGAGCCTGCCAGACATATCCGGGCGACCGCAGCGTTTCGATCTGTTGCGGAGCCAGGGGGCTTCGGCCGGCCGGCTTGACAACAAGGGGGCCTTTTACCTACCCTTAGGACGTCGATTTCCCCCGGAAACGGCGGAACCAGGGCGGTTAGCTCAGTGGCAGAGTATCGGTCTTACAAACCGGGGGTCGCAGGTTCGAACCCTGCACCGCCCATACCCTTATCCCCTTTTATTCATTCACTTACGTCAATTTTCTTTAGTGGCCCAAGTTATCAACGCTGAGCCGTTTCGGGCTTTTTTGTCTGCGCCATGTCCTCCGGGCGGACTCGGGTCCGGGTCCGGCTCGCTTTATCGGTCCAAAATGACCCGCCCTTCTCAAACCGACCCGCGGAGCAGATCAAGAGTTGAAAATCCGGCTTTAAAGGTGGTACATTGTTATTTTATAAGCCACTTTCATGGGAAGGAGGTGCGGGGATGCCTGACCGCCGCTTCGAGAGCCTGGATGATATTCTCGCCTTCGCCGTTCGGCGGGAAATCGAGGCAGCCCAGGGCTACGGCCGCATGGCCGCCCAAGCCGAGACGCCGGGCCTGCGGAATCTCCTCCTCGAGCTCAAGGGTGAAGAAGAGAAGCACCGACGCCTCCTGAAGAAAATAAAAGCCGCGCCGCCCGAAGGGACGGCCTCGGCTTCTGTCCCGGATATGGGTCTCAGTGATGCCCTGGCGGACTTGCCGCTCACGCCCGACACGACGTTTCAAGAACTTCTCATTTTCGCGGCCCGGAAGGAGAAGAAAGCCGAAGATCTCTACACGGGCCTGGCCCGGAGGCCGGAGCTTGCGGAGCACAGGAAAGTCTTCGAGTTCCTGGCCGGACAGGAACGGACCCACAAGCTCAAGCTCGAAGCCGAATACGAAACGCACGTCCTGACCGAAGACTGAAGCTCCCCGAACTTACGTCCGTGGGATCCAACTTTCGCAAGCTTTGGAGCGCCTGTCCCCGGAGCGGGAATTTGCCATTCCTCCAGGGGCTCACGTCCGTGGAATCCCGCGAAGGGGACTGATCTGCCTCCCTGATTCTGACCCAGACCCCGCCATCATGAATGATGGACAGCGGGGATCAGGGGGCGCGCCAGGGAGGGACGGCGGGATCTCCAAACGCGAATCGGGATCGCCCCTCTGTGCGCCGCTTCGGTCAGAAGCCGAACGTCAGACTTGTCCCGAATACCAAGACGCTCTCAAGATAGCCATTGATGTTGTACGAATGGCCGTCAATAGTTCTCCTGGCTGCCGCAGAGAGAGGGAAATAAAATTGTGTTCCGGCCTGAAGGCCGAGGCTCTTGCCAAGGGGAAAGGTCAGCCCGGCTTTGATCATTCCGTCGTGGAACGCCCTGTACTTTGCTCCCGTGTAGCTCCCGGCGCTCGGCAGGTAGGTCCTCCAATAATCGGACGACCCCGAAAAGTAGGCCGCTGAGGCGCCCAGGTCGAGGGTGATCCTTTTTTTCAAGGCCACGGAATGAGCGAAGGATAAAAGGAAATAGGTTCCCGGATACGTGTCGATGTCCCGGTAGACCGTCAGGGTCGGTTTTCCCGGGACGTCTAAACTCGCTCCAACATAAAGCTCCTGCGTTTCGGCTGTGAATTTCGTCCCATAATAAATGAAGCCAGCCGTTAAGCCGAGCCTCCCTAAATGGTGCGCATAAGAGAGCGTCAGGTCTGTTTCGTTAAAGCTCTTTTGGCCGGGCCTGTCCGGATTGAAACAGGGCGTGACATTTTCCTTCATGTCGATGTTACCCCAAAAAGTAGCCGAGAATCCTCGGGTGGATACCGATAGACTGGGCTCAACTACGAGGCTGTCCCCTCCGAGCCGGTATCCCCGGAAGATATAACGGTTGAAGGTCCCGAGAGAAGCACCCCCCGTTACCGACGCCGGGATTTCTTGGCCTGAAAGGGTCACGGTCAAAACGAGGGTTGAGAGGAGCGCAAGCCCGACCGGACCCCTCCGTTTAAGAGTGTTCATGGCCGTAACCCTCCATCGAATTCGGAACGGCCACCGCCCTAAAGAGTCCGGGACACGCGTCAATCGGGAAGATACGCTTCTTCCCCGTGAAGGACCGTATCCAGGCCCATGTTCTCTTCTTCGGCCGTGATCCTGACCTTCGTGATCTTATCAATGAGGAACAGCGCAACATAAGTGAACGTGAACGCGTACGCGCCAAAGCCGAACACGGCCGCGGCCTCCTTGAAGAAGAAGGAGGTCCCACCAAAGAGAAGGCCGTTGGCTCCTCCCGGGTTGACCTTCATTGTCGCGAAAACCCCGAGGAGCAGAATTCCGAGCGTGCCCCCGACCCCGTGGACTCCCCAGACGTCCAGGGCATCATCCCAACCCATCTTGTTCTTCCAGGAGATCGCCGCGTAGCAGACCATCCCGGAGACGATCCCGATCAGGGCCGAGACGGGGACGGTGACGTAGCCGGCGGCCGGAGTGATGGTCGCGAGGCCGGCAATGGAACCCGTCAGCAATCCCAGGAACTTGGGCTTTTTCTCGAAGATCCAGGCCATGAGCAGCCAGGTGACCGCGGCGAACGAGGCGGCGGTGTCTGTGTTGAGGAAGGCTAGCGACGTGATATGGTCGACGCGGAGCTCGCTCCCGGCGTTGAAACCGTACCACCCGAACCACAGAAGTCCGGTGCCGAGCGCGACCAGGGGAATGCTGTGGGGGCCTTTCTCGCTGACCTTCCGCCGTCCGACGAAGAAGACGGCGGCCAATGCCGCCATGCCGGCGATGGCGTGGACGACGATCCCTCCGGCGAAGTCCAGGACGCCCCACTTATGGAGGAACCCTCCGCCCCAGATCATATGGACGGCCGGGAAATAGACGAAGAGCAGCCAAACCGTCAGGAACACCATGTAGGCCGCGAATCGGACCCGGTTGGTGAAGGCGCCCGTGATCAGGGCCGGGGTAATGATCGCGAACATCATCTGATACGCGATAAAGACGAGGAGGGGGATGTTGTTGGTGGGCGACAGAACCGCATCCGGCGTCACGCCGTGGAGGAAGGCCATTTTAAGATTCCCGATGATACCGCCGACGTCGCCGGAAAAACACATGGAGTAGCCGACGGTGAACCAGATGACCGAGGTCCAGCCCATGGACAAGAAGCTCTGGATCATGATCGCTAGAACATTCTTGCGGCCGACAAGGCCTCCATAAAAGAACGCCAGGCCCGGAGTCATGAGCATGACCAAGCTGGTCGCCAGAAGCATGAATCCCGTGTTGCCCGTGTCGAACATCTCAAACACCTCCTCAACAGATTCGCGTTGACGCCGAGGAAAGAGAGTTGAAATATACGGCCGGGCCGGGCGGGACGACAATCGGGGAAAAAGGAAGTTGCGGCTTCGAAAAACCTGATATCCGGGTAGGTGAAAACGGCCGGGCCGGAGGGTTAGAGAGAAGTGATGCCCTCCCGGATGGCATACTTGGTGAGCTCGGCGACGCTGTGGATGTCCAGCTTCTCCATGATCTGGAGCCGGTAGGTTTCCACGGTCTTGACACTGACCCCCAGGCGGGCCGCGATTTCTTTCGTGGAAAGGCCTTCGGACAGAGATTGAAGGACCTCCCGCTCCCGGGGAGTCAGGACGGCAAAGACCCCTGAGCCCGTCTTTTCAAGATGGCGGATATAGTCTTTGATCACCAGGTCGGCAATGGACGCGCTCAGGTAGCATTGCCCTTTGATCACGGTTCGGATGGCGGCCGTGAGCTCGTCGAAGGCCGATTCTTTCAATAAGTAGCCGGTCGCTCCGCTCTTGAGAGCCTCGGCGATGTAGCGGCCGTCCTTGTGCATGGAGAGGGCGATGACCTTCACCCGTGGATTCGCCTCCAGAATCCGACGGGTGGCATCGATGCCATTCAGCCCGGGCAAGGAGATGTCCATGATGACGAGGTCGGGAGAGAGATCCGCGGCCAACCGGACCGCGGACAGACCATCGGAGGCTTGTCCGATCACTTGAAGGGTGTTGTTCTTTTCGAGGAGACTGCGCAGGCCGTCGACGATGATTTTATGATCGTCGGCGATCAGGATCCGGACGATCACGGCGCTCCTCCAGTCCCGGCACTTCCGGCAAGAGGCACGTCCAGGGTGAACGCGGCCCCCCGGCCCGGCGAAGAAGAGACTCCGAGGGCGCCGCCGAGGACCCTGAGACGCTCCCTGATGCTGAATAATCCAAACCCCCCGTGATCATCCATCGACGCCCCGACGCGGGAGACGTCGAAACCCTCACCGTCGTCCCGGACCTCGACCCTGAGGGCCGCCGGCAGCCGGGCGAGGTGGACCCGGACCGACGAGGCCCGGGAATGCTTCGCGGCGTTCAAAAGGAGCTCTTGGACCGAACGGAATATGGTGATCTGGACGTTATCCGGAATGGGCGGCCCCGCTCCTTCGGACGTCATCTCCGCCCGGAGCCCGTGCTTTTTTTCGGACTGCCGGCAGAGCCATTCCAGGGCCGGTTCGAGGCCCAGATCATAGAGCACGGGCGGGCTGATTTCGAAGGTCAGGGTCCGGGTGCTCTGGATGGTCTGGTCCAAGAGTGCGAGCGTATCCTCGATGTCCTTTTCCAGGCCGCTGAACATGGCACTGCTCTGCATCTGCCGGAGGCGGGCCCGGACGACGGCCAACGCCTGGCCGATATGATCATGGAGGTTGGAGGCGATGGCCCGGCGTTCCCGTTCTTCCGCCAGAGTCAATTCCGCCGCCAGACGCCTGAGCTGGGCTTGGGAATGCTTGATTGCCTCCTCCGCCCTCAACCGCTCGGAAATCTCGTCCCGAAGGATCTGGTTCATCCGCTCGAGGTCGACGGTCCGGTCCCGGACTTGACATTCCAGATTTCTGTAGGCGTTTCTGGCCCTTTCCTCGGCCGCTTGGCGTTCGAAATAGGAGGCCAGCATTTGGGCCAGCGATTGAATGAGCGCCCGCTCCTCCTTCAGAAAAGGCCCTTCGAAGATCGCCGGCCTCTCCTCAAGGTAAACGACCTCGATCAAGCCCTCGGCTCCTTCGCCCGCGGAGAACGCGGCAGTCTGCGACCAGGAGGATCGGCGGAACTTGGGCGTCGCCGCTTCGACGGCGCCCAGGCTGATCTTGGCGGCGCAAATTTCCGGATACTGCCAGGCCGGGGGCAGGAGGTCGACGATCTCCCTCAAGATCATCGCCGGCGTTCTTCCGGCGTGCTCGAGGACGCGGGCCGCCCCGTGGAGCGCGGTCAATTCTTTGACCCGCTCTTTGAGCGCCCAGACGACTTGGTTTATTTCCGAGGCGTTTTTATCAAAAGAATCCGGAGGGTCGATCAGAGAGGACATAACCGGATTCATTGTATGTTAGGGCATCAGGAATATCAATATGATGAACCCGTCCATGCATAATCAAAGAAAACCTGGGGGTTGGACTTGCCTCTGATGTGGCTCATTTTGGGGGGATGAGGTCCCCTGCCCCAAATAATCGTTGACAAGTTTTCCGCGTATTCAGTAAGTTATGTCATGAATGACGCAGAAAAGGGAAAAGGAGCTCGAGGTGACATCGGAGCCGACCGTCGTCCAACGCGTCGTCGCCAAGTACCACGGCCGGAAACGCTCCCTGATCCTCATCCTGCAAGACCTCCAGGAGCGTTGCCAATGGCTCTCGCCCGAGACGCTCGCCGAGGTAGCGCGGGAGCTCGACCTCCCGCTCGCGCACGTTTGGAGCGTCGCGACCTTCTATAAATCGTTCAGCCTGGAGCCCCGCGGCCGGCATCGCTGCACGGTCTGTATGGGGACGGCCTGCCATGTCCGGGGGGGAGCGGCGATCCTGGAGCATTTCGAGCGAGAGCTCGGGATCCAGGCCGGAGAGACGTCCGCCGACGGAGAGTACACGCTCGAACGGGTCAACTGCCTGGGCGCCTGCGCCCTGGCCCCGCTGGCCATCGTCGACGGCCGGTATTACGGCCAGATGAACGAGACAAAAGCCAAAAGATCCTGGGGACTTTGAGGGACGGGAAGGAAGAGGCCTAAGGAAAGCCCGTGGAACACTATCGGACTCACCTCCTTATCTGCGCCGGGACCGGATGCGTTTCCTGCGGGGCCTTCAAGCTCAAGGAGGCCCTAGAGAAGGAAGTCGCGCGGCGAAACCTCCAGGACGAAGTCCTCGTCGTCACGACGGGGTGCAACGGGTTCTGCGAGAGAGGGCCGATCCTCATGGTCCATCCGGACGGCGTATTCTACCAGCGCCTGAGGGTCGAGGACGTGCCCTACCTGGTCGAAGAGCACCTTGTCAAGGGACGTCCGGTCTCGAAGTTCATGTACGTCCCGCCGGCAAAAAGAACCCCCGTTCCCAAGATGGCGGACATCGAATTTTTCAAACACCAGAGGCTCATCGTCCTCCGCAACCGGGGACGCATCGACCCGGAGAAGATCGAGGAATACATCGCCTACGACGGCTACGAGGCCATGGCCAAGGCCTTGACCGCGATGACCCCGGCCGGGATCATCGCCGAGGTCACGGACGCCGGGCTCCGCGGCCGCGGCGGCGCCGGCTTCCCCACCGGCAGGAAATGGGCCCTCTGCCAGCAGGTCCCGGCGACGCCGAAATACCTGATCTGCAACGGCGACGAAGGCGACCCGGGCGCTTTCATGGACCGGTCGGTCCTCGAGGCCGACCCGCACGCGGTCATCGAAGGGATGGTCATCGGGGCCAAGGCGATCGGGGCGGGCAAAGGCTTTGTCTACATCCGTGATGAATATCCCCTGGCGGTCAAGCGGATGGGCATCGCCATCCAGCAGGCGAAGGACTACGGCCTGCTCGGCGAGAACATCCTCGGATCGGGCTTCGACTTCGACCTCGAGATCGTCCGGGGCGCCGGCGCTTTCGTCTCCGGCGAGGAAACCGCCCTCATCGCTTCGATCGAAGGCCAGCGCGCCTATCCCCGGCAGAGGCCGCCCTACCCGGCCCAGCACGGCCTGTGGGGCAAGCCGACCGTGATCAACAACGTCGAGACCTGGGCCAACGTCCCCTCCATCATCCGCCGCGGCGCTGCCTGGTTCTCCGGCATGGGGACCATGACGAGCAAGGGGACAAAGATCTTCTCGCTCGTCGGCAAGATCAACAACACCGGGCTCGTCGAGGTGCCGATGGGCATCCATCTGCGCGATATCATCTACGGCATCGGCGGAGGCATTCCCGGCGGCCGGGAATTCAAGGCCATCCAGATCGGCGGCCCTTCCGGGGGCTGCATCCCCAAGGAACTCCTCGACCTGCCGGTCGATTACGAGAGCCTGACCAAGGCCGGAGCCATGATGGGCTCGGGCGGCATGATCGTCATGGACGAGGACACCTGCATGGTGGACATCGCCCTCTACTTCCTCCGCTTCATCCAGGAGGAATCCTGCGGGAAATGCGCCCCCTGCCGGATCGGCACACGCCAGATGGCCGAGCTCCTGGCCCCCATCGTCGCCGGCGAGGGCACCGACGAGGACCTGAAGCGGCTCGAGGAGCTGGCCCTGACCGTCAAGCAGGGGTCGCTCTGCGCCCTCGGCCAGACGGCTCCCAACCCCATCCTGTCGACGCTCAGGTATTTCCGGGACGAGTACGAGGCCCACATCGTCGACCGCAGCTGCCCCGCCCTCGTCTGCAAGAACCTGATCACGTACTTCATCGAGCCCGAGAAATGCATCGGCTGCCTCCTCTGCCTCAAGAATTGCCCGACCAAGGCCATCTCCGGCCAGTTGAAAAAGGTGCACGTCATCGACCAGGCCCTCTGCATCAAGTGCGGGGCCTGTTTCAACGTCTGCCCGAAGAAGGTCCGGGCCGTCTCGAAATACACGGGAGAGAAGGGGCGGGCGCTCTCCGGCCGGGCTCAGGATCCCGTGAAGCCATGAACATCACCATCGACGGCCGGACGATCGCCTTCGAGGGGCGGCCCATGATCCTCGAGCTCGCCAGGGCCAACGGGATCGACATCCCTTCGCTCTGCGACCACCCTCTGCTCGGACCGTACGGCGCCTGCCGCTTGTGCCTGGTCGAGGTCAAGGGCCGCAGGGGCTATGCCCCGGCCTGCAGCACGACCGCCGAGGAAGGCCTCGAGGTCCGGACGTCAACGCCGGAACTCACGGCCCTGCGGCAGGGGATCCTCGAGCTCATCCTGGCCGAACATCCCAACGCCTGCCTCATCTGCGCCGAAAAGAAATCCTGCGATGAATACAAGTCGACGATCCGGAAGACGGGAGAAGTTACGGGCTGCGTCCTCTGCCTGGCCAACGGCCGCTGCGATCTGCAGCGCGTCGTCGAGGCCGTGGGCGTCGACCGCGTCCATTTCCCCTCTGCCCGGCGCGAGGGAGAAGTCCGCCGCGACGACCCCTTCATCGACCGGGACAACAGCCTCTGCATCCTCTGCGGCCGGTGTGTCCGGGTCTGCCACGAGGTGAGAGGGGCGACCGTCCTGACCTTCGTCTCCCGCGGCTCCGAAACCGTCGTCGGCACGGCCATGAACCGGCGGCTCCTCGACTCGGGCTGCCGCTTCTGCGGCGCTTGCGTCGACGTCTGTCCCACCGGCTCGCTCTCCGAGCGGGCCGTGCGCTATGAGCGTCTGCCCGAAACGGAATATCCGGCGCTCTGCCCGTTCTGCGGACAGGGCTGCGGGCTGAGGATCGGACTCGGGGACGGCCGGATCATCGGCTCCGTTCCCGACCCGGACGGCGCCGCGAATGCCGGCCAGGCCTGCGTCAAGGGACGGTTCCTCGTGAGAGGCGCCGTGGACCATCCGCGCCGCCTGCTGCGGCCGATGGTCCGCAGGGACGGCCGGCTCGAGGAAACGAGCTGGGAGGAGGCGCTGGCCGCCGCCGCCGAGCGGCTGGCGGAGATCCCGGCCGAGAAGTCCGCCGTCGCCATGTCCGCGCAGAGCTCCTGCGAGGACCTCTTCATCCTCCAGAAGTTCGCCGGGGAAATCCTCGGCGCGGGCGTGTTCACGGCCCCCTGGACCGGTTCGGTTGCCGCCGGTCTTCGCGGGCTCGGCGCAGCCGCCCGGAGGGCGATCCCCATGAACTTCCGACTGTCCGATCTCAGCGGGGCGGGCGCTGTCGTGAACTTCGGCGAGGACTTGCCCTTCACCCAGCCGATCGCGGGGGTCGAGGTCAACCGGGCCGTCTTTCACGGAGCATCGCTCGTGAACATCGCCCTCGAGGGCGCCCGGCCCGGCGGCGGGGCCTCCGTCGTGGTCGACCTTCCAACGGGAGAAGCGACGAGATTCCTTTCGGTCTTGGCCGCGCTCGTCCTGAAACGCCGCGGGCGGGCCGCCGTCAAGGGCACGGGAAGCGTGATGTTCAAGGCTGGCTTCAGATCTTTCGACCTGGCCGGGGCGCTCGCCGCGCTCAAGATCTCCGAAGAGAAACTCGGCGCGGTCGCCCGCGCGCTCGAAACGCCCGGACCGGCCTTCTTCCTCCTCGGACCGGCCTTCCTCAAGGCTGTCGGAGGACCGAGGGGGCTGGCCGCCCTCTGGAACCTGGCCGTCCTCACGGGCGGCCGGGTCGTTCCGCTCGACACCGAAGCCAATGTCCGCGGGGGGCTTGAAATCTCCGCTGGGTTCCGGTCGAAGGCGGCCACGGCCGCGTCCCTGGCCGCGGCTGCCGCCGGGCGCGAGATCCGGGCCTTGTACATCACGGGACCCTTCCCCGGGCTCGAGCCGGGCGCGGCGGAGCTCGTCATCTTCCAGGGCAGCTACCTGGACGAGAGCGCCGCCTCCGCGGACATCCTTCTCCCCGAGGCGACGTCCTTCGAATCGGAAGGGACTTTCGTCAACATCGAAGGCCGGGCCCAGCTCTCCCGCAAAGCCGTCGAGCCGCGGGGCGAGGCCAGGCCCGGATGGATGATCCTGGGCGAGCTCGCCGCGAAGATGGGCCGGCCAGAGTTCGCCTGCTCCCCTGCCGCCGGCATCCGGAAGGACCTCGCTCGCTCCGTTCCCGCTTTTAGCGGGCTGGCGGCGGAAGCCCTTCCTCCGGAGGGCGTATTCCTGACGGAGGAACCTGCGGCGGCCGGATTCATCGTCGGCGGCAGGGCGGCGCAGGGCCGAAGCGAGGAGATGAGTCCCGGGCCGCCCCGGGACCCGGACGATTACAAGGGCCTGAACCTGGCCAGCGAGACGAAGAGCCTGAGGCTCGTGCGAGGACGATGATGCCCAAGATCCTGGAGAGAAGGCGTCTGGTGCCCAACCTCCACCTCATCGAGGTCCACGCCCCCGAGGTGGCCAGGAAATGCCGTCCCGGACAGTTCGTCATCATCATGCCCGACGAGAAGGGCGAGCGCATCCCCCTCTCCATCGCCGACTGGGACACGGAACGGGGGTCGGTCACGGCCGTCTTCCTCGTCGTCGGGACGACGACGCGGAAGCTCGCCGCGCTCGAGGCCGGCGCCGAGGTCCCGGTCTTCGTCGGCCCGCTGGGCCGTCCCTCCGATATCGCCGCCGTTCGGAACGGTCGTCCTGGCCGGCGGCTGCTTCGGCATCGGGGCCCTCTGGCCCGTGGCCCGGGCGCTCAAGGCGGCCGGGAACCGGGTCATCGCCCTCCTCGACGCCAAGGCGGACTACCTCGTCTACTGGAAGGACCGCTACCTCTCGGTCTGCGACAAGGTCCTGTTCTCGTCGCGCGATTATGCCCTCGGCTCGAAGGAGTTCGTGCCCGGGCCGCTCGAGGCGGTCCTCAAGGCCGAGGCGCCGGTGGCCCGGGTCATCGCCATCGGCTGCACCTATCTCATGTATGCCAGCTCCCAGGCGACGCGTCCGCTGGGCATCAAGACGATCGTCAGCCTGAATCCGATCATGGTCGACGGGACGGGAATGTGCGGCGCCTGCCGCTGCACGGCGGCGGGCAAGACCAAGTTCGCCTGCGTCGACGGGCCGGACTTCGACGGCCACGAGGTGGACTGGGACGAGCTTTTCAGGCGGCGGAAATCCTACTTCGAGGCGGAGGTCCGCTCGCTCTGCCAATGGGAGGAGCGCGAGCTCCCCTAGGAGAATGGACGGAAAGGCATGGCCGAGGACAAGAAGAAAGAGCTGAGCCCGGAAGAAAAGGCGCGGCTGCGGGCCGGGTTCGAGAAGGAGTGGCGCGCGGAGCTGCGCAAGGCGCTTCCGGCTAAGGAACGGATGAAGGTCGCCCGCAAGAAGATGCCGGAACGCCCGCCGGATGTCCGCAACCGCGATTTCAAGGAGGTCAACCTCGGCCTGACCCCGGACATGGCCCGGAGGAGGCCCGCCGCTGCCTCGACTGCGCCAATCCCCAGTGCGTCACCGGCTGCCCCGTATCCATCGACATCCCGAGCTTCGTCAAGCTCATCGAGGCGGGCCGCTTCCTCGAAGCGGCCTGGAAGCTCAAGGAGACGAACTCACTTCCGGCTATCTGCGGCCGCGTCTGCCCGCAGGAATCCCAGTGCGAGGAAGTGTGCGCGCTGAAAAAGGCCACCGGCGTCTCGGTGGCCATCGGCAACCTGGAGCGGTTCGCGGCCGATTTCGAGCGGGGCAGCGGCTCCCTAGAGATCCCGCCCCTCCCGCCGCCGACGGGAAAGAAGGCGGCCGTCATCGGGGCCGGGCCCGCGGGATTGACGGTCGCCGGCGACCTGGCCAAGCTCGGCCACACGGTGACGATCTTCGAGGCCCTTCACGAGTCGGGCGGCGTCCTGATCTACGGCATCCCGGAGTTCCGGCTCCCCAAGGCCATCCTGAAGGCCGAGGTCGATTACCTCCGCAGGCTCGGCGTCGAGATCCGGACGAGCTTCGTCGTCGGCCTGACCGCGACGATCGACGACCTGCGGGCCGACGGCTACGGAGCCTTCTTCATCGGCTCGGGCGCGGGCCTGCCGAATTTCATGAAGATCCCCGGGGAGAACCTGGTCGGCGTCTACTCGGCCAACGAATACCTCACCCGGGTCAACCTCATGCGGGCCTACGCCTTCCCGGACTACGACACGCCGGTCCTCAAGGCCAGGACGGCGGCCGTCATCGGCGGCGGGAACGTCGCCATGGACTCCGTCCGCACGGCCAAGCGGCTGGGCGCCGAGCGGGCGGTCATCGTCTACCGCCGCTCGCGGACCGAGATGCCGGCCCGGATCGAGGAGATCCATCACGCCGAGGAGGAGGGGATCGAATTCCAGCTCCTGACGACACCCGTCCGCTACTTCGGGGACGAGCATGGAAAGGTCAGAGCCATGGAATGCCAGAAGATGGGCCTCGGCGAGCCCGATGCCTCGGGCCGGCGGCGCCCCCTCCCGATCGAGGGCTCGGAATACACGATGGAGGTCGACCTCGTCGTCTGCGCCATCGGCCAGAGCCCGAACCCGCTCATCCCCCAGACGACCCCCGGCCTCAAGGTCGGCAAATGGGGCAATGTCGAGGTTGACTGGACGACCATGGCCACCGACATCCCTGGCGTCTACGCCGGCGGCGACATCGTCCGGGGCGGGGCGACGGTCATCCTGGCCATGGGAGACGCCCGGGTCGCGGCCGCGGAGATCCACAAATATCTCTGCCGCTGAAGCTCCAAGCAGCCAGGTCCGTGGGATCCAACCTTCGCCGGCTGCCAAACCAGCGGGCAAGCCCAACGGCTTGAAAGCCTGACTTTCGGCTAAAAATCCTCCGCCAGACGATATTCTTCTTTGATCTCGGCAGGGACGGGGGGAATCCCTCCGTCTTTTTTTTCGAAGTTCGTCCGATGCTTTTCGAAGAAAGCAAAACCTTCCCCCGTCATCGAGCACATATCGTCCGACCCATATCTGGATATGGCAATGTCGTTCCGCTCTTTTAGCGCATGTAAAATCGAATTGAAATCGGTGACCGTTTTGTGATTAAAAACTGCCAGATAACCGTCTCTGAGATAAGTTCTCCTCGCCCTCCGGCCACAGCAATCCTCGAGGGCCGACAGAATGAACATGTGCTCCTTGTTGGGCCTCAGCTTCGCTTTTCTTCGTTCGTCGCGTCTGTTGCCGCTTTGACCGTAGCGATGGACCCAATACGCCGTATGGGCCGCGACAGCAAAAAGCAATATGATCAGGGTGAGAAGGATCCAGTCCGGGATCACCCACCTGGAGACTTTCAGCTTGACTCCCCACTCGAGGATCCCAAACACCAAGACGACTCCCCCAAGGACCCCGACAAGAACTTTATGAGCGCTCTCCAATAATTCATTTTGACCCCTCTTGGCCACTCCTGAATGCCTCTTATGGACCGTCCGATTTTACTGCTGCCGATGCGCGTAATGCAACTTCAATGATGAACTCCTGCCTGAATTCCGCCTTGGCCCCGAAGAATATGATAAGATGCTCATGAGAAGAAGCAGGGAAAGGCAGAGTCTTTGGGAAAGCACAAAAGGCTGTCATGACCAACGTCAACGAACCACCCGAGAATAAGCTCTCCGGAAAGAAGGGCTTGTCGTTCCTCCCGGCCTTGGCCGTCCTCTTCTCGGCCGCCGGCTTGGCCGGGTTCCTCTATCTCTTCGTCCGGGACTTCAACATCTACTGGCTCATCCTGTCCCCTGTCATCATTGCCCTTTATCAGGTCCCGGCCGTCTTCGTCTTCTGGCTCCACAAAAAGAACCGCGCCGCTGCGGCCAGGCCGGGGAGGATGGAACGGCAGGGCCCGGAGCCGGACCCGCCCGGAGGCGGAACGCCCGGCAAGGAAGCCTGACCCCAGGCGTGCGTCAGGCCCGCCGGTCCGTCGCGGGTTGGGGAGAGTCGAGCGCCCCCGACGGGATTCGAACCCGTGTTGCTGCCTTGAAAGGGCGGTGTCCTGGGCCTCTAGACGACAGGGGCAATAAAGAAAATGAGCCGTGCTGGACTCGAACCAGCGACACCCGGCTTAAAAGGCCGGTGCTCTCCCTCTGAGCTAACGGCCCGGAAAAAAGTCCTATTATATAGAATGAGAAAAAAGAGTCAAGGCGTCCCAGCGAGGGCCCTTCTTCTCAGGCGACCGGCTCGAACCTGATGATGACCCAGCGGCTCGGCAGCTTCTGGCCGCCTTCGTTCTTCAAGTCATACATTCTCATCAGGAGGCGGTAGCTCTTGGTCTGCCCCTGCTTGGTCTTGATCTTGACGACGACGTCCTTGGAGTGGACGTCCCCGCCGAGGTCCCTAACCGTGGGCAGCTCCCGAAGGCCGAGCGAAAAGAGGGTGATCTGCTCTTCGGCCGCGGCGGCGGCCTTGGCGTCGTTGTAGCCCTTCTTGAGCTCCTTCATCTTGCCGTATTCGGTGTCATATTTCGCCTGGGCCTCCTCGACTTTCTTCTTGGCGGTGGCCTTGGCCCCTCCCGTCCTGGCGAGGTCCAGCTCGTCCTTGGCGTTGGCGAGGACGGTATCGGCGTCCATCGTCGGGCCGATCTGGGCGTCCTGGGCCTTCTTCGCCTCAAGCTCTTTCTTGCCGAGGTCGGACAGGATCGCCGGCTGGATCTTTTCGGGGGTGACGCTGACGATCTCCCAGGAGGCGACGTCCCACTGGGCCGGCTCGAGGGCCATGGAAGCCATGGTGGCATTGTCGTTCATCGTGACGGCGTTGAAGTACCGTGACAGTAGGGTCTGTTCCGGATTTGAGGAACAGCTCTGCATGACGGAAAAGGCAAGAAGGATCCCCAAAACGGCCAATGTCTTTTTTCTCATGATTCCTCCTTCTCAGGGTCCTATCCGGTTTGTTCTGGCCCCATCTTAACCTTTTTTCAAGGAAAAATGCAAGCCCTAAAATCGCCGCCGGGACGCTTCTCGTCCCCGGCGCAGGGCCTGACTCGGGGCCCGATCCTTGACTATTTTTTTGGCCCCCCTTTGTGCTAAACTACAACACTCGCTCATGGGGTTTCATCATGGAACATTATAAAGAGATCATCCTCAAGCATCGGAAGGACCCGTCGAGGCTCCTGGACATCATCCGGGACGTCCAGGCCCGGGACGGCCGCGTCCCCGCCGAGGCCGTTTCCGAGATCGCCCGCCACCTCAAGCTCTCCGAGGCCGATGTCCGGGGCGTCGTGACCTTCTACCACTTCTTTTCCCTCACGTCCCGGGGGACGGCCGCCATCTTCCTGAACGATTCCATCACCTCCCGGATGAAAGGCCGGGCCGCCGTGGCCCGGGCCTTCGAAGAGGAGGCGGGTTGCCGGTTCGGCGAAGTTGCGGCGGACGCCCTCGTCGGGCTCTTCCCGACGTCCTGCATCGGGATGAACGACCAAGAGCCCTCGGCCATCGTCCAGGGCGTCATCTTCACGAATTTGACGGCCGAAAAGGCCAAGGAAATCGTCCGGGGCCTGCGGGCCGGCCGCTCCGCCCAGGACCTCGTCAAAGTTTTCGGGGACGGGGCCAACCAGTCCGGGCTCGTCCGGGCCATGGTCTCGAACAACATCCGGAAACGGGGCCCGGTCCTCTTCGGCCCGTTCGAGCCCGGGTCAGCGGTCAGGAAGGCCGCCTCGATGAAGCCCGAAGAGGTCATCGACGAGATCAAGAAATCAGGCCTTCTGGGCCGCGGCGGGGCCGGTTTCCCGACGGGTCTCAAGTGGGATTTCTGCCGGAAGGAGAAGGCCGACCGGCATTATGTCGTCTGCAACGCGGACGAGGGCGAGCCGGGCACATTTAAGGACCGGGTCATCCTGACCGAGCTGCCGCAGCTCCTCTTCGAGGGCATGGCCGTGGCCGGCTACGCGGTCGGCGCCCTGGAAGGTGTCCTCTATCTCCGGGCCGAATACTCATATCTGAAGCCTTACCTCGAATCCATCCTCGACGGCCTCCGCCGGGAGAACCTCCTGGGGAAGAAGGCCGCGGGCTTGCCGGGTTTCGATTTCGACATCACGATCAAACTCGGGCGCCGGGGCCTATGTCTGCGGAGAGGAATCCGCGCTCCTCGAATCGGCCGAGGGGAAAAGGGGTGAGCCGAGGGACAGGCCGCCGTTCCCGGTCCAGGTCGGTTACCTCGACCAGCCGACGACCGTCAACAACGTGGAGACCCTGCCACGGCCGCCCAAATCCTCGTCCACGGCGCGGCCTGGTTCAAGACCATGGGAACGTCGAAGTCTTCGGCCGGACCAAGCTCCTGAGCGTCTCGGGCGACTGCGCTTTCCCGGCGTCTACGAGGTCGAGTTCGGCCTGACGGTCGAGGACCTGCTGAACATGGCCGGGGCCCCGGAGGCCAAGGCCGTCCAGTTCGGCGGGCCCTCCGGGACCTGCCTCTCGCGGTCCGGCTTCCGACGAAAGATCTGTTTTTCGAGACCTGCTCACGGGCGGCTCCGATCATCGTCTTCGGACCGGAGCGCGATATCTTCGAGATCGTCCGCAATTTCATGGAGTTCTTCGTCGAGGAGTCCTGCGGCTGGTGCACGCCCTGCCGGGCGGGCAACGTCCTCCTGCAAAGAAAATTCGAGAAGATCGTCCAGGGCCGGGGCACGGCCCAGGACCTCAAGGACCTCGAGGACTGGGGAAAGCTCGTCAAGTTGATGAGCCGCTGCGGGATGGGCCAGACCTCGCCCAACCCCATCCTGACGACCCTTCAGAACTTCCGCGAGATCTATGAGGCCAAGGTCCGGAAGCGGCGCCGACTTCGTCCCGGACTTCGACCTCCGGGCGGCCATGAGGACGGCCGCACGTCGCCGGCCAACGTCGCCAGCCCGAGTGCAAGGAGGCCCCCCATGAGTAAACCGGTCATCCGATTCTCCATCGACGGCCGGAATGCCAGGGCAAGCCCGGCCAGACCATCTCGAGGCGGCCAAGGACAACGGCGTCTATATCCCCGTCCCTCTGCCACTACGAAGGGCTTCAAGCCCGCCGGCAGCTGCCGCATCTGCACGGTCCGGGTCGGCGGCCGCTACATGGCCGCCTGCACCCAGCCTCTGGCCGAAGGCATGGCCGTCGAGAACACGGTCCGCCGACCTCGAGGACATGCGCAAGGCCCTCATCGAGATGCTCTTCGTCGAGGGCAACCACATGTGCCCGACCTGCGAGAAGAGCGGCAACTGCGAGCTCCAGGCCCTGGCCTACCGCTACCAGATGCTCGCCCCCCGCTTCCCCTACCTGTTTCCGGCCGAGAAGTGACGCGTCGAGCCGGCCGGGACGAAGATCCTCATGGAGCAGAACCGCTGCATCAAGTGCCTGCGCTGCGTGCGCGGCGTCCTGTCCAAGGACGGCAAGAGCGTCTTCGGCCCGCTGCGGCCGGGCCCGGCATGTTACAAGAAGATCTTCGTCGACCCGACCTGGCCGCGGCGCCTCAGCGATGGACGAGGCCCGGCAAGGCCATGGAGCATCTGCCCTGTGGGCGCGATCCTGAAGAAGGAGGTCGGCTTCGCCGTGCCCATCGGGCGGCGCAAATTCGACAAGGCCCCGATCGGCAGCGACGTCGAGCAAGGGCCAAGCGAGGTGAGACCATGAGCAAACCCGTCATCGCCACCGCCTCGCTGGCCGGCTGCTTCGGCTGCCACATGTCCCTCCTGGACATCGACGACCGCATCCTCAAGCTCATCGACCTCGTCGAGTTCAACAAATCGCCCATCGACGACATCAAGAAGTTCACCAAGCCCGTGCGACGTCGGCCTCATCGAGGGCGGCTGCTGCAACAGCGAGAACGTCGAGAACCTGCGGACCTTCCGCAAGAACTGCAAGATCCTGGTCTCGCGTCGGCGAGTGCGCCATCATGGGCGGCCTGCCGGCCCTGCGCAACGGCATCCCCGTCAAGGAATGCCTCGAGGAGGCCTACCTGAACGGGCCGACCGTCGACCCGGCCGACCGGCTCATCCCCGGACGACGAGGAGCTGCCGATCATCCTGGACAAGGTCTATCCCTGCCACGAGATCGTCAAGATCGATGCACTTCCTGCCGGGCTGCCCGCCGTCGGCCGACCTCATCTGGGAGGCCTTGACGGCCCTCGTCGAGGGCAGGCCCCTGAACCTGACCTACGACCTCCTCAAGTTCGATTGAAGGTAACCAGTCATGGCCAGAAAGATCACCATCGAACCCGTCACCCGGGTCGAAGGCCACGGCAAGGTCACCATCCACCTGGACGACAGGGAAAGGTCACCCAGACGCGCTTCCATATCGTCGAGTTCCGCGGCTTCGAGCGGTTCGTCCAGGGCCGGCCCTACTGGGAGGCCCCGGTCCTCGTCCAGCGGCTGTGCGGCATCTGCCCCGTCAGCCACCACCTGGCCGCGGCCAAGGCCATGGACGTCATCGTCGGCGTCGGACCGCGAGGCGCTGCCGCCCACGGCCGAGAAGATGCGCCGGCTCATGCACTACGGCCAGATGTTCCAGTCCCACGCCCTGCATTTCTTCCACCTCGCCTCGCCCGACCTCCTCTTCGGCGATGGACGCCGACCCGGCCATCCGGAACGTCATCGGCGTCGCCGCTCTGAACACAGGGACCTGGCCGTCCAGGGCGTGCTGCTGCGCAAGTTCGGCCAGGAGATCATCCTGGCCACGGCGGGCAAGAAGATCCACGGCACGGGCGCCATCCCGGGCGGCGTCAACAAGAACCTGAGCCCCGAGGAGCGGGACGCGTTCCTCAAGGGGCCCGCCCCCGCTGAACATCGACCAGATGGTCGCCTGGGCCCAGGCAGCCCTCGATCTTTTCAAGGACTTCCACGAAAAGAACAAGGCCTCGATCGACGGCTTCGCCGAATTCCCGTCGAACCACCTCAGCCTGGTCCGCAAGGACGGCGGCCTGGACTTTTACCACGGCGCCCTGCGGGCCGTGGATGCGGACGGCCACAAGGTCCTCAACGACGTCGACTATCAGGACTACCTCGAGTACATCGGCGAAGAGATCCGGCCCTGGAGCTACATGAAGTTCCCTTACCTCAAGTCCGCTGGGCAAAGCGGCCGGCTGGTACCGGGTCGGCCCGCTGGCCCGGCTCAACACTTGCGATCACATCCCCTCGCCGCTGGCCCAGAAGGAGTTCGAGATTTACAAGGCCTACACCGACGGGAAGCCCAACAACATGTCCCTGCACTCGCACTGGGCCCGGCTCATCGAGCTCCTCCATGCGGCCGAGGTCATCAAGGAACTCCTCCTCGACAAGGACCTGCAGGGGACGAAGCTCGTCAAGCTGGGCCGGAAGCGGGTGTCCGAGGGCGTCGGGCCTCGTCGAGGCGCCGCGGGGGACGCTTTTCCACCATTACCGGATCAACGCGCGACGACCAGATCACGATGGCCAACCTGATCGTTTCGACGACGAACAACAACGAGCCCATGAACCGGGCCGTCCAATGGGTGGCGGAGAACGCCCTCGACGGACAGGCCCGAGATCACCGAAGGGATGCTGAACCGGGTGGAGATCGCCATCCGGGCCTACGATCCGTGCCTGAGCTGCGCCACCCATGCCGTCGGCCGCATGCCCCTCGAGGTCACCCTGTGCGATCCGAACGGAAACGTCCTCCAGAGAAAGGTCCGGTAATTCCCGGGCCGAAAAAGGCGCCCCGGCAGGTCCTCGTCTTCGGGATCGGCAATCCCGGCCGCGGGGACGACGGGCTGGGGGCCGCCGCCGTCGAGCGCCTTGAGCCCCTCGCGCTCCCGGGGGTGACCTGCGACGCCAATTACCAGCTCAACATCGAGGATGCCCTCGACTGCTCCCGGCTACGATGTCGTCGTCTTCGTCGACGCGGCCCGGGCCCTCCGGGCCCCGTTCGCCTGGACCGAGGTCAAGCCCGAAACCGCCGTCCCCTCGATGACCCACGCCATGGGGCCGGGCGCCGTGCTGGCGGTCTGCGCCGGGCTCTACGGCCGCAGGCCGGAGGCCCACCTGCTGGCCATCCGGGGGCACTGTTGGGGCGTCGGCGAGGGGTTGTCGCCGCGGGCCGAGAAGGACCTCGGCGAGGCCGTCCGCTTCCTCAAAGGGTTCCTGAAAAAACCAATGACCATCAAAGGACGCGCGCGATGACGAAGAAGGACGTCCTCGTCCTGAAGGACATCCTCGGGACGAACAACGAGGTCGCCGCAGAGATCCGGCGCGAGCTCCGGAGCCGCGGCATCCTCTGTGTCAACCTGCTGAGCTCGCCGGGGTCCGGCAAGACAGCCCTCCTCGAGGCCCTGGCGGACCGGCTGGGGACGGCGTACCGGATGGCCGTCATCGAGGGGGACATCGAGACCGAGCGCGACGCCGAGCGCATCCGGGCCAAGGGCGTCCCCGCCTGGCAGATCACGACCGGCGGGGCCTGCCATCTCGAGGCGAAAATGGTCGGCAAGGTCCTCCCGGGCGTGCCCGCGGCGATCGACTTCCTCTTTATCGAGAACGTCGGGAATCTCGTCTGCCCGGCCGGCTTCGACCTCGGCGAAAGCCTGCGCTGCGTCCTCCTCTCGTCGCCGGAAGGGGACGACAAGCCCGGGAAATACCCGCAGGCCTTCCTGACCGCGGACGTCCTCCTTCTAACGAAGTCCGATCTCATCCCCTTCCTGCCGTTCGACCCCGACAGGGCGGCCGCCGAAGCCCTGGCCATGAACCCCCGTCTTAGGGTCTTCCGAGTCTCGGCGCTCAAGGGAGAGGGGATGGACGAGCTGGCCGCGTTCTTCGCCGAGGCCCTCGCCCGGGAGCGGGCCGGCCGTGCATGAGCTCTCGATCGTCCAGAGCCTCTTCGAGATCCTCGAGGAAAAGGCCCGCGAGCAGAACGCCGTCCGGATCACGGCCGTGAAGCTCCGGGTCGGCCGGCTGTCGGGCGTCGTCCCCGACCTCATCGAATCCGCCTTCGACATTTACAAGAAGGGGACGCTGGCCGACGGGGCTTCCCTCGCGATCGAGGTCGTCCCCTTTGAGTTCCGTTGCCGTTCCTGCGGCGGAAGATCGTTCCACGATAAGCCGCCTTACCTTTGCGCTGCCTGCGGTTCGGGCGACGTCGAGCTCCTCGGCGGGATGGACCTCACGGTGGAGAAGATCGAGATCGAAATCGACGACCCCTGACCTCGCGGCCCGGTCGACCCTACGATTTTCCGTCTTTCAAATACTCGTCGATGGCTTTGGCCGCCCGTTTCCCGGCCCCCATCGCCAGGATGACGGTCGCGGCGCCGGTGACGATATCGCCTCCCGCGAAAACGCCTTTTTTCGAGGTTTTGCAGGTTTCTTCGTCGGCGACGATATTCCCGTACTTCGTCAATTTCAGATCAGGCGTGGATGCGGTCAACAGAGGATTGGGCCCCTGTCCGATGGCGACGATCACCATATCGACCTCGATCCTGTGCTCGGAGCCTTTGACCGGGACCGGCCGTCTTCTCCCCGATGCATCCGGCTCGCCCAGCTCCATCTTGATGCACTCGATCTCCCGGACCCAGCCCCTCTCGTCCCCCAGAATGCGGACGGGGTGCGTCAGCAGGCGGGGTTGAACGCCCTCCTCGAAGGCGTTCTCGACCTCCTCCGCGCGGGCGGGCATCTCTTCCCGGCTCCTGCGGTAGATCAGATAGACATTTTCCGCGCCCAGGCGGAGGGAGGTCCGGGCGGAATCCATGGCGACATTCCCCCCTCCCACAACGGCGATGTTCCGGCCATAATGGATCGGCGTGTTGTATTCGGGAAAGAGATACGCCTTCATCAAATTCACGCGGGTGAGGAATTCGTTCGCGGAATACACGCCGTTCAGATTTTCACCGGGGATTTTCATGAAGTAGGGCAGGCCCGCGCCGGTCCCGATAAAGACGGCATCGTAGCCGTTTTCCAGGAGGCCGTCGATCGTGCTGGATTTTCCCACGATATGGCTCACCCGCATTTCGGCCCCCAGCTTGGCGATGTACTCACTCTCCCGCTGGACGATCCATTTGGGGAGGCGGAATTCGGGAATCCCATAGACCAACACGCCCCCTGGTTTATGCAACGCTTCAAAAACCGTGACCTTGTGCCCCATTTTGGCGAGGTCACTGGCCGCGGATAAGCCGGCAGGGCCCGCCCCGATCACGGCGACCTTTTTCCCCGTCGGAGCCGGGATGGAAGGAACGCGGACGTCCCCCTCCTTGAATTCGTAATCGGCCACGAACCGTTCCAGCCGGCCGATGGCGATGGGTTGCCCCTTCTTGGACAGAACGCACACCTTTTCGCATTGTTCTTCCTGGGGACAGACGCGGCCGCAGATCGCGGGGAGGCTATTTTTCTCCTTGATCTTATGGATGGCCCCGATAAAATCGCCGTGGCGGACAAGGTCGATGAAAGCCGGGATGTCGATATCCACGGGGCACCCCGCAATGCAGGGAGATTTCTTGCAGGCCAGACAGCGGGAGGCCTCCCGCACCGCGGATTCTTTGCTGTACCCCAGAGCGACTTCATCGAAGTTCTGAACCCGGAGCTTGGGTTCCTGCTTCGGCATCGGCTCGCGCTTATTGGCCTTCTTGAGTTTCTTTTCGGCCTCTAAAAGCCGGCATTCGTGATCCCACATCGCCCGATGCTCTTCGCGGGCATACATCCCCGATCTCTTGAGGAGCTCGGAGAAATCGACTTGATGACCGTCGAACTCGGGACCGTCGACGCAGACGAACTTCGTCTGGTCGCCGACCCGGATGCGGCAGCAGCCGCACATGCCGGTGCCGTCGACCATGAGCGAGTTCAGGCTGACCATCGTCCGGATCCCCAGTTTCCTTGTCAGGTCGCAGACGGTTTTCATCATGATCCCGGGCCCGATGGCGACAATGAGATCGATCTTGACGTTCTCATCGATCAGCCTCCGGAGCTCGTCCGTCACGAAACCGGGCCGGCCGGCCGTCCCGTCGTCGGTCGTGAGATAGAGCTCGTCACTGACGGCCCGCATCTCGTTCTCCAAGATCATCATCTCCTTGGTCTTCGCCCCAAGGATGGAAAGGACTCGGTTGCCGGCGTTCTTGAACCCCTTCGTGATCGGATACACCGGTGCGATCCCGACGCCGCCCCCGATGCAGAGGACCGTCCCCACCTTCTTGATCTCCGTCGGGCTGCCCAAGGGGCCGACGACATCGAGGAAAACGTCTCCCACGTTCAGCTTGTCCATTTTCCGGGTCGAGACCCCGACGACCTGGACGATGAGGGTGATGGATCCCTGCTCAAGATCGTGGTCGACGACCGTCAAGGGGATCCTTTCGGCGTAGTCGTCGGCCCGGACGACGACGAACTGCCCGGCCTTGACCGTCCGGGCGATCAGGGGGGCGGAGATCTCAAAACGGGTGATGGCCGGGGCGAGGCGCTCTTTTCTCAGAATTTCGTTCTGCCGGCGGTCTGTTCTGGATTTCATGGCTCTGCTTTCACTCCTGCTGCCGCGTGTTTCGCGTACGGGAGGTACACGGAGAACGTGCTTCCTTGACCCGGTCGGCTTTTGACCTCGACATGCCCGAAATGGGAGTCCACGATCTTTTTGGCGATCGTCAGCCCCAATCCTGTTCCGCTGATCTGGCTCGTTCCCTTATTTTCAACGCGAAAGAAGTCGTCAAAGATCCGGGAGAGATCACCCTCGGCGATGCCGATGCCCGTATCCTTGATATGAAAACCGACATAATTCTCATCGACTGAGCCTTCGACGGTGATGGACCCGTGATCCACATTGTATTTGATGGCGTTGCTGATCAGATTCGTGAAGAGCTTCTCCATGTCCTGCATATCGGCCTGGACGGCCGGCAGCTTGTCGGGAAGGTTCATGTGGAATGAGATATTCTTCTTGTCCGCCTCGGGCTTGAAAAAATCGACGGTCTTGCGGATGATCGGAGCCACCTGGAGGGGCTCCATCTTTTGGGCGACTTTGCCGGCCTCGATCTTGTTGATCTCGAGAAGGTCGTTGACCAGCGCCAGGAGGGATTTGGACCGCTCTTTCGCCCGCTCCAGCCAGAGCCGCTCCTGCTTTTCGTCCCCGCCGGCCTCGCCCGAGATCACGACGTCGAGCCAGCCTTCGATCGCCGCCAGGGGGGCCCGCAGCTCGTGGGCCACCATCGAGACAAACTGGGATTTGACCTTCTCGATCTCCTTGAGCTTCGTGATGTCCCGCAGGACCGTCACGGCACCCAGGAGCTCTCCGCGCTCATCACGGACGGGAGCCAGGGCCGCCATCAACACGGATTTCTGGTCATCAGTTTGGATCTCCCGGCTGATCATCGAAACATTCTCATCCTTGGACGTCAGGATGTTGTCAAGAGACTCGATCAGGGACGTGTTCTTGATGTAGCGTTGCAGTGGATGGCCGGATTCGTCTGTCCCCCCGAGCCTCAGCATCTTCACCGCCGACGTGTTCCAAAGGACCAATTGACGCTCGAGATTGGTAACCAGAACGCCGTCGGCCATGCACCCGATGATCGTCCGGAGCCGGCTTTTTTCGCCGGCGAGCTCCAAGAGCCTCTGCTCCCGCTCGTCGTGGAGATTCTTGGCCTCGAGCCGGAGCTCCCGCTTCTCCAGCCCTCTCGTGACGAGGGCGGTGAGGGCTTCCGGAGTGAACGGTTTTGGCAAGTAGTCGTAGGCCCCCCGCTTGGTCGCTTCGACGGCCGTTTCGATCGTCGCGTATCCCGTGATGACCACGATGATGATTTCGGGATCGATGTCATGGGCTTTCTTGATCAGATCCAGGCCGCCGATGCCGGGCATCATCAGGTCCATCAGGATGAGATCGTAGGACCCGTCCTTGACCTTTTGAAGCCCGATATTCCCGTCCTCGGCGAGATCGATGGCATAGCCCTCCACGGCGAGAGCTCGTTTGCAGGCCTCGCGGATCCCCATTTCGTCGTCGACGACCAGAATGCTCGCTCGGTTTTCCAATGTCAGCCCCTTTTTTTCGCCAGGAGTTTTTCGACCCTCCCGATGAGGACCTCCGGCATGACCGGCTTGTCCAGGAAATCGTCGGTCTTCATCCAGTACCCGTCGTCCTGCAACGAGAACCGATACCCGGTCGCCTCGGCCACGGACGTCACCATGAGGATGGGAATGCCCTTGAACAGCGGGTCCGTTTTGATCCGTTGGCTGAACGAAAACCCCGCATCGTGTTTTTCCATGATCAGGTCCAGAATGATCAGATCCGGCATCTCGGCCCGGACGCGCTCCAGCCCCTCCTGGCCGCTGGTGGCCGTGATGACGCTGAAGCCGTGGTTCTTCAACACGGCCTTGTGCATTTCGAGAAAATCCGTATCGTCGTCAACCAATAAGATCTTTCCCTTGGATTCCATGGTCCTTCCCTTCCGGCGAGGGTTTCAAGTCCGTGATCGAGCCCTCGGCCTTTTGCCACTCGTCCTGGCCTAGAACGGGCAGATCGATGATAAAGGTCGCCCCCTGTCCCAACTGGCTTTCGGCGCGAACCGCCCCCTTATGTTTGGACACAATGCTGTAAACCAGGGACAGCCCGAGGCCGGTGCCTTTCTCTTTCGTGGTGAAGAAGGGGTCGAAGAGCCGGGGCAGGTGCTCTTCGGGGATGCCCTTGCCGGTGTCCTCGATTCGGATTTCTATCCCTTGGCCTCTATCGAGCTCGAGGGTTTGGATGGTCAGGGTGCCTTTCCCCTCCATGGCCTGAGCCGCGTTGAGGATGATGTTCAAAAAAACCTGTTTGAGGAGATCCGGGTCGGCGAACGTCGTCGGAAGGGACGCGGCTAATCGCCACTGAACTTGGATATTGTGAAAGAGGGACTGCTTGACCAGGAGCGACAGGGCCTCTTCAATCACGTTGTTGATGTTCGCCAGGCCCGGCTTGATCTTGGTTTCCCTGGAAAAGCTGAGGAGGTCCTTGACGATCTTGGCCGCCCGGTCGGCTTCCTGGACAACGAGGGTGATATCCTTTTGCCATTGTTCGTTCGGGCCCAGTTCTTTCTGGAGAATCCGGCTGAACATCATGATCGACCCGATGGGGTTGTTCAGCTCGTGAGCGACGCCGGCGGCCAACTGGCCCAGAGAGGCCATTTTTTCCGTTTGGATCAGCTGCCGTTGGGCATGCTCCAGCTCTTCGTGGGAGATCTTCAGCTGCTGGTGGGACTTCTCCAACCGCGAATAGAGGCCTTGGAGCCTTCCCAGGAGATAATGGTGGCACATCTCCATCTCGGCCAGGCCCTGAACGACGGCTTTCGCCTTCTCCCGGCACGAGCTGTACCCGCAGGCGCCGCAGTCCAGGTTCTGGCCGGGGTAGGTCTTCCCGAGTTGAGCCAGGACCGCCTGGATCTCTTCTTCCCGGGGTTCCGGCAGATCAACGTCCGAGGCAGAGAAACTCCGTTTCAGATCCGTTTCAACAAGGCCGTTGAGGCCGTCCAGCCCTCCCGCCTCCCCCTGGCCATTCTGCGATCGTATGTAATCCACGATGATCTGCTTCCGGCTGGGGCCGGAAATATTCTTATCGACGACCGGCCCGTTGATGCAGCCCTTGCAGAACAACAAGTCCAGAAAGCTCGAACGGATCTTCCCTTCCTGGAATTGCTTGAGGGCCCGCATCGCTTCTGCCGGCCCGGCCTCGACGACATAGTCCAGGTTCAGCAGGTCCTGATCAAAACCGATGCATTTGCTCATGCCCCCGGCGATGCTCAAGATCCGGCCGGGTCCGCTGCGCGGACCGTCGAATTCCGACGGCTCCTGCATTTCCCGGTCGATGCCTTTCATCCTGAGCAGATCGGTGATGTCGTGATAGATCAGAACATCGTCGATATAGGGTCTGACATAGCGGTTCATGCGCTCTCGAATCCGGGAGATGCACGACCCGACGAATACGACTTTTGTTTCAGCGCCTCGGAGCCGCTTGACCGCCATGCCGCAAGCCACCATAGGAGAAATGATCGGGACGAGCTGTCTGGTCAGGTGAGGGACGAATTTTTCAATGTAATAGACCAAAGAGGGGCAGAAGGAAGAGACCCAAGGCGTCTCCTGATTCTGGAGCATCCAGGAATTGTAGGCCCGAGTGACCAATTCCCCGCCCACGGCCGATTCCCAAACTTCGGCAAATCCCGCCTTCTTCAGGGCCGTCACCAATTGGTTGGGCGTCCCTTTGTCCAGGACCGCGGGGAAGGTCGGGTCGAGACAAAGGACGACCTTTTCACCGGAATCCAGGAGCCCCAGAACGTGTTTGATGCCTGTGTGGGCGTTCACCGCGTCATGCGGACAATGCTTATAGCAGACCCCGCAGAAGATGCATCGGTTCGCAATCCGCTTGACTTTTCCCTGGTCGATCTTCAGGGCGTTCGTCGGACATTCCCGGACGCACCGGTAACATCTGCGGCATTTCGAATCCGATATGCTCAGAAGATCCATGGCGGTCGGGAAGCCTTCAGCTGTTTTTCGGGGAGGCCGCCAGCTTTTCGATTTCCTCGATGAAGACCTTGGGGCTCACCGGCTTGTCGAGCAGAATATCGGCGCCGGTCTCTTTCAGGATCTCATCGTTGGATGAAAATTCCAGCCCCGTTTGATCCCCGATCGACGTGAGCAGGATGATGGGGGTCTTGGGGTGCTTTTCTTTAATCTTCTTGCTGGCCCCGAAGCCGGAATCGAACCTCTCCATCATGACGTCCAAGACGACCACGTCGGGCCGGACCTTATCCAATTTGTCCAGGCATTCTTGGGAACTCCGGGCCGTGATGACGTGATAGCCCCGGTTTTCCAGAACGGCCGAGTGCATCTCCAGAAAATCAACGTCGTCATCGACGAGAAGAATTTTCTTCTTCTTTTGTTTGTCTTTCTTTTCTGACGGTTTCATGACCAAAGAGAGGATGCGGCGAAGGCTCTCCTGATCCTCGACGGATTCCGCCACCTTCTCCACGAGCTTGCCCCCGTCATAATACTGATAGTGGACTTTGCAATCGCACTGGACGTGGCAACGGAAGATCTGCTTGAGGGCGTCTTCGGTATTGGAAATATCCAATGCCTTGCCCCGGAAAAAAGGACAATCCGTCCATTCTCCCGGAACGATCATCGCCATCAGCTCGGGACAATAGACCCGGATGAAGGATGTCGCCTTCTTCGCCATGATTTAAGACTCCCTCAACGTTTTGGCCTGGGGATACCGGTTGACTCTCTTAAACGGTATGTCCCCTCTGCTCCGTGGATCGCTTCTCGAGGCGATTGTATTCTTTCAAGGACATTTATTATGAGAAATCAGTATACCGCATAAGCTCCAGGCTGGTCAACTTCTGGATGAGCGTGCGGAAGGCCGGACAGACGGGGATGCTCCGCGGGCCGGGGGGGGGCTAACGGGGAGGGTCTCCAATCGGTTCCCTGAGGAGTTCCCGTGTGGCCAAGGCGTTCGAGCTGAACGTGCCGTCCGCCAAGAGATCTCCTCGGGCCGGGTCGGTTTCCGGCTGAAACTCAAAAGACGATCCTCGCGCCTGACAGCCGGCATGATGAGCGGGGGCGGACCCGCCGGCAGGCTACGAGGTCAGGATCTTCCTGAGCCGATGGGCTGATTCAGCAAGGGAGACTTGAAGGTACCGGGACAGTTCCTTAGAGCTCCGGCTGATGGGGCCTTCGGTCCCTTTTTCGACCCGGACCGTCACAAACACCGGCCCGTCTTCGGCCAGAACGGCCGGCAATCGCTTTTCATAATCATCGGGATCTTCAAAACCGTAGACATGTTCGAAACCGGCGCCCCGCGCCAGCTCAGCGAAGTCCAGGTGTTCTGCCGCCGGAATGGGCTGATGTCCCGTCAGTTCATAAGAATTATTCTGGACGACAAAGAGGACGAAATTCGTGGCCCGCGCGTTAACGACCGTGGCCAGCGTTCCCAAGGTCATCAGCATGCTTCCATCGCCATTTAAGCAGATGACCTTACGCTGCGGCTGGGCCAGGGCGATCCCCAGAGCCAGGTCGGCCGTGTGCCCCATGGCGCTGTCTGCCGAGGCAAAATCGAGCTCGCTCGACGAATAGCGTCCCCAGGGGCGCGTCACGCTCATGCAGGTGACGACGACGGCTGAGCCGCGGAGCTGGGCCAGGGGTTTCAGCAATTGGTCCTTGGTGAGCATTGTCACGGCCAAGAATCCTCAGCTCATATTGTCCGTCACCAGGAGGGCGACAGGCCGAAATTCCCTCTGGGCTCGGCGGAAGGATTGCAGAATTTTCGGGAGATCGGCATCGGACTCCAGAAACTCAAAGGGGACGCCCCAGGCGTTCAATGTGGGCTCCGTGACGAGAGCCGCCGAGTCCAAGTCGGGCTGGCTGAACTCGTCGGGATCCCGGGGCTCAGACGGCGTGGACGTCCTTTTCCCGCGCATCTTCGACGACCCTCGATACGTGACCAGGCAAAGGACGGGGACCCGCATGCGCTGAGCCGTTCCGCGAAGCGCGTCTCCGCTCTCCAGCAATCCCGTGTTCTGGATCATGATGACCGTGTTCTGTCCGCCGATCCATAATCCGGAAGCCAGGGCGAACGCTTCCCCTTCCCTGGTCACGGGGATGAACCGCACCGAATGATCGTTTTCGACAAGGGCGGCCAGAGCGGCCAACGCCGAGTCCGCCAAGCCGACGCAAAATGTCACGTGGCAGGCCTTCAGTTCCTCCAAAACCGCTCTGGCGCTAAGCATCGATGAACACGATATAAGAACTTGATTTTCTCGCCTGCAACGGAGCCCAGCTTTTGACTTCGGCCATGAAATCTGTCCGCTTTGAGAAGGATCTTACTACGGGGAGCAGCAAATATACTACATAATCCTTGCTGCTCCCCGAGTACTAGCCGGGCGATAGAGAAATCTGAAGACAATTATTTTCTGCCCGGCTTAGTAACTCCAGCTCCGGCCTGCGGTCAAGAACCTCGGATGGCCGATCCCTCCCAACGGCCGAATCCGGTCAAATCCCCCCGCCTCTTGACGACTATGATACATTACACGTGAACGGAGACCGCAGCGCTTGGCCCAAGGATCCCAAGCGCTGCCATCCCGCTTCAGGTTCCTAAGCATATTTCGAAGAGAAAAGGAAGGCTGATGGGAGAACAAAAGAAACTTCGCATCCAGGACTTGGCGAACATCCGGGAAAAAGCGCGCTCCGTGCTGACCATCCGGGAAAACGAGGGCCGGGCGAAGGTCACGGTTCATATGGGGACCTGCGGCATCGCGGCCGGCGCCCGCGAGATCATGGAGGCCCTCCTTGATGAGATGGAGAAGAACGGGGTCCGGGATGTGATCGTGGCGACCTCCGGCTGCGCGGGGCTCTGCAGCCGGGAGCCCATGGCCACGGTCGAGCTCAGGGATCAGCCTCCCGTCAAATACATCGACCTTACGCCCAAAAAGATCCGTGAGATCTTTATCCAGCACGTGTTGGGCGGCCAACTCGTGCCCGAATACGCCCTCGCCGTCGGCAGCGAAACGTTGTACTGAGGAGAACTTCGCAACAACGCAGAATTCTTCCCTCTCCGCTAGAACTCCCCGCATTCCCGGCCAGGAGCCGGCAAAACCGGGCTCCGAAATGAAAAAGGGCACCCCTCTTTCGAAGGGTGCCCTTTTTTTGGCTGCGCCGCGCTGGATTAAACCAAGCCTTGCTCGATCATGGCATCGGCAACTTTCTTGAAGCCGCCGATATTAGCGCCATTCACATAGTTGACCCAGTTGCCTTGCTTGCCGTACTTCACGCATTGCTCGTGGATCGCCTTCATGATGCCGTGCAGTCTCGAATCGACCTCTTCGCGGGTCCAAGAGAGTCTCATGGAATTCTGACACATCTCTAAACCCGAAGTCGCGACGCCGCCGGCATTCGCCGCTTTGCCGGGGCCAAAAAGGATCTTGGCATTGAGGAACACATCAACGCCTTCAGCGGTTGTCGGCATGTTCGCCCCTTCGCCAACGGCTTTGCACCCGTTCTTGACCAGGGCCTTGGCGTCATCGCCGCTGATCTCGTTCTGCGTGGCCGAGGGGAAGGCGACATCGCACTTGACGCCCCAGGGACGCTTGCCGGCAACATACTCGCCGCCGAATTTCTTCGTATAATCCTGAATGCGGCCGCGCGTCACATTCTTAAGCTCGAGAACGAAGGCCAGTTTTTTGGAATCGACCCCGGCGGGATCATGGATAAAGCCGCTCGAATCGGAGAGAGTGACAACCTTGCCGCCGAGTTGATTGACTTTCTCCACCGTGTATTGGGCCACGTTCCCTGAACCCGAGACCGTGCAGATCTTGCCCTTGATGGAGTCGCCCGCGCCCCTTAACATCTCTTCGACGAAATAGACGCATCCGTAGCCGGTCGCTTCTGGCCTGATCAAACTCCCACCCCAGGTCAGGCCCTTGCCGGTGAGGACTCCCGTGACTTCATTGCGAATTCTCCGGTATTGGCCGAACAGGAAACCGATCTCCCGTCCGCCGACCCCGATATCCCCGGCCGGAACGTCCGTGTCGGCCCCGACGTGTCTTTGAAGTTCCAACATGAAGCTCTGGCAGAACCTCATGACTTCATTGTCAGATTTTCCCTTAGGATCAAAATCCGATCCCCCTTTGCCTCCACCCATGGGAAGCGTCGTGAGGGCGTTCTTGAACACCTGCTCAAAAGCGAGGAACTTCAAAATCCCCAAATTGACAGTGGGGTGAAAACGGAGCCCGCCTTTGTAGGGGCCGATCGCGCTGTTCATCTGAATGCGATAGCCTCGGTTGATCTGGATCTCCCCTTTGTCGTCCATCCAGGGGACCCGGAACAGGATCACCCTCTCCGGCTCCGCGATCCTCTCCAGGATCTTCGCTTCCTGGTACTTCGGATTCTCCTCTAAAAAGGGCATCAGAGAATGCGCGACCTCGCGGACCGCCTGATGGAACTCCGTTTCCCCGGGGTTCTTGGCGATAATCTTCTCCATGAATGCGGAAACTTTTGTGGAAACATCCTTCACGGCCATAAAATTTTCTCCTTTCCTTTTTTTGATTTGTTATTTATTTCAATGGGCCGATATTGAAATTCCAGCTGACCTCAAGGGGTCTGATGTCCTTCATCCCCAGCGCATTCTCTAATGCCCGGCCTCTCGGTCATTTTCCTCCGGGAAGAGAAGTCTGCTCGTTTCATCTGGATAACTTTACAAAACTAGTCATATATTTTTTAAAAATATACCATAGTGTGCGATTTTGTCAAATAGTTTTTTGCCGGTTTTGAGAGGGTTCCGATGGGTGGTCAGCCCGTTCAAAAAGAAGGGCTTGACCTGACCTCGAGGGCTTTTCGGCGTTCCAGGACAGCGCGAGCTTCCGGCTGCCGCTGTCTCTGGACATGCCCCCCGGACGGGCCGCCTGAGGAGGAGGCTTGCCTGCCGGACGGCCTCATCATATAATAGAAAAGGGGACGAGGTACGATCCAGCAGAAAGTCCGGACAGAAAGAATCCCGTGAGATCTGACGGGAGGCATGTTCGTCTGATGATCACTCTCAAGGATATCATGACCTGGGTCAATGGCGAACTGCTGACGCCGGAAAGTCCCCTCGACCTCGAATGTCCGAAGGTTTTCGCCTCAGACCTCATGAGCGATGTCCTGACCTCCGCCGAAGCCGGCTCCTTCCTGCTTACGGGTTTGGCCAATCCCCATGTCATCTCCACGTGCGCAGTGGCCGACCTGGCGGCGGTCGTCTTCGTGCAGGGCAAGCGGCCGGGTCCGGACGCCGTCGCGCAGGCCCGGGCGAAGGGTCTGGCCCTCGTCGTCACGAAGCTGCCGATGTTCGAGACATGTTCGCGGATCTCGGTTCTCTTCGGGGGGAAGATTCATGGGCGCTGAGGCCGTCTTCCGCCAGGACTTTCCCGTCAAGGGGGGGGATTTCGCCAAGGCCGGGGCCGTGGCCTGCCGGATCAAGGACCTCCTGAAGGAGCTCGGCTTCGACAGCCCGATTATCCGCCGGGCCGCCATCGCCTCATACGAGGCCGAAATGAACGTGATCATGTATGCCTGGGAGGGCCGGGTGAGGCTGGCGGTCTCCCCGGGCGAGGTCCGGATCACCGTGGATGACAAGGGGCCCGGCATCCCCGACATAGACCTGGCCATGACAGAGGGATATTCGACGGCGACGGCGGAGATGCGCGAGCTCGGCTTCGGCGCGGGCATGGGGCTGCCGAACATCAGGAGGAATGCCGACCGCTTCCGCATCAACTCCCGGGTCGGCCGGGGAACCCGACTCGAAATCACCATCCATACGAACGGGCGGCATCCATGAACAAAACAAAACCCTATCACTCGATCCATATCATCAAGGACAAATGCGTCGGCTGCGTCCACTGTATGTCCGTCTGTCCGACCAAAGCGATCCGGGTCAAGGATGGGAAGGCGCGGATCATTGATGAGCGCTGCGTCGACTGCGGCGAGTGTCTCCGCATTTGCCCTTATGACGCCGTCCGCTCCCACACGACGTCGTTCGCCGCGCTCGACGCTTTCGCCTATAAGGTGGCCATCCCCTCGACCGTGATCTACGGGCAGTTCGGCAACGCGACGCTGCCCAACGAGATCCTCTCCGCCTTGCGCCGGGTCGGTTTCGACGAAGTCTACGACCCCAGCGCGATCTGCGAACTCAACACGGCCGCCATCGAGGAATACCTCAACGAGCATTCCCAGCCCAGGCCGTTCATCACCGCCACCTGCCCGGTCGTCGTCCGGCTCATCCAGCGGCGGTACCCCACGCTCTGCAGGCAGATCCTGCCGATCGAGCCGCCCCGGGAGATCGCGGCCAAGATCCTCAGGGCCATCCTGCCCAAGGCCCTGAACCTGCCTCCCGAAAAGATCGGGATCATCCACTTGACGCCCTGCCCGGCCAAGATGGTTTCCATCAACAGTCCGGCCACGCTCGAAAAATCGTACCTCGACGGGGCGATCTCCATCCGGGACATCTACCCCCAGGTCATCGGCGCCCTCAGGAAAAGCCAGGAGGATGCGGTCATGCGCCATCTCTTCCCGGAAACCCTGTTCAGCGGGATTGGGATGGGTTGGTCCCTCTCCGGCGGCGAGACTCGGGGGCTTAAGAACCATCGGGCCGTCGCCGTCTCCGGGGTCACCGACACCATGCGGGTCCTGGACCAGGTCGAGGCAGGCCTCCTCCAGGACATCGATTTTCTCGAGTGCACGGTCTGCCCGGACGGATGCGTCGGCGGGCCGCTCCAAGTCGAGAACCGGTTCCTGGCGAAAAGCCGGATCCTCCAGCTTGTCGACTCGGCAGGGGATCGGGCTGTCGTTGACCATAAGGACGTCAGCCGGCTCTATCACAAGAATTTCCTGTCGTTCGACCATCCCGTGGTTCCTGTCGAGACGTCACCCCTCGACCCCGACCCCTCCCGGGCTATCCTCAAGGCCAAGCGCCGGGAAAAGCTCTCCGCGAAGCTGCCGCACAAGGACTGCGGGGCCTGCGGGGCGCCGGACTGCCGGACCCTGGCGGACGACATCGTCCGCGGCCTAGCCCGCCTGGCCGACTGCCCGTTCGCCAAGAAGGAGATGAGATGAAACTCGCGGACCTGGCAACACAGCTCGACCTCAAGGTTTTCACGTCGAAAGGGAAGCTCGACCGGCCGGTCGCCGGAGGCTACGCGGGCGACCTCCTCAGCGACGTCATGGCCCACGCCGGGAAGGACACCCTCTGGGTCACGATCCAGGTCCATCCGAACATCGTCGCGGTGGCCGTCTTGAAGGAGCTCGCTGGGATCGTCCTCGTCAACGGACGGGAGCCGGCCGCCGAGACGATCGAGCGGGCGGAGAGAGAGGGGCTTCCCATTTTCGGAGTCCCTGCCGCGGCATTCGAATTCATCGGAAGGCTTCATGGGCTCGGAGTCAAGGGCTCCTGAGGAGCTCCGGCGATTCCGGGCCGACCTCCACATCCACACCTGCCTATCGCCCTGCGGAGAGCTCTCGATGTACCCCCGGGCCGTTGTCGAACGGGCCCGGGCCGCGGGCCTCGACATCATCGCCGTCACCGACCATAATTCGGCGGAGAACGCGGCGGCCGTGGCCGAAGCCGCGGGGGGGACCGGCCTGACCGTTCTGCCCGGTCTGGAGCTGGCCAGCGAAGAGGAAGCCCACATTCTCGGCCTGTTCGAAGCGGGGATGGACCTCGGGCCGCTTCTCGCGGCCGTTTACGAGAACCTGCCGGACGTCCCTTCGAAGCGGTCCTTCATCAAGGATCAGGTCATCGTCGACGCCGAGGACGGCGTCACCGGCTTCAATCCGCGGTGCCTGATCGGCGCGACCCGGTTCACCGTTTACGAGGCTGTCAGGCTCATTCACAGGCACGGCGGCCTGGCCATCGCGTCCCACGTCGACCGGGAGGCCTTTAGCATCATCTCCCAGCTCGGTTTCATCCCCCCTGACCTCGACCTCGACGCCGTCGAGGTCTCCCCGCTCATCGCATATGACCAAGCCCGGACGGCCTTCGGGCCCCTTTCCACCCACCCTCTGGTCCGCTTCTCCGATGCCCATCGACCCGAGGAGATCGGCCGGGCGACCATGGAATTCCTTCTGGCCGGGCCAACTCTCGGGGAGATCCGGAAGGCCCTGGCCGGCCGGGAAGGCCGGGAGGTCCGCCCGTCATGATGGAAGATCTTTCCCTTCACATCCTCGACCTGGCCGAGAACGCGATCTCGGCCGGAGCGGGGCGGATCGAGATCGTCGTCAACGAGAACGAGCGGAGGGACCTCTTGACGGTCCGGGTGACTGACGACGGCCGAGGGATGACGGCTGAGGAGGCCGACCGGGCTCTGGATCCTTTCTTCACGACCAAGCGGAAGAGGACCGGTCTCGGCCTGGCCCTTTTGAGCCCAGACGGCCGGCCTTTGCGGCGGGACCGTGGCCATCGAATCCGCCCCGCTGAAAGGGACGAAGGTCACGGCCCGGTTCCGCCACGGTCACCTCGACAGGCCGCCCCTGACCAGGATGGCGGAGACGATGATGATGTTGGTCTTCGGGCACCCGGAGATCGATTTCCGGTACCGCCACCGGCGGAACGGCCGGGCCTTCGGCTTCGCGAGCAGGCCTTTCTTCGACGGGGGAGGCGGTGCTCCAGCCTGGGCGCCGGAGCGGATCGCACAGGTCCGGAAAGCGCTCCGGGAGGGCCTGAAGCGGATCGGGGCGTTATAGCAGAATGGGGCGGCCCGGGGATGCCGGAGGACCTGTTCGAAACGGGGATTTTGACCTCCAATATTTGACCTGCTATAATTGATGGGTTTAGGCGACCCCCCTGATGGCCTCATCAGGATGGGGCCGGCTCTTCCGTAAGGACAGGCGGGACCGGCCCGGAACGAGGTCCAGCCACAAAAGGAGCGCACCGTGAAAACTCTCAAGCAGATCGCCGACGATTCCGTCTTCACCGAAAACCAGCTCCAAAAACTCGAGGCCCTCATCCGCAAGGATGATTTTTACCCCGAAGCCTGCATCCGCGAGGAGATCGAGCTGTTCGTGACCGGGCTCGGGATGAGCGAGTCCTACTTCATGACGACTCCCCTCGAAACCGTCGCTCGGCACATCGAGGCCCTCCGGGCCGCCGAGATCATGGCCACCCTCCGCGGCGAGAAGGCTATCCGGATCGACTTCATGACCGAGCACGACAACGAGGCCCTGTACCTCGTCGAGGAGTCTCACTTCCGGGCGATCGAGATCGAGGAGAGGATCGAAGACCGCTATCCCCACCACCGCCTCCAGTCCTACCGGACCCTGCGCAAGGCCCGCGGCCTGGAACATCTCAGGATGTACATCGTGGACAGGCCGGAATTCCCGGCGGCCAAGGTTTCCCCCAACGAGACCGACCTCAGGAAGGTCGCCGACAAGACGTTCATGGCCACCATCTCCAAGGAGACCTTCAAGCGCACCCAGGACCTCCTCGAGCGGGCCAAAGGCTGGGAGAGCCCGCTCATTGACGTCACCCCGGTCCCCCGGGAGAAAGAGATCCGGATCTCCGTCGTGACCAACACCAACGCGAGCCCCCGTTTCTTCACCAACGTCTCCGACGTCATCAATTCCCACGGGCTTCACAGCAACCGGAAGTACATCGAGCATTTCGCCAACGGCAAGACGATCTACACCCATCTATCTCGACGAGGCCCCGGCCAAGGGAAAACTCCAGGACCTCATCGAGGACATCAGCCTGATCTACGTCATCCCGACCGCCCCCTCTCGCCCCTCTTCCGGGAGGGGAAGCTCGCGGCCCAGGAGATGGTCTTCGGCGTCCGCCTTTGGAGCTTCACCCACCAGTTCCTGAGCGGCTACAACGAGGAGTACGTCAAGCTGGCCGAGGCCCTCAAGGATTCGCCCGAGCTCCTGGGGATCCTCCGGGAGCTCAAGACCCGCTGGCCAAGGACACCTACACCGAGCCGCGGGTCTGGGACGCCCTGATCGACAACTACGAGTGGATCCAGCAGGCTCTTCGCGCTTTTCGACCGGAAGTTCAACCCGGCCGTCAAGGACCCGACATCGCCGAAGCCGGCCTGGCCGCCCTCCGGAAGGAGATCGGCCGCAAGATCGCCGTCGAGACCGACCGCGACGTCTTCCTGGCCGGGGCCCTGTTCATCGGACACGATCCTCAAGACGAATTTCTACATCAAGGAAAAGACCTCGCTCTCCTTCATGTACCGAGCCCGGACTTCCTGAACCGGTCGACTATCCCGTGACGCCCTTCGGCCTCTTCCACATCGTCGGCGCGCGAGTTCCGGGGCTTCCACATCCGTTTCCGGGACATCGCCCGGGGCGGCATCCGGATCGTCCAGTCCTCCCACCTACCAGAATTACCTCAACAACTCCGACCTCATCTTCGACGAGAACTACGGCCTGGCCTCCACCCAGCAGCGCAAGAACAAGGACCTCCCCGAGGGCGGCTCGAAGGGCACGATCCTCCTCAACTGGGGCTTCCATGGACCAGCCGGTCGCCGCGTTCAAGAAGTACGTTGACGGCCTGCTCGACCTCATGCTGGCCAACCCGGCCGTCGTCGACTATTACGGCAAGGACGTCATCCTCTTCCTCGGCCCCGACGAGGGCACGGCCGACCTCATGGAGTGGGCGGCCCTGCGGGCCCGGCAGCGCGGCTATAAGTTCTGGAAGGCCTTCTCGACGGGAAAGCCCGTGGCCATGGGCGGCATCCCGCACGATCTCTACGGCATGACGACGAACTCCGTCCACGAATACGTCCTCGGGTCGCTCGGCAAGCTCGGCCTCAAGGAGGAGACGATCACCAAAGTCATGACCGGCGGCCCGGACGGAGACCTGGGCTCCAACGAGATCCTGCTCTCCAAAGACAAATCCTGGCCATCGTCGACGGCTCGGGCGTCCTCTACGACCCCGAGGGCCTCAACCGCAAGGAGCTCGTGCGGCTGGCCAAGGCCCGGAAAATGGTCGAGCACTTCCGACCGGAAGCTCCTCTCGACGGAGCGGCTTCTTCGTCCACGTCAAGGACACGCGACGTCGCGCTGCCCCGACGGCGAGCAGCGTCGAGAACGGGCTCGAGTTCCGGAACACGTTCCATCTCCATCCCAATTTCAGCGGCCGACCATCTTCGTCCCCTGCGGCGGGCGGCCGTCCTCGATCAACATCAACAACTGGACGGACCTAGCTCGACGACAAGGGCCAGCCCCGCTTCAAGGTCATCGTCGAGGGCGCCAACCTCTTCATCACCCAGCAGGCCCGGCTCCGGCTCGAGGAGAAGGGCGTCATCCTCTACAAGGACGCCTCGGCCAACAAGGGCGGGGTCACCTCGTCCTCGCTCGAGGTCCTCTCCGGCCTGGCCCTGACCGACGAGGAGTTCGAGGAGCTCATGTGTCGTCCGGGGCGGCGAAGGTCTCGGACTTCCGCAAGGCCTACGTCAAGGAGATCGTCGAGCACGTCTAGGACAACGCCCGCCGCGAGTTCGAGATCATCTGGCGCGAGAACCTGAGAAGGGGATCCCCCGGAGCATCCTCACCGACATGATCAGCGAGAAGATCAACGCCATCAAGGACGCATCATGGCCTCGGCGCTGTTCGAGGACAAGGCCCTCGTCGAAAGGGTCGTCGAGGTCGGTTGCCCGCCCGTGCTCTGCGAGCTGCTCGGCGTCGACAAGATCATCCAGCGCGTGCCCGAGACCTACCTCCGGGCGCTCTTCGCCTCACGCCTGGCCGCCCGCTACGTCTACGAGCACGGCCTCGCCGCCAACGAGATCGACTTTTTCAATTTCCTCCAACGGTTCATGACCTGCTCGGTCAAAAAGTAGGCGGGGGGGGGCCGATCAACTGATCTCGCCGGTCAGGTAGGCCCGTGTCCGGGGGTCCCGGGGGTTCCGGAAGACCTCGGCCGCCGGCCCGTGCTCGACGAGCTCTCCCAAGTAGAGAAACGCGAGGTGGTCGGCGATCCTCCGGGCCTGCCGGAGGATGTGGGTCACGACCACGACCGTGTAATCCTTCTTGAGCTCCATTAGCCGCCGCTCCACGTTCTGGCTGGATTGGGGGTCGAGAGCCGAGGTCGGCTCGTCGCCGAGGATGATCTCGGGCTCGACGGCCAGCCCCCGGGCCAGGCAGAGCCGTTGCTGCTGGCCGACGGAAAGCCCAGAGGCGGGATGGTGGAGGCGGTCCGCTGACCTCCTCCCACAGCCCCGAGACCCTGAGGTAGTGCTCGACGGTCCGGTCGAGCTCCGTCCGGGAGCGGAGGCCATGGATCCTCGGGCCGTAGGCGACGTTGTCGTAGATCGACATGGGCAGGACCTGGGGCTTCTGGGAGAGGAGGCCCATCTTCTTCCGGATCCGGATCACCTCGGTCCCCGGGCTCGTAGATGTCCTCGCCGTCGACCAGGACTTCTCCCTCGACCCGGACGCCGTCGACGGTGTCGAGCAGGCGGTTCAACGACTTTAGGAGAGTCGTTTTCCCGCAGCCGGAGGGCCCGATGATGGCCGTGATCTGCTTGTTTGGGATGTCCAGGGTGACGTTCTTCAAGGCCGGGCTGGTCGCTGTAGAAAACGCTCAAATTCCGGATGCTGATTGGGATTAGATTTATCATCGGCCGGCTCCTCCTTTACTTGACGACATGTTTGGTGTACCTCCGCGTGAGGAGCCGTCCCACGACGCTCGTAGCAAGAATGATCAGGGTTAGGACGACGGCCGAGGCGTAGGCCCGCATCTGGACTTCCGGAAGCGGGCTCCCGAGCTGGAAGAAAATGGCCAGGGGCAGCGTTGCCGCGGGCTGGAAAAGGGAGGTCGGCACTCGGTCCGTGAATCCGGCCGTGAAGAGGACCGAGGCCGCATCGCCAATCCCCCGGCCGAAGGCCATCAGGACGGCCGTCATGATCCCGGGCGCGGCCTGCCGGACGACGACCCGGACCGCCGTCTCGAAACGCGTGGCGCCGAGCGAGTGCGAGGCATCCCGGAGGTCTTTCGGCACCAGGCGCACGACCTCGTCGATGGCCCGGCTCATGATCGGGAACTCGAGGAGGGCCACGGTCACGATCCCGGCCAGGAGCGAGGCCCGGAGGCCGATCATCATCATGATCAGGAAGCCGAAAGCGCCGTAGACGATGGAGGGGACCCCCCAGAGGACGTCGAGCGAAAAGCGGGTCCAGATGGCCGTCTTCTGGCCCCGGCTCTTGTAAAGGTTCAGATAAAGCGCGAGGGGTAGGCTCAAGAAGAAAGCCAGCGTTGTCGCTCCAAGGCCCAAATAGAGCGACCCTGCGATGGCGTTCAGGATCCCGCCCTCTTTCCCCAGGTAAAACCCGCCCTTGGGCGTCCTGGTGATCATCGACAGGTTCAGGGCGGGGATGCTCTTCCAGACGATTGTCGCGAGGATAAGGAGCAGGCTGCCGATGACCAGGGCTGTGGAACCGATCATCAGGACCTTGAAAAAGAGCTCCACCCTTTTCCTTTTTTTCAAGGTCTTGTCGAGGCCGCTGGTCATCACCGGGACCTCCTCTCGGCCCGGACGAGGATCCGGCTGGCCAAGACATTAAAAAACAGGACGGCCGCAAGGAGGACCAAGGCGGCCAGCATGAGGGCGGAATCGTAGCGGGGAATGGACATCATCTCGCCGTAATTGTTGGCGATGAGGGCGGGAAGGGGATAGCCGGGGTCGAAGAGTGACTTCGGGGCGACGGGGACGTTCCCGGCCACCATCAGGACGGCCATGGTTTCCCCGAAGGCCCGGGAGAAGCCGAGGACAGACGCGGCCAGGATGCCCTGGCTCCCCTTCCGCAGGACGACATGGCGCGCCGTCTCCCAGCGGGTCGCGCCGAGGGAAAGGGAGGCCTCCCGCAGGGAGAACGGGATCGAGGCGAACACCTCAAGCGAAATGTGGATGATCGTCGGAAAGATCATGATCGCCAGCACGATGCCGCCGGCGAGGATCGTGTACCCGCTCGAGGAGACACCGAAGAGTGGCGCTAGGACCCCACCCACGAATGGAACGACTAGGATCACGCCCCAGACGCCGAAGACGACGGACGGCAGGCCGGCCAGGACGTCAACGATGGGCCGGGCGAGCTCGCGGACGAAGCGGGGGGCGAACTCCGAAAGATAGATGGCCGTCAGGATGGAGATCGGGACGGCCAAGACGAGGGCCGTCACGGTGACCCAGACAGTGCCCGAGATGAACGGGAAGAGCCCGAACTGGCCCTTGAGAGGGTGCCAGTCAGTGCCGAAAAGGAGGCGGGATAGGGGTTGGACTCCCAGGATGGCCTTCGACTTGAGGAAAAGCCCGAGCACGATGAGCAGGACGAGGAGGCCCGGAAGGAGGGAGAGCAGGGACATCCCCCGGCGGGCCCAGGCGTCCTTGAGAAGCCTTTTCATTTTCCCCTGTCCGCTCCTCCGATGGCCCGGAGGCCCTGGGCGATCCGCTCAGGTCCGGGAGGGAGATAGCCCATCTCCGGCACGTATCTCTGGCCGCCGGTCAGGACCCACGTCATGAACTCCACAAGAAGCGGGCTCCGCGGCTTCCCTTTCAGGACGAAATAGAGCTCTCGGGCCGGCGGGGAAGGATAAACGTTCGCGGCGATAGCCCGGATGAGGTCGTCGCGCGTGGCATAGACACGCTCTCGCGGGTCGAGCGTCCCATTGCCGTCGAGGTCGATGGGGCAGACCTCCAGGCCCTCGACCGGCTTCTTCGTCCTCGCGTCGTAGGCGAAATTGACGTTGTTGTAGCCGATCCCGAGCGGGTCGCGCTTAACGGCCTCGGCGACGCCGGGGTCGCCGTAGACGCCGACCCCGATGAGGTCTTCCTGCCGCTGGCCGAGGTAGGCGGCCCAGGTTTCCGCGGCGCCGCAGGCGTCCGACCGGGTGTAGACGTGGATGGGGGACGCTCCCTTCCGCCCGAGAAGTGCGGCCCACGAATCGATGGTCTTCGTGACCCAGATCGCGGCGAATTCCTCTTTCCTGAGGCCGCGGCGGAGGATCTCGGCCAGGAACGGATTTTTCCGGCTGATCATCGGCACGACCGCGTCTTTGGTCACGGCCACGGCCAGGGCGCCCTTGGCGGTCTCGGCCGGATTGATCTCACGGGAGACCATGCCGACGTCGACCGCTCCGGCCAGGACGTCAACGATCCCCTTGCCCGCGCCGCCGGCTTGGACGTCGACCCGGACGCCCGGGTGGAGCTTCTGGAATTCCTCCGCCCACTTGAGAGCCATGGGATAGAGCGCCCAGGCGCCGGAAAGGGACAGGCTCCCACGAAATTCCGCCCCAGCGGTCTGAGCCGGGGCCGCGACCGTCGCACCCGTGGCGGCCCCCGCGAGAACAATGGCCAGAAACACGGCTATTTTTTTCATGGCGTTCCTCCGCCGGCGGCGCATCAAAACGCAGCCTGGAACTGGGCCATAAGCCCGGAGTTATCCCGCCCGCCCCCCTGGAGCCGGTGGATCTCATAGTTCACTTGGAGCTTGGTCCTCCCCAGGATGAACCAGTTGACCCCCGCCGTAATCACGTTCTTCGCGTCGCCAGCAACGGACCGGTCGAGGTCGAGCCAATCATATCTGAGGAGCGCCTGGAGCCTCGCGGGCAGGGCAAAGAATCCGGCCTGGACATACCCGCCGGCCTTGGAAATGAGGTCGTCCTGGGCGTGGATGTACTCGCTCTTGAGGGAGAAGGCTTTGAGGATCAAGGCCGCTTCCAGGCCCTCCCTGTCCCGCCGGACGAGCGGGGCCCCGGGCGTCGAATCCTGCTTCCCCAGGTAGAGGGAGCCGCCGAGGGAAAGGAACTTGAAGGGATGGACGACCAGCCGGCCGCTCCAGTCTTTGTGGCTGTTCGTATCGGTCTTATTGATGCCGGACCCGTTGAAAAGGCCGACTGTATATTCGAAAATCGCGTAACTCCCGTAGAGCGCGGTTCCGATATCCCTTCCCGAACTGCCGTTGTCTCGGCCGGGGACGAGGGTATCCACCACGGCCGCCCTGTTGATCATGTCGAGATCGCGTGTCGGCGTAACGCTCTCGAGGCTGAAGGGGACCAGGAACTGGCCCACCCTGACATTCAGGATCTTGGACGGCTCGAATTCGACGAGCGCGTCGAGGAGCGCCGGCGATTTCATGACGTCGACGAGGATCTTGAACTTCAGGTTCTTGAGGATGTCCCCCGAGAGGCCGATGCGTGCCCGCCGGAGGGAAAAGGTGTTCACCCCAGGGTCCCACACGACGCCAAGGACTTGGGCATAGCCGCTGAGCGTCAGGGATTTGGCGGCAGTGACGAGCGGGGAATCTTTCTGCTCCTCGGCGGGCGCGGGCACGGCCAGAGAGAGCGCGGCCAGAAGGGCCAGCGCGGCCCTGGCCAGGAACTTCTTCCCCGTCTTCTCCATCATCGCACTCCCTCTTTTCATCATCCACCGGAATCCTGAACGGCCGGGTCCCATTCAAATCCCCCGAGCCTTTTTGCCCCCGCCCGCAGCTCTGCTCTTCTTGACCAGGTCGGCGAACGTCGTCTGCTCCAAAATGCCCGCCACGGAATCCCGGACGTCCTTCCACAGCCAACGCAGGCCGCAGGTCCCTTCCATGGGGCAGGCCTCGTGGGCCATGACGCTGACGCAGTCGATCGGGGCCAGGGGCCCGTCCATGACCCGGATGACCTCGGCCACGTTGATGGCCGAAGGCGGCTTGGCCAGGGCATAGCCGCCCTTCTGGCCTTTCCGGCTCCTGAGATAGCCGGCCCGCTTGAGGAGAAGAAGGATCTGCTGGAGGAAGTGGAGGGGGATGTTCTGGGCCTTGGCGATCTCCCGGACATGGAGGGGGCCGTCCTCGAAACGGAGCGAAAGCTCGAGCATGGCCCGGCTGGCGTATTCACCTTTGGTCGAAAGCCTCATCGGCGCGCCTCGCATAGTCGACTATATCAATAGACTAAGTCATTTAACATGAAAAAAAAGGCCTGTCAAGAGGTTTTGTCATATTGCCGGAGACGCGGATGAGGACCCGGTCAAAGGGCCAAGAACAGCCAGATCAGGAGCGGCGGGATGATCAAGAAGAAAACAAAGGTCACCAGGGCCATTCTCAAGGCCCTTTTAAGTACCTTTTTCTTATCGACAAGATGTTTTGCATATTCCGCGTAGGTGATGACAAAGGCGATCGCGGCGGCAAAAGGGGAAAATATCAGGGCGATGAAGAAAACCAACTTCTCCACGGCATCCCCTATCCCCGGCGGCCGATCATTCGCTGTCTCCGTTCTTTTCGACAGGATTCAACAAGGCCAGGCCCCCCACGATAAGGCGAAGGCCATTCGTGTTCATGAGAACACTCCTCCCGTATTCATTTGATAGGAGTTATCAGCTTGCAGGGAAGCGGTTCGGGTGAACTCCATCACCCCGGCAACGGCGCGCCCGGCGCGCAGATCCGGCCGGCTTCTCCCCTCAGCGCACGAACGCTTTTCGTCCGGCGTAGACGGCGTTGGAGCCCAGCTCCTCTTCGATCCTCATCAACTGGTTGTATTTCTCGACCCTTTCCCCGCGGCAGGGCGCCCCGGTCTTGAGGTGTCCGGTGCCCATGGCCACGGTGAGGTCCGCGATGAAGCTGTCGACCGTCTCGCCGCTCCGGTGGGAGATCATGGCTCCCCAGCCCGCCTTCCGGGCCATGTCGATCGCCGCGACGGTCTCCGTCAGGGTCCCGATCTGGTTCAGCTTGATCAGGACGGCGTTGGCGGCGTTCTCCTCGATGCCCCTGGCGATGCGCTTGACGTTGGTGACGAAGAGATCGTCGCCGACAAGCTCGATCCTGTCGCCAAGCTCCCTGTTCAAGAGCTTCCAGCCTTCCCAATCATCTTCGGCCAGGCCGTCTTCCAAGACGAGGATCGGATACTTGCGGACCCATTCCTCGTACATCCTGACCATTCCGTCGGCCTTGACTTTCTTGTTCTCGGTCCTCAGGTGGTAAAAGCCGTCCTCATAGATGCTGCTTGTCGCCCCGTCCACGGCCAGAACGATCTGCTCGCCGGGTTTGTAGCCAGCTTTCTCGATGGCCTTCAGGATGGTCTCGACCGCGTCCGAGTTCTTCTTGAAGGCCGGGGCGAAGCCGCCTTCGTCGCCGACGCCCGTCGAGTACCCGCCGGCCTTCAGGACGCCTTTCAGGGCATGGTAGGTCTCGGCCCCGAAGCGCAGCGCCTCGCGGAAGCTCGGGGCGCCGACCGGGGCGATCATGAACTCCTGGAGGTCCGTGCTCTGCCAGTTGGCGTGGACCCCGCCGTTGAGGATATTGAACATGGGCACGGGAAGGGTCACGGCCGAGACGCCTCCCAGGTACCGGTACAGGGGCAGCCGAACGGACGCGGCAGCCGCGCGGGCCACGGCCAGACTCACTCCGAGGATGGAGTTGGCGCCGAGCTTGCTCTTATTCTCCGTGCCGTCCATGGTCAGCATGGCCTTGTCCACTCCGGCCTGGTTGATGGCGTCCAGGTCGCGGACCGCCTCGGCCAGGTCGATATTGACGTGTTCGACGGCTTTGAGGACTCCCTTGCCCTGGTACCGGCCCTTGTCCTCGTCCCGAAGCTCCAGGGCCTCGTAAACGCCGGTCGAGGCCCCCGACGGCACGGCCGCCCGCCCCCAGGAGCCGTCGTCGAGGGTCACTTCGACTTCGACCGTGGGGTTGCCGCGGGAATCCAGGATCTCGCGGGCGTGGACTTTCTTGATGAATGTGGACATCGTCGGCTCTCCTTCCTCCGGGCCTCGATGGCCGGGCCCGGGCTACCTGCCGGTTGACGACCGGACGGAGGATTTTAACACGTTCCGGCCGAATTCTCTAGAGGCGCCGGAAGACGGCGGAATTGACAACCTCGACGGCCGGTGCTAAAAAGGGGAGCTGAGAGGAACGCCCCGAGCCGCGTCCGCGAGCCTTCCTGAAGGGAGAGCCATGGAGATCATCGAAGTCACCCTGAAACTGGTCCTGGCCATCGCCCTGGGCGGGCTGATCGGCCTCGAGCGCGAGGCCAGCCAGAAGCCGGCGGGGTTCCGGACGAACATCCTCGTCTGCGTCGGGTCCGCGATGATGATGATGCTGGCGGTCCTTCTCATCCAGGCCAAGGGCGGGACGGCCGACAGCCTGGTCCGGATGGCGGCCGGGGTCATCACCGGGATCGGCTTTCTAGGGGCCGGGACCATCCTCCACGCCCGGGGCACGATCGCCGGGCTGACCACCGCCTCGACCATCTGGCTCGTGGCCGGGCTGGGGCTCGTGATCGGGGCCGGCTACTACGTCCCGGCGCTCATCTTCACCGCCATGACCATCGCCACCCTAGTCCTCTTCCGGAGGGTCGAGGAGTCCTACCTCCGAAAGTCCCAGTTCCAATACCACGTGAAGTTCAAGCAGAGGCCCTACATCCTGTCGAGCCTCCGCAAGCTCGCCCTCCATCACGGGGTCCGGCTCGAGAAGATAAGCCTGAAGGAAGAAGCCAAGTCCTTCATCGTGACCTTCTTCTTTTCAGCCTCCGAGGAAAAAGAGCAGGAATTCAATCAGGGCTTGTTCGACCTGGCCGACATCGAAGAGCTGAAGATTGAGTGAGACCTTCCTCCTGTTGGCCACGACCAATCCAGGCAAAGTCCGGGAGATCCACAAGGCCCTGGAAGGCCTGTCCCTGAGGGTCGTCGGCCTCAGGGAAGTGCTGCCGGGCCTCTCGTTCCGGGAGCGCGGGGCGTCGTTCCTCGAAAACGCCCGGGCCAAGAGCCTCTTCTACAGCCGGAAATGGAAGGGTCTGACCCTGGCCGAGGATTCGGGCCTCGAGATCGACGCCCTGGGCGGGGCGCCGGGCGTCCGGTCGGCCCGTTTTTCATCTCCTAGGCCGACCGATGACAAGAACATTCGCAAGGTCCTCCGCCGCCTGGCCGCCGTTCCCGGAAAGGACCGGGGCGCGGGATTTTGCTGCGCCATGGTCCTCGCCACGGACGGCCGGGTCATCCGGGAGATCCGCGGCCGGGTCCGCGGGCGGATCGTCCAGGCTCCCAGGGGCCGGAACGGCTTCGGCTATGACCCTCTCTTTTTCTATCCCCCGCTCCGGAAGACTTTCGCCGAGCTCCGGCCCGAAGAGAAAAACGAGGTCAGCCACCGCGGCCGGGCCCTGCGGAAGCTCAAGGAATTCCTCGCTGTCCATCTCAAGGACTGAGAGGGGCAAATCCGGGCCCCTTTCTGCGGCGGGAGGAGGAGAGGGGATCTCCTCCTTTTCTCACTTGACCTGATTTTCCGGGCCGACGGTGATGAGGTCCTTGATCTCGGCGAAGATCTTCTCGCCGATCCCCTTGACCTTCATGATGTCCTCGACCTTTTTAAAGCTCCCGTTCTGGTTCCGGTAGTCGATGACCCTCTGGGCCACCTTGGGCCCGATCCGCGGCAGGGTCTCGAGCTCGGCCTGGGTGGCCGTGTTGATGTTGATCTTGGCCTTGGGCGCGTTCGACTGGGCCCAGGCCCCGGACACCGACAGGATGAGGAGCGCCGCGGCCAAACCCGCGGCCAATGCCTTGTTGGTTTTTGCGGTCATGATGAGACCTCCTTTCGCCGGTCAAGAGTGCAAGCGCAGTGCCAAGTCCGGTGTGATCATAACTTATTTTAATACAATTAGTTACAGATCGGCACCGGCGCCGGGCGTCAATGGAAGTGGACCGGCGGGCAATACCGGGGGAAACTCCGGTTGCCTTCTTCGGCCCTCGTTTTACGAGCGGGGATGGCTTTTCTTGTAGACGGCGAGGAGCTGCCTAAGGTCGACGTGGGTGTATTTTTGGGTCGTGGCCAAGCTCGCGTGGCCGAGGAGCTCCTGAATGACCCGCAGGTCCGCGCCGCGGCCGAGGAGATGGGAGGCGAAGGAGTGCCGGATGGAGTGGGGGCTGATCCTGCGGCTCACCGCCGTCCTCCGGATATGGGCCTGGACCATCCGCTGGACTGACCGGGTCGTCAGCCGTCCGCCGCGGTAATTGAGAAAAACGGCCCGCTCTCCCATCCGGTCCTGGAGGAGCAGCGGCCGGGCGCGGAGGTAGGCCTGGAGCGTCCCGGCCGCCTTCCGGCCGAAGGGGACAAGCCGCTCTTTTTTCCCCTTGCCCCGGACGCGGACGAGCCGCTCTTCGAAATGGACGTCGTCGATATCGATCCCGACGAGCTCGCTCACCCTGGCTCCCGTCGCGTAGCAAAGCTCCAGGAGGGCCTGGTCGCGGAGGTCGGTCGGCTTATCCGTCACCGGCAGGTCGAGGAGGCCGGCCATCTCCTCTTCGGACAGGAACGAAGGGACCCGCTTGTCCTGCTTCGGGGTCGCCAGGACTTTGGCGGGGTTCTCGGCAACCCATTTTTTCCTCAGGCAGAACTCGTAGAAGGACCGCATGGCGGCGAGCTTGCGGCCGATGGTCGATTTTTTCTGCTTTTTCTCGTGGAGGGTCGCCAGGAAGCCGCGGAGGACAACGTTCCCGGCCTTGTTCCAGCGGACGTCCCTCTCGCGGAGATATTCCGAGAGCTGTCGGAGGTCCCGCCCGTAGCTCGCGATGGTATGAGGGGAGGCGTTCCTCTCGTGCCGGAGGTAAGCGAGAAACTCAGAGAGTTCCTTGGTCATCGGTTCCGGGATTTTCCTCGTCCGTCTTGGCCTTGTCCCAGATCTTATCCGCCGGCACGGTCTCCTTGAAGGCGCAGGTTTCGTTCCAGCAGTGGAGATACGGGTCGCCCCGCAGGACATGCTTCTTGAGCAGGAACTTCTGGCCGCACAGCGGGCAGGGCTTGTTCACCGGCTCTTCCCAGGTCGCAAAGGTGCACTTGGGGTAGTTGCTGCACCCGTAGAAGATCTTCCCTCGGCGAGTTTTACGCCGGAGGATCTTCCCCCCGCAGGCCTTGGGGCAATCGATTCCGGTCTCGACGTTTTCTTTCTTGATGTACTTGCACTTGGGGTAGTCCGAACAGGCCACGAAGGGCCCGAATTTCCCGAATTTCTGGACCAGGTTCGCGCCGCACTTGGGGCACTTCTCGTCGAGGGGCTTGGACTCCTTCTTGTTCAGGCTCTCCCGGAACGTGCACTGGGGGTAGCCCGAGCAGGCCTTGAACCGGCCGAAGCGGCCGTCCTTGATGACCAGCGGCTGGCCGCACTTGGGGCACTTCTCGTCGATCGGGATGCCGGTCCTCTTGACCCCTTCGGTCTCCTGGCCCGTCTTCAGGTCCTTCTCGAGCAGCGTGTAGTATTCCCTCAGGCTGTCGACCCATTTCTGTTCGCCGTCCCCGATCTGGTCGAGCTCTTCCTCCATGTGGGCCGTGAACTTATAGTCCATGAGATCGGCGAAGAACTTGACCAGGAAGTCCGTGACGTACATCCCGAGCTCGGTGGGGGTGAATTTTCCCTTGTCCCTGACGACGTAGGTCCGGTCCTGGAGCGTGGTGATGATGGGAGCGTAAGTGCTCGGCCGGCCGATGCCGCGGGCCTCGAGCTCCTTGACGAGCGTCCCTTCCGTGTAGCGCGGGGGCGGCTCGGTGAATTTCTGCTTGGATTCGAGGCCCAGGAGCTTGAGTGTTTCCCCCTCCTTGGCCTTGGGTAGAAGCTCCTTCTCGCCGTTGCCGTTCGGGTAGGCCGCGAGGAAGCCGTCGAACTTGACGACCTCACCTTTCGCCTTGAATCCGTAGGCGTGGCCGTGCTTCCCGGCGTCGGCGTGGGTTTCGACGGTCGCGAGATTTTCGCTCCCGGCCGGAGGGCTCATCGGAACCGGCGCCGCGACCGCGGGCGCCGGCCGGACGGCGATGTCGAACTCCGTCTCCTCGATGACGGCCGCCGCCATCTGGGAGGCGAGGAACCGGGTCCAGATCATCCGGTACAGGTCATATTCCTCCTTCTTGAGGAACGGCTTGACCCTGTCCGGCGGGAGGTCGAGGTGGGCCGGCCGGATCGCTTCGTGGGCGTCCTGGGCCTTCTTCGGGTTCTTGAACAGGTGCGGCTTGGACGGCACGTAAGCCGGCGAATACGTCTGCTCGATGTAGCTCTTCGCCGCCGCCCGGGCCTGGTCCGAAATGCGGACCGAGTCCGTTCTCATGTAGGTGATCAACCCGGTCTGGCCGAGCTCGCCGATCTCGAGGCCTTCGTAGAGCTTCTGGGCGATGAACATCGTCCTCTTGACCGCGAAGCGGAGGATCCGGAAGCCGTCCTGCTGGAGAGTGCTGGTGATGTAAGGCGGGCCGGGCTGCCTTTGCTTCTCCTGGACCTTGATGCCTTCGAGGACGAAGGGCCCCTTCTCGCAAGCCGAGACGACGGCCCGGGCTTCGTCGCCGTTCCTGACCTTGGACTTCTTGCCGTCGATCTTAGCCAGGGTGGCCTTGAAGGCCGGCGGCTCCCCGGCTTCGAGCTGGGCCGCGATCGTCCAATATTCCTCGGCGACGAAGGCCTTGATCTCCTTCTCCCGCTCGCAAATCAGCCGCAGGGCTACGGACTGGACGCGCCCGGCGCTCAGTCCCTTCCCGATCTTCTTCCAGAGGAGCGGGCTGATAAGATAGCCCACGAGGCGGTCCAGGATGCGGCGCGTCTGCTGGGCCTGGATCAGGTTCTCGTCGAGCCGGCCCAAGTTCTTGAAGGCCTCCTCGATCCCCTCTTTGGTGATCTCGTGGAACACGACCCGGGAGATGTTGGGGTTGTCCTCCTGGATGAGCTGGCTGAGGTGCCAGGAAATGGCTTCGCCCTCGCGGTCGGGGTCGGCCGCCAGGATGACCCGGTCGCTGGCCTTGGCCACTTTCTTGAGCTCGGCCACGACCTTCTTCTTTTCGGAGATGACCTGGTACGTCGGCTGGAAGTCCGCCTGGACGTCGACCCCCAGCTTTTTTTCCGGCAGGTCGCGGACATGCCCCATGGACGCCTTGACGATGTATCCGTCGCCGAGGTAATGGTTGACGGTCTTGGCCTTGGCCGGGGACTCAACGATGACGAGTGACTTTCCCACTTAGATACTCCTCTGAAATAGTTTGCCCGGGTGCTGGACGACGAGTCCCCGGAGCTCGAGCCCGAGCAGGAGCGCCAGCAGCCCGGCGACGGGAAGGTCCGTTCTTTCCGCCAGTTCATCGACGTGGACGGCCGAGTCCGCAGGCAGCTCTTTCATCAACCGGCCCTCTTCCTCGCTCAGAGAATCCCGACTATTGTCCGTCTTCTCTTCCCTTTGCGCAAGGAGTTTCTCCCGCCAGGGCGACGGCAGCCCTCCGGCAACGTCCTCCCAGGTTTCGACGAGCCCGGCGCCCGCCTTGATCAAACCGTTCGTCCCCCGGCTGAGCTCCGACAGGACGCTCCCCGGGACCGCCATGACCTCCCGGCCCTGATCGAGGGCGAAGCTGGCGGAGATCAGCGAGCCGCTCCGCTCGGCGGCCTCGACGACCACGAGCCCGAGGGCGAGGCCGCTGATGATCCTGTTCCGGACGGGGAAGTTCCTCTGGAGAGGCTGGGTCCCGAAAGGGAATTCCGTCAGGACCGCCCCCCGGTCCATGACCTTCTCGGCCAGGCCGCTGTTCACCCTCGGATATAGAACGTCCAACCCCGAGCCCAACACAGCGATCGTCCTCCCGTTTCTGATGGCTCCCCAGTGGGCGCTAGCGTCGATCCCGACCGCCAGGCCGCTCACGATGGCGCAGCCGCGGGAAGCCAGCTCTCCGGCCAGCTTCTCGGCCAGGGCCCGCCCGTACGGGGTGGGCCGCCGCGATCCCACGACGGCCACCGCAGGATCTTCAAGAACTTCCGGCCGCCCCGCGCAGTAGAGCACGGGTGGCGCGTCGAATATTTCTCGGAGATACCTCGGATAACCGGGGTCCTCTAAAGTCAAAAGAGTATACGCCTTTCGGCGGACAATTTCCAGTTCCCGCTCCGCAGAGGCCAGGGCCTCCCCGCTCTTGATGGCCTGGGAGGCGGCTTCAGGCAGCCCGAGGCCGGCAAGGTCCGGGGGCCGGGCGAGGAAGATGTCCCCGACATCGCGGAACCGCCCGAGCGCCCTCCGGCCCGCCCCCGGCGAGGCCAGAAAAGTCAGGTGAAAAGCCAGCCAAAGGAGCGTCCGGTCTTTCACGTTTCGGCCTTCCTGAGGAAAAGACGCTCGGCCGGCCACGGCCGTCCCAGGGCGGCTATTTTCCGAAGAGGACCGACGCGCCGGTATAGAAGGTCCCGGCCACCGCGCCGGTCATGAGGCAGGCCAGGGTCGCCGCCAGGAGGACCTGGAAGCCGAGCCGGGAGATGTCGCGGACGCGCGTCGGCACGAGCGCGCTCGTGCCGCCGACGAAGATGGCGAGCGAGGCCACGTGGGCAAACCCGCACAGGGCGTAGGAGGCGATGATGGCCGAACGGGGGTCGTGGAGAGCGCCGCCGGCCAGCAGATCGGCCAGGTGCCGGTAGGAGAAGACTTCCGTCAGGATGGTCCGCTCTCCGAGGACCTTGGCGACCGTCAGGGCGTCGGACGGAGGCACGCCCATGACGAGCGTGAAGGGGTAGAATATGTAGCCGAGGAGGGCCTCGAGCGACCACTTGACGTGCCAGCCGAAAAGGCCGTTCACGAAGCCGCCGGCCCCCCCGAGCCCCAGGTTGACGAGAGCCAGGATCCCCAAGAAGGCGATGAGCAGGGTCAGGATGCCGCCGAGGAGCTTCAGTCCCTCCCAAGCCCCGTTGATGATGGCCATGACGAGGTTGTCTTCACGATCGTAATGGGGCGCGACGTCGACCCCGAGCGTCAGGGGCCTCCCTGTCTCCGGCATGATGAGCTTGGCCATCACGATGCAGGCCGGGGCCGAGATGAAGGACGCCGAGACGAGGTGCCCCGCGATCGTCGGGATCTGCTTCTGGAGCATCATGACGTACATCGCCAGGACGGTCGAGGCGATCGTCCCCATGCCCGCCGTGATGATCGTGCCGAGCTCCGAGCGGGTCATGTCCTTGAGGTGCGGGCGGACGACGAGGGCCGACTCGACCCCGAGGAAGATGTTGGCGGAGACCGAAAGGGCCTCGGCCCCGCTGATCCGCATGAGCCTCGTGAAGATCCTGGCGAAAAGGCGGACGAAGAAAGGCATGATCCTGAGGTAATAGAGGGCGCCGAGCAGGGCGGCGAAGAAGATGATCGTCGGCAGCCCCTGGAAGGCCAGGAAGTAGCCGAGGGACGTCTCGCCGGCCGCGTTCACGGCGCCGGGCGGAAGGGCGAGCCGGCCGAAGACGAATTCCGTCCCGGCCGTGGCGGTGGCGAGGACGGAGGCGACGGCGTTGTTGACCCAGAGAAAGACGTGGGTCCCGGCGGGGACGACGAAAATGAAAAAGGCCACGAGGAGCTGGAGGCCGATGCCCCAGCCGAGGACCCGCCAGTTCACGACCTTGCGGTCCGAGGAGAAGAGCCAGGCGACGCCGGCCAGGACGAAGAGCCCCAGAAAACTGATGATATTATAAATGCTCACGGCCCTACGCCTGCCGGTTCATCACGGCCCGATCCTGACCCATTTGCTGGAGGAGGCCTCCCCCCGGACGATCTTCAAGCGCGAAGGCGGGATGTCCAGGTATTCCGCCAGCCGCTCGATCACTTCGAGGTTGGCCCGGCCCCTGTCGGGCGCGGCCTGGACACGGACCTTGAACCCGCCTCCGGCGAGCTTCTCCACCCCCGGAGCCTTGGACCGGGGCTGAACCTTGACCGAGAGGAGCGCCGACATCTCCGCCCGCGGCCGGCCCGTCCCTACTTCCGGTCCTCCAGGACCGCCCTGTATTTGTTGAAGAGGTCCTTGAGGTCCTTCCGGGTGACGACATAGCGGCTGAAATACACGGTCTGCGTCGAGCGGTAGGTGTCGTTGGACCTGACGATGACGTAGTCCCTGAGCGAGCCGGGACGGGTCTGGGCGGGGAACCGGAACTCGACCTCCTCCGACCTCCCGGCCGGAATCATGAGCGGGAATCGGAGCGGCTTCCCGTGGGAGAAGAACTTGACCTGGTCGTGGGTCATCTCGACCGAAAGCTCGAGCTCGCCGGCGTTCCGGATCACGACCTTGGCCGACGGGGCCTCGCCTTCGAGGCTCAGGCCCAGGTCGATGTTGTACTTGTCGAGCTCGATCTTGGGCATGGGCGGGACCTCGACATCGGCCGTGACGCTCAGCTCCCGGCGCGGATTGTCCGCGTCGTTCGAGATGAGATAGACGAAGCGCTTCATCTGGCCCGCGTAGCCGTGGGTGTCGAGGCTGACCTTGATCCGGCCCTCTTTCCCGGGGCCGATCTTGTCCGCAGAGGCCAGGGCCGCCGTGCAGCCGCAGGTCGTCTCGACCCTCTCGACGACGAGCGTCGCGTCCCCTTCGTTCTTGAAGACGAACTCCTGGGTCAGGACGTCCGCCTGCTTGACCTTCCCGAAATCGTGGGCCGTTTCCTTGAAGACGGCCCGGGCCTTGCCGGCCGCCGCCGGATATCCTGCCGCGGCCAGGAACCCCGCCGCGAGGAAAAGGATCATGGCGCGTCGCCAAGAGCGTCGGATCCGCATCGGTGCCTCCTTACCTACGATAGGACGATATATACATCTTATCGCCGGGTTCCCGCAAGGTCAGGCCGGGCCGGCGATGAAAGGCAGATAGGGTTTCCCTTCGGCCTGGGGGTTCAGGGAGGCCTTGATCCTGACCCCCTTCTCTTTGACGAGGTCGATCATCTCCCCCTGGCTTTCCGGGGCGATCACTTCGACAGTCGGGCTGAAGATGTCCTGTCCGTGGACCTGCCGGACGACACCGATCCTCTCGTCGCTCAGCGAGACGAGGGTCCCGACCGGCCAGACGCCCGTGAACTCGAAGAACTTGTCCAGGAGCTGGGGATCGAAATTCTTCCCCTTGTCGAGGCTCATGACCTCGTAGATCTTATCGGGCGGATAGTCCTTCTTGTACGACCGCTTGAGGGCCAGCGCGTCGTAGACGTCGCAGATCGCGATCATCATGGAGGCGGGATGGGGCCGCCGCGGGAAGGCCGCTTTCGGATAGCCGGTCAGGTCGTAACGGAGATGGTGCTCGTAGGCGACGATCATCGGGAGGATCCCGAGCGAGTCCTTGTAGCCTTCGAGGATCTTGGCCCCGAGGAGCGGGTGATTCCTGATCTGGCCGAATTCCTTTTCCGACAGCGCGCTCTTTTTCTGGATGATCTTCTTCGAGATGTAGAGCTTGCCGACGTCGTGATAGAGGGCGGCGATGCCCAGGTCCAGGACGTCGTCCTTGGCGAAATCGAGCTTGGAGGCGAAGAACATCGCCAGGAGCGAGACGTTGAGGAGATGGACGAACGTCACGAGGTCCCTCCTCTTGACGGAGATCAGGTTGAGGAGCTCCTGGTGGCGGCCGACGAAATCCTCCATGATGCCGAGGATGTTGAACCTCAGGTCGAGATAGTCGATCTCCTCCTCATCGAGGACGAGGTTGACGGAGTGGGAAACGGCCTGGACGGAGCTCTCAAACCGCGTGGCCAGCTGGGCGACCCCGGCCTCGAGGCCCTCGGTCTTGACCAGGGCCCGGACCCGGCCGGCCCGGATGTTCTGAATGCCGTGGAGATTGAAGTATTCCTGTTCGCTCACGTTCGAGAGCTTCTTCGTCCGGGTCAGGAAGATGATGAACTGGCGGACCTCCTCGAACCGCAGGCCCTGCTGGAAGACGATCCTTTCGACGTCGTTCTTCCCCAGGAAATCGATGAGCGGGGCAAGCTTGCCGCGGAGGTTGAAAAAGATCTCGTCCTCCCAGGCCGGTTCGTCGCCGATGATGCCCAGGACAAGCTCTTTCCGGTCCTCCAGGATCTCCTGGATCCCGGCGTAGAGCTTTTCCAGGTACTCCGTGAACTTGGGATGCTCCCCCGCGTAGATCTTCCCCGCCTGGATGGCGTTCATGAGATAGATGAAACAGAGCTTGGCTTTATCCCTCACGCCATTTCTCCAGAACGCGCAGGGCCTCCTGCCGGACCTTGCGGTTCCAAAAATCTTTTCGCTGGGCCAACGGCTCGATGTAGAGAGCGGCGGTCCGGAGGTCCTTCTCCTCGACGAGCCGGATGTGGCGGATGAGGGCCTTGTTCCGGATCCCGTAGGGAGACTGCAGCTTGAACAGCTTGGCGAAGGCGACGTGCTTGGTCCGTTCGTTCCTCATCAGGAGGACCAGGGCCTCGGCCTGGATGAGCGGGTCTTTGGACCCGAGGACCGGGAAGAGAAAAGTCTCGTTGAATTCCTTGAGGCTCTGCATGGCCTGCAGGGCATGGGCCTTGACCTCCGTGTCGCCCAGGGGGTAGATCATTTCGAGCGTGGCCAGCGACACCGGCGTGTCGAGGAGCTTCAGGCTGTCGGCGATCCGGCAGAGGAGGTCGCTGTCGGAGGCTTTCCGCTTGACGGCCGCGTCGAACTCGTCCCGGCGGGAGGCGAAGAACCGGAAATAGGCCCGGAGCAGCGTGGGCGTCACCGTCCTGTCCTTGAAGATCCGGTCGAGGTAATCCTGCTGGTCATGGACGCTCTCCCCCAATTTATCGATGAAGAGGTCGAGCTCGGGCCGGCCGTCCCCCCGGAGAATGCCGCTTTCGACGAATTCCACGAGGGCTTTCCGGAGCTTCTGATAGGACGGCTCGGCGGCCAGGTCCGCGGCCCGGTCCTCGAGGACTTTGAACAGACACTCCAGGAAATCGAAATCCTGTTCCTGCTCGACCCGCTCCCACTCCTCGATGATCCTTTCGAGCTGGGTGACCGCCATCTCCCCCGCCGGCTCCCGGGCCAGAAGATTGATCAGGATGAAGCGGTAGTTCCTCTGGAGGAGCTGATGGTCGAAGGTCGTCTTCTTGTCGAAGGAGATCTCGGTCAGGAGGGCGGACAGGGTCTGGCGGTAGATCTCGGAGTGGAGCTGGCCCGAAGAGCCCGAGAGGAGGACCTTGATCTTGGTCTCCACCTCGGCCTTCCGGTTCTGCGGGTCGTCGGTCTCGAACAGCTCGTGGAGGGAGGTCGCCACCTTCTTGTGCCGTTCCTTGTCGGTGATCTTGCAGAAGATGCTGAAGCTCAGGGAGTCGAATTTCTCGTTCCCGATGATCTCCTCCCAGAGGGTCGAGGCGAGGTCCTTCTCCGTCAGGTCGGAGAGCAGGAGCTTCAGGTTCTCGAACTTCGATTCCGCCAGGGTCTTCCGGCCCGTCATGACGGTCCGGAGCAGGCCCCGGGCGCAGGTCCGGTGTTTCTCCCCGGACGTCTCCTTGAGGTACTGGAAGAACTTGACGAAGTTCTTGTGGAGCTCCTCGTTCTGGATGAGGTCCTCGGTGTTGAACTTCCCGATGACCTTCTCGAAGCTCACGGCCAGCTGGTCGAGCTTCTGGCCGTCATCCTCTTCCACCGCCTCCATGAGGAGGTAGGGCCAGATGTCCTTGATCTCCTCGCCTTCCCCCACCAGGAGCTGGGAATAATCCAGCACGTCCAGGGTGATGTGAATGAGGTTCTCTTTTTTCAGGATGTTGAGGGCTCCGCCTTCCTGGATGAAGGCCTTGACGGGCAGCATGAACTTGGAGGCGAACCTCAGGAATTCGCTGTGGGGGATGCCCGGACGGATCTCGAGGCGCTTGACCTTGCGGTAGTGGAAGACCTGGGCCAGATCCCAATAGGTCCGGTCACCCTCCCAGAACCGGTTGTCGATAAAAAGGGAATGCGGGGTGAAGCCGATGCTCAGGGGGCTGATATACAAGAAGAGGGCCTCGGTCTTGACCATCAGCTCGTCGATGGTCTTTTTGAAGGCCGGGTGCTCCAAACTGTAGATCGCTCCGAGCTTGAATGCCACCCGGAGCGTTCTCAGGAAATCCTGGATGAGCCCGTCCCTGTCGGCCGGGGCAGGCGCCTCTCCTGCGCCCGCCGGGGAGACCGGGGGTTTCCCGGCGGCCATTCCGGAGCCCGCGTTCGAAGACACGAAAAATCTCCTCCCGTCTATCGTACCATAGACATATGGCGTTTGGGGGGTGTCCCGCGAGTATTTTCCCAGAGGGCCGGGGGGAGGGCCATGCTCCGGGAAGATGATTTTCGGGGTGATATTGCCGCCCCCGGAGGATGGCCCGGCCTGCCCCCGAGGTTTTCCCGGTCCCGCTTGAGCGGCGGAAGCGCTTGTGCTATACTGCGCGGAAAATGAAACGGAGGCGAGCCCCATCCGGAAAGCCATTCTGGCCCTTGCGGACGGAAGCGTCTACGAGGGCGTAGGTTTCGGCGCGTCCGCCAAGATCGGGGGGGAAGTCGTTTTCAATACCGGGATTGTCGGCTACCCGGAGAGCATCACCGACCCGTCCTACCACGGCCAGATCCTCTGCCAGACGTATCCCCTCATCGGCAATTACGGGGTCAACCCGGCGAGCTTTGAGTCGGACCGGCCGCGGATCGCCGGCTACATCGTCTCGGAGCTCTGCGAGAAGCCCTCGCACGCGACCTCGACGAAGACACTCAACGACTGGCTCCGCGAGAGCGGAGTGCCGGGGATCGCCGGGCTCGATACCCGGGCCCTGACCAAGAAGCTCCGCGTCCACGGGGTCATGCCCGGTCTCCTGGCCGTCGCGGACGCCCGCCTCAGCGTCCGGAGCCTCCGGGCCGAGGCCCGCGGCCTCCCCGATCCCAACGCCCGCGACCTCGTGGCCGAGGTCACGACCCCCGAGATCCGGATCTACAACCCGAGGGCCCGGAAGTCCGTCGTCCTCATCGACTGCGGCGCGAAGCAGGGCATCATCCGCAGCCTGTCCCGCCGCGGCGTCTCCGTCGTCCGCGTTCCCGCCGACACGGACTTGGACCGGATCCTGTCCTTCTCGCCCCGGGGGGTCGTCGTTTCGAACGGTCCGGGCGACCCTAAGCGGGTTCCGTCGACCATCGCCACCGTGCGGGGACTCATGCGCGAGGGCCTGCCGGTCTTCGGGATCTGCCTGGGCAACCAGATCCTGGCCCTGGCCGCCGGGGCCGACACGTATAAGCTGAAGTTCGGCCACCGGAGCCAGAACCAGCCTTGCCTCGAGGAGGGGACGAAGCGCTGCTACATCACGAGCCAGAACCACGGCTTCGCGGTCGACGGGAAGACCCTGCCGCGCGATTGGGCCCCCTGGTTCACGAACGCCAACGACGGGTCGAACGAGGGAATCCGGCACCGCCGCCGGCCGTTCTGGAGCGTCCAGTTCCACCCCGAGGCCTGCCCCGGCCCGACGGACACGGAGTTCCTCTTCGACGAGTTCCTGGAGGCGGCCGGATGAAGAAGCCGGGAAGGGTCCTGATCCTCGGCAGCGGGGCGCTCAAGATCGGCGAGGCCGGGGAGTTCGATTATTCGGGGAGCCAGGCCATCAAGGCCCTCAAAGAGGAAGGCGTGGAGGTCGTCCTCGTCAACCCCAATATCGCCACCATCCAGACGTCCGAGCACCTGGCCGACCGGGTCTACTTCCTCCCGGTCACGCCGTATTTCACGGAGAAGGTCATCGCCCGGGAAAAGCCCGATGGGATCCTGCTCTCCTTCGGCGGGCAGACGGCCCTCAACTGCGGAGTCGCCCTCTCCCGGAGCGGCGCTCTCCGGAAGCACAATGTGCCCGTCCTCGGCTCGCCGATGGAGGCCATCGAAAAGACCGAGGACCGGGAGCTCTTCAACCGGTCCCTGGCCGAGTGCCGGCTGAAAACGCCCCGCGGGATCGCGGTCCGGACGGTCGAGGACGGGCTCCGGGCGGCCGGGACGATCGGCTACCCCGTCATGGCCCGCGTCGCCTACGCCCTGGGCGGGAAGGGGAGCGGGATGTCCGCGACGCCCCGCGAGCTCCGCGAGGCGCTCCGGAAGGCCTTCGCCACCGCCCCCCAGGTCCTCATCGAGGAATACCTCGCCGGCTGGAAGGAGATCGAGTACGAGGTCGTCCGGGACCGGGCCGACAACTGCATCACCGTCTGCAACATGGAGAACTTCGACCCCATGGGGATCCACACCGGGGAGAGCATCGTCATCGCCCCGTCCCAGACGCTGACGAACGAGGAGTACCACCGCCTCCGCGAGATCGCGATCCGGGCCGTCCGACACCTGGGCATCGTCGGCGAATGCAATATCCAGTTCGCCCTCAACCCGCGCAACGGCGACTACCGGATCATCGAGGTCAACGCGCGCCTTTCGCGGAGCTCGGCCCTGGCCAGCAAGGCCACGGGCTACCCCTTGGCCTTCGTTGCCGCCAAGCTCGCCCTGGGGCACCTTCTCCCGGACCTCCCGAATTCCATCACCAGGGTCACGTCGGCCTGTTTCGAGCCGGCCCTGGACTATCTCGTCGTCAAGATCCCGCGCTGGGACCTCAAGAAGTTCGGCCGGGTCTCGAAGAAGATCGGTTCCGAGATGAAGTCGGTCGGAGAGGTCATGGCCGTCGGCCGGTCGTTCGAGGAGGCCATCCAGAAGGCGGCCCGGATGCTTCAGATCGGGATGTACGGCCTCGTCGCCAACGAGAACTACTCCTTCGAGAACCTGGAGAAGGAGCTCCGCCAATCCGACCGACGAGCGCCTCTTCGGCATCGCCGAGGCCCTCAAGAAAGGGATGACGGTCCAGCGGATCCACGAGCTGACCCGGATCGACCGCTGGTTCCTCCACAAGATCAAGAACATCGTCGACTGCGAGGCCAGGATCCGGGGCCGCAAGCTCGGCGCGATCCCGCCGGACCTCCTCCTCGAGGCCAAGAGGAAGGGGTTCTCCGACAAGCAGATCGCCCTCATCTCGGGCTCGACCGAGATGCGCGTCCGGAGGAAGCGGAAGCAGGCCGGGATCGTTCCGGCCGTCAAGCAGATCGATACCCTGGCCGCCGAATACCCGGCCCGGACGAATTACCTCTACGTGACCTACAACGGCCGGGAGGACGACGTCGTCTTCCGGAACGGCCGCGGCGGGTCAAAGAAGGTCATGGTCCTCGGCTCGGGGTCCTACAGCATCGGCTCCTCGGTCGAATTCGACTGGTGCTGCGTCAACGCCGCCCTGGCCCTCAAGAAGATGGGCTACACGACCCTTATGGTCAACTACAACCCCGAGACCGTGTCCACCGACTACGACATCTGCGACCGGCTCTACTTCGACGAGCTGAGCTTCGAGCGGGTCCTCGACATCTACGAGAAGGAGAAGCCCCTCGGCGTCCTCCTCTCCATGGGCGGCCAGATCCCGAACAACATCGCCCTCAAGTGTCACCGGGCCGGGATGCGGGTCCTCGGGACGCCGCCCGCGAGCTATCGACCGGGCCGAGAACCGCTACAAGTTCTCGAAGCTCCTCGACGAGCTCGGCGTCGACCAGCCCGAGTGGAAGGAGCTCCGGAGCCCCCGCGAGGCCAAGGCCTTCTCCCGCTCGATCGGCTACCCGGTCCTCATCCGTCCGTCCTACGTCCTGAGCGGAGCGGCCATGAGCATCGTCTTCAACGAACGCTTCCTCGACCGCTATCTCCACAAGGCCTCTCTCGTCAGCCCCGAATACCCGGTCGTGATCTCCAAGTTCATCATGAACGCCAAGGAGATCGAGCTCGACGCCGTGGCCGACCGCGGCGATGTCGTCGCCTCGGCGATCATCGAGCACGTCGAGAACGCCGGCGTCCATTCCGGGGACGCGACGATGGTCCTCCCGCCGCAAAAGCTCTACATCGAGACTATCCGCCGGATCCGGGAGATCGGCCGGGAGATCGCCCGGGCCCTCCAGATCAGCGGGCCCTTCAATATCCAGTTCATCGCCAAGGACAACGAGATCAAGGTCATCGAGTGCAACCTCCGGGCCTCGCGCTCCTTCCCTTTCGTCTCCAAGGTGGCCCGGACGAATTTCATCGAGCTGGCCGTGGCCGCCATGATGGGCCAGCCGGTCCGGAACCGGAAGACGACCCTCGACCTGAACTACGTCGGGGTCAAGGCGCCGCAGTTCTCCTTCTCCCGGCTCAAGGGGGCCGACCCGATCCTGGGCGTCGAGATGGCTTCGACCGGCGAGGTGGCCTGCCTGGGCGACGACATCCACGAAGCCTTCCTCAAGGCCCTCCTGTCCGCGGGCTTCACGCTGCCAAAGAAGAACGTCCTCCTGACGATCGGCGGCGAGACCTCCAAGCACCGCTTCCTCGAGCCGGCCCGCAAGCTCCATGCCCTGGGCCTTCGCCTCTACGCGACCGAGCACACCTCGAACTTCCTCCGCGAGAACGGGATCCCGAACACCCGGCTCTTCAAGGTCCACGAGAGGCGGGAGCCGAACATCCGCGGCTTCATCGCCGGACGCAAGGTCGATTTCGTCATCTCCATCCCCAACCCGGGGAAGCGGGTCGAGTTCGACTCCGATTACCGTCTGAGGCGGATGGCCGTGGATTTCTCCATCCCGATCCTGACCAACCTCCAGGTGGCCGACCTTTTCGTCAACGCCATCGCCGACCACCCCCTGGAAAGCCTCGCGGCCAAGCACTGGGCCGAATACGAGTAGTCCCCCCTCCTCAGCTGATCCAGGCACGACGCTCCCGTCGGGGGGCCCCGGGCGGGCTTCCGGCGGTGGGGGGCCTGGGTTCAATGCTTGTGATACGCCCATCTTCTCGACTATAATGCCATTCGAGCATGGTAAGCAGGAACTTGAAAAAGATCGCCATCCTTTTCATCCTCGTGCTCTGCCTCGGCCGGGTCTCCGTCATTGCGGCCCAGGACAGCGCGGCGAGGACGGTCAAGATCAAGGTTTCGGCCGAACAGGCCAACCTCCGGGAAAGGCCCGACATCGGAAGCGCCGTTCTCCAGCAGATCCCCGAGGGCACGGTCCTCGAAGCCGACCGGAAAGAAGGAGAATGGTATGTCGTCCGGTACACCCTTGAGGACGGCGGGGTCATCGCCGGGTATATCCACGAGAGTCTCGTCACCATCGTGAACCCGTCACCGGCGCCGGAGGGGAAAACGGGGAGGGAGTCGCGGCCCGGCTCCGGGCCCGCGAAGCTGCCCCTGGGTGACCAGCCGAGCGCCGCTTCCGGCCGGTCCGAAAGCGGACTTCCCTTCGACATCTTTTTGTCCGCCGGCGGCGGCACGATCGTCGCCGACGACTTCAACAACGGGGCCGCAGGGTTCGCCGGGTTTAACGCGGCTTTGCTCGGCGTTCCGGCCAGCGGCTCGGTCGGCGAACTCAGCCTGGCTTATCTTCTCGGCTTCGAGGTCTTCTACAGGATCAGTCCCAGCCTCTCGGTCGGCCTGGGCCTGGATTACCTGACGGGCCGGCGCTCGAGCCAGGTCAGCTACCCGAGCGGCGATGCTTCCCTCTTCGTCCCCAGCACGACGACCAAGCCGATCGTTGAGGCCATCCCTCTCAAGGTGGGCATCCGTTTCTACCCTCGCCCGGACTTCTACATCCGGGGGAGCTTCGCCTACTATTCGGTCAAGGCGGGATACGACTATACGTTCGTGGCAGCCCAGGACAGCTCGCAGGAATGGAACGGCTGGGCAAAGGCCCATGCGCTGGGGATGGAGGTCGCGGTCGGCGGCGAGTGGAGGATCGGTCCGCGGCTCTTCTTTTTCTCCGAGGCGGGGTTCCGGCTGGCCCAGCTCGACGATTTCAAAGGCACGGGCACGTACCAGAGTTCCGCCGGCTCGTCCTCGACCGAGGCAGGGTCCTTGTGGTACTACCAGGCGCTTGGCGCCGACGGTCGGAGCTACAATCTCCTCTTTGTCCGGTCAGCCGAGCCGTCCGGGTCGGGGATCCTGGGCGCCCGCACGGCCGGTCTCAACCTGAGCGGGATGATCCTCAGGGCCGGGGTGAAATTCCACTTTTAAGGCTTCTGGCACGGCCCTGACGACTGATCTTATTTCCCTGGGAGAAGAGCCCCATTCTTCGCCGCGCTCGCTTGACGTAAGGCTCCGGCAGGGATATCCTTGAACGGAGAGGACACCATGGCCTTGAACCCAAAACTCCTGAGCATCCTGGCCTGTCCCCTTTGTAAGACCGAGGTCAAGCTCACGGCCGACGAGAAGGGCTTGAGGTGCGTGACCTGCTTTCGTGTCTATCCCATCCGGGACGATATCCCCGTCATGCTCATCGACGAAGCGGCCATTGAGCCCGGCCGCGCCGTCAAGGGGTGATGTCTTCTCTTGCTTTCACCCCTTGACGGTGCTAGGCCTTTCAGGCCTTGGCCCCGTCAAAGCATAAGAACATAGGAATATTATCCTCTTTGACGGTGCTAGGCCTTTCAGGCCCTGGCCCCGTCAAAGGATGAAGCCGGGAGAGAATGCCTTTATAAAACCCCCGGAATGCCTTATAATACTTGATCATGTGCGGCATCATCGGGATGTGGGCCAACGATTTTGTCGTCCGCGACCTCTACCAGGGCCTCCTCGCCATGCAGCACCGCGGCCAGGACGCCGCGGGCGTCATCACCTATGACGGGCGGTTCCATACGAAGAAGGGCAACGGCCTGGTCCGGGACATCTTCACCGTCGAGGCCATCCAGCACCTCCGGGGCCCGATCGGGATCGGCCACACCCGCTACCCGACGATCGGCGGCGGGGGCGGCGAGGACGCTCAGCCCTTCCAGCTCAACTCCCCGTTCGGCATCATCATGGCCCACAACGGGAACGTGGCCAACCACCGGGAGCTCAAGGAGGAGCTCTTCGAGAAGTACCACCGGCTCCTCAACTCCGACTGCGACGTCGAGATCATCCTCAACATCTTCGCCGAATCCCTGGCCCACGAGAAGGCCCGCGTCCTGGAGCCGGAGCACATCTACCGGGCGGTCGAGAGTGTTTTCCAGAAGGTCAAAGGCAGCTACTCGGTCGTCGCCTACATCGCCGAGCAGGGGCTGGTGGCCTTTCGGGATCCCTACGGGATCAAGCCCCTGGCTTACGGCGTCCGGAAGGACGGCCTCCTGCCGTCCTACGCCTTCGCCTCGGAAACCGTCACGCTCAACATCATGAATTTCGGCGACATCCGGGACGTCGAGGCCGGGCAGGCCGTCTTCCTCGACAAGGGCCGGCGCCTCCACAAGAAAAAACTGGCCCACTGCGCCCATTCCCCCTGCCTCTTCGAATGGGTTTACTTCGCCCGGCCGGACTCTTTCATCGACAAGGCCAACGTCTACAAGTGCCGGGTCAACCTGGGCCGGTTCCTGGCGGCGGAGATCAGGAAGCGGAAGCTCGGGATCGACGTCGTCGTCCCCGTGCCGGACTCGGCCAGGGACGCGGCCATCGAGATCGCCCGGAGGCTCAACCTCAAGTACAGCGAGGCCCTGGTCAAGAACCGTTACATCGGCCGGACCTTCATCATGCCGAGCGTCGACAAGCGGAAAGACTCGGTCCTCCAGAAGCTCAGCCCCATCGCCTCCGAGATCAAGGGCAAGAAGGTCCTCCTCGTCGACGACAGCATTGTCCGCGGCAACACGTCCCGGGCGATCATCGAGATGATCCGGGAGTGCGGGGCCAAGAAGGTGTATTTCGCCTCCTATTCGCCGCCGCTCCGCCACCCGTGCGTCTACGGCATCGACATGCAGACGAAGACGGAGTTCGTGGCCCAGGACGCCAACGAGAAGGCCGTGGCCAAGAAGATCGGCGCCGACAAGGTCATCTACCAGAGCCTCGCCTCGCTCAAGAAGGCGGTCGCGATGGAGAACCCGAAGATCAAGAACTTCTGCGCCGCCTGTTTCGACGGGATCTACCCGACGGGCGACATCACCCCGGACCTCCTCGAAGACATCGAGAGGGAGCGGAAGCTCGCCCAGGACGGCCAGCTCGAGCTCAACATCTAGGCCCCGCGCCGACGCCCGGGGCCCGCTCGCTCACCGCCCGCCGAACTCAGGCCCGAAGGGGCCCAGGATGTCCTGGGTCCGCCCGATATTCCCGATCCCCACGGAGAACTTGAACACCGTTTCCGGCGGAGTACGATAATAATAGAACCTGAGCTCGAATTGAAAATCGAGGCACTGGTAGTGGTAAACGGCCTGGGCGGCCGTGTAGAGGAGCTTCTTCTCCTGGATGTTGTAATCCACTTCCCCTTGGAGCCCCAGGGACGAGCCCGGCAGCCGAAGGCCGCCCGTGACGCCGACTTGGTCGCGGTTGTAGAGGGGCCCGAGAGTGGGGTCGGCCCCCGGGACCCAGGAGTTCAGGCTCTTGTACCAGTTCATGGACAGGAACCGGCCGTCCTCCTTCGAGCCCGCCGTCGAGGTCAGCCTGAAGCTCGAAAAGTTGTGGTAATAAGGATTGTACCCGATGGCGGCGTCGAGGCTGAAATTCTCCTTCGGGTAATACCTCAGGTTCCCGGTGATCTCCGAGAACCGCGGCGGCTTCCCGTCGACGACGTAGTTCTTGAGGGGGCCGCTCTCGGGGTCGAAATAGTAGGTCTGGCTCAGTCCGAAGGACATGATCTCGGTCGGCCGATCTCCCTCTTTGATGAAGAACCGGCTGGTCAGGCCGTAGCTCATCTGGTGGTAGCGATAGAAGCCAGTGGGGGTCACGATCCTGTCGGCCTCGGCGATCGGGCTGTCGTAAGAGTAGTTGATATAAGGCTCGATGACGTTCTTGAGCCGGGGTTCGCCGGTCCGGTCGTAATAGACCCTGTAAAAAACGGGTCCCGTGATATCGACGTTGACCACGATATTTTTCGTGAACAGCGGGTTGTCCCGGACCTGGCCTGTCACCGGGTCGAGGCTGTTGGTGTAGTAGACGAAATTGGCCGTGACGGACGTGTTGGCCGTCAGCCAGGGGATGGACGTGAACGGCAGGCTCAAGGTCGGGCTGACCGAGAGGTCTGTCGACCGGCGCTCCGTCCCGGCCTTGAACTCCGAGTCCCATCCGTACTGCCAGTTGTTGAAGCCGCCGCTCAGGGAAAAATAAAGCGGGGAGAAGAGCTTGACCTTGAAGACGTTGAAGTTCACCTGGGGGAGAGAGGTGCTGATGATGGAGTCATTGAGCTCGGAAAAATAGGTCTCGAAACGGGACACCCGGACGCTCAGATTGAAATGGGACCAGGACCGCGACAAGAAGACCTGCGAACTCCTGTTCGAGATCGAGGCCCGGCGGAACTCGTCGTCGAACTCGCTCAGAAAGCTGTAAGACGTCTGGTAGTCCACGCTGGCGGCCAGGGTGAAACCCAGCGGCAGCGCCTGGTTGTGGCTGATACGGATGATGGAGCCCGGGCTCTCGGTCGTTCCCTGGGCGTCTTTCTTGAAGATGAAATGGTAGAGGTCGATCTGGCCGCCGGTCCCTCTCGCAAAGAGATAGCGGTATTCAAATCCCAGGCCCAGGCCGAGGTTGGGGTAGGCATCGAGCCCGAAGGTCGCGTCCATGTTCCTCCCGATCGCGAGAAAGAAACCTTGGGAGTACTCGAAGCCCTTGGTCCCGGTATAACCGACCTTGGGCATGAGGAAGCCCGTCGCCCGGTCTTCCAGGGGATAGCGGAGATAGGGCAGATAGAAGATCGGGACCTTCTTGATCGAGAGGACGGCGTTCCACATCTCCACGTAGGTGTTCGTCTTCAGGTTGGCCCGGGAAAAGGAAAAGCCCCAGCGGGGGACGGGCTGGGTGCACGTCGTGAGCCAGGCCCGGCTGAGGCTAAAGAAGTCCGCGGTTTTCCGTTCGAGCCGATCGGCTTCGTAAAGGATGGACGGCTGGATCATCCCCGAGGCCTTTTCGACCCGCCCGATCTCCGTGTCCAGGTTGAAAATGACCTTTTCCCCCCGGGTGACTTCGTTCCGGACCTGGATGATGACGTTCCCTTCGGCGAGGACGTCCTTGGTTACGGGATCGAACTCCACCCGGTCGGCCAGGAGCAGGACGTCTTTGTACTGGATTTCCACGTCTCCCGAGGCATAGATCCGGTTCTTGGTGATCTCCTTGTTCCGGGCGACGAGCTTGATCTCGGCCTGCGGGGAGGGGGCCTCTTGGCGGCCGGAGAGGGCGAGCTCCAAGGCCGAGACCGGGGGAGCCGGCATCCTCAGCCCGAAAAGCACAAGCCAGGCGACGACGGCAGGGAGGAGGCGCCTGACCCCGGGGAATTGGGGCTTCATTGATATGAACTTAGCACATCCCCCCCGGTGAATCAAACCTGGGTCAGTCGTCGGGAGGCTGGTCCTTGGTATACTTGTTCATAGCCCGGAAAAGGCTCAAGAGACCTGAGATGACCCCGAGGACTGTGAAAATCAGGAGAAGCCAGGGACCCGTTCCCAGCCAGCGGTCAAGAAAATATCCGAAGAAAAGGCCGACGATGATCGAGGACGGCAGCATGAGTCCGACGGAGCTCAACTCGGCGAGCTTCCGGAAGCTGGGCCGTGGCGGTTTAAGGGTCGTCATGGGCTCTTCTGGGGACGAGGCAGCTCGATTCCCAGGTTATTTTCGGGAACGGCCGGGGGATTGTCAAGCGCCAGGAACCCCGGGCCATGGGTCGGATCTCCGGGCCCGGTGCTGCGTCCCGCAAACTCCCGGCGTTCCCCGCTTGGACGTGCTATACTAGGCGGGAGCCGGCCGCGCCGGAAACGAAAGGAACTCTCCCCGATGAGTCAGGTCGAGATCCAGGACGAGCGGATCCTCCGCAGGATCCCCCTCGAGATCCTCGCCCTCTCGGCCGTCCTGGGCTTGGCCGTCGCCCTCCTCTTCGGCTCCCTGGCCGGCCTCCTCTTTTTCGCCGGCGGAGGGCTCGCGGCGCTGGGCTTCCTCTGGCTCAAGCGCTCCCTGACGCGGCTCCTCGCCAAGGACAAGGAGGGCGCTCTCCGCTCCGCCATCCTCCTCTATGCCCTCCGCCTCGGGTTGATTTGCGCGGCCTTTTTGATTATAATCCTCCTCTTTCCGAGGAAGATTCTGGCCTTCGGCGCCGGTTTTTCCACGATCGTCCCCGTTTTCCTGGCGGAAGGCGTCGGGGCCCTTCTTCGCATGAAGACATGGAAGGCCTAGAACATACTCTTTTCACCGTCGAGCTCTTCAACAAGATCTTCGGCAGACCCCTGGCCTCGCTCCTCGGACCTCTTCGGAGTCAGGGTCGCCGATCCCGCTCCATCCCTTCCCCGACTACGTCGTGATGGTCATCATCGTTACGGCGATCCTCATCGTCGTCTTCGGCCTGGCCTCCCGGCAAGCTCAGCCTCGTCCCCTCCAGGCCGCCAGAGCGTCCTCGAGATGATCTTCGGGCTCTTCGAAGGCCTGATCATGGACACCATCGGCCCGGAGGGAAAGCGTACCTTCCCGTCATCGGGACGGTCGGGCTCTTCATCTTCGTCCTGCAACCTCATCGGGCTCGTCCCCGGCTTCATGTCGCCGACGAGCAAGCTCAACGTGACGGTCGGCTGCGCCCTGGCCGTCTTTTTCTACTACCATGTCCAGGGCGTCAAAGCCCAGGGCCTGAAATACTTCAAGCATTTCATGGGCCCCATCCCGGCCTTGGCTCCTCTCATGATCCCGATCGAGATCATCAGCCATTTCTCGCGGCCCGGTCTCGCTCTCGATGCGGCTTTTCGGGAACATCTTCGCCGAGGAGCTGCTCATCGTCATCATGGCCTCCATCATCCCGTTCCTCCTCCCCCTGCCCTTCATGGCCGTGGCCATCTTCACCTCGGTCATCCAGGCCTTCGTCTTCGTCCTCCTGGCCTGCATCTACATCGCCGGGGCCGTCGCCCAAGAAGAAGAACATTAAATGAAAAGGAGTTCCGTCATGTCCAAAAAACTCAAAGCCTTGAGCGTCTTCTTTTTCCTTGCCGCGGTCCTCGCCGCTCCACTCCTCGCCCAGGAAGCCGGGGCGCCCAGCGCGGCCAAGGCGTCCCTGTACAAGATCTCGCTCATCGTCGGGGCTGCCATCATCACCCTGTCGGTCGCGGCCGGGGCGTTCTGCCAGGCGAAGGCCATCAGCAGCGCCTGCGAGGGCATCTCCCGGAACCCCAACGGGGCCCCGCACATCCGCTTCCTCCTGATCTTCGGACTCGTCCTGATCGAAACGCTTGTCATTTACGCCCTGCTCATCACGATCATCATCCTGATGGTCCAGTGGGGCAAGTACGTCTAAGGGCTTCCGGAAACGGTCCGCGGGACCGCGCCGGGACGGATGAAGCTCTCACCGTTCAAGATCCTCACCGCTTCCTTCAAGCGGTTCAACGACGATAAGTGCTGGACGTCTGCCATCGTCATCTCCTACTTCGCCCTCCTCTGCACGGTCCCTCTCCTCGCCCTCTTTTTTTACGGTTCGACCAAGCTCCTCGGCAGCACCGCGATCGCCCTCCGGAGCCTGAACATCTTCACGGACGAGTTCTTCGCCCGTTCCGACCCGGGATTTTTCACCCGGCTCCAGGGGCTGTCCGGGACGCGTCACCAATTTGGGGATCTTCGGCCTCCTGGGGTCGCTCATCTCCGCGAGCTTCCTCTTTTCGAGCCTGATCGCGACCATCAACGTCATCTTCAAGACCAACTACCACCGGTCCTTCTTCTACAACCGCCTCATCGAATACGTGGTCATGTTCATCGTCGGCATCGTCATGCTCTTCTCCCTGGCCATCACGGCCGTCTGGACGGCCATCGGCCGGTCCATCCAGGAAAGCGACATCGTGCGTTCCTACCTCAACCCCGACGTCGTCCGGCTCGTCAACAATGTTTTCATCCAGTACGTGATCCCCTATTTCCTGACCTTCCTCGTTTTCTTCATCATCTATAAGTTCATCCCCGAGCGGAAGGTCCACACCAGGGCCGCAGTTTTCCCGGCCGCGGTCGCGGCCCTGCTCTATGAGCTCTTCAAGAGGATGTTCGCGTTCTACGTCGTTCATTTCTCGGCCATCGGGGTCGTCCTGAACAAGCTTCTCCAGGGGACCCTGACGTCGATCATCTTCTTCCTGCTCTGGATCTCCTTCTCTCTGGTCATCATGCTCTGGGGGGCGGAGCTCGGCGCCGTGATCAACGAGACGCTCGACGCGGCGGCGGCGCCGGTCCCTGCTCCGGCGGTTCCGGCAAAATAGGCAGCTTCGCCTCGCACCTAACGGGCCCGGCTCGTAACCTTGGAAAGAGGGGGAACGCGCTTAAGCGCAAGGAAGGAATTTACACAGGATATCTGACACTCCCGATATTGGGAGATCGGGATTCCGCGTGAGAAGAAGACCGCTTTACGCCCTCGCGCTTCTTATGGGGCTGCCGCTCCTCGGATGGGCCTTGAAACAGGCCACGGCCGCGGAACACCAAGGCCGTCCGCCGGCCGTCCCGCTTCCCCAAATCCTTGAAAAAACGAAAGACTACTGCAGGCGCCTGGCCGCGGCCTCTCTTTATTTTGTCTCTCGCGAAAGGATCAACGAACGGCAATACAGCCCGCCGCTCTCTTTTCCGTTCTCGTTGAGCGCGATCGGAGGGCCCCGGTATGTGATCGACGTTTCCCTCGAGTACGATTACCAGCTCGTCCGATCTGGAGCGCTCATCGAAGAAAAACGGACGCTTCTCATGGAAAACGGGCAGCCGCGAAATGAGCCGAATGCCTCCCTGAAAACGAAGCTCTACAAACATAAATATATGGTCTACGGGCCGGTCGGGCTCCTGGGGGAAGGTTGGCAGCCGCGGCACGTCTATGCGTATCTCGGAGAGGACGTTGTGGATAAAGAAAAAACCTTCCTGATCGAAGCCAGGCCCGCGGGACCGCCGGAGCCCGCCCTGCTTTACGGAAAAGTCTGGATCAGGAAGAAGGACTTCGCCATCGTTAAAATCGAGTGGGACCAGACTGGCTTGGGCAATTTTGAGAAGGTCAAACAGATGGCCGAGATGATCGGTCACGGGGCCGAGCCCCGAATCTCTATCATCTGCCTATACGGGATCGAGAAAAATGGCATCCGCTTTCCAGACCGCCTGACGACGCGTGAGGATTACGACTCTAAGATCGGGCTCTTGCGGGTTTCGGAAACGACGGTCGTCTACAGGGATTATAAGTTCTTCATCGTCCAAACCGAAGTCCATTATTAAGCCCTCAAGGCTCCGGACCCCATGCTTCCCGTTTAGCCCTGGAGGTCCCTGCCCAGCCTCGTTTGGACGAAGCGACGGTTGAGCATCGCGGGGTGCTTCGCGGCGACGCGCTCGGCGTGTTTGCTTTTGGCCAGGCGGCCGAAGCGTTATTTGGCTATATATCCGGAACGGTTGAAAACGTGGTAATGCTTCCCTTTCACCGTGACTTTGATCTCCTTGAATTTCCCATCGGCCTTATATTCGGAAGGGACATAGTAGAGGAGATAATAATTCTCTGATGCCGTCACCGTTTTTTTGAAGGCGGCCAGGGCGTTGGTCGAGGATTCCGTGGTTCCGCCGGAGGCCTGCGACATCTCCCGGGAGGCCCCGTAGATACTGCCGGACAGGTCTGTCAGGCTGCGTTCCTCACTGCGCCGTTGGTCCGTGATGTCAAATGTGCTCGTCGTGGAATTGGTCAGAAAGATAAAATTGACCGTCAGAGAGGCGTCGGCGAAGAGTTTCTCAATGTCCTTGACGTTGTAGTCAATAGGTCTCTGGGCTTCCCAGTCATAAGCCGAGGACTCATATTTCGAGGCCGGGATCACGATATCTTCTTTCTCATAGAACAGGAAAACGATCTTCCGCCCTTCCTGGGTTTTCAAGGCCTGGGCCAGCTGCCGAATCCCCTCATCGTTGACGGTAATCCGATCGCGCAGCTGCCGGATATCATTCATGATCAATTGCCCCTTCACTTCACCGCCCATATCTTGGTTTGCATCTAGGTCCTTGATATCCTGAAGGAGGCTCCGATATTCCATGGCCCCGATGATGATATCCTTCCTCAGCTTACTCTTGAGTTGACGGGCGGCTTCAGTGGGCGAAACCCTGTCGAAAGCCTCCGGTTTGAACAGGTACGTCTTCCGTGGGCTGACGACTGTCAGCCGGTCTCCTTTATGAAGGACCTGCTTGAAGAAATAATCCACGGCCTCGTCGAGTTTGGGCATGGGATCATGGACTTCGAATATAAGGACGAAATTCCGGACGGTCTCCGGAGAGAGTTTGGTCACGTCGGTCGCGGGAACGGACTTGGCCTCCGCCGGAGCCACGGGCTCCTCTCCTTTCTGGATCTTTGTCTTCCGGATCAGGTAGAGGGCGACGATTTTTTGGGGTTTGCCGTTCTCGAAGACTTCGAAGTCCTTGAGGGCCAGGTTGTCGACGAATCTGTCGCCGTCGAAAACCCGGACCGGGACCTCGACGTTGGTGACCCCGGCGGTGTGATGAAGCTCCTGGGGATGGAGGGGCAGGACGAAGAACACGCACACAGCCAGGCGGGCCAGGTTTCGGAGTCTCAGGACCTCTTGCGCGAATCGGACGAGGTGGGGGACAACGATTCGACGATTGAGGATGCCCATCTCCCACCTTTATAATGTAATATGCATCGCTACTGAGCACAAGTCAAACGCGCCGTCCATCTTTTTTTCGCCTCCGCGTGCCTCTGCTAGGGGTTTTTCGGCCGTCATGAAAGCTTAACCTGAATTAGTTCTTAGTTGAGGCTCCAATGCTTGAAGATCTCACTTCAGGGGTGGTATATTGAAAGGGGTGGGTCAGCCCGGCTAATAACTTCAGAAGGGCGAGGGAAGAGATAGAATGCTAAAATCGAGATCGCTCGGTTCCTCAATTGCGCTTCGGTTCATATCCTGCGGACTCATAAAAGGTGCATTTGTGCTCGCGCTCTTTTTCATGTCTGCCGCCCTCTTTCCTCAAGACCTCTCTTACAATGTCCGAGTCCTCAATATTGCGGTCCCTGTCCGCGTGTTCAACGGCGACCGGTTCGTCGATAATCTGACGCTTCAGGACTTCGAGGTTTATGAGGATGGCGAGCCCCAGAAGATCGAGGCTGTCTATCTCATTAAGAAAACAAACCTTGAACGGAAGGAAGAGAAAACGATCTTCAAGCCTGAGACCTCCCGCTCCTTCTATCTATTTTTCTCTTTATACGAGCCCAACCCGCAGGTTTCCAAAGCCCTGGCGTACTTTTTCCAGAACGTCATCACGCCGGAAGATCATCTTCTCGTGATCAGCCCCCGGGCCGTTTACGACCTAAAAAGGGAGATCGCGGGAAAGATCCCCGCCGAAAAGATCGTCGCCGAGCTGAATAAAAAGCTGAGGAAGGACATTTTGGCCGGAAACTCGGCTTACCTCTCCGTCCTCGCCGACCTCAAGCGGATGGTTGGCGCCGGCAGTAATCGGCAGACAGACACCGCAGAAATGTCGGAACGGGAAATGCAGGGAATGTTCGGCACTGGGACATTCGAAGAATATCTGATGAGATACCGGGCCGACGTAGATCAATTGGAGCAGCTCCGCACGATCGACGAGCAAAAATTCATCGATTTCGCGAGGGCTTTGAAAAAGACGGGGGGGCAGAAAATCGTCTTCTATTTTTATCAGAAAGAATTTGTCCCCCTTCTGGATGTAAAGACTCTTGGTAAATATTTCGAAAATCCCTTTGTGCAATCACTCATTACCGAGCTCTCCGAGACATTGAACCGCAAGTCTTCGCTCGATATGGACCGCCTGAAGAAAACGTTTGCCGATTCCTCCATTACTGTCCATTTTCTATATGTAACGAAGAATCCGGCCGACATGACGTCAACCCAGATCGGCGAGAGACGGGATATATTTTCCACCTTCGACGAACTCGCCAAGGCGACGGGAGGCTTAACCGCCCGTTCGGCGAACGCCGATTACCTGATGCAGCAGGCGGCCACGGCGGCTGAAAACTACTATCTCCTCTACTATTCGCCGAAAGACAAGAAACAAGACGGAAGATTTCGGCAGATCCGGGTTGAGATTAAAACGGGCGGCTATCGGATCTCCCACCTGGCGGGCTATTTCGCCAATTGAGAAATTGTGGGCCTCTTCGACCGATAAAATGATCTAGGTCAGCGCTGGGAGAGGTATTCTTCGGCCGACAAGGCAGCGTGGACGCCCGTGCCGACGGCCGTGGCGATTTGTTTGGGGCAGGAATCGGAAACGTCACCCGCGGCGAAGATCCCGGGGATCGAGGATTCCATATTGAGTCCGACCTTGATCTGGCCCCATTCGTTGAGGTCGAGGAGGCCGCGGACAAAACCCGTCTGGGGTTCGGTCCCTATCGAAACGAAGAGCCCCTCGACAGGAAGATGTATCTTATTGTCTGTCTTAAGGTTCCGGAGATCCAGCGATTCGATCTTGTCCCCCCCGTTGAGGGCCTCGACCACGGTGTCCCAGAGGACCTGGATTTTTTCGTTGGCGAAAATGCGCTCCTGATAGATCCGCTCGCCGCGGAACCGGTCCCGCCGGTGGATGACGGTCACTTTCCGGCAGTACTTGGTCAGGAAGAGGGCCTCCTTGAGGGCGTTATCCCCTCCGCCGACCATGGCGATGTCGCGGCCCGTGAAGAAGGCGCCGTCGCAGGTCGCGCAGTAGGACACGCCGCGGCCCGTCAAGCGGCATTCGTTCTCGAGCCCGAGGCGGCGGTAGGCCGACCCGGTGGCGATGATGACCGCCCGCGCGGCGTATTGATCTTTTGAGCCCCGCAGTATCCAGGCTCCTTCCGATCCCGAAATGCCTTCGATCTCATCGGTTTCGATCCGGGCCCCGAATTTTTCGGCATGCTTGTGGAAATCGCGCATCAGCTCGAAAGGGGCGACCCCGTCGGGAAACCCGGGGAAATTCTCGACCCAATCCGTCACCAGGATTTGCCCGCCGGGAAGCCCTTTTTCGAGGACAAGGGTCGACCGCCTGGCCCGGCCGGCGTAGATCGCGGCCGAGAGTCCGGCCGGTCCGGCCCCGACGATGACGATGTCCCAGGTTCCGCCCATGGAGATCACAGATGCCGGGCGATGAGCTCGGCCAGCTTGGCCTTGGGGAGCGCGCCGACGGATGTTTCCTTGAGCTCGCCGCCCTTGAACACTATCAGCGTGGGGATCGACATGACGCCGTAGGTGACGGGCGTTTTGCCGTTCTCGTCGACGTTGATCTTGACGACCTTCAACTTCCCCTGGTTGGCCTTGGCGATCTCTTCGATGACCGGGGCGATCATCCGGCAGGGCCCGCACCACGGAGCCCAGAAATCGACCAGGACCGGGAGGTCGGACTTCAGGACCTCCTGCTCGAAACCGGCATCCGTGCCTTGAATGATCGTCTCGGACATCATTTTCTCCTCAACGGGGGAATAATCCCCTCCGAGAGCTTTCGCCAGGATTGGATTCGCGGCCATCAACCGCCGCGCGGTCCATCATAGCGGCCGGACCGCGAATTGTCAAACCAAGAGGCAAAGTCCTCTTCCGGCCGAGTCCCGTCTGTGTGCGTCACAAGAAAGGGCCTCGGTTTTGCCCTCCACTCCAGAGTGCGGCTTGCGCTAAGCCGCACACGACGTTCCGGCCAATCCCCGAGGCCTCTCCGGCAATCGGGCGGGAACGAGCGCAGGTGGCGCCGAGGCCGTCCTAATCCCCCGCCCCCCGGGAACCTGTCCCGGTTCCCCCGTCGGAAATCCCGCCGGGTCCCCCTCCGGCCGGGAGCGGATTCCGAGGAGCGACCATCAGAAGTGCGGCGACGGGACTCAGAGCCGCACTTCTGAGAAGAATATGGATAGACTGAGCAGCTCCTCTCTTTCCAGATATTTCCCAAAAGCGCGGCCTCGAGTCGCTCGGCCGCGCTCTTGTTGGTCACTCCGAAGACTCCGTTCCCTGCCGACGGCCTCGGCGCCACCTTAAGAGCCGCAAGGACTTCTGGGAATGGCTGTAACATGATGCACGGCTCAGCCTTCCCGAAGCGTTTAGTAAAAGCAGAGGGGTGGCACGGTGTCAGTCACCGCCCGCACGAGGCGGAAGGGGATTGCGCGCGAGCGCTGGGGTGTCCAGGGGGAGGCTTCCCCCCGGTCCGAGGAAGGCTCCCGGTAGCCGAGGAGGGGAGGTTCAGGAGGGGGAACTTGCCCCTCCGCCCCACGGGGGGATGGGTGGAGCTGAGGCCGGACGGTGACGCGCCGTGACAGGACCCCTCCGACCTTTAATAGGACTTGGGCGCTACTCGGCCCAGCTCAACTTTTCCTTGACCAGGTCGTAGTAGCTCCGCCGGGGCGAGGTCACGAGCTGGAGCTCGACCGGGGCTTTCCGGATGGCGAGGGTGTCGTTCCTGTCAAGGACGCCGCCGCGCTGGCCGTCGAGCGTCAGGTAGACCTCCTCGCTCCCGGTCAGGAGCTTGATCCGGACCTCGGATCCGGACGGGATGATCAAGGGCCGGTAGGTCAGGGTGTGGGGGCAGATGGGCGTCAGCACGGCCGCCGCGACCTGCGGGTGGATGATCGGCCCTCCGGCCGCCAGCGAATAGGCCGTCGACCCCGTGGGCGTTGAAACGATCAGCCCATCGGCCTTGAGCGTCGCGACATCCTTCTCGTCGATGAGGATCGTGAACTCGATCATCCGGGCCGCCGCCCCTTTGGTGATGACGACATCGTTCAGGCAGTACATGGGGCCGGCCTCGGTCGTGACCTCGAGGAGCGACCGCGGGCTGACGATGTCCTGGGCGCCGGCCAGGAAGGTGTCCAGGGTCAGGAAGGCCTCGCTGACGGGAATTTCGGTGAGGAAGCCGAGGCGGCCCAGGTTGATCCCCATGACGGGGACGCCGGCCTGGGCGGCCCGGTAGGCGACGCTGAGAAGCGTTCCATCGCCACCGAGGACGATGACGAGATCCGAGGCGCCGGGGACGTCGGACCGAGGCAGGCCGCCGGGCCGCCCGAGCTTCCGGGCGGCGACGTCCTCAAGGACGCAGTCGATGCCCCGTCCGCCGAAATAGCCGAGGACGCTCTTCAGAAGCTCCTCGACCTGCGGCGCGTGCGGTTTGATGACGATGCCGGCTTTGTTAATGGTCCTCATGGCTGACGGCCTCCTTGATCCAGATCTCCGCAGCATCCCGGCCGGGGTCGGCCCCTCCCCGGACCCAGAAGCCGAAAAACTCCACGTTGCCCTTCTGGCCGCGGGTCGACGAGCGGATGAGTCCCCGGAGGCCGAAGCCGATCTCCCGGGCCCCGCGGACGATGCGGCCCAGGACCTCCTCGTGGACGGCCGGGTCCCGGACGATCCCCTTTTTCCCGACCTGATCCCTCCCCGCCTCGAACTGCGGCTTGACCAGGGCCAAAAGGAGCCAGGCCCCGGGAAGCTCCTTGAGGGCGGGGAGAACCTTGAGCAGGGAGATGAAGGAGACATCCACGGTGACGATGTCCGGAGGATCGGCCAAGTCGCCGGGCCCGAGGTAGCGGGCGTTCTTCTCGACCCGGACGACCCGCGGGTCTCCCCTAAGCTTCCAGTCGAGCTGGGCCGTGTCCACGTCCACCGCGTACACCTTTCTCGCCCCGCGCTGGAGGAGGCAGTCCGTGAAGCCGCCGGTCGAGGAGCCGACGTCCACGGCGATCTTATCTCGGACGTCCACGGCGAACCGGTCGAGGGCCTCGGCCAGCTTCAGGCCGCCGCGGCCGACAAAGGGGAGCGTTTCCTTGATCGAGAGGTCCGCCGTTTCGTCGATAAGGCTCCCCGCCTTGAGGATCCTCGCCTCCCCGGAAAAGACGAGCCCGGCCATGATCATGGCCTGCGCTTTTTCCCGGCTCGGCGCGAGCCCCCGCTTGACCAGCAGCTTGTCGGCGCGCTCTTTCATGACGGCGAGGCGAAAAAAGACCTGATCTTCTCCACAAGTCCGGCGGCGTCCAGGCCACAGACCCGGCGGATCTCCTCGGCCTTGCCCAGGGGGTAGGCTTCGATGGGAAGCCCGATGGCCAGGAACCTCAGGCCGAAGCGTCTTTCCCGGTCGACGAGCTCCCGGACGGCGCTCCCCAGGCCGCCCGCGAGGACGCCCTCTTCGGCCGTGATGACGGTCCGGCCGGGCTGGGCGTAGCGGAGGATGAGCTCCTCATCCAGCGGCTTGGCGAAACGGGCATTCACGACGGCCAGCGAGATCCCGGCCTTCTCCAGCTCGCGGGCGGCTTCGAGGGCCGCCGGGACCATGCTCCCGAAGGCGAACAGGAGGTCCCGGCCCTCCTTGAGGGTCTCCGCCCGGCCCAGCGGGATCCGCTTGAATTCTGCGTCCCGCGCCACCCCAGGGCCCGCCCCTTTCGGAAAGCGGACGGCAGCCGGGTGGCCGTACGACAGGGCGGACCAGAGCATGTGCTGGAGCTCGTTCTCGTCCTTGGGGGCCATGACGATGATGTTGGGCATGTGCCTGAGGTAGACGATGTCGTTGACCCCCTGGTGGGTCGGCCCGTCGTCCGGGACGATCCCCGCCCTGTCCAGGGCGAAAACGACGGGCAGGTCCATCAGGCAGATATCATGATAGACCTGGTCGTAGGCCCTCTGAAGGAAGGTCGAATAGATGGCCACGACCGGCTTGAACCCGGAGATGGCCAGCCCCGCGGCGAAGGTGACGGCATGCTGTTCGGCGATCCCCACGTCGAAGAACCGGTCCGGGAACCTCTCGGCGAACCGGCCGAGGCCCGTCCCCTCTCCCATCGCCGCCGTGATGGACAGGATCTTCGGGTCCTTCCGGGCGATCTTGACCATGGTCTCGCCGAAGACCGTAGAGAACGAGGGCGGATGTCCGGGACCGTTGTTCTTCGGCGTTGCCCGTCGCGATCTCGAACGGTCCGGCGCCGTGGAATTTTTCCGGGTCCGTCCGGGCCGGCTGGTATCCCCGGCCCTTTTGCGTCACGCACTGGATGAGGATGGGGCCGTCGTACTTTTTGGCCAGCTCGAAAGCCTCGATGAGGGACCGGAGGCTGTGTCCCTCGACCGGACCGATGTACTTGATGCCGAGCTCCTCGAAAACGAGCCCGGGGAAGATCGTCTTCTTGATGAGCTCCTCCAGGGCGTGGCCGGCCTGGATCATGGGCCAGCCGACGACGGGGATGGCCTTGAGGAAGGATTTCGCCTGGTCCTTGAGCCTGATGAAATGCTGGCCGGAGACGAGGTAGGACAGGTACTTGGACCAGGCCCCGACGTTAGGCGAGATCGACATCTCATTGTAGTTGAGGACGATGATCAGCCGCTCCCGGAGGTGGCCGATCTGGTTCAGGGCCTCCAAAGCCACCCCGCCCGTCAGGCTGCCGTCCCCGATGACGGCGATGACGTGGAAGTCCCCTTTATTCTTGTCCCGGCCGACGGCCATGCCGAGCGCCGCGGACAGGGCCGTCGAGGCGTGCCCCGTGTTGTAAGCGTCATGCTCGCTCTCATCGCGACAGGGAAACCCGAGGATCCCGCCGCTCCGGCGGAGCTCGGCGAATCTTTCCCTCCGACCGGTCAGGATCTTGTGGGTGTAGCATTGGTGGCCGACATCCCAGATGATCTTGTCCCGCGGGGAATCGAAGACATAATGGAGGGCCAGAGTCAGCTCGACGACGCCGAGGTTCGACCCGAGGTGGCCGCCGTTCCTGGAGACCGTTTCCAGGATGAGGGCACGGATCTCCTCGGCCATGCCCGAAAGCTCCTGAATGGAGAGCGTCCTGAGGTCGGCGGGGCTGTTGACCGAATCCATTTTCTTGGCCATGGTCATGCCCCGCGCCCGGGGCTCAGCGTCCCGGCCAGATGTCTCAACTCGGCGGAGCCGATCTTTCCCCTGTCCAGGGCGGCCAGGGCGGCTGTCACGTACTCCTCCAGCCGGGCCCGGGCGCCCTCGCGGCCGAAAAGGGCCACGGCGTCGAGCCCTGCCGACGACCCGGTCCGTCCGGCATCGGCCAGGTCATCTCGGAGCTGGAAGGCCAGCCCCAGCGCGGCCCCGTAGTCTCCGATGGCGGCCAGGCCCGGCGCCGGAGCGCCGGCGAGAACGGCCCCGGCCATGGCCGCGGCCTGGATGAGGGCGCCCGTCTTCTTTCCGATCATGTCGATGAACGCATCGGCGTCCGCATTCTCACGATTCAAGCTGACGTCCAGCCACTGGCCCATGACCATCCCCCCGACACCGGCCGCGGACGCGATCTCCCGGAGGGCCCGGTCTTTCCTTTCCGGGTGCCCCCGAGCCGAGGGCGCCCGGCGATCACCTCGAACGCGAGAGACAGGAGGCCATCTCCCGCGAGCAGGGCCAGCCCCTCGCCGAAGGCCTTGTGGCATGAGGGCCGGCCGCGGCGGAGGTCGTCGTTATCCATGGCGGGCAGGTCGTCATGGACAAGGGAGTAGTTGTGGATGAGCTCGACGGCGCAGGCATAAGGCAGGAGGGCCGGCCGCGAAGCGCCGAAGGCGTCGCCGGCGGCGAGAAGGACGAGGGGCCGGAACCGCTTGCCTCCGCCCAGGACGGCATAGCGCATGGCCTCCAGGAGCCGGGAGCCGTCGGCGGCGAGGAGCCGCTCGAGCTCCGCCTCGACGGACATCCGCATCTCTTCGAGTGCCGTCCGGCCCTCCGCCCCGTCGTTCTTCATCGATCACCCGTTTCCGGTCTCATCTCCGTGAGGGGCCGCCGCCCGTCAAAAGGGCGGATCGTCCTCCCCTTTCTTGCGGGGTGGCGATGCGGTCTCCTTGTCGGCCTCCCCCTCGTCCTCGGCCCGGTCGGGCTCGAAATCCTCCGCCTTCAGCCCGCCCTTCTCGTCCTTGAGCAGGATCTCGACCTTCCGCTCGGCCTTGTCCAGCTCTCCCCGGAGGAACCGGGCGAGCTTGACGCCCTTTTCGAAGAGGGCCAGGGATTCGTTGAGCGAAATCCCTTCCTTTTCGAGCTTGGCAACGATCTGTTCGAGATCCGCCAGCGCTTTTTCAAAGGTCATGTTCGTCATGGGCTCTCCTTCAGGAAACGCGATTCGAGGAGCTTCTTCTTGTCCACGCTCAAGACCCGGGCCTCGAATTCCCCCCTGTAAAAGGACACGATGACCGCGTCCTCCTCCGCGACCTCCTGGATCTCGCGGACGAGCCGTAGCCCGCCGTCCTTCCAGCAGAGGGCGTAGCCCTTTTTAAGGATGTTGAGAGGGCTCAGGTTGTGAAGATTGGTCGAGAGCCTCTCCCAGGCGGCCCGACGGTCACCGAGGTTCCGGGCAAAGAGGTGTTTCAAGCGCTCGGACGAGAGAGCGACCGAAGTCTTTTTCTCCGCGAGCCCCCGGCGCCTGGCCTGGATGACGTTGCGGGCCTTCGCGTCCAGGTCATCCACGCGATGGATGAACTCCTTCAGCCCGAGCCGGAAATTCTCGAAGATCCGGTGGCGGGCGAGGTCGTCCACTTTATATTTCCGCTCCCGGAGGGCGCTCTTGACGAGCTCGCCCAGTCTCCGGGCCATCGTCCTGATCCGTTCCTCGAACGCTTCCTCTTTCTCGATCACGATCTCGGCCGCGGCGGAGGGCGTGGGGGCCCGGACGTCGGCCACGAAATCGGCGATCGTGAAATCGACCTCGTGCCCGACGGCGGAGATGACGGGCTTCGGGGAGCGGAAGATGGCCCTGGCCACGGCCTCCTCGTTGAAGGCCCACAGGTCTTCGATCGAGCCGCCGCCCCGGCCGACGATGATGACGTCGACCGCCGGGAGCGCCCCCAGATGATCGAGCCCTTCGGCGATCTCGCGGGCCGCCCCCTCGCCCTGGACTTTGACCGGGTAGATGAGGATCCGGAGCCGGGCGTAGCGCCGCTCCAGGACCCGGAGGATGTCGCGGATCGCGGCGCCCGTGGGGGAGGTGACGACGCCGATCGTCCGCGGCCTCAGGGGAAGCTTCTTCTTTCGCTCGAGGTCGAACAGGCCCTCGGCCTTGAGCTTCTCCTTGAGCTGCTCGAAGGCCAGCTGTAGAGCGCCTTTCCCCTTGGGCTCGACCAGGTCGACGGAGAGCTGGTAATCTCCGCGGGCCGCGTAGACCGTGATCCTGCCCCGGCAGACGACCCGGAGGCCGGTCTTCATCTCGAACGGGACTTTTTGGGCTTCGCTCTTCCACAGGACGGCCTTGAGGATGCTCTTCTCGTCCTTGAGGGAAAAATAGACGTGCCCGGAGGCCGCTCTCGTGAAGCCGGAGATCTCCCCCTCGACCCAGACCTGGGGGAAGGCGACCTCGAGGGCGGCCTTGACGACCTCGGTGAGCTGGGAGACCGTGTAGACCAGATCCGGCTTCACCAAGCCTTCATTCATCGTGTCCGTCCTCCGCCAAAACCTCCCGTTTGATCGAGAGGGCCCGTCCCGTCCCGGGGTCGATCTCGACGAAGACGCAGGAGAGGAACAGGCCGTCCCGGGACGGCTCGAAGCGCTGCGGCCTCGAGGTCAGGAACCTCTGGAGGGCCTGCTCCTTGGAGATGCCGATCACGGAGTTCCGCCCCCCGACCATGCCCACGTCGGTGATGTAGGCCGTTCCCTTCGGGCAGGATCCGTTCGTCGGCCGTCGGGACATGGGTGTGGGTCCCGATGACCGCCGAGACGCGGCCGTCGAGATACCAGCCCAGGGCCTGCTTCTCGGAGGTGGCCTCGGCGTGGATGTCGACGATGATGATGGGCGTTTCCGCGGCCAGGGCTGCGACCTCCTCGTCGGCCCGCCGGAAGGGGCAGTCCAGCGGCTCCATGAACACCCGGCCCTGGAGGTTCAGGACCGCCGCCTTGACCCCGTCGCCGTGCTGGAAGACGTAGGAGGAATGGCCGGGGTTGACGGCGGGATAGTTGGCCGGCCGGAGGAGGCGGGGCTCCCGGCCGAGATATGGCAAGGCTTCCTTCTTGTCCCAGATGTGGTTGCCGGAGGTCAGGACGTCGACCTGGAGGAAGAGCTCGCTTCCCGATCTCCTCGGTGATGCCGCTGCCGCCGGCGGCGTTCTCGCCGTTCGCGACGATCGATGGCGGGGCGTGCTTCTTGACCAGGCCCGGCAGGAACTTGTCCATGGCCCGCCGGCCCGGCCGGCCGATGATGTCGCCGAGGAAGAGGACCCCGAATTTATCGGGCATATTCCACGGCCCTCATCTCCCGGATGACCGTGACCTTGATCTGCCCGGGGTAGTCGAGCTCGTTCTTGATCCTGGCGGCGATGTCCTTGGCGATCAGGGCGGCCCGGTCGTCGGAGACTTTCTGGCTCTCGACGATGATCCGGATCTCCCGGCCGGCCTGGAGGGCGAAGGCCTTGGACACGCCATCGAAGGACTTGGCGATCTCCTCGAGCTTCTCGAGCCGCTTGATGTAGGTCTCGAGGAGCTCCCGCCGGGCGCCCGGCCGCGCGGCCGAGAGCGTGTCGGCGGACTGGACGAGGACGGCCTCGATCGAGGGGAAGTCGACGTCCCTGTGGTGGGAGGCGATGGCCTGGACGACGGCTTCTCGGTCTCGCCGTATTTCTTCGTCAGCTCGACGCTGAGCTCGGTGTGGGTCCCCTCGACGTCCTTGTCCACGGCCTTCCCGATGTCGTGGAGGAGCCCGGCCCGGAGGGCGACGTTGACGTCGGCGCCGAGCTCGCGGGCCATCATGGCCGCCAGCATGGCCACTTCCTTGGAGTGCTGGAGCACGTTCTGCCCGTAGCTCGTCCGGTATTTCAGCTTGCCGAGAAGCTTGATCAGCTCGGGGTGGACGTCGCGGACCCTGAGCTCGAGGACCGCCGACTCGCCCTCCTGCTTGATCTTCAGCTCGAGGTCGTCCTTCACGGACTCGACGATCTCCTCGATCCGGGCCGGGTGGATCCGGCCGTCGGTCACGAGCTTCTGGATGGACAGGCGGGCCAGTCTCCCGGCGGACGGGGTCGAAGCTCGACAGGATGACCGCCTCGGGCGTGTCGTCGACGATGATATCGACGCCCGTGGCCATCTCCAGAGCCCGGATGTTGCGGCCCTCGCGGCCGATGATCCGGCCCTTCATGTCGTCGGAGGGCAGGTCGACGACGGACACCGTCGACTCGACGACGTGCTCGGCGGCGGACCGCTGGATGGCGTTGGCAGATGATCTCCCGGGCCAGCACGGCGGCCTTCTCGCGGGTCTCTTCCTCGATCTTCCGGACGGTGCCGATGGCTTCGAGCTTGGCCTCGTCCTCGATCTTGCTTGATGAGCTGGGCCTTGGCCTCTTCCTGGGTCAGGCCCGAGATGCGCTCGAGCTCCTCCAGGGCCTTGCCCTGGATCTCCATGGTCTTCTCTTCGAGCGTCTCGATGTCCTTCTCTTTCTGGAAGATCCGGTTCTCTTTCTGGGAGAAGTCCCGTTCCTTCCGCTCAAGGGCCTGGAACCGGCGCTCCAGGTTCTCCTCCTTGTTGACGAGCCGGCGCTCGGTCTCGTTGATCTTCCTCTGCTTCTCCCGGTTGTGGGCATCGAATTCCGCCTGCCGGCTCAGGTCTTTTTCCCGGGCCTCGATGGCGGCCTCGCGCTTGATCTTCTCTCCGTCGTCCTTGGCCCGGGCCAGGATGGCCTGGGCTTCCTCCTGCGCGTTCTGGATATGGCGGGCGTTCTTCTGCCGCTTGCCCAAAATGATGATCATCGCCACCACGAGAACGACGATGGCGGCGATCGATGCGTAATTGAAGAGATTCATGGTCACGTGAGTTACCTCCTTCTCAATTGGACGGAAGGAGACGAGGTCAAAGACAGGAGGTCGTCAGAGGTCCAGCCGGAGGGGGTGGCCCCTCAGGAAGAGAGAGCGGCTCCCCTTCCGCGCCCGGGAGGCGCAGGGGTCCAGCCGGCCTGCCGGCCTCTCCCGCCCGGCGGCCGGGTCAGGAAGGCGCTTTGTCCAGATCCTTGTATGTTTTTTCATCTTCGAAAAGATGAACCTCCAAGTGTTCGATCTCGGTCTCCATGTGGCCGATGGCTTCGTTGAGTTGATCCAGCTTCTTCTGGCTCAGAAACAGCTCATCCGCGATGTTCAGGGCCGCCAGCACGGCGATCTTCGACTGGTCCGCGGACTTGGATTTCACCGCCACTTCGTGCATTTTCTGATCAACATAGGAAGTCAAGTGGCCGATGTATTTTTCATCCTCTTCTCCTTTGACTCGGATCTTGTAACGCTGTCCGAAGATCTCGATCTCGAGAATTTTTTCGATCATAGCCCGAGCTGGTCGATCTGATTGATGATCGCCTCGATCTTCCCCTTGATGACGTCCCGCTCACCTTCGAACTTCTTCACTTCCTCGTCCAGTCTGGTGATTTTGCGGCTCTGCTCCTCGAAATCCTTCTTCTCGGTCCGGAGCTCTTTGATCTGCTGCTTGAGCTTGTCGTTCTCGGTCGTGAGCTTGTGGACGTAGTCGACGACTTGACCGATCTTCCCTTCAAGTATTTTAATTCGCTCGAGTTCGGTTGTCAATTTATCCCTCCCTGAGTTGGATGTTCCATGCGGATTTCAGTTGTCCGATGATCTCCTGTTCGACCCGGTCCACGTCCTCGGCGAGCAGCGTCCGCTGGGGGTGCCGGTAGCGGAACCGCATCGACAGGCTGACCTGGCCGGCGGGGATGGACGGCCCGCTGAACCGGTCGCGGAGCTCGTAACCCTCGAGAAGGGGCGGGGCCAGCCTGTCCAGGGTCTTCTGGATCTCCTGGTACGGCACGCTCCGGTCCACGAGGAACGAGAGGTCCCGGCTGACGGCCGGGAACTTGGCGACCGGCGCGTAGGCGAAAGGCCGCGGCTGCTTCTCGAACAGGCCGTCCAGGTCCACCTCGGCGGCGAACACGGCCTGGCCGAGGCCGAATAAGCGGCCGCAACGGCTTTCTTGAGGACCCCCAGGCGGCCGACGGCCTGGCCTTTGTAGAGGAGCGCCAGGCTCTCCCCGTCTTCGAAATACGGGTGGCCGGCCTCCTCGAACGTGCAAGGCTCGTAGCGGGTGGCCGCCGCGGCGGCCTCGAGGGCGCCCTTGACGACGAAAGAGGTCGGTCGTGGCCGGGGTCTGCCGCCAGTCCCGGCCGGGGAGGAGCCCCGGTGGCAAGGAGGCCGAGGGTGAGCCGCTCTTCGGGCTTGTCCCCTGGCCGTAGTAGATGTTCCCGACCTCGAAGATATGGACCCCTTCCATCCCCCGGTTCATGTTCCAGGCCGCGTTCTCGAGGAGGCCCATCGAGGATGTTGGTCCGGAGGACCGAGGCCCTGGCCGAGATCGGGTTGCGGATGGCAACCGGCTCGCGACCGCTTCCGAGGACGGCTTCTCTTTCTCCGGGTCGGCGAAGCTCGGATTGATGACCTCGTCGAAACCGTGGGGAAAATGGCCCGGCGGAGCTTCAGGATCCGGTCCCGGTTCCGGTTCGCGACGTGATCCGGGGATTTGACCTGGGGAACTTCGGACGGGATCCGGTCGTACCCGTAGAAACGGGCGATCTCCTCGATGAGGTCCGCCTCGCGGTCGATGTCCACGCGGAACGCGGGGGCCTCCGACCAGCCAGACGTCTTTCTGCGAGCTCTCGACCTTGAAGCCGAGGCTCGTCGAGGACCTGTCTCGACGAACCCTCCCGGCATCTCCACGCCCAGGAGGTCCGCCACCCGGCGCCCCCGGAGGAGCAAGGGCTTGGCCTTGCGGGGCTTGGGGTAGACGTCCAGGATGCCGCGGGCGGCCTTCCCGCCCATTCGGGAGAGAAGGGAGGCCACCATCAGGGCGGCCTTGGGAAGGATCGAGATGTCGGCGCCGCGCTCGTAGCGATAGGAGGCGTCCGTCGAGAGGCCGAGCTTCTTCGACGTGAGGCGGATCGAGACCGGGTCGAAGTTGGCGCTTTCGATGAATACGTCCCGGGTCGTCCCGCTCACGGCGGACTCCTGGCCGCCGATGATGCCCGCCAGGGCCACGGGCTTGGCCTCGTCGGCGATGACGAGCATCTCCGGGGTGAGCTCGAGCGTCCGGCCTTCGAGGTCCCTGATGGTCTCCCCCCGTGTCGCCCGGCGGACGATGATCTTCGAGCCGGCGAGCTTCCCGAAGTCGAAGGCGTGGATGGGCTGGGCCGTGGCGAAGAGGACGTAGTTCGAGACGTCGACGACGTTGTTGATCGGCCGGAGGCCGATCGCTCTCGAGCCGTTTCCGGAGCCACTCGGGAGACGGCCCGACCGTGATGTCCCGGACGACCATCCCGCAGTACCGGGGGCAAAGGTCATCGTCCCAGATCTGGACGTCCGCGAGCTCGGCGACCGGCCGGTCGATCTCGGACACGGGCCAGGGAGGTTCGATGAGCGGCCGGCCGAGCATGGCCGCGATCTCCCGGGCGACCCCGAGGTGGCCGAGAGTGTCGGGACGGTTGGCGTAGGTTTCGAGATCGAGGACCGTGTCGCCGTCACTCTCCTCGGCGGACTCCGGGACCAGGCCGATCATGGTCAGCCGGTCGCGGAGCTCCGGAAGAGGGAGGTCCAGCTCGACGTAATCCCTGATCCAATCCAGACTGATCTTCATTTGGCGTCGAATTGCCTGATGAACCTCAGGTCGTTCTCATAGAAATACCGCATCTCGGGGATGCCGTAGGCGAACATGGCCGTCCGGTCGATCCCCAGACCGAAAGCCCAGCCGGAATACTTCTCCGGGTCGATGTTGACGTTCTTGAAAACCTGGGGGTCGACCATCCCGGACGCCCAGGATCTCCTTCCAGCCCGTCCCGCCGCAGACGCGGCAGGACTTGTCCTGCCCCTCGCACACGATGCACTCGATGTCCACCTCGGCCGAAGGCTCCGTGAACGGGAAGAAGCTCGGACGGAACCGGATCTTGATCCTCTCGCCGAAGAGGGCCCGGATGAAATATTCCAGGGTCCCCTTGAGGTGGGCGAAGGTGATGCCCTCGTCGACGACCAGCCCCTCGACCTGGTAGAACATCGGCAGGTGGGTCGGGTCCGGCGTCTCCCGGCGGAAGACGCTGCCCGGGGATGATGATCCGGATCGGGCGGCTTCGTTTTCTCCATGACCCGGATCTGGACGGGAGAGGTGTGGGTCCGCAGGAGCAGGTCGTCCGTGATGTAGAGGGTGTCCCAGCTGTCGCGGGCCGGATGGTGCGGCGGAAAGTTGAGGGCCTCGAAATTGTAGTAATCGGTCTCGATCTCGGGCCCTTCCTCGATGGAGATACCCCATGCCCAGGAAGATCGCGCTCGATCTCTTCCTGGAACAGGACGAGCGGATGCGGCGCCCCGGTGTAGACGGACCGCCGCCGGGAGCGTCAGGTCGTCCGGGCGGGCGGCCTTTGCTTCCGGCTTCCGGACCTTCCCCTCGAGGGCCAGGATCCTCTCCTGGACGAGCGTCTTCAGGTCGTTGACCAGCTTGCCGGCCTCGCGCTTTTCAGCCGGCGTGACCGATTTGAGCTCTTCGAATAGGACGGGTGACGAGGCCCTTTTTCCGGCTCAGGATAGAGGTTCCGGAGCTCTTCGAGGGCCTGCCCGTCGTTGACGCTGAGCGGCCGCTTCCGTCGAAATCGTCCCGGACGCCTTCGATCCTGTCCTTGAGGGTCGCCATGTCCCGGGCCTAGGCCGCGGCTTCTTTCGCTCTCTCGGCCAGATCAGGCGAATGTCCGGGGCGCGTTGACGGCCAGATCGGCCAGGATCTTGCGGTCCAGGTCGATCCCGAGCTTCTTCAGGCCCTTGATGAAGCGGCTGTAGGTCAGTGCCGTTGGCCTCGGCCGCCGGCCTTGACCCGGACGATCCAGAGGCTCCGGAAGTCCCTTTTTTTGGCCCGGCGGTCGCGGTAGGCATAGAGCAGGGATTTCTCCACCGCCTCCTTGGCGGTCCGGTAATTCCGGCTCTTCGCCCCCCAGTATCCCTTGGCGAGCTTGAGGGTTTTCACCCGCCGGTCTTTCCTCTTGGTTCCTCTTTTCACGCGTGGCATCGTTCACTCCTTGTGCGGATCGGGCGGACCCTAGAAATCGTACGGGAGCATGGACTTGACGGCCTTGCGGTCCGCCGCGCTGACGACGGCCTTCTGGCCCAGATGCCTCTTGCGCTTGGAGGCCTTCTTGGTCAGGATATGGCTTTTATTCGCCTTGCTGTGCAGGATTTTTTTCTTGGCCGTGACCTTGAACCTCTTTTGGGCTCCCTTGTGGGTTTTTAGCTTTGGCATCTTTTCCTCCTTGTTTTGGCGGGGACGAGCAATGCGCGAAACGGCCCAATCCTGTTTCCGCGTTCCCCGTCCTGGGCCGCCAGGTCCTTCATGTCGACCTTGACCCTGTCGAGGATCTGCTGGCCGAGCTCGGGTTTCGTGCTTTCTCGCGGCCGCGGAGCATGACCGTGATCTTGACCTTGTTGCCTTCTTCGAGGAACCGCTTGATGTGCTTCATCTTGAAGTCGTAGTCGTGGACGCTGATCTTGGGCCGGAACTTGATCTCCTTGATCTGGATCTGCTTCTGGTGCTTCTTGGCCTCGTGCTCCTTCTTGTGCAGCTTCGTACAGGAACTTGCCGTAGTCCATGATCCGGCAGACGGGCGGCTGCGCCGTCGGGGCGATCTCGACGAGGTCGAGGCCCCGCTGCCGGGCGATGGCCAGGGCCTGGCGGGTCGGCATGACGCCCAGCTGCTTCTTCTCGTCGTCGATGACCCGGATCTCCTCCGGCCTGGATCATCTCGTTGATCCGGTGCGGCTTTGGCTTTGCTGCTGCAGGACGGAAACGCGTGTCTTCTTGAAAATGTTGGTCCTCCTTTAAAAATTCACGCTGAGATTTATTTGTCGATTCGAATTGCCTTGACCTTTTCGATGAAGCGCGGCGACGTCGATCTCGCCCTTGTCGCCCTGGCCGTGGACGCGGAGCGAGGCCGTCCGGCGCTCGACCTCCTTGTCGCCGACGACGAGGACGAGGGGGACCTTTTGGACGCTCGGCGTCCCGGATCTTGTAGCCGATCTTCTCCCGGCGCCGTGTCGGCGTGCGGACCGCAGGCCGCTGGCCCGGAGCGTTCGTGTCGAGCTTCCCGGGCGTAGTCGTCGTGCCGGTCGGCGATGGGCAGGACCGCGACCTGGACCGGCGCCAGCCAGAGCGGGAAAGTTCCCGTTGTAGTGCTCGATGAGGATGCCGAAGAAGCGCTCGAGCGAGCCCAGCAGAGCCCGGTGGACCATGTAGGGCCGGTGGGCCTGGCCGTCCTCGCCGATGTAGGTCATGTCGAACCGTTCGGACATGTTGAAGTCGAACTGGATGGTCGTGCACTGCCAGAAGCGGCCGATGGCGTCCTTGACCTTGATGTCGATCTTGGGGCCGTAGAAGACCGCCTCGCCCTCCATCCGCTCGTAGGCGCAGGCCGCGGGCCTCCAGGGCCTTGACCAGCGAGGCCTCGGCCTGGCACCCACATCTCGTCGCTCGCCGGCGTACTTGGCCGGGTTCCGGGGGTCGCGGACCGAGAGCTCGATCTTGTTGTCGCGTGAAGCCGAAGTCGCCCAGGATGCTGATGCGAGAAATCGAGGACCCGCAGGATCTCGTCCTCGATCTGCTCGGGCGTGCAGAAGATGTGGGCGTCGTCCTGGGTGAAGCCGCGGACGCGGAGCAGGCCGTGGAGGACGCCGCTCCGCTCGTAGCGGTAGACGGTGCCGAGCTCGGCCCAGCGCAGGGGCAGGTCGCGGTAGGACCGCATCCGGGACTTGTAGATCATGGATGTGGAACGGGCAGTTCATCGGCTTCAGGTAATAGTTCTGCTCGTCGATCTCCATCGGCGAGTACATGCTGTCCTTGTAGAACCCCAGGTGGCCCGAGGTCTGCCAGAGGGCCTCGCGGCCGATGTGCGGGGTGTAGAGGATGTCGTAGCCGCCGGCCCAGTGGCGCTCGCGCCAGTACTGCTCGATGACGGCCCGGATCCGCGCGCCCTTGGGGTGCCACAGGATCAGGCCGCCGCCGAGCTCTTCGGCGAAGCTGAAGAGGTCGAGCTCGGGGCCGAGCTTGCGGTGGTCGCGCTTTTTGGCCTCCTCGAGGAAGGCCAGGTAGTCGTCGAGCTCCTTCTTGGTCGGAGAAGACGGTGCCGTAGATGCGCTGGAGCTGCTGGCCCTTCTCGTCCCCCTTCCAGTAGGCGCCCGAAACCGACAGCAGCTTGAAGTGCTTGAGCAGGCCGGTCGAGGCCACGTGGGGACCGAGGCAGAAATCGACGAACCCGCCCTGCCGGTAGCAGGTGACGGTTGTCGTCCGCCCTTTTCCCGGATGAGCTCGACCTTGAGGGTCTGGCCCAGGCCCTCGAAGAGGCTGATGGCCTCTTCCTTGGGCAGGACGAGCCGCTCGATGGGGATGTTCTGCCCGGGCCAGCTCGCGCATCTTCTTCTCGATGGCCGCCAGGTCCTCGCGGGGTGAACGGCGTCTCCCGCAGGAAGTCGTAGTAGAACCCGTTTTCGACGGCCGGGCCGATCCCCGTCTTGGCCTCCGGGTAGATGTCCAGGACGGCATGGGCCAGGAGATGGGAGGCGCTGTGGCGGAGGACCTCCAGGGCTTCAGGAGCTTCGCGGCCGACCAGGGAGATCTCGGCATTTTCCTCGAGCGGCGCCTTCAGGTCGCAGAGGACACCGTTGACCCGGGCCACGACGGGACTCCCCGGCTTGCCGGGCTTCCCCAGCGCGGGGAGGAGGTCCAGGACGCAAGCCCCTCGCTCCGCCGGATAGGAAGAATCCTCGATCTTGATCTTAATCTTCGCGCTCATTCTCAACTTTCGCTATGGTTCACAAGGGCAGGCGCTTCAGAGCCGGCCCCTTCCGGGGCCTCTTGATGACTGACCGCGTGAATCAACTGGTAGGCGCGGAGGGGATTGAACCCACGGCCTCTTCCGTGTCAGGGAAGCGCTCTCCCACTGAGCTACGCGCCTAAACTTCGCTTTTTAAAGCCTTTATATTTTAAGGAATTCGGTCCGGACTGTCAACCCCTCAACTCCCCAGGACTTCCCCCATTTTGTTTATGAGTCAAAGAGCTTCGGCTGGATCGGCAGCTGGTCCTGGAGTTGGAAGAACCTCTTCAGTCCCTGGGTCTGACTGTAGAGGAACTGCCTGATCCCATCGGCCAGGGCGTAGAGCCGGAAGTCGGGGATGCCGAAGACGCGCTTCGAGGCCCTCAGCACATGGCCGGCCAAGACCCGGAGCTTCATCCGGAGGCCCAGGTACACGGCGGCGAAGAACGCGGCCGCGGTCACCAGCGCCATGAGGGCCTGGAGCCGATGATAGGTCAGGCAGCGCATGTCCTCCAGACGATAGCTCTGCTTGACGAAGCGGATGACGTCCTCGATCCTCCAGCGGGTGATGTAGGACTGGACGACATGCCAGACCGACTTCCGGCTCCGGCGGACCGGGAGGTTCGTGAGGATCATCAGCGGCTCTTCGCCGAAGCCCTTGACCACGACCAGCGTCAACTCTTCCCTCCGGTTGGGCAGTCGCACCTTGCGGATGCCGCATGAGAGGTGGACCAGCCGTTCCTGACCAGCCTCTTCCTTCACCACGGTCTCATGGAAGAGCATCGGACAGCTTCTGGCCAGGTTGACCGCGGAATCGATCCCCTGGGCTGTCCGGAGCCCCCGGTCCGCCCGGACCCGGATCATGAACCGGTGCTTATTAGGCAGCAGATAATAATAGAGATGACGGCGATCGCCGCCCCGGTCCATGACCCAGATACCCCGCCTCCCCACAACCTCCGCGACCTCGCCGATCGCCTCCCGGATCTCCACGTTCTCCGACTCATGCCCCGTGGCGGCATGGGAGAACAGCCGCCCATAGAGGGGCACGAGCTTGGTCCCCCTGGTGTTCGCCCCGACGATGTTCAGCGTCCAGTAGCCCCAGCCCAGGTCCTTCTCGCTCCCGTCCCGGACCCGCCCCATGTTCTCCATCTTCTCGGCATACTTCTTGGTCACGTCCGAGAGATCCAACACCAGGAGCGTGTCGTCCTCGATCCGCGGCGCGGCAAGTTCGATCAATCGGCGCTGGATCCGACGCTCCAGGCCGCGGCGACCCAGTTGGCGCGACAGCCGCTCCTCGGTCTTCTTCAGGGAGATCGTCTCGCCCAGCGCTCGTCCCACCTCCGTCAACCTCACCGAGCCCCGGGCTTGGATCCCGAAGACCATCTCAGCCACGAACCGGCGCGAGACCTTCGGCAGTCCCGCGGAAAGTTCCCCCGAAAATCGGACCATCTGCTCTCGCAATTTTTGGGCGGTTCTGGCAAAATACATATGGGGTCTTCTCCTTCATACACGAGTATGCAAGCGTTGCGGCTTAGCATCGGGAGAGACCCCATTTTACTGAAAAGTACCCCCAATTTTGCGTTTCCACATGGAATCGCATACATCTGATAGCAAAAAAAGAGGTTAGGTAAAAATAGCCCTAATTATTGGGGGAAGTCCTGCTCAACTCCCCGCATGAACGCCTGGGTTTGTCCGAGGTTACTAAGCCGGGCAGGATATAATTGTCTTCAGATTTCTCTATCGCCCGGCTAGTACTCGGGGAGCAGCAAGGATTATGTAATATATTTACTGTTCCCCGTAGTAACCCTGAACCTCCCTTCCCGTCCCCGCCTCGAAAAGCGGGGCTCAGCCTCGGCGAAGGAGGTCGTCAGTACAGAGCCTGCGAAAGTCGGATCCCACGTCCGGGGGTTCAAGCCAACAGGCCCGCCTTTCAGGGGCCGTGGAGCTCCAGGACTTCGGAACGATCCGAGGCGCGGCTTCAGGGCAGGGACTGGCCCGCCGGGCTCGAATTGGATATAATCCCTGGGAGGGACTTGCGGATGATCGGGATCCTGGCCGACACGCATGACAACCTGGACATGGTCCGCCGGGCTGTCCGCTTGTTCAACGACATGGGCTGCGGTTTGGTCGTCTACGCCGGGGACTTCGTCATCCTCCTCATCAACCCCGGGGAGGCAGGGGGCTGGCTCCGGGGGAAGAGCACCATGGCCCTCTTCGACCCGAACAGCATGTCCGTGGACATCGTCCCGTTATCATAATAAGGAGGAGATCCATGCCTCACCCCGTCAACCGCCGGCAGATGCCCGGCTGGAAGCAGACCCGCCGGCCCCTCCCCCCGCCCCCGCGCCAGTCGCCCACAGGGAAAGACGGGCGCGGTTCTTCGGGAAAGGGCAAGCCCCCCAAGCGCACGCCGTAAGATTTAAAAAAGCCGTCCGGGCCGGGTTTTCCCCATATTTGCATTAACGTCCTTATTGTAATATACTTGCTCCCTTCCTCCTGACAATTGAATATTGAAAATGTCCGGAGGAGAAGTTTTTCTATTTTGGAAAGGAGAGAGTCCGTGAAAAAAGTGATCATCATGGGAGCTGCGGGGCGCGACTTCCACAACTTCAACACGTATTTCCGCGACAATCCCGACTACCGGGTCGTGGCCTTCACCGCCACCCAGATCCCGGACATCGAGGGCCGCAAGTATCCCGCGGCGCTGGCCGGGCAAGCTCTATCCGAAGGGCATCCCGATCTAGGCCGAGGCGGAGCTCGACGAGCTCGTCGCCGCGCACAAGGTCGACGACGTCCACCTCGCCTACAGCGACGTCTCCCATGAGTACGTCATGGACAAGGCCTCCCAGGTCCTGGCCGCCGGGGCCGACTTCGTCCTCCTCGGGCCCGACGATACGATGATCAAGAGCCGCAAGCCCGTCATCTCGGTCTGCGCCGTCCGCACGGGCTCGGGCAAGAGCCAGACGACCCGCAAGGTGGCCACGATCCTCAAGGAGAAGGGCCGCCGTGTCGTCGCCATCCGCCATCCCATGCCCTACGGCGACCTGGCCAAGCAGAAGGTCCAGCGCTTCGCCACCTACGCCGACCTCGACAAGCACGAGTGCACGATCGAGGAGCGCGAGGAGTACGAGCCCCACATCGACCGGGGGATCATCGTCTACGCCGGCGTCGACTACGGCGCCATCCTGCGCCAGGCCGAGAAGGAGGCCGACGTCATCCTCTGGGACGGCGGCAACAACGACTTCCCCTTCTACAAGTCCGACCTCGAGATCGTCGTCGCCGACCCGCACCGGGCCGGGCACGAGCTCTCGTACTACCCGGGCGAGACCAACTTCCGCCGGGCCGACGTCATCGTCATCAACAAGATGGACACGGCCACCCAAGAGGGCATCGACCTCGTCCTGGCCAACGCCAAGAAGTCAACCCCAAGGCGACGATCATCCGGGCCAACTCCCCGACGATCGTCAAGGACGGCGGCCGGATCACCGGCAAGCGCGTCCTGGTCATCGAGGACGGCCCGACCCTGACCCACGGCGGCATGCGCTACGGCGCCGGCATCGTGGCCGCCCAGAAGTACGGCGCGGCCGAGATCATCGACCCCCGGCCCTACGCCGTCGGCAGCATCAAGAAGACGTTCGAGAAGTACAACCATCTCGACAAGGTCCTGCCGGCCATGGGGTACGGCGAGAAACAGTGCGGCGAACTGGCCGCGACGATCGAGAAGATCCCCTGCGACCTCGTCGTCAGCGCGACACCGATCGACATCACCCGGGTCATCAAGGTGAGCAAGCCCATCCTCCGTGTCGGTTACGAGCTCGAGGAGATCGGCTCCCCGACGCTCAAGGACGTTCTCAAGAAGTTCTGAACCGGTGATGAAACCGAAAGTCGCCCTCATCGCCTTCGGCGGCAACGCGCTGCTCCCCGACGACCAGAGGGGTTTGCAGGACGAGCAAATGCGCAACGCCCAGAAGGCGGCCGAGCTCATGGTCCACATCGTCCGTAAGGGCTATGAGCTCATCGTCGTCCACGGGAACGGGCCCCAGGTCGGCAACCTCCTCATCCAGATGGAGGAGGGCGTGACCAAGATTCCGCCCTACACGCTCGACGTCTGCGACGCCATGACCGAGGGCAGCATGGGCTTCATGCTCGAGCGGGCGATCACGAACGAGCTCCGCCGCCGCTCCCTCGACAAGGAAGTGGCCTCGATCATCACCCAGGTCGTCGTCGACAAGGATGACCCGGCCTTCGGGAGTCCGACCAAGCCCGTCGGGCCTTTCTATTCGAAATACCGGGGCCTGATGCTGGCCCGGGAGAAGAAGTGGACCATGGTCGAGGACGCGGGCCGCGGTTATCGCAAGGTCGTTCCCTCGCCCAAGCCGATCGACGTCGTCCCCAAGGGGATCATCCGCGACCTCGTCCATGCCGGCCGGATCGTCATCGCCGCCGGGGGCGGGGGCATCCCGGTCATCATCAACGGCCGCGGGCTCTTCGAGGGCGTCGAGGCGGTCATCGACAAGGACTACGCCGCGAGCCTCCTGGCCCGCGAGGTCGGCGCCGACCTGTTCATCATCCTGACGGCCATCGACCGCGTCTACATCAACTTCGGCAAGCCCGACCAGCGGGAGGCCCCGGTCCTGACGGTCGAGGAAGCCCGAAAGCACCTGGCGGACGGACAGTTCCCGCCGGGTTCCATGGGGCCCAAGATCCGGGCGGCCATCGAGTACATCGAGGCCGGCGGCCGGGAGGTCCTCATCACCCGGGAGACGCAGCTCAAGGCGGCCCTCCTCAACCGTTCGGGGACGCGGATCGTCGCTTCGGCATAGGAGAATCGGCTATGGAGAAAGACTTTTTATCGGTCCACGACCTGAGCCTCTATGAGTTCAGCCAGGTCCTCGACCTCGCGTCCGAGATCAAGAAACGGCCGGACAAGTTCCGCAAGACCCTCAAACACCAGATCCTGGCCATGATCTTCCAGAAGCCTTCCCTGAGGACCCGGATGACCTTCGAGGCGGGCATGCTCCAGCTCGGCGGCGAAGCCATCTACCTTGCCCCGTCGGACATCCAGATGGGGAGCCGCGAAGGCGCCTATGACATCGGGAAGAACCTCGAGCGCTGGGTCGACGGGATCATGATCCGGACCTTCGCCCACCAGATCGCGGTGGACCTCGCGGCGAGCACCCGGATCCCCGTCATCAACGCCCTGACCGACCTCTCCCATCCCTGCCAGGCCATGGCCGACTTCTTCACCCTGCGGGAGCACAAGGGCGCCCTGGCCGGCCTCAAGCTGGCCTACGTCGGGGACGGCAACAACGTCTGCCACAGCCTCCTCCTCGCCGCGGCCAGGGCCGGGATGAAGATGGCCGTGGGCACGCCGGCCGGACTACGAGCCGAACCCCCGGATGGTCCAGATGGCCCGCGAGGACGGCAAGGAGACCGGCTTCGAGGCGATCGCTCACCAACGAGCCCCGAGCAGGCCGTGGCCGGCGCCGATGCCGTCTACACCGACGTCTGGGCCTCGATGGGCCAGGAGGCGGAGAAAGAGGAGAGGGCCAGGATCTTCGCCCCCTTCCAGGTCAACGGCCGGCTCATGTCCCAGGCCAAGAAGGACGCGATCTTCATGCACTGCCTGCCGGCCCACCGGGGCGAGGAGGTCACGGACGAGGTCATCGACTCGCCGGGCTCCGTCGTCTACGACCAGGCCGAGAACCGGCTCCACGTCCAGAAAGTCATCCTGACTCTCCTCATGGGGAAAAAAGACAAGAAATGAGCACCGAAACGACCAACCTCACCACGGTGACGGCGGACGACCTCGTCCTCGTCGAACGGGAGCTCGGGGCGACGTCCCACCCCGTGGCCCTCAAGGTCCTGACCGAGCGGCTGGCCTTCGAAAAGACCGCCAGCCAGCGGCTCCAGGACGTCAAGAAGTACGACTCGAACTGCCGCTACGAGGTCGGCGACTTCATCTACAAGGAGTACAACGAGCCCCTGACCGTCGGCAGCAAGACGGTCGAGCACTTCCAGGGGGCTGTCATCCTGAAGGTCGTCTCAAAGACCTTCTATAAGCACTTCAACTGCGACATGCTCGAGGTCGATTACCCGGGCGGCGGGGTCTTCCGGAAGTACGTCGACTACATGAAGAAGACCCGGACCCAGGTCCTCCTCCCCTCCAACCCGGAAGGCCGGAACCAGGCGCCCGGGCTGATCGCCAAGAGCGACGACCCTCGGCTGACCGAGCTCCCGATGACGGAGCGGGACCTCAAGACGCTCGAGAAGCACCTCCGGAGCGAGCTCGCCAAGAGCCCGGCCTTCTTCGGCTGGGGAGACCTCTGGCAGCTCGCCTCAAAGCAGCGTCGACATCCCCGAGGACCGGATCAAGGAGATCGAGAGCGAGTTCGTGGAGACCAAACAGCTCGGCGGCGACGGAAGACCTGGTCAAGAAGTACTTCGGGCTTGAGGCCTCGAACGATCTGTTCGAGCTCACCTGCCTGAGCCTGAACATCCTCCTCGAAAAGAAATACAAGAAGGAGTTCCTCCTCCTGGCCGACGCCGGTTGGGGCAAGTGGCACCTCAAGAGGATCCTCAACGCCCTCCCGGAGAGGCTCGCCCTCTCGGCCCCGATGATCCGCCTGCCCGAGCTCGAGGAGGTCGAGAAGCCCGAGATGAGCATCGTCACGGCCTTCCCGATCAAGGTCTATCTGACCTGGCGGGAGATCGTGTCGGGCGGCCTCAAGGTCCCCCGCAGCCTGGGGAAGGAGCTCTCCCATTTCCGGGAGTATACCTTCACAGATCCGGAGGACAACAAGTCCTACACGCTCTATTACTATCCGAGCGCCAATTTTTTCCTGGGCCTCGAAGGCTTCTACAGCCACGCCAACATCCCCCAGGGGACGAGTCTGACCCTCGAGAAGACCGGGCCCAACACGTTCAATTTCTGGATCAAGAAATCGAAGAAGAAGATTTCCGTTTCCCGCATGGCCTACGATTTCGACAAGGACGAGTTCCAGGACACGGGCGAGGAGAGCTATTCGTTCGCCGAGCCTAACAAGATCATTTTCATTGAGCGCGAGACCCTGGCCAAGCTCCTGTCGCTTTACGCGCAGAGGGCGGACCTCGACCTCAGGGACCTCCTCACCCTCATTTTCAAGAGCCCCGCCTTGGGCGGGACGTCCCATTCGCTCCATTTCCTGAGAGCCTACCACCTTGTCGACCTCATCCGGCAGACGACCCAGGAGGACGTCGAGACCGTCCTCCTCAACTCGTCCGATTTCTCCAAGTCCGACAAGAAGAAGGGGTTGTTCTATTACCAGGAGCCCTATGTCCCGAAGGAAGAGGCGCCGATCGGCTTCCCCGCCGAAGAGCCCCTGGCCGAACCCTTGCCCGGGGAGATCCCGGGCGAGGAGGGCCTTCGCGAGGAGATCGGCCTCGAGCCCAGCCCTGAGGAAGCCGCAGCCGCGCTCCAGGCCGCGGCCGCCAAGGCCGCCGGCGGGGAAAAGCCCAAGGCCCCGGCCGCTCCGTCCGCGGCCGCCAAGAAAGAAAAGCCTTTCAAGAAGAAGAAGCCGAAGGCCGAGGGCGAAAAGGTCCCGCGGCCGAAGAAGAGCGAGCGGCGCGTCATCGAGGAGAAGATCGAGGAGGAAGAGTCGGTCGCCGAGGCCCTGTCCGCCATCAAGGAGAAGGCGGAGGAGGGCACGGAGACCAGGGCCCGGGAGAAGAAAGAGGAATTCAAGCCCGCTCCGAAAGAAGAGCCCAAGTTCGGCATTTTCGCCGACCTTCTCAAGACGGCCCTCAAGAAAAAAGAGGACAAGAAGCCCGAGGCCGAGGGCGAGGGCGAGAAGAAATAGGTCCCGCTACTTCAGGATATCGCGGACGGAGCCCTTCCGCCGCGTCACTCCCATTTCGTCCAGGAGTTCGAGAAGGGGGATCGCGTACTTCCGGCTGAGCCCTGTCAGGGCCTTGAAGTCGGCCACCGTCAATTCCCTTTTCCCGGAGGCCCGGATCTTCTTCACGACCTCGTCGAGCCAGAGGGAATGAAGGATGAATCCGTCCTGGCCCTTGACGATGGTCTTCCTCTCCATGAGCACCGAGAGGAGGGCCTGGAGCTTGCCCGGGGTCAGCCGGAAATGCCGCCTGATGTCGTCGAGCGTAACCTGTCCGAATTCCCCTTTGAGGAACATGCCCTCCATCTCGCCCAGGACTTTTTCGTCCGCGGGAGACAGGGGAGGGCGGAAATCGACGAGCCCGGCGAGGCCGTCTTTCAGCGTGACCTTCCCGTCCTTGACCAGGGATCGGACCGCTAGGTGCAGGATGTTCGGGGCGACCTCGAACCTTTTTTCGAGGCTCTCGAAGGGCGCGCCGCGTTGGCCCGGGTGTTTCCTGTGGTACTGGGCGAGGTAGGCGGCGACCCTCCGGCGGAGAAAATCCAGGCTGTCCTGGAGGACCAGGAGGAGGGGCGAGAACGAAAGGATACGGACCTTTCCCTCTTCCTCGAAGCCGCGGGCCAGGGCTTCGACGCGGGCCCGGCCGAGCCGCGAAAAGCCCACGACGTCCTCGTCCCGAAGGCCGCGGATCCCTTTGAGCTCGGCAAGGACGAGGACCATCTCCCGCTCGCCGAGGGACAGGCGCTCGAGAAGGGCCTTCTTCCGCGCCGGCTTGACCTCCGCGTCGGCGGGCGGCGAAGGGTCGAGGACGACCCCGTTCCCGAGCGGCCGGCCTTCCCCGGACCGGACTTCGAAGGCGTCCATCCAGCGGCCCCCGAGGGGACTGTCGGGAATGACCCGGGCATAGGTCCCGTCCTTTTTCTTGATCTTGTAAACAGAGAAGGCGGCGGGAACGGAACGGCCCTGGAAAACGACCGCCGCCCGGCCGGCCGGCCCGAGGTCTCCGGACGGAAAGTCGAGGGCGGCATCAAAGGAGGTCGTTTTCATCTCGGGGTCTCTCCCGCTTCGGTGTCCGGGGCCGGGGCCAGGCCCATCCGCTGGAGGACGGGGTCGCAGGAGACAAGGATGACCCGAAGCCGGTCCCCCAAGTCAAACATTTTCCGGCGCCTCCGGCCGCGCCCGGACCGGCCACGGGCTGGCCGCCCGCCCGGCCGGGGCCCCGGGTCGCCGTCGAGGTCACGGAACGCGAGGAGTCCCTCGACAAAATAGTCGTCGAGCTCGACGATCAGGCCGGCCTTCGTGATGTCGACGACGACGCCGGGGAACTCATCGCCCAGCCGCTCCTTCAGGAGCCGGAAGATCCGCCATTCGAGGAGGGCCTGTTCGGCCTCGTCCGCGTTGCGCTCCCGCTCGCTCGAACGGCGCGCGGCGTCCTCGAGGTCGATGGACTCGCCCTTTTCGCCGCCGAGAGCGGCCTTCAGGATGCGGTGGACGATAAGGTCGGGGTACCGCCGGATCGGCGACGTGAAATGGGTGTAGTCCGTTTTGGCCAGGCCGTAGTGGCCGACATTCTCGGGCGAGTAGACGGCCAGCTTCATGGCCCGGAGGACCTGGATCCCGACGAACTTTTCCTCGGGCCGGCCACGGGCCTTCTCGATGACCGCGGCCAGGTCTTTTGACCGGACCTTATCCGGTTTCGGGGAGCGCGTATCCGAACGGCATGATCGTCTCGCGGAGTTTCTCCAGGTCGGCGACGGCCGGGACGGGGTGGACCCGGTAGATCCCGCGGCATCCCCTCCTCCGTTAGGAACGAGGCGACGGCGACATTGGCGGCCACCATGAACTCCTCGATCAGGCGGTGGGCCTCGTTGCGCTCGGCGGCGGCGACGGCCTTGAGCTTCCCTTCCTCATAGATGAGCTCGGGTTCGACGAGGTCGAAATCCAGGCTCCCTTCCTCCACCCGCCTGGCGCGCATGGCCCGGGCCAAGTCACGCATCGTCAGGAGATCGTCGACCAGCCTGGCACAGCGCCGGCGCTCGGCAGCGTCCCCTTCGAGGATCTTGAAGACCGCGGTGTAGGTCATGCGCTCGACCGTCCGGATGACGGAGGGGGCGAACTCGGCCCTCAGGACCCGGCCCTGGGCGTCCGTCTCCATCAGGACCGAGACCGTCAGCCGAGGGACCGCGGGGCGCAGGCTGCAGAGGTCGTTCGAGAGTTTTTCGGGGAGCATCGGCAGTGTGAGGTCCGGGAAATAAACGCTCGTCGCCCGCTCCGAGGCCTCCCGGTCGAGGGCCGTCCCCGGCCTGACGTAGTGCGAAACGTCGGCGATGTGGACGCCGAGAAGGAGCCGGCCGCCGTCCAGGCGCCTGATGGAGACGGCGTCGTCGAAGTCCTGGGCCTTTTCGCCGTCGATAGTGACCGTGGGCCAGTCCCGGAAGTCGCGCCGGCCGAGGATGTCCCGCGGCGAGAGGGCGCCCGGGATCCCGGCGACCTCTTGGAGGGTTTCGTCCGCGAACCGGGAGGCGAGGCCGTACCTGCGGATGATCACCTGGGTATCCACGCCCGGGTCCTCGGGCCGGCCGCAGATCTTCGAGACGGCCAGGGTCTTGCGGTCGGCTTCGATGATCATCCCCGGCTCGGGCGCGAGACGTCCTTTTGACCGCAGGGCGATGTCCTCCGGCGAGGGCGAATCGAAGGCCTGGATGAAGGGCGCCCCGGTCCGTTCCTTGTAGATCCCGAGGATCGACGTCCGCTCCCTTTCGAGGACCCGGGTGATCTTCCCCTCGGGTTTGCCGAACCGGCCTGATTCCTTCATCAGGACCTCAACCTCGTCGCCCTGGAGGACTCCCTCGGCGAACCGGGCCGGGACGAAGATGTCCGGGCCGCCCCCGGCCGGAGTGACGAAGCCGAACCCCCGGCGTGAAGTCACGAAACGCCCGCGGACGAGCCCCGATCTCGCCGCGAGGAGAAAGCGGCTCTTCAAAGAGCGGACGAGTCTTTCCTTCTCCAAGGCCTTGATCTCTTCGAGGAGCTTGCCGCGGTCCTGTCTCCTGACCTCGAGCGCGGACTGGATCTGGCCGAAGCTCAGGCCGTCCCGGCGCTTCTCAAGCAGGGAAAGGATCTTGGCGCGAAGGTTGGATTTGCTCATTCAGTAATAGAAGAGGGAGACGTAGGGGATCCTGAGATCTTTCCGGGCCGCCTTGACCAAGCGGGTCCGGGCCGCGGCGGCGATTTCTGCCGGTCCCCTTCCGGGAAGTTCCTTGGCCGTCTGCCGGGCGAGCCCGGCCCGATCGACCCGCGAGGCTCGTCCCCAAAGGGCGCCGTCGACACCGTCGTCGATCCTCTCCAGGGCCTCTTCGTCCGGGGCCTCGCGGGCGAGGAGGGCCGCGGCCTCCTCGAACAGAGAACGGAGGCGTCGATCGTCCGCGGCCGGGCTCCGGAGACACGCTTCAACCTCGCCCCGGGCCGCGGCGATTTTGGCGGCCCGCGGCGCGGCCACCCTCCTGCGGCCGGCCGCGCGGTCCGTGTGCTGGGCCAGCGCTCTCCGGACGTGAGGCTCGCAGAAGGAGAGGGAGATCCCCTTCGTGCCCCGAGTGCGGTCGCGGATCCCGTCGAACGCCCGGCCCACGCCCTCGAGGACGACATGGAGAGGGACGCTGTTTTCCTCCCACCCGCCGATCACGGCCAGGTCGCGGGGGGAAAGGAAGAACGGAGCGCCGCGGCGGCGGAGAAATTCCTGGGCGATGGCCTGGTAATATCCGCTCTGGGCCTGGTCCGTCATTTTTCCGGGAGCCGGTTCTCCTCTTCCCGGTTCCTTTCGAAGATGATCCTCAACCCTTCGAGGACCAGGTCCGGTTCGTACACATCGATGGCGGGGATCTCGGGCGTGATCGGCCCGCCGAAGCCCCCGGTCGCGATGACCTTGCCGCCCTTCCCGAGCTCCTTCCGGACCTCCTCGAGGATGTTCGTCACGAGCCCGACGTAGCCGAAATAGAGCCCGGACTGCATGCTCGTGACGGTCGTCCGACCGACGGCCCGTTTCGGCTTGCGGATCTCGATCCGCGGCAGCCGGGCCGTCTTGAGGTAGAGGGCCTCGGCCGAGATCTGGATCCCGGGCGCGATCGCCCCGCCCAGGTACTCGCCCTTGGCCGAGACGGCGTCGAACGTCGTCGCCGTCCCGAAGTCCACGACGATCGCCGGCCCGCCGTGCTTTTCGAAGGCCGCAACGGCGGCGGCAATCCGGTCCGCGCCGACCTCGAGCGGGTTCTCATAGAGGATGGGCATGCCGGTCCGCAGGCCCGGCCCGACGACGAGCGCCTCGAGGCCGAAGAAGCCCCGGCAGACGTCCTGGACGACCGGCGTCAGCGGCGGGACGACGCTCGAGATGATCGCGGCCTCCGCCTTCTTCGGAGGGATCCCCGCCACTTGGAAGAGGTTGAGCAGGACGGTCCCGTACTCGTCGGTCGTCTTGTCCCGGTCCGTCTTGATCTTCCAGCTCTTGACGAGGTTCGAGTCCCGGAACATCCCGATGGCCACCGTCGTGTTCCCGATATCGAACGCCAGAAGCATCGATCTCCTCCTTGTCATTCCCAATCGAGGGCCTGGATCTCCTCGAAGGAAAAAGACTCCGGCCGCCCGGCCCGCTCCAGACGGAGGCGCCCCTCCGGGGTCAGGCCCCGGTAAACGCCGCAGATCTCGTCCCCGGCCGCCGCCATCCGGACCCGGGTCCCCGGGGAAAAAGCCATGCGGTCCTCGGCGCCCCGGATGATCATGTCCCTCCCGCCCCGGATGAGCGAATTATACCAGGAGTCGAGGGTTTGGCAAAGGCGCGCGAGCACTTCCTCGCCGTCGGCAGGCCGGCCCGTGATCAGGCGGAGAGAAGTCGCGAGGGCCCTCAGGCCCTCGGGAAAATCGGCCTCCTCATGGTTGACATTGAGGCCGACCCCGACGATGGCGTGGCCCGGAGCTCCGGCCCGAAAAACGCCCTCGGTCAGGATCCCGCCGAGCTTCCTCCGCTCGTAGACGAGGTCGTTCGGCCACTTGAGAAGGGCCTCGACGCCTGCGGACGCGAGGACGGCCTCCGCGGCGGCCAGCCCGGCCGCGAGCGGCAGGAGCGGGAACGACTCCCCCGGCCCCTCGGGGCCCTCCCAGCGGAGGATGAACGAAGCGTAGAGCCCGAGGCCCCGGGGCGAATGCCAGCTTCGCCCTTTGGTGCCCCGGCCACGGGTTTGCTCCGCAGCGACCACGACCGTCCCGTGGGGCGCGCCGTCGCGGACAAAGTCCCGGGCCGCGTCGTTCGTCGAAGGCACGCTCTCGAGCCTGTGGATGATCGTCCCCAGAGTCATCGTCCCGTCCGCCCGGTGGTGTCGCCCGCCGGGCTCAAGCCGACGGCGGGAGGTGGGACAGGTTTTTTTCGACCTTGTCCCGGCGGTCCCTGAGCCCTTCGAGCCGGGTCCTGTTCTCGTCGACGACGGCCTGCGGCGCTTTAGAGACGAAGTCCCCGTTCCCGAGCTTCTCCTCGAGTTTGGCGATGTCCGCCCGGATCTTCTGGAGCTCCCTTTCCAGCCGCTCTTTTTCCTGGGCCAGGTCGGCCGTATCATCAAGAGGGATGGCCAGCTCGAAAGGGCCGGCGACGCCTTTCAGGATCCTCTTCCCGGCCGGGAAGGCGGTCGACGAACTCGAGCGTCGAGATCCCGGCCAGCGTTTTGACGGAGGAGGATTCAGCGGCGAGCGCTCGGGCCTCGGCCGGCACCGGCAGCCCTGACCCAGAGATCCAGCCTCACTTTGGGCGGGATCCTGTTCTCGGTCCTGATCTTGCGGACCTCGACCACGACCTCCTGAAGGAGGGACATGGCGCGTTCGGCGCCGCGCGATCCCGCCATCCTTCGCGGGCCTCGGGGAAGGTGGCCACGGCGATCGAGCGGCCGGCGCCCGGCAGGTGTTGCCAGATCTCCTCGGTGATGAAGGGCATGAACGGGTGGAGGAGGCGCAGGATCCGGTCGAGCGCGTCGGCCAGGACGGCCTCCGTCGTCCTGTTGCCTTCTCGCAGCCCGACCTTGGCCAGCTCGATGTACCAGTCGCAGAACTCGTGCCAGATGAAGTGATAGAGGGCGTCTCGGCCGCCTCGTAGAACTTGTACTGCTCGAGGCTCCGCGTGACGGATCCCGTGACGGCCGCAAGCCGGCTCCGGATCCAGCGGTCGGCGAGCGTGAGCTCGCTCCTCGCGGATCCCGGCCGGCCGGCTCGCCCGAGGTTCATGAGGACGAAGCGCGAGGCGTTCCAGATCTTGTTGGCGAAGGCCTGGTAGCCGGCCATCCGCTCCTCGGACAGGGACAGGTCCATGCCCGGGACGGCCAGGGCCGCCAGGGTGAAGCGCAGGGCATCGGTGCCGTATTTCTCGATCATCTCCAGCGGGTCGATGATGTTGCCCTCGGACTTGCTCATCTTCCGGCGCTTCAGGTCGCGGACGAGGCCGTTGATGAAGACGTGCCGGAACGGGATCTGGCCCCGGAACTTGAGGCCCATCATGATCATCCGGGCCACCCAGAAGAAGATGATGTCGAAGCCCGGTGGACATGAGGTCCGTGGGGTAGAATGTCCGGAGGTCCTCGGTCTCGTCGGGCCAGCCGAGCGTCCCGAACGGCCAGAGCGCTGACGAGAACCAGGTGTCGAGGACGTCCTCGTCCTGGTCGACCGGCCCGCCGCACTTCGCACACTTCGCCGGCGCCTCCATGGCGACCATCATGTGCCGGCAGTCCCGGCAGTACCAGGCCGGGATCCGGTGGCCCCACCAGAGCTGGCGCGAGATGCACCAGTCGTGGATATTGTACATCCACTCGAAGTAGGTCTTCGTCCAGTTCGGCGGGATGAACTGGATCTCGCCGTTCTCGACGACCCGGATGGCCTCGTCGGCCAGCGGCTTGATCCGGACGAACCACTGCCATGAAAGATAAGGCTCGATGACGCTCTTGCAGCGGTAGCAATGGCCAACGGCGTGGTCGTGGTCTTCGATCTTGACGAGAAGCCCCAGCGCCGCGGAGCTTTTCGACGACCTTGGCCCGGCATTCGAATCGGTCGAGGCCCTGGAAGTCCGGGCCGGCAGCCTCGGTCATCCTCCCCGAGCCGTCGATGACGATGACCTGCTCGAGATCGTGGAGCTTCCCGAGCTCGAAGTCCACGGGGTCGTGGGCGGGCGTCACCTTGACCGCGCCCGTCCCGAATTCGCGCTCCACGCGCTCGTCGGTGATGACCGGGATGAGGCGGTTCTGGAGCGGCAGGAGGACCCGCCTGCCGTGGAGATGGCGAAAGCGCTCGTCATCCGGATGGACGGCCACCGCCGTGTCGCCGAGCATGGTCTCGGGCCGAGTCGTGGCCACGACGACGGCTTCGTCCGAGCCTTCGACAGGGTACTTGATGTACCAGAGCTTGCCGCGGAGGTCCCGGTGCTCGATCTCGATGTCCGAGAGCACGGTCCGGCAGCGCGGGCAGCGGTTGACGAGATAATAATCGCGGTAGATCAGGCCCTCGTCGTACAGGGACACGAAGACCTGCTTGACGGCCCGGGTGAAGCCGGGGTCCATGGTGAAGCGCTCGCGCGACCAGTCGAGGGAGGCGCCGAGCTTTCTGAGCTGCCCGGTGATGGCGCCGCCGTACTTTTCCTTCCAGTCCCAGGCTATCCGGAGGAACTCGTCACGGCCGATCTTCTCCCGGCTCAGGCCCTTCGCGGCCAGGCTCTGCTCGATGACGTTGTGGACCGCGATCGAGGCATGGTCCGTGCCCGGCAGCCAGAGGCAGTTGTAGCCCTGCATCCGCTTCCAGCGGGTGATGATGTCGGGCAGGGTGAAGCAGAGGGCGTGGCCCATGTGGAGGATGCCCGTGACGTTCGGCGGCGGGAGGACCATGGAGAACTTGGGCTTCGTGGACTTCGGGTCCGCGACGAACAGGCCCTCGTCGTCCCAGAGCTGCGACCATTTTTCCTCGACCGGCTTGGGGTCGTAGGTTTTTTCGAGCCGTCTTTTCTCGTTCATGGGGTCACCAGGTATCCGTGAGATCGTACGGGAGGACGCTACGTCGCGCTTTTCGTCCCCCTGCCGGTCCCGGCCGGCCGCTCCTCGGGGACGACGGGCTCCTCGGGGAGGGTCAACGGCCAGGTCTTCTTCTCGATGAGCTCCCGGACGCCGGCGGCCAGCCGTTCCGAATCGAAAGGCTTCTGGAAGATCCCGTCATATTCCGCAGCGGCCAGCCTCGAAACGTCCAGGGCCTCGAATGTCCCCCGGAGGAAAACGAGGGGGACCCGACGGAGGTCCTCCCGGCTCCGAGAAGCCGGCCGACCTCGAAAGCGTCGCGGCCGGGAAGGGACGTGCTGAGGAGGATGGCGTCCGGGCGGACCTCCGGCGATCGATCGAGGAGGTCCGCGCCGTCCTCGAATGGGAACAGCCGGAATTCGGGCTCCGGAAAGGCGAGCTGGACGGTCCTCTGGACCGAAACGCTCGGGTCGGCCACGATGATCTTGTACGCCACGTCTATCCTCAGAAAACCTTCAGAACTCCAAGAGAATAATCAATTTAATCTACCCTTTTCGACCCGGGCTGTCAATCCGGCCGGGGCTTGACCCATTCGCCGACGCTAAGCCTCGCCTTTCAATCCCCTTCGCCGGATCCCACGGGCGTAAGTTTGTGGAGCTTCAGGGCGGGGACAAGAAGCGAGGCTGAGGGTTACTACGGGGAGCAGTAAATATATTACATAATCCTTGCTGCTCCCCGAGTACTAGCCGGGCGATAGAGAAATCTGAAGACAATTATATCCTGCCCGGCTTAGTAACCCCGAACAAGCCCCGGCATTCATGCGGGGACTCGAGGGGTTGACTCCCGGGGCCATATCGATATGATGGGGGGATACTCAGGGACTCTCCCATGGGGAACGAAGCCAAGAACAACCTCTTGCGCTCCTGGAAGGAGATCGCCTCCTACCTTGGCTATGACGAGCGGACTTGTTACAGGTGGGAGCAGAAGTTCGGCATGCCGGTCCACCGGGCCGAGGCGGGAGCCTCCAAATCCCACGTCGTCGCCTACAAGGAGGAGCTCGACCACTGGTTCCAGGACACGTTCAAGAATTCCAACCATCCCGTCCCTCTGAAGAAGGCGGGCCGCCCGGCCTTTCGGTGGGCCCTTTTCGGCCTGGCCCCCGTCGCCGTCGTCGCCGCCTTCCTGATGATCCGGGCGCTTACGTCCCCGCCGGCCCAGCCGGCGGATTTCGCCATCAAGGGCTCGACCCTGATCGTCCTGAGCGAAGACGGGAAGAATCTCTGGCGGCACGACTTTAAGGTCGAGGGCTTGGAGGGCGAAGACTACTACCGGATCTTTTTCCAGGCTCCCGACTCGGCTCGAACCATGATCCGCCTTCCTTCGCTCGTCATCCGAGACATCAACGGAGACGGGCGGAACGAAGTCCTGTTCGCCGTCCAGAAACGTGATGACGCTTACGGCGAAGGGACCCTCTATTGTTTCGACAGCAAAGGGACCGAGCTGTGGCATTTTGACGCCGGCAGGGAGATGCGCTTCGGCGGCCGGGCGTTTTCAGCCGACTACCGGATTTGCGGGTTCCTCGTTCACGACTTCAACGGGGACGGCCGCCAGGAGATCGCCGTCATCTCCTATCATTATCCTCAATGGCCGTGTCAGCTGGCCGTCCTCAATTGCGACGGAAAGCAGCTCGGGGAGTTTTGGAATTCCGGCTATCTGACTGACATTTGTTTCCATGACCTCGACGGCAACGGGCGGGAGGAGATGATCGTCACGGGGGTCAATAACCAGTACGGAGGATGCCTGATCGTCTTCGATCCGGACCGGATCGAGGGCTGCTCGCCTCAGAGCGGTGAGTTTAAATCCGACACGCTTCCGGCGGGCTCGGAAAAATTCTATGTCCGGCTCCCGCGCAGCGACGTCAGCCTGGCCCTCGGCGAGATCGTAGAAGGCATCAAGGATATAGGGGTCACCGCCAATAAGTATCTGGAAATGAACACGCACCTCAACCTTATCTACGAGTTCGATTTCGGCCTCCGCTGCCTATACGCGGACTGGGGGCACGGTTACATGACGAGACACAATGAGCTCGCCGCGGCGGGGAAGATCCGGAGCGCCCTTGACGAGGCCTATCGGCAATCGATCATCAAGGGGGTCCGCTACTGGGAGGGCCGGGCCTGGGTGGCCGAGCCGACGCCGAACCTTAGGAGCGCGGCCCCGACGAAATAGCCCGGCCGGTCCCGCCTTGCTCACGGGCCCCCTGAGCCCGCAGGTCAATAATCGACGGAAACCGAATTCTCGCCGAGCAGGTCCTCGATCTTCTTGAGCAGGTCCTCGGTCGGCGCGACCCTTTGGACCTCGGCGCTCCGGGCGACGACCTTATAGGAATGGGGCGTCTCGAGCTCAAAATAGACGGGGCACTTTCCCTCGTGCGCGTCGAGGATCGCCTTGAGCTCGGCCAGGGTGGCCTCCTCGAGGCCCGGGAGGAAGATCCGGACGACGACCCTTTTCGCCTGGGTCTCGAAGGCGTCCGCCAGGGGCATGGCCTGGTTCAAGCTGATCCGCCGGCTCTCGCCCTCGCCCAGGTACTTTCCTTTGATCAGGACGAGCTGGCCTTCCCGAAGGAAGACCCCGTGCTTGCTGAAGGCTTCCGGGAAGGCCACGACCTCGATCCGGCCGGTCATGTCCTCGAGGACGAAGGTGGCCATGCGCTCGTCCTTCTTGGTCCGCAGCTGCTTGACCGTAGCGATGATCCCGGCGACCCGGATCTCCTTGTCGAAGTCCCGCTCGTCATCGAGCTCGCCCAGGCTGTGGGAGACGAGCTTCCGAAGCCGGTCCTTGTACTGGGCCAGCGGGTGGCCGGTGATGTAGAAGCCGAGGGAGTCCATCTCGTAGGAGAGGAAATGGGACTCGTCCCACTCGCTCATCTCCTGGACCTCCGGCGGGACGGGCGGATGCTCGACCTCGCTGCCGCCGAAGAGGAGGTTCTGGCGGGCCACCTTGGCCTTCTGGACCTCGTGGCCGAACTCGATCATCCGGTCGAGCATGTGGAAGCACTGGGACCGCTTCCAGCCTAAGCGAATCGAAGGCGCCTGCCTTGATCAGGCTCTCCACGACCTTCCGGTTGAGGACCTTCGAATCGGGGTCCTCAAAAAGGCTGAACGGTGAGGCGAAACCGCCGATCTTCTTCCGGACGGCGAGCAGCTCCTCGACCGCCGCCTCGCCGACGTTCTTGACCGCCGCCAGGCCGAAGCGGATGCCCCCTTCCTCGACGGTGAAGGGGAAGTCGCTCTTGTTGATATCGGGCGGCAGGACCTTGATGCCCATGTCGTGGCACTCGCCGATGTACTTGACGACCTGAGGCGTCGCCCCCCGCTCCGCCTCGGAGGTCAGGAGGGCCGCCAGGAAATGATGCGGATAATGGGCCTTGAGGTAGGCCGTCTGGTAGGCCAGGAGGGCGTAGGCGGCGCTGTGGGACTTGTTGAAGCCGTATTCGGCGAACTCCTTGATCTGCTCGAAGAGCTTGTCCGCCTTGGCCTGGCTGATCCCCTTTTTCTTGGCGCCCTGGACGAACTTCTGCTTCTGGGCCCGCATGGTCTCGCTTGTCTTTTTTGCCCATGGCCTTGCGCAGGATGTCGGCCCCGGCGAGGCGGAAGCCCGCCAGGTCGGTCGCGATCTGCATGACCTGCTCCTGATAGACGATGATCCCGCGCGTCTCCTTGAGGATGGGCTCGAGCTCGGGGAGCTCGTAGGCGATCCGCTCGGGATGGTTCTTGCGGTGGATGAACTCGTCGGTCATGCCGCTCTTCAGGGGCCCGGCCGGTAGAGGGCGTTGAGGGCGATGAGGTCGCGGAATTGCTCGGGCTTGAAGTTGCGGAGGAGGTCCTTCATCCCCGGGCTCTCGAACTGGAAGACACCGTCCGTGTTGCCGGCCTGGAAGACCTCGAACGTCCGGGCGTCGTCGAGGGGAAGGCTGTTGACGTCGATCTCTGCGCCCGTGTCCTTCCGGATGAGAATCCGGGCGTCGTCGATGACGGTCAGGTTCCGCAGGCCGAGGAGGTCCATCTTGAGGAGTCCGATGGCCTCGACATCGCCCATCGCGAACTGGGTCGTGATCTCCCCCTTGACCGATTGATAGAGCGGCAGGAACTCGACCAGGGGCTTGGGCGTGATGACGATGCCCGCGGCGTGGATCGAGGGGTGGCGAACCTGGCCTTCGATCCCCTGGGCGATGGCCAGAAGCTGGGCGATCTTGGAGTTCTTGTCGCGGAGCTCGCGGAGCTCGGGCACGTTCTTCAGGGCCTCGGCGATCGTCGAGTCCGGACCGAAAGGGATCATCTTCGCGATCCGGTCGACCTCGGGCAGGGGCACCTCGAGGACACGGCCGACGTCACGGATGGCCCCCCGGGCGGCCATGGTCCCGAAGGTGATGATCTGGCAGACGTTCTCCTGGCCGTATTTCCGGGTCACGTACTCGATCATCTCGCCGCGGCGGCGGCCGCAGAAGTCCATGTCGATGTCCGGCAGGCTGATCCGCTCGGGGTTGAGGAAGCGTTCGAAAAGGAGGTCGTACTCGAGGGGGTCGATCTCGGTGATCTCCAGGGCGTAGGCGAGGAGGCTGCCCGCCGCCGAGCCGCGGCCGGGCCCGACCGGGATGCCCCTTTTCCCGGGCCTCCTTGAGCAGGTCCCAGACGATCAGGAAATAGCCCTCGAACCGCATCTGCTTGATGAGCTTGATCTCCCTCTTCAGCCGGTCTTCGTATTCTTCGTCGCTGTGGGCATGCTCGCCGTTCGTCGCCCGGGCGGCCCGCTTCTCCGTCCTTTTCCTGAAGCCTTCCCAGGCGACCTCCTCAAAATACTCGCTCAGGCTCTTGCCTTCGGGCGGGGTGAAGTTCGGCAGGAAATACTGCCGGGAGGGGAACTCGAATTCGCAGCGGGCGGCGATCCGTCCCGTGTTCTGGATGGCCTCGGGATAGTCTCTGAAGAGGGCGGCCATCTCGGCCGCGGACTTGAAGTAGAACTGATCGGTCGAGAACTTGAGGCGGTCGGGGTCGGAGACCTTCCTGTTCGTCTGGATGCAGACGAGGACGTCCTGGCTCTCGGCGTCCTCCCGGCGGGCGAAATGGACGTCGTTCGTGGCGACGAGCGGCAGGTCGAGCTTGCGGGCGAGGTCGACGAGCAGCGGGTTGACGGCTTTTTGCTCGGCGAGGCCGTGGTCCTGGAGCTCGATAAAGAAATCGCCCTTGGCGAAAATCGAGGCGTATTCCCGGGCGGCGTCTTCGGCCTTTTCGGCGAAGCCGCGGCTGAACCAGGTGCTGATCTCGCCCTTGAGGCAGCTCGAGAGGCCGATGAGCCCCTCGGCATGGGCGGCCAGGAGCTCCTGGTCGATCCGGGGCCGGTAATAAAAGCCCTCCAGGTAGCTCTGGGTCAGGAGCCGGCAGAGATTTCTGTAGCCTTTCTCGTTCTTGATGAGGAGGATGAGGTGGAAATGATGGATATCGTTCCCGGTGCCGGGCTTCTTGTCGAACCGGCTCCGCGGGCGCGACATAGACTTCGCAGCCGAGGATGGGCTTGATGCCGTGGGCCTTGGCCTCTTTGAAGAACTGGACGGCGCCGAAGAGATTCCCGTGGTCGGTGATGGCGACGGCCGGCATGTTATTCGCATAGGCGGCCTCGACGAGATGCGCCACCTTCAGGCAGCCGTCGAGGATGCTGTATTCGGAGTGGTTGTGAAGGTGGACGAACGTCGGTTCCATTCTTCCCTTTCCCTATCCCGAAAAACTGATGCTCGAGTCAACCCCTCGACTCCCCGGCATGAATGCCGGGGCTTGTTCGGGGTTAACCCTGAGCCTCGCTTCTTGTCCCCGCCTTGAAAGGCGGGGCTTAGCGTCGGCGAACGGGTCAAGGATCGGCCGGACGCCGGCTACTCCCATTCGATCGTCCCGGGCGGCTTGGTCGTGATGTCGTAAACGACCCGGTTGACGCCCTTGACCTCGTTGACGATGCGGGTCGAGATCCTGGCGAGGAGCCGGGGCGCGGCAGGGTACCAGTTGGCCGTCATCCCGTCCGTGCTCTGGACGAGCCGGACGGCGACGACGCGCTGGTAGGTCCGCTGATCGCCCATGACGCCGACCGAGCGCACCGGCAGCAGGACGGCGAAGGCCTGCCACAGCTTGTTGTAGAGTCCGGCCCGCCGGACCTCCTCGACGACGACGTCGTCGGCCGCGCGCAGAATATCGAGGCTTTCGCGATTGATCTCGCCGATGAGCCGGACCGCGAGTCCCGGCCCGGGGAAGGGGTGCTGGTGGATGAACTCCTTGTCCACCCCGAGCTCCACGGCCAGGGCCCGGACCTCGTCCTTGAAGAGCTCGCGGAGGGGCTCGATGAGCTTGAACCGGAGCCCCTTCGGCAGCCCGCCCACGTTGTGGTGGGACTTGATCACCGAGGACGGCCCCTTGACCGGGTTCGACTCGATGACGTCCGGATAGATCGTCCCCTGGGCCAGGAATTGGGCCCCGCCGATCCGCGTCGCCTCCCGCTCGAAGAGGTGGATGAAGAGCCCTCCGATCATCTTCCGCTTTTTCTCCGGGGACGTGATCCCGCGGAGCTTGTCGAGGAACAGGTCCGAGGCGTCGATGCCGACGACCTTGAGGGAGAATTTCCTCCGGAAGGCCTCCAAGAGCGCTTCGTACTGGCCTTTGCGGAGCAGGCCGTTGTCGATGAAGATGCAGACGAGCTGGCTTTTGATGGCCTTGTGGATGATGAGCGACGTGACGAGGGAATCGACGCCGCCGCTCAGGCCGCAGATGACTTTTTTCGTCCCCACCCTTTCCCGGATCTCGGCGACTTTCCGGTCGATGAAGGAGGAGATGTTCCAGTCGGCCTCGAGCCCGGCCAGGTTGAAGAGGAAGTTGGCCAGGATCTTCCGGCCTTCTGTCGTGTGAATGACCTCCGGGTGGAACTGGACTCCGTAGAACTTCCGGCCCGGATTCTCGATCGCGGCCGCCTGGGTGTTGGCCGTGCTGCCGGTGATGACGAACCCTGGGGGGACTCTCTCCAGGCGGTCGCCGTGGCTCATCCAGACCTGCTCCTTGTCCTTGACCTTGGCCAGGAGGCCGGAGCGGTCGATGACACGGAGCGAGGCGAACCCGTACTCGCGCATTTTCGATGGGATGACCTCGCCGCCGAGGAAGTAGGCCATCAGCTGAACGCCGTAGCAGATCCCCAGGACGGGGACGCCCAGGTCGAAGATCCCCTTCGGCGGATGCGGGGCCCCCTTCTCGTAGACGCTCTGCGGCCCGCCGGAGAGGACGAGGGCTGAGGGTCCGAAGGCGCGGATCTTCGCGAGCGGCGTCGAGAACGGCAGGATCTCGGAGTAGACGCCCAGCTCGCGGACCTTGCGGGCGATGAGCTGGGTGTATTGCGACCCGAAATCGAGGATGAGGACCTTATGCATGGAGAGATTTTAACAGAGCGGCGGGGGCAATTCAAATTTGTGGTAAACTAGGGAGGGATTTCCGCAGGAGTCATCATCATGGAATGGGAAGAGCTGGCGAGGGAACTGAGCCAAACGACCGATTCGAAGATCGTGTTGCTCGTCATGGACGGCGTGGGGGGCTTGCCGGTCGACGGCCGGTCGGAGCTCGAAGCGGCCCGCAAGCCGAACCTCGACGGGCTGGCGAAGCGGGGTGTTTGCGGCCTCTCAGATCCCGTGTTCATGGGGATCACGCCGGGGAGCGGCCCGGCCCACCTGGCCCTTTTCGGTTACGACCCCCTCAAATATCAGATCGGCCGGGGCATCCTCGAAGCTTTAGGGTCGGGGGTCGAGGTCGGCCGGAACGACCTCGTGGCCCGGGGGAATTTCGCGACGCTCAAGTCCGGGCTCATCGCCGACCGCCGGGCCGGCCGGATCCCGACCGAGGAAAATGCCCGGATCTGCGCCTACCTCAACGCTCATCTCCCCAAGCGGGATGGCGTCGAGATCAAGGTCTTCCCGGGGAAAGAGCACCGGTTCGTGGCCCGCTTCACGGGCGAGGGCCTTTCGGACGCCCTGACCGACGCCGACCCCCAGAAGGAAGGAAAGCCGCGCCTGCCGGCGAGTCCGTCCGGGCCCGGAGCCGCCGGGGCCGCGGCCGTCGTCAACCGTTTTCTCGACGATCTGACCGACGCCCTCAAGGCCGAGGCCAGGGCGAACACCGCCCTGCTTCGGGGCTTCTCCAAGTTCCCGTCCATCCCGACGATGCAGGAGCTTTTTAAGATCCGCCCGGCGGCCATCGCCAACTACCCTATGTACAAGGGACTGGCCAAGCTCCTCGGGATGACGGTCATAGACGTCGGGGCCGAGACGGCCGATCTCTTCGACGCGCTCGAGAAAAGCTACCGCGAATACGACTTCTTCTATGTCCATTACAAAAAGACCGATTCGGCCGGCGAGGACGGCAAGTTCGACGCCAAGGTCGCGGCCATCGAAGCCCTGGACAAATTCATCCCGCGCCTCGTCGTCCTCGACCCCGACGTCCTGGTCGTGACCTCCGACCACTCGACGCCGGCCGCGCTCAGCGGGCATTCCTGGCACCCGAACCCTTTTGCGCTCGTGTCGAAAACAGCCGGGATCGATGACGTCCGGGAATTCACGGAGCGCGCCTGCAGCAAGGGGCTGCTCGGCCGCTTCCGGGCGCTTTACGCCATGCCGCTCATGCTGGCCCACGCCCTCAAGCTCAAGAAATACGGCGCCTGATCGGAATCCGCTCCCTGCCGGAGGGGTCCTGTCCGTGTGCGTCCTTGTCCGTCCGTCGGGGCCTCGGGGTTGGCCTTCACTCCAGAGTGCGGTTTTTCACGCCTCCCCGAAGCGTTCTTTCTCGGCGTCTGCGGAACTCGCTCGGCACTCTGTAACCCGCCCCGAGTTCTAAAAAACGGGTTTCCTTTCTCCCGTTTTTTCCCAATCCTTCGCACCCCGATGGATCATGCTCAGACATCCTCGACGCCCTCATGAGAGGAAACATTCAAGATAGGACTCCCTCTCATGAGGATTCCCTCCAAAAACGCTTCGAGGAGGCTAAACCGCACATGACGTTCCGGTCAATCCCCGAGGCCCCTCAGGGAATCGGGCGGGGGCCAGCGAAGGAGGCGCCGAGGCCGTCCGGCAGGGAACGAAGTCTTCGGAGTGACCAGCACAAGCGTGGCCGAGCGACTCGAGGCCGCGCTTTTGGGGAATATCTGGAAAGAGAGGAGGTGCTCACTCTATCCATGTTCTTCTCAGAAGTACGGCTCTGAGTCACGCCGCCGTACTTCTGATGGTCGCTCCTCGGAATCCGCTCCCTGCCGGACGGCCCCGTCCCGCCCTTCTCAAGTGGACAAGTTAACCCGAGTCCTATAAAATTGGAGAGGATTGAGTCGCGCAAACCATCGCCCATTCGTCATTCTTCTCCTCGCGGCCGCCGTCCTTTTTCTCGGGGCCAAGCCCCAGGCGGATAACCGGACGGAGATCATCAACCTCCGCTACTACACCCACCCGGCCTTCACCCGGATCGTCCTCGACATCGGGAGGCTTCGCGAATACACATCGGGCGAGCTCCAGCAGCCGGGCCGGATCTACCTCGACGTCCTTCAGGCCAAGCTCAACCCCATCCTGGACGGGCAGTCCTTCCCGGTCAAGACCGATTACCTGAGCCAGATCGTCGTTTTCCAGAAGACGCCGACGACGGCCCGGGTCGTCATCGACGTTGATTTCACCAAGGTCAGGTCCTACCGGGCCTACCATCTTTTCGACCCCTTCCGCATCGTGATCGACATCTACCCCAGGCAGGCCCCCGAGACGCCGGGAACAAGAACCCAGCCCGGGCCCGGCCCCGAAGGCAACCCGCCGGCCGGCCAGCCCGCCAAGCCCCCCGAACCCCTGCCGTCGGGTTACTCCATGGCCCGTCAGCTCGGGCTCGGGGTCCGGACGATCGTCCTCGACCCCGGCCACGGCGGCAGCGACCCCGGCTGCATCGGCAAGAGCGGCCTCCAGGAGAAGACCATCACCCTGGACGTGTCCCTGGCCCTGAAAAAAATGCTCGTCGAGAAGGCCGGCCTGAACGTCATCCTGGCCCGGGAGTCCGACATCATGGTCCCCCTCGAGAGCCGGACGGTCATCGCCAACCAGAAACGGGCCGACCTCTTCATCTCCATCCACGTCAACGCCCATCGCGACCGGAGCCGGGAGGGGGTCGAGACCTTCTTCCTGAATTTCAGCCCGGACCCGACCGTCGTCGAGCTGGCGGCCCAGGAGAACGCCACCTCCACCAAGAACATCGGCCAGATGAAAGACATCATCCAGAAGATCGCCAAGAACAGCAAGGTCGACGAGTCGCGTGACCTGGCCGAAAGGATCCAGAAAAACCTGCTGCTTGCCCTGTCCGCGGCCAACCCCAAGATCAAGGACCTGGGCGTCCGGGGCGCCCCGTTCTGGGTCCTCATCGGCAGCGAAATGCCCTCCGTGCTCGTCGAGATCTCACATCTCAGCAACCCCGCGGAGGAGGCCAGGCTCAAGACCGCAAGGTATCGGGAGCTCGCCGTCCTGGGCATCTACAACGGGATCATGGAGTATATCCGCTCGCTCGGGAAAGGATGATCCGAATGAAGAGAAGGAATTTCCTCAGGGACCTGGCCGTCGGAAGTGCTGTCCTCCCTTGGGGGGCCCGGGTTTTAGGAGGCCAGGTCGCCGTCCCGGCCCCGGCACCCCAGCTCGCCGTAGTCGAAGGCGAATCGCCCTTCCTGATCACGAAGGAAGCCGTGGCCGCCCTGGGCGGCATGAAGCGGTTCATCGCCAGGGGCGACAAAGTCATCATCAAGCCCAACATCGGCTGGGACCGGACCCCGGAGATGGCCGCCTGCACCAATCCCGAGGTCGTCAAGGCCCTCGTCGAGCTCGTCCATGACGCGGGCGCCAAGGAGCGTCATCGTCATCGACAACACGACGAACGAGGCCAAGCGCTGCTACGTCCGCTCCGGAATCCTCGAGGCCGCCAAGGCCGCGGGCGCGTCCATGCCCTTCGTCGACGAGAGCCGCGTGAAAAGGATGGCCCTCAAGGGCGAGTGGCTCAAGGAATGGGACATCCTGATGGACGTCCTCGAGGCCGACAAGATCATCAACGTCCCGATCGCCAAGCACCACTCCCTCTGCCGCCTGACCATGGGCATGAAGAATTGGCTCGGGGCCATCGGCGGCGCCCGCAATCAGCTCCATCAGAAGCTCGACCAGGCCATGGTCGACCTCACGGCGTTCTTCAAGCCGGCCCTGACCGTCCTCGACGCCTACCGGATCCTCGTCCGGAACGGCCCTCAGGGCGGGCGGGTCTCGGACACGAAGCTCGTCAAGACGGTCGTCGCGGGCACGGACCCTGTGGCCGTGGACGCCATGGGCGCAACTTTCTTCGACATCAGGCCCGAGGAGCTCCTCTATCTGAAGCTGGCCCAAGAGCGCGGCCTGGGGAGATTCGAGCTGGAGAGAGTCCGCATTGAAAAAAGAAAGATCTAGGAAATACCGGCTCCTTCAGGCCCTGAGGATCCTGAGCCAGGCGGGCTTCTTCGGGCTCTTCCTCACCCTCTTCATCGGCGCCCACTACACGGGCCAGGATTACATCGGCTCGACGGTCCAGCGTTTCTTCCACTTCGACCCGCTCCTCGCCCTGGTCACTCTCATCGCGGCCCGCCTTGTGTACGCCTCGTTCGTTTTCGCCCTGGTCACCGTCGTCACGACCGTCGTCCTCGGCCGCGTTTTCTGCGGCTGGGTCTGCCCTCTCGGCGCGGTCCACCAATTTTCCTCGTTCGCTTTCAAAAAGACGAGGTTCCTCCGGCCGCCGAAAGAGGAGAGGACGAGCCTGGCCTGGAAATACTATATCCTTATTATCGTCCTGGTCGGGGCCTTGCTCGGCCTCGACTTGGCCGGGTACCTCGACCCCTTCTCGTTCCTGACCCGCTCCTTCGCCCTGTCCATCTTCCCGGGCCTGGCCTACGCCCTCGCGGGCTTGAAAGCCGGCTTCTATGCCCTCGGCTTCATCTCCGCCGGACGGTCGATCTCCCAGCTCCTCGAGAACTGGACGCTCAACGCGACATTCATCCAGGGATTCGCCGTCGGGCTCCTCTTCCTTGCCGCCGTCGGCCTGAACGCCTGGAAGGAGCGGTTCTGGTGCCGGTATCTCTGCCCGACGGGGGCCTTCCTCGGGCTCCTCTCGCGCTGGAACGTCTTCAAGCTCCGGATCGACGACGGGAAGTGCATCAAGTGCGGCCTCTGCACGCAGCACTGCGAGACCCAGGCCAACCCCTACCCTAACGAAAAATGGAAGAGCGGCGAGTGCGTCTACTGCGAGACCTGCGCCGCCATCTGCCCGACCGCGGCCATCGGCGTTCCCGCTCCGGGCGGCGCCCGAGAAGCTGGCCAACGTTTCGAACGTCGACCTCGTCGCGTCGGAAACTCCTCCTGACGGCCCTCCTCGGACTTGGCCGCGGTCCCGTTCTTCCGCCTGACGCCGTTCCGCAAGCGGGCCTCGCTCAAGCTCATCCGGCCGCCGGGCTCGCTCCCCGAGCGACAAGTTCCTGGCCAAATGCGTCAAGTGCGGCCAGTGCATGAGGGCCTGCCCGACGAACGGCCTCCAGCCCGCCCTGGCCGAGGCGGGCCCGGAGGGACTCTACACGCCGATGCTCGTCCCGAAGATCGGCTACTGCGAATACTATTGCTCGCTCTGCACCCAGGTCTGCCCGACGGGCGCGATCCAGAAGCAGACGATCGAGGCCAAGAACAAGATCAAGATCGGCTCCGCCTGGGTCAACAAGAACCGCTGCCTCCCCTACGTCCTCGGCAAGCCCTGCATCGTCTGCGAGGAGCATTGTCCCGTCTCGCCCAAGGCCATCAAGTTCGTCGAGGTCGAGACGAAGCTCCCGGACGGAACGGTCGTCGTCCAGAAGGCCCCGGTCATCGACCTCGAGCTCTGCACGGGCTGCGGGATCTGCGAGAACAAGTGCCCGGTCGTGGACGACCCGGCGATCTACGTCACGAGCGTCGGGGAAACGCGGTCGGAGAAGAACCGCCTGCTCCTCCAGGTGATCGGCGAATAAAAAGGGGGCGGTCCCGGTCTCCCTCGCCAGGGGATCAGGGCCGTCCCCTTTTTCGGCTATTCTGAGGCGATCTTCTTCAGCTCTTCCTTCAAATGCGGGATGACCTCGAAGAGGTCGCCCACGATGCCGTAGTCGGCGACCTTGAAGATCGGCGCCTCGGGGTCCTTGTTCACGGCCACGATGTACTTGGAGGACGACATCCCGGCCAGGTGCTGGATGGCGCCCGAGATCCCGAACGGCCATGTAGAGGTTGGGCGAAACGGTCTTGCCGGTCTGGCCGACCTGGTGCTGGTGGCCGATCCAGCCCGAATCCACGGCCGAGCGCGACGCGCCCACCGCCGAGCCGGGGGATGAGCGGCCGCGAGCTCGCGGAGCAGGGCGAAATTCTCCGGCCCCTTCATGCCGCGGCCGCCGGAGACGACGACGTCGGCCTCGGTCACGTCGATCTCGGCGCTCTCCTCCTTCAGGACCTCGGCGACCCGGCCCTTGACCGACCCGTCGGGGATGGCCACGGCCTTCCTGACGACCTCGGCCGCGGCCGCCCGATCGCGGCCGCGAGCGGGAAGACGTTGGGCCGGAGGGTCGCGATCTGCGGCGTCGAGCTCAGAGTCGAAGGACAGGAAGGCCTTGCCGGCGAAGATCGGCCGGGTGAATTCGAGCGTCCCGTCCCTGACGGCGATCTTCGTGCAGTCCGAGGCCAGCCCCGCGCCGAGCCGGGCCGCGACCCGCGGGGCCAGGTCCTTGCCCATGGCCGTCGCGGCGAAGAACACGGCCGCCGGCTTGCGTCTTCCGCGACGAGGTCAGCCAGGGCCGGCGCGTAGCCCTGGGCCGAATAGTCGGCCAGGGCCGGGCTCTCAAGGAGAAGACCCTGCGCCGGCGCCGTAGGCGGCCGAGCTCCGAGGCCGGGCTCTCGAGGCCGCGCCCGGCCGAGGACGGCGACCGTTTCCAGGCCCAGCTCCTGGCGCTCCGCTTGGCTTCGGACAGCGCTTCGAGCGAGCTCTTCTTCGATCTTCCCGTCCCGCGTTTCGATGAATACGGCGATCATTGTGGCCTCCCTCAGATGACCTTGGCTTCGCCGCGGAGCAGGGCCGACGAGCTCACGGGCCGTCTCGGCCGGCGTCGCCGGTGAAGGATCTTGCCGGCCTGGCGCGCCGGCGGGACGTCCAGGCCCGTGATCGACGACCTTGGGCGCGAGCTCTTCGGGCCCAAGCCCGAGCTCCTCGAGCGTAACAACCGGGATCTCCTTCTTCTTGGCGGCCATGATGCCCTTTGAGCGTCTCGTAGCGGGGCTCGTTCAAGCCCTTCTGGGCGCTGACGACGGCGGGGAGGGTGAAGACGACCTTCTCGATCCCGCCCTCGATCTCGCGGAGGGCCGTCCCGGCGCCCTCCCCGATCTCGAGCTTCGTCACGACGTTGGCCTGGGGAAGGCCGAGGAGCTCGGCCGTCATCGCCGGCACCTGGCTCAGTTGTCGGCGCCGACCGACTGCTTGCCGAAGAGGAGGAGGTCGGTCCCGGTGAACTTCCGCTCGACCGCGCGGGCGATGATCCTGGCGGTCCGCAGCCCGTCGTAGGTCTCCGGCGCATCGTCCTTGACCAGGACCGCTTCGTCGGCCCCCATGGCCAGGCACTTCCGCAGGACGGTCGAGCGCGTCCTCGCGGCCCACGCGAGACGACCCGGACCGTCCCGCCCTTGGCTTCCTTGCAGGCGGAGGGCCTCCTCGACCGCGAACTCGTCATAGGGGCTGATGACGAAATTCAGCCCGTCCTCGATGATCGACTTCGTCTCGGTGCTGGATCCGGATCCGCGATTCCGTGTCCGGGACCCTCTTGACGAAAACAAGGATGTTCATGCTCGTCTCCTTCATGCGTTGTGATCCGCCCGCATCCACGGCCCGGGCTTCCGACCCTCGCTCACGGTCTTCGTTTTCCGCTCTCAGGGTTTCTCGAATTTCCTGAAGAGGAGCGATGCCGTTCGTCCCGCCGAACCCGAACGAGTTGCTGAGGGCGTAGACGATCTCGGCCGGCCGGGCCTTGTTCGGGACGTAATCGAGGTCGCAATCCGGGTCGGGGTACTCGTAGTTGATGGTCGGGGTCATGATCTGGTGGAACACGCAGAGGGCCGAGATCCCGGCCTCGATGCCGCCGGCCGCGCCGAGGAGGTGGCCGGTCATGGACTTGGTCGAGCTGACGCCGATCCGACGGGCGTGCTCGCCGAAGACCGTCTTGATGGCCCGGGTCTCGATCTTGTCGTTGAGACGCGTCGACGTGCCGTGGGCATTGATGTACTGGACGTCCTCGGGCCGGACGCCCGCATCCTCGATCGTCTGCCTCATGACCCGGACGGCCCCGTCGCCGTCCGGCGCCGGGGCGGCCGCATGGTAAGCGTCGGCCGTCATCCCGTAGCCGACGACCTCGGCGTAGATCCGGGCGTTCCGCCTCAGGGCGCGCCCGAGCTCTTCCAGGATGACGATCCCGGCCCCCTCGCCCATGACGAAGCCGTCGCGCGTAGCGTCGAACGGCCGCGAGGCCTTCGCGGGAGCGTCGTTCCTCTCCGAGAGTGCTTTCATGGCGTTGAAGCCGGCGATGCTCAAGCGGGGTCAGCGGGCGCTTCCGCCCCGCCGGCGATCATGATGTCGGCGTCGCCGCGGGCGATCATCCGGAAGGAATCCCCGATGGCATGGGTGCCGGTGCTGCAGGCCGTGGCGGTGGCCAAGTTGGGGCCCTTGGCCCCGTAGCGGATGGAGATCTGGCCCGAGGCCTCGTTGATGATGGTCTGGATGAGGAAGAACGGCGAGACTCGCTCCGGCCCTTTCTCGAGCAGGACCTTGTGCCATTCCTCGATCGCCCCGAGGCCGCCGATCCCCGAGCCGACATACGTCCCGGCCCGATCGCTCTGAAGCTCGGCCAACGGGAGCCCCGAGTCCTCGACGGCCAATTCGGCCGCCCCCAGCGCGAACTGGATGAACGGGTCCATCTTGCGGGATTCCTTGCGGTCGATGAAAGCGAGAGGGTCGAAGTCCTTGGCTTCCCCGCCGAACCGGGTGGCGTGGCGTGACGTGTCCAAGCGGGTGAGGAGTCCGATGCCGCTTTCCCCGCGGACGAGGGCCTGCCAGTTCTTCTCCGTCCCCGTCCCGAGCGGCGAGACCAGCCCGATGCCGGTGAGGACGACCCGCCGCGCGGGGAAAGACCCCCTGCTCATGATCTCTGTCGAGCCCTGCCGGAAACGTCGGGAAGCTACTTCTTATGGCTCGATGATGTAGTCGATCGCCTTGCCGACGGTCGTCATCTTTTCGGCCTGGTCGTCGGGGATGTCCAGGCCGAATTCGTCCTCGAGGGCCATGACCAGCTCCACCGTATCGAGGGAGTCCGCGCCCAGGTCATCGATAAAGGAAGCGTCTTCCGTGACCTGTTCTTCGCTGATGCTCAGCTTGTCCGAGACGATGGCCCTGACCTTCTTGAGCAGTTCGTTCTCTGTCCATGATGTCCTCCTCTTTAATATAGGATTGCGGAGATGACCACGGCCGGCTCACATGTACATGCCGCCATTGACACTGATCACCTGGCCTGTGATGTAAGAGGCGTCATCGGAAAGAAGAAATCTTACCGCAGATGCCACGTCTTTGGGAAGCCCGAATCTTTTCATCGGGATCCATCTCGAGGAACGCCTTTTGGATGTCCTCGGGGAGCTTCTCGGTCATGGCCGTGGAGATGTAGCCGGGCGCGACGGCGTTGACGGTGATGCCCCGGGCAGCCACCTCCCGGGCCAGCGACTTGGCGAAGGCGATGGCCCCGGCCTTGGAGGCCGCGTAGTTGACCTGGCCCGCGTTCCCCATGAGGCCCGCGACGGAGGCGATGTTGACGATCCGGCCGTAGCGGGCGGCGATCATGGCCCGGAGGACGGCCCGGCGAAAAGCTGAAGACGCCCTTGAGGTTGACCCGGAGAACGGCGTCCCAGTCCTCCTCTCTCATCCGCATGAGGAGGTTCGTCCCGGGTGATGCCGGCGTTGTTGACGAGGTGGTCGATCCGGCCGTGGGCGGCGACCACCGCGTCCGCGACTTCCTGGGCCCGGACGGCGTCCGAGACGTCGGCCAGGTGGATGTCGGCCCGGCCGCCCGCCCCGACGATGCCGCCGGGCGACGGCCTCGAGCTTGTCCTTCTGGACGTCGACGAGGACGACCGTCGCTCCCTCGGCCGCGAGGTCGACGGCGATGGCTTCGCCGATGCCCTGGGAGGCGCCGGTCACGATCGAAACGCGGCCTTCGAACCGTTTCATGCGGCGGCTCCTTTGAGGGCCTGCTCGTAGCGGAGGATCTCGGTCTGGATCCGGTCCTGGACGTGGTTCAGGACGAACTCCCGGCCCCGGCCGACGGCGTTCCGGACGGCGTGGGCGTTGGACCGGCCGTGGCCGATGACGCAGACTCCGTTGATCCCGAGGAGCTGGGCCCCCCCGTATTCGGAGTAATCCACTTTCTTATAGATCTTCTTGAGGTGCCTTTTCATGAGGACGTAGCCCAGCTTGGCGAAGATGTTCTTGGTGATCTCGTGCCGGGCCATGGAGAGGACGCTCTCGACGACGCCCTCGGAGACCTTGAGGGCCACGTTGCCCGTGAAGCCGTCGCTGACGACCACGTCCGCGGCCCCGGAGAACAGGTCCTTCCCCTCGACGTTGCCGATGAACCGGAGGGGCGAGTCTGGAGCCTGTCGAAGGCCTCGCGGACGAGGTCGTTGCCCTTGGATTTCTCCTCGCCGATGCTCATCAGTCCGACCCGCGGGTTCGGCACAGCCATGATCGTTTCCATGAAGATCTTGCCCATGATGGCGAACTGGACAAGGTTGTGCGGCTGGCAGTTGGCGTTGGCCCCGACGTCGATGAGCAGGGTCGGGCCATCGACGCCGGGAACGAGCAGGGCCAGGGCCGGCCTGTCGACGCCCCGCAGGGTCCCCAGGACCTCCCGGGAGATGTAGACGACAGCGCCGGTATTCCCCATGGAGACGAAGGCCTCGGCCTGGCCGTCCTTGACGAGCTGGGCCGCGACGCGGATCGAAGAGGCCTTCTTCTTCCGGAAGGCGAGCAGCCCCTCACCCATTCCGATGGCCTCGGGCGCGTCGACGATGGTCGCCCGGGAGGCTTTCGGGGCCAGACGGTCGTATTCCTTCTTGATCAGGTGCTTCGACGCCGACGAGAAGGATGTCGAGGCCGAAATCCCCGGCCGCGCGGAGAGCCCCCTCGACCGTGACCTTGGGACCGAAATCCCCCCCCATCGCGTCAACGGCGATTTTCATGGAAGAAACCCCCCGGTCAGTCTTCTTTTCCTTCCGTCACCTGCCGGCCCTTGTAGTATCCGCACTCGGGGCACGCCCGGTGCGGCAGCTTGGGGTTGCCGCAGTTGGGGCAGACAGAGAAGGCGGGGAGGACGAGTCCGTCGTGGGCCCGGCGCTTTCCTTTTCTCGCCGGAGAATGTCTTCTCTTTGGGTTTGGCATCTTAGCTTTTATCTTTCACGACAAATTTGAGCTTGTCCCAGCGCGGGTCGGATTCCTTGACCATGCAGGAGCACCCCCCGTCGCGGACGACTTCGCCGCAGACGGCGCAGATCCCCTCGCACTCCGGGGCGCAGAGGGGTTTCGCCGGAAAGGTCAGGTTCAGCTGCTCGAGGATGACGGCCCGGAGGTCGAGATGGCGATCGCGGTAATACATCCTGTCGATCTCCTCGTCCGTCAGCTCGTCGGGATTGGCGTCGAGCTCCTCGGGGAGATAGACGAGATCGAACCTGCTCCGCACGGGGAACTCGAACGGGGTCAGGCAGCGGCTGCAGACGAAGCTCAGCTTGGCCGTGATCTCGCCCTGGACGAGGACCTCGTCGCCGAGCATCCGGACGTGGACTTCGGCGTGGGCGGGCTCGAGGAAAACGGCGTTCTCCTCGACCAAGTCCAGGCTCATGAAGTCGAAATCCCCGGACAGGCGGAGGCCCTCTTTGGGCAGCCGGTCAATATCGATCAACATCGTCGTATCCAAGGTGATGGTCCTCAAAAATCGTTAACTTATTATACCAGCGCGACCCCCTTTGTCAAATAACGGGGCCGGCGCGGCGTCGGCCGGGCAGGGAAAGGGATTTGTCCTCCTCCGGCGGCCCCTCCCTCGGCCTTGCGCGGCGGAAGCAAACAGGTATAATGAGGGCAGGTTTCTGGCCATGAGCGGTTACAACACTCGAGTGGAATACAGGGGATCGGCGTACATCGTCCAGACCCAGGACAAGGGCCTGGCCGCCCAGTACGTCGAATCCCTGATCTACAAGTCCGGCAAGCTCCTGACCTCCAAGAAGACGTTCTACACATCATCCCTCTCGAGCCCCGGCGTCAAGACCGTCATCGAGCAGATGATGGAGTCCCAGCACAAGAAGATCCTGGAAGAGATTGTCGAAGGCAAGTTCGACTGAGCCCTCGGGGATCCGGACCGAAGGGGCCATGGAGGAAAAGAGACTTTTTCTCGTCGACGGGCACTCCCTCCTCTACCGTTCTTATTACGCGATCCGCCAGCTCTCGACGTCCCAGGGGTTTCCCACCAACGCCATCTACGGGTTCATCAGCGCCCTGAGGAAGCTCATCGACCAGGACAAGCCCGACTACCTGGGCGTCGTCTTCGACGTCAAGGGGCCGACCGTCCGCCACGAAGCCTACAAGGACTACAAGGCCCACCGCAAGCCCATGCCCGATGACCTCGCGGTCCAGATCCCCGTGCTGAAGGAGGTCCTCCACGCCCTGAGGATCCCCACGGCCGAGTTCGAGAAATACGAGGCCGATGACGTCCTGGCGACGCTGGCCCGGCGGGCGGCGAAGAAAAAGCTCCGGACCGTGATCGTCACCACGGACAAGGACCTCCTCCAGGTCGTTGACCGGTCGACGGCCGTCTACAACCCGGCCAAGGAGGCGACCATCGACGAGGCCGGGGTCAAGGACGTTTTCGGGGTCGGCGCGGACCAGGTCATCGACGTTCTGTCCCTGTGGGGCGATCCGACGGATAACGTCCCCGGCGTCCCGGGCGTCGGCGAGAAGACGGCCAAGGCCCTCATCGAGGAGTTCGGCTCCCTGGATAACCTCCTCCGGCACCTGGACCGGATCAAAAATCCCGCGGATCCGGGAGAAGATCGAGCAGAACCGCGACCTCCTCGACCTCAGCCGCCGCTGGTCACGGTCGACGTGCGACCTCGAGTCGGCCTGGACCTCGACGCTTACGCCCTCCAGGAGCCCGACGAGAAGGAAGCCCTCCGCCTCTTCCAGAGCTCGAGTTCACGTCTCTCCTCGGCGGACTTCCTGAAGAAGCCGCAGGCCGGAAAAGACAGATTACCGGGCCATCTTCGAGGAGAGCGAGCTTGAGGCCCTCTGCGCCCGGATCAGCGGGGGCCGCCGCCGTCGCCCTGGACACGGAAACGGACAGCCCCTTTCCAACCCGGGCCCGTCTTGTCGGGATATCGTTCGCCCTCGTCCCCGGCGAGGCCTTTTACCTTCCCCTCGGCCACGATTATCTCGGCGCGCCCGACCAGATCCCCATGGACAAGGCCTTCGCTCATCTCCGCCCGGTCCTCGAGGATGCCGCGATCAGGAAAACCGGCCAGAACATCAAATACGACGCCATCGTCCTCCGCCGGGAGCACGTTCATCTCGGCGGGCATCGAGCGGGACACCATGGTCCTTTCCTACCTGCTCGAGCCGAACTGGGGCAAGCACAAGCTGGACCGGCTGGCCCTGACCTATCTCCAGACGGGCAAGATCGCCCTACGAGAGCGTCGTCGGGAAGGGCAAAAACCAGATCACGATGGACAAGGTCGACATCGACCGGGTGGCGCCCTATGCCTGCCAGGACGCCGACCTGGCCCTCGAGCTCGGCGCGCTCCTCTGTCGAGAAGGTCCGGGAAAGGAAGCTCGATCGCCTGTACGAAGAGATCGAGAGGCCGCTGATCGAGCTCCTGGCCCAGATGGAGATCTGGGGGGTCCGGGTCGACCCCGCCGTCCTCCGGGCCATGTCCCAGGAGCTCCAGGCCGAGCTCCAACGCCTCGAGAAGGAGATCCACGAGCTGGCCGGCGGCGCGTTCAACATCAACTCCCCCCGGCAGCTCGGCGACATCCTCTTCCACAAGCTCGGGCTCCCCGCGACGAAAAAGACGCGGGTCACCAAGGGATTCTCGACGTCCCTCGACATCCTCGAGGAGCTGGCCGTCCTCCACCCTCTGGCCAGGCTCGTCCTGGATTACCGCCAGAAAACGAAGCTCAAGATCGACCTACGCCGACGCCCTCCCGGAGCTCATCGACCCGGAAACGGGAAGGATCCATACTTCCTACAACCAGACCGTGGCCTCCACAGGCCGGCTCTCGTCGAGCTCGACCCCAACCTCCAGAACATCCCGGCCCGCGGCGAGTGGGGGCAACGCTTCCGCCGGGCGTTCATCCCCGATAAGGGGCACCGCCTCCTCGCGGCCGACTATTCACAGATCGAGCTCCGGATCCTGGCCCATCTCTCGGAGGACCCGGCCCTGATCGAAACGTTCCTCGACGGACCGGGACGTCCATGACGAGACGGCCCGGCTCGTCTTCGCCGGCGAGGCGGGGCTCCCGGCAGAAGAGATGAGACGGCGGGCCAAGGTCATCAATTTCAGCATCATCTACGGGACCTCCGCCTTCTCGCTGGCCAAGGAGCTCGCAGACCTCGACGGTGGAGGCCCAGAGATTCATCGACCGTTATTTCGACAAGCACCCGCTCGTCCGGAACTACCTCGACCGGATCGTCGCGGAAGCGAAGGACCGGGGATACTCGGAGACGATCTTCGGCCGGCAGCGCCAGGTCCCCGAGCTCCGCCAGTCCGATAAGATGACCCAGCAGGCAGGCCGCCGTATCGCCCTCAACATGCCCATCCAGGGTTCGGCGGCCGACCTTATCAAGGTCGCCATGCTCCGGATCTGGGACGATCTGCGGGCCCGCAGGCTCCGGACGCGGATGATCCTCCAGGTCCACGACGAGCTTGTTTTCGAGGTCCCGAGCGCCGAAACGGCCGAGGTCGAAAAAATCGTCAGGGACCGCATGGAGAGCGTCTGCGACCTCAGGGTTCCCCTCAAGGTCCGCCTCGGCTGGGGCCCCAACTGGGCCGGCGCCAAATAGGCCGGCCTATCAGATGGCGAAAAGGCCGGACGGGTCCTGTCCCGGCATGTCCCATCTCAGGGCCTCGGGAAATGGCCTCCCTTCTCGAGGTCGCGGACTCGGGGAGAGTCCCTCCGAAAAACGTGGGATTCCCCAGCGAGGAATCCCACTCTGTGATCGCTCCGCTCCCCTCGCCCAAGGGGCGAGGGACCGTGCCCGCGTCGCGCTCAATGTTTTCTCCGGGACATCCCCCCTGCGTCCGGCTATTCCTTTTGACAACAATTCTGGAGGGTTCGACCGACGGGACCGACCGCCGGTGCCCTGCTAAAGAGGGCTTTCGGGGATTGGCCGGAACGTCATGCGCGGTTTAGCCTCTCCGAACCGTTTTTCGAGGGAATCCTCATGGGAGGAAACCTCTCTTGGGTATTCCCTCCCATGAGGGCGGCGAGGATGTCTGAGCAAAATTCAACAGAGTGCGGAGGCTCGGAAAAAAACGGGAGAAAGGAAACCCGTTTTTTAAGATTCGGGGCGGGTCAGGGAGTGCTGAGCGAGTTCCGCAGACACCGAGAAAGAAGGGTTCGGGGAGGCGTGAAGAACCGCGCTCTGGAGTGGAGGCCATCCCCGAAGGCCTGACAGGAACGCACACGGGCAGGACCGGCAGGGAGCGGATTCCGAGGAACGACCATCAGAAGTGTGGCGGAGCATCTCGGAGCCGCACTTCTGGGAACTATCTGGATCAAGAGGGGCTGGCCCGCTCTCAGGGACGGGCCCTCGCTTCCTAGAGTGCCTTCTGGAGGACGCGGAATTTCTTATAGATCTTTCCGCCCATCCGCTCCATCTCGCCCCGGACCTTGACGTTGGTCTCCATCTCGTGGTGGGTGTCCATGATCTCGTAGCCCGCGTCCAGGGCGGACTGGATCATCTTGACCCCCATCACGACGTCCAGGCCCTGGCCCCGGTACTTGTCCTTGACCGCCCCGAGGAGGAGGTCGAGCTGTTTCGTTTTCTTGGCCGCCCGCAGGATATAGATGAAACCGAACGGGAAGAGCCGGCCGCGGGCCTTCTGGATCCCCCCGCTCATGTCGGGCATGCCGATGATGAAGGCCACGATCTCGCCATCCTTCGTGATGGCCTTGACGAAGTGGGGGTTGAGGACGGGCAGATAGCGCTTGGCCAGCTCGTCCATCTCTTTCTCATCGAGCGGCGCGTAGCCGTAGATATTGTTCTGCATGTAGGTTTCGTTCATCAACGACAGGACCGGCCGGATCCAGGGCTTGATCTGCTTCTTCGACTTGAACTCCAGGACCTCGAAGTCCCCCTTCTTCTCGGCCCGCTCATAGATCTTCTTGTAGAACTCGGGCATCTCCTTAGGGATGTCGATCTTGTAAACGAAATAATCGATGTCCTTGACGTAGCCCTCGTTCTCGACGAGCTTGGGCATCCAGGGGAAATTGTAGTAGGTGGCGATGGTCGCCCGGTGGTCGAAGCCCTCGACGAGGAACCCCTCGGGGTCCTGGTCCGAGAAGCCGTACGGGCCGACGATCCGGGTCATCCCCTTGGCCCTGGCCCAGTCCTCGATCCTGGCCAGGAGGACGTGGACGACTTCCTGGTCCTCGTACGTTTCCAGGTATCCGAAGCGGGCCGTCTTTTCGTTCCGGTGTTCGTTGTATCGGGCGATTGATGATCCCCATGCACCGGCCGACGCAGGCGCCATCCTTGAACGCCAGGAGCATGATTGTGTCGCAGTAGCCGAAAGCCTTGTTCTTTTTCGGGTCGAAGTATTTCCAGTCGTCCATGTAGATGGGATGGACCCAGTTCGCGTGCCCGGCGTGGATCTTTTCGGGAAGGTAAATGAAGGTCTTGAGGTCCTTCCGGGATCGGATTTCCTTGACTTCGATGGCCATGGTTTCTCCCTTTCTCTCCAAGCGGCGTCTTTTCCCTATATTCCAGGATTCCTGGTGAAAAATCAAATATTATTTTGCTCTGGAAATCCTGTGCAAGAGATGAGGACGACGTGTGGAAATTCTTGACAATTCCCGAGGGCGCCCATATACTACCCCCTCAAAATAAGGAACGGCATCGTCACCATGAACGTCGAAACCATCGCCCTCCTCACGATTCTCGTCCCCATCGTCGGCTCATTCGCGGTCCCGCTGGCGGCCCTCGTCTCCAAGCCCGCCCGGTCGCTGTGGGCCATCCTGGTGAGCGCCGCGACGGCGGTCTTGCCCCTGACCTTGATCCCGTTCGCCCTCGGCGGTGGGGATCTGGTCGTCCGCAAGCCCTTCGTCCTCGGGCTCGACGTCATCCTCATCCTCGACCCCCTGTCGATCTTCATGGCCTGCGTCTCATCGTTCGTCGGCTGCCTGATCGTCGTCTATTCCATCGGCTACATCCACCACGAGGAGCACCAGAACGAATACTACCTGATGGTCCTCCTGTTCATCGGCGCCATGATGGGGCTCGTCTTCTCCGGCAACCTCATCTTCCTGTACCTGTTCTGGGAGATCATCGCCATCAGCTGCTGGCGCCTGATCGGGTTCTACCGCCAGCGGGACTTCGTCATCAAAGCGGACAAGGCCTTCCTCGTGACTTTCTTCGGCGCCGTGGTCATGCTCCTGGGGTTCATCCAGATCTACGGCGTCACGAAAACCTTCGACATCACCGCCATGCGGGGGACCCTCATCCCCGGAAGCGCGGTCCTGCTGATCCTCTTTGGCCTGTTCTCGAAATCCGCCACGGTGCCCCTGCATACGTGGCTGCCAGACGCCGGCGTCGCGCCGACGACCGTCACGGCCCTCCTCCACGCCGCCGTCCTCGTCAAGATCGGCGTCTACGCCTACGCCCGGCTCTTCCTCTACGGCTTCAGGATCCCGGCCGAATGGCAGCAGATCATCCCCATCGTCGTGGTCGTCTCCAGCCTGGTCGCCGCGGGCGCGGCCGCCGTCGAGAACGACTTCAAACGGATCCTGGCCTACTCGACGGTCAGCCAGATCGGCTACATCTTCCTCGGGCTTCAGCATGGCCAACGCGGCCGGCATCTCCGGGTCCCTGCTCTTCATCCTGATGCACGGCCTGGCCAAGGCCGGCCTCTTCCTCTGCGCCGGGATCGTCATCCACGCGACCCACACCAAGGACATCCGGGAGATGGGCGGCCTCATCCGGACCATGCCCGTCACCGCGGTCGCTTTTCTTTTCTGCGCGTTCTCCGTCATCGGCATCCCGCCCTTCGGCGGGTTCTTCTCCAAGTTCCTGGTGATCATGGGCACCCTTCAAGCGGGCCAGGTCTGGCTGGCCGGGACGGCCCTGTTCACCGCCGTCCTGACGATGTTCTACCTGCTGAAGGTCTTCAGCCTGGTTTTCCTGGGTGAGGCCAAGCATCCGGCCCCTGAAAAAACGAAATCCATGGTCTTTGTCGTCGCGACCCTGGCCGTCCTCAGCCTGGCGGCCGGCCTTCTCGTCTCGTTTCCCATGAAACTCGTCAGCGTTGCGACGGCCCAGATGAGTTGGTGGCTCCGATGACGCCCAAAATGCTCCTTCTGCCGGTCCTTCTGCCCGCGGTCCTCGCCGTCGTCCTTCTCCTCATCCCCAAGGGGGTCAGGCTCCTCCGCGAACTGCTGGCCGTCGCCGGGTCCGCAGCCCTCCTCTATTACGCGTTCGTCTTCTTCTCGGTGAAGAACCTCGAGCTGAGCGTCCCCTGGCTCGGAATGGGGATCGATTTCGAGCTTCGCCTGTTCCACTTTTCGAGCTTCATCCTGCTCGCCCTGTCGCGGGTTCCTCGTCCTGATCACGCTCTATTCGACGGTCAAGATGAAGGACGCCCCGCGGGTCCGGGAATATTACGCCTACGTTTTCCTGACGGCCGCCTTCGCCAACGGCGCGGTCCTGGCCAACAATTTCGTGCCCCTCCTCTTCTTCTGGGAAGGGCTGCTCGTGACCCTGTACGGCCTGATCACCATCGGCGGCAAGCCGACGTCGAGCCGGACCGCGGTCAAGGCCCTCCTGATCAGCGGCTTCTGCGATTTCTGCATGATCCTGGGCATCGGCCTCCTCTGGTCGCTGTCCGGCACGCTGACGATGTCCGAGATCTCGGTCGAGCCCGACGGGCCTGGCCGCGGCGGCCTTCGTCCTGATGATGATCGGCGCCATCGGCAAGGCCGGCGCCATGCCCTTCCACACCTGGATCCCCGACGCCGCCCTCGACGCGCCCGTGACCTTCATGGCCTTCCTGCCGGCCGCCTTCGAAAAGCTCCTGGGCATCTACCTGCTGGCCCGGCATCACCCTCGATTTCTTCAAGATCGAGCCGGGCAGCGGCCTGTCGATCCTGATGATGACCATCGGCGCGGTGACCATCGTCCTGGCCGTGTTCATGGCCCTCATCCAGAAGGACTTCAAGAAGCTGCTGTCCTTCCACGCCATCAGCCAGGTCGGCTACATGGTCCTGGGCATCGGCACGGGCATCCCCATCGGCATCGCCGGCGGCCTCTTCCACATGATCAACCACGCCATGTACAAGTGCGGGCTCTTCCTGAGCGCCGGCTCGGTCGAGCACCGGACCGGGACGACCGAGCTCAAGAAGCTCGGCGGCTCTGGCAAGGAGATGCCCTTGACCGCGTTCGGCTTCTCCGTCTGCGCCCTGGCCATCTCGGGCGTCTGGCCGCTCAACGGGTTCGTCTCCAAGGAGATGGTCTTCCACGGCGCGATCGAGACCGGCTACATCGTCTTCGCCATCGCCGCCTGGGTCGGGGCGATCTTCACCTTCGCCTCGTTCCTCAAGGCCGGCCACTCGGTCTTCTTCGGCGAACGGACGAAGGAGGTCCCGGCCGGTCAAGGAAAGCCAGGCGCCCGTCGTTATCCCGATCCTCGATCCTGGCCCTGCTCTGCATCATCTTCGGCGTCTTCAACAAGCTGCCCCTGACCCTGTTCATCCAGCCGATCCTGGCGGGCCACGTCGAGGCGGGCGAGCCTGTCGACTTCACGGCCCACGCCCTGGCCCTCGTCAACCCCATCGCCCTCATCTCCCTGGCCTGCCTGGTCCTAGCCTTCCTCCTCCACGCCTACGGCTTCCGGAAGTCGGGGCGCAAGCCCTACCTGGCCTCCGAGCCGGTCCACAACCTGCCCGGTCCTCCATAAGCTCTACGATCTGGCCGAAGCGCGGGTGTTCGACCTCTACGAGCAGGGCGTGAAGTTCCTCCGGGGGCTGTCCATGGTCCTGTTCAAGGCGGTCGACCGGCCCATCGACTTCGTCTTCGAGAAGGCCGTCACGGCCGTGGGCGGGAAGTTCACCGGGATCCTGAAGAAGGCCCACAACGGGCACTACGCGAATTACCTGGCCTGGTGCCTGGCCGGCCTCATCATCGTGGCCGGGGTCATCTCCATGCTCACGAAATAGCCGATTGATTCCATAGATCGTTCGGAAGAGTTTGTGAAGATCGAGGAGGAGCGTTGATCATTCTCTTCGTTGCCCTGCCGCTCATCGTGGCGGGAGTCCTGCCGCTCGTCGGCAAGGTCTCCCGGAGGGTCGTGCCGGACCTGCTGGCCAACGCGGCCCTTCTCTTCTTGCTCGTCTACGCCGTGGCCGTCGGCCGGCCGCTCATCGGGAACGGACCCGCCCTCCAGAAGCTGACCTGGCTCGGGGAGACCGTCAACCTCCGCCTGGCCCTCGACGGGTTCAGCCTGCTCATGCTCATGGCCATCTCCCTGGTCGGGCTTTGCGTCAGCCTGTTCTCGATCGACTACATGGAGCACTACGGGGCCAAGGCGAATTATTACGCCCTGCTCCTGATCATGATCGCCGGGATGAACGGCCTCGTCCTGGCCACGGACCTTTTCAACATCTACGTCTTTCTCGAGGTGGCCGCCGTCGCCTCCTACGCCCTGGTGGCCTTCGGCCTCGGGCAGGACGAGCTCGAGGCGGCCTTCAAGTACCTCCTGCTGTCCGTCGTGGCCTCGGCCTTCATCCTGGTCAGCATCGCCGTCATCTTCGGCATGACCGGCAGCCTGAGCTTCGCCGGCCGTGGCCAGGGCCCTCCAAGACCTCAACGCCGGCCCGGTCGTCGGCATCTGCGCGGCCCTCTTCATCATGGGCTTCGGGCTGAAGGCGGCCCTCGTCCCCTTCCACGCCTGGCTGCCGGACGCCCACCCCTCGGCCCCGGCCCCGATCTCGGCCGTCCTGTCGGGCCTGCTGATCAAGGTCTCGGGCGTCTACGCCCTGACCCGGGTCTTCCTCAACGTCTTCGGCCTGACGCCGGCCCTGTCCAGTGTCCTGATGACCCTCGGCACCGTATCCCTGGTCGTCGCCGCCTTCCTGGCCCTGGGCCAGAAAGACATCAAGCGGATGCTGGCCTATTCCTCGATCAGCCAGGTCGGCTACATCGTCCTGGGGATCGGCCTCGGGACGCCGCTCGGCATCGCCGGCGGGCTCTTCCACCTGTTCAACCACGCCCTGGCCAAGGGGCTCCTGTTCTTGACCTCCGGCTCCATCCAGCAGGCCACCGGCACCCGCAACCTCGACGAGATGGGCGGCCTGGCCAAGCGGATGCCTTTCACCGCGGCCACGAACCTCATCGGCTCCCTGTCGATCGCCGGCGTCCCGCCCCTCAACGGCTTCTGGTCCAAGCTCCTCATCATCATGGCCCTCATCCAGGCGGGGCACCCCGTCTTCGCCTTGATCGCCGTACTGGCCTCGGTCCTGACCCTCTGGTATTACCTCCTCATCCAGCGCAAGGCCTTCTTCGGAAAGCTCAACGAGAGATGGGCCGCCGTGAAGGAGGCGCCCTTCTGGATGACCGCCTCGACCGTCTTGCTGGCCTCCCTTTGCGTCGGGATCGGCATCTTCTTCTCGGTGACCATCAAATCCTGGATCCAGCCCGCCGCCGGCGTGCTGGCGGAGGGGGTCCAGGCCGTGATCCGTTCGTGGGGATTATAGAAGATGATTGTCCAAACAGCGCTCCTCATCGGCATGGTACTCTTCTCGGTCCTGGCGATCTTTCTCAAGGACCTGATCCGGGCGGCGATCTCCCTGGCCGTGGCCAGCCTTCTCCTGGGGATCATCTTCTTCCGGATGGGCGCCTCCTACGCGGGCGTCTTTGAGATCTCCGTCGTCGCGGGCCTGATCACGGTCCTGTTCATCCTGACCATCGCCCTGACGAACACGGGCGAGGAGGTCCGGGAATCGCGCCTCGCGAACGTCATCTTCCCGCTCTTCTTCGTCATCTTCGTCATCATCGATGCCCTGGTCATGAAGGGCCTTCTCCAGAAGATCCCGGCCCTGCCCTCGGGACCCGAAACGGGCACGTTCGGAGAGGTCCTCTGGAAAGGGAGGACCCTGGACCTCGTCGGCCAGATCGCCGTCATCCTGGCGGGTGTCTTCTCCGTCCTGGCCCTGTTCCGGAAGAGAGACAAACATGACTAACACCTGGTACCTCTACCTGTTCTTCTCGGCCGGCCTGGTCTTCGCCGGGCTCTACGCCCTCCTCTCCAAGCGGAATCTGATCCGGCTCTTCATCGCGATCGAGGTCGTCAGCAAGGGCGTGAGCCTCCTCCTTCTCGCCACCGGCTTCGCCAAGGGGAACATCCTGGTCGCCCAGGCCCTGGTCGTCACCTTCATCGTCATCGAGGTCAGCCTCGTCGCCACGGCCCTGGCCATCATCATCAATATTTACCGGCACACGAAGAGCCTGGACGTCCGGAAGCTGGCCAAACTGAAAGGGTAAGCCATGAAGGGAATCGAACTTCTCCTCTCCCCGCCGGTCGCCTTTCTCCTCTTCCTCGGAGCGGCCTTTCTCCTCTACGGCTTGGGCTCGAAGATGGCCCCCAAGCTGACCAAGGTCGGCGGCAAGCTCGCGACCTACGCCTGCGGCGAGGACATCCCGGGCGTCAAGATCCAGTTCGGCTACCGGCTGTTCTTCTTCGTCGCCCTGTTCTTCACGATCATGCACGTTGCGACCCTGGTCATCGCCACGGTTCCTTCGGGCAAGATCATCTTCTTCGCCGATCTTCTACCTCCTGATGATATTCCTGTCCATCATGGCCCTCATCACAAGGAGCTAACATGCTGAACAAGCTGGTCCGGTGGTCGAGGATCAAGTCGCCATGGATCCTCCACCTCAACTCGGGCGCCTGCAACGCCTGCGATATCGAGATCGTCGCCGCCCTGACGCCCCGCTTCGACGTCGAGCGCTTCGGCGTCCTCCTCAAGGCGACGCCGCGCCACGCCGACGTCATCGTCGCCAGCGGCCCGGTCACCCGGCAGATCAAGGACCGGATCATCCGGATCTACGACCAGGTCCCGGACCCCAAGTTCGTCATCGCCGTCGGGGCCTGCGCCATGTCCGGCTGCGTCTACCGCGGGGCGTACAATATCATGGGAGGGATCGATCAGGTCATCCCGGTGAACGTCTACGTTCCGGGCTGCCCGGCCCGGCCGGACGCCATCCTGGACGGCGTCGTCAAGCTCCTGGGAAAACTCTAGGTTTCGAGGACACGCCATGACCGATGCTGAGATCATCGAAAGGCTCAAGCGGGACCTGGGCGCCGAAGCCCTGGAGGTCACGAACCCCGACCGCCGGCGCATCTTCCTCAAGGTCGGCCCCGGCGACCTCGTCGCGGCCGTGACCCTCCTCCGCGACAAGTACGACTGCGCCTACCTGGCCACGATCAGCGGCCTGGACAAGGGCGAAGCGTTCGAGATCCTCTACCACTTCGCCAGCCCGGCGGCCAACATCAACGTCCGGACCGAGATCCCCAAGGCCTCTCCCCATATCGACAGCATCACGCGCCGTCATCCCCGGGGCCATCCTTTACGAGCGGGAGCTCCAGGACATGTTCGGCCTCGTCGTCGACCGCCTCCCGGACCCCCGCCCCCTCGTCATGCCGGACGACTGGCCGGCCGGGAACTTCCCTCTGCGCAAGGACTGGAAGTTCGAGCGGCCGCCGGAGATCATCCCCGGAGGCAAGTCATGAAGTTCCAAATCCCCATCGGCCCCCAGCACCCGGCCCTCAAGGAGCCCATCAGCCTGCGGATGACCGTCGAGGGCGAGGTCATCCAGGACGCCGACATCCGCCTGGGCTACAACCACCGCGGCCTGGAGAAGCTGGCCGAGGAAAAGACCTGGATCCAGAACATCTACCTGACCGAGCGGATCTGCGGCATCTGCTCCCACTCCCACGCCACCTGTTTCGTCCAGGGCGTGGAGAAGCTCATGGAGATCGTTCCGCCCAAGCGGGGCCTGTACATCCGCTACCTCGTCTCCGAGCTCGAGCGCGTCCATAGCCACCTCCTCTGGCTCGGCGTCGCCGGCCACGAGGCCGGTTTCGACTCCTTTTTCATGTACACCTGGCGGGACCGCGAGATCGTCATGGACCTCCTGGAGCTCATCTCCGGCAACCGCGTCCACTACGCCATCAACACCCTCGGCGGCGTCCGCCGCGACATCGACGAGGGCCAGAAGGCCAAGATCCTCGAAGGCGTCGTGGTCCTCAGGAAGCGGAGCGAATACTATTTCCACATCGGCGCCAACGAGCCGAGCTTCGTCGGCCGGATCGCCGGCGTCGGCCCCCTGACCAAAGAGCAGGCCGTCGAGCCTCTGCGCCGTCGGCCCCACGGCCCGGGCCTCGGGCATCACCCGGGACGTCCGCAAGGAAGACCCTTACGCCGTCTACGACGAGATGCACTTCGAGGTCGGCACGGCCGACACCTGCGACGTCCTCGGGCCGGGTCGTCGTCCGCGTCAAGGAGCTCCTCGAATCCTACAAGATCATCGAGTAGATCCTCCAGAACCTGCCCGCCGGCGACATCGCCGTCAAGGCGCCCCGGAAGGCCAAGCCCGAACGAGGTCGTCAGCCGCTACGAGGCCCCCCGCGGGGAGAACATGCACTACATCAAGAGCAACGGCACCGACAAGCCCGAGCGGCTCAAGGTCCGGGCCCCGACGCTGGCCAACTACCCGGCCACGGTGGAGATGCTCCGCCACGGGTTCATCGCCGACATCCCCCTGATCTTCGCCGCCATCGACCCCTGCATCTGCTGCGCGGAGCGGACCGTGAGCCTGGTCAACGCCCGGAGCGGCGAAGAGACGACCGTCCGCTTGAGCGACCTTCGCCGGCGGGCGATCGAGCACCATAAAACGCCCCCCCTGAAAAGGAATGCGGTATGGCCGTTCTGAGAACACTCCTCTATCTCCTCGTCTATCCCGGGCTCCTCTTCCTTTTCGTCTACTCCACGTTCTGCGAGTGGTTCGACCGGAAGGTCTACGCCCGGCTCCAGAACCGGATGGGCCCGACCCACACCGGCCGCTTCGGCCTCCTCCAGCCCATCGCCGACTTCGTCAAGCTCCTGGCCAAGGAGGACATCGTGCCCGAGGCCGCCGACAAGGCGGCTGTTCATCGCTCCTGCCGGTCTTCGGCCTGGCCGTCGTGTCCACGGCCGGCGCTGCTGCTCCCGGTCTGGAACTTCGACCTGGCCGCGCCCGGCATGACGTCGTTCTCCGGGCGACATCATCGTCATCCTCTACCTCCTGAGCCTGCCGACCCTGATCCTTTTCCTGGCCGCCTGGTCCTCGACCAACCCCTTCTCGACGATCGGCGGCTCCCGCGTCCTGACCATGCTCTTCGGCTATGAGGTGCCGCTCTTCCTGTCCGTCCTCAGCCCGGCCATCCTGGCCAACTCCTGGCGCCTGGCCGAGATCGCCGCCTTCTACCAGAACAAGCCGCTCCTCATCCTGCCGAACCTCCTCGGCTTCGTCGTCGCCGTCATCGCCGTCCAGGCCAAGCTGGAGCGGACGCCCTTCGACATCCCCCACGCCGAGACCGAGATCGTCGGCGGGACGTTCACCGAGTACTCGGGCAAGAAGCTGGCCTTCTTCCGGCTGATGATCGACATCGAGCTCGTCGTCGCGAGCGGCCTCCTGGCCGCCGTCTTCCTGGGCGGGTTTCCTGGCGGAGCGGTCATCGGGTTCCTGCATTTCGTCGATCAAGACCCTCTTCATCATCTTCCTCCTGGTCGCTCCTCCGGGCCCTGACCTCCCGGATCCGGGTCGACCAGGTCGTCACCGTGGCCTGGAAATACCTGGCCCCGCTGGCCGTGCTTCAGCTCCTGATCGTCATCCTCCTGAAGGGATTCCTGCAATGAAAATCGCGGCCTTCCTCCCCGAACTCCTCCGCAGTCTCTTCAAAAAACCGGCGACCGTCGATTACCCCTTCAAGAAGCTCGAAGTGCCCGAAGGACTTCCGGGGCACCCCGTTCCTCCACCCGGACATGTGCATCGTCTGCCGGGCCTGCGAGCGCGACTGCCCGGCCGAGGCCATCGAGATCACGTCGGTCAACGAGGCCGAGAAGACGTTCCGGATGGTCATCCACAACGACCGCTGCATCCACTGTGCCCAGTGCGTGGATTCCTGCCCGACGACCCCGAAGGCCATGGACATGGACAGCCTCTTCGAGATCGCCGATTTCGACCGGCACAACCTGAAGAAGGCATGGGTCTACGCCCGGGCCGTCATCAAGCCCAAGGCGGCCGTTCCGAAGCCGGGCACCGCTCCCGAGGCCGCCCCCAAGGCTTAAGCACACTCAATTGGGGTGGCACCCGGGTCACCCTTATCCCCCGGCCCCGGGAACCTGTCCCGGTTCCCCCGTCGGAAATCCCGCCGGGTCCCTCTCCAAACGGGGTCTTTCGGATGACCCCGGCGCCACCGCTTTGGGCCCGGAGGGGGGCGCACTGGCCGGCTGCCCGGAGCAGGACGGCGGCGGACGTCCCCAAGGCCTGCGCTCGCCTCAATCCCTCGTATGTCAAGGTCGGGGGTCCTGCCCCAGCGAGCAGCCGAAGGCCTCGGGGATGGCCTTCACTCCAGAGTGCGGCTTGCGCTAAGCCGCACATGACGTTCCAGCCCTTCCCCTTCGGCCTTTGGCTCTCGTCCCGCCGGAGGCGTCCTCTCCGTGTGCGTCTCCATCCATCATCGCTCCGCCTCACGCTCCCCGCATCCGCGTCACCGGTAAAGGGGGCTTTCCCGCTTTCAGGGACAGTCCCTCTTGATCCAGATATTTTCCGGAAGTGTGACAGAGCAACGAAGCGGGACGGGTCCTCTTTTATGTATAATGAGGGGTGATGAAGAAGCGCGCGGCGTGGAAGGCGTGGCTGGCGCGGGAGCTCGGCCGGCCGGAGAGGCTGGCTGTCCTCGGCGTGGGGAACGTGTCCCGGGGGGATGACGCCGCCGGTGTTTTATGCGCCGAGGCGCTGGGCCGGCTCGCCGGGCCGTCGGCCAACCCCCGCCTGAAGATCTTCATCGCCCACGAGGCGCCGGAGAATTTCACGGGAGCGGTCAGGGATTTCGGGCCGTCCCACGTCCTCGTCATCGACGCGGCCGCCGGGGGATATCCCCCGGGGACGGTTTTCGCTCTCGATCCCGCCTCGATCCCGGACGAGGACGTTTCGACGCACAGGACGCCGCTATCGACGCTGGCCGCATACCTGGAAAAGACGACCGGCTGCCGGGTCGTCGTTCTCGGGATAGAACCGGGGGCTTTTGAAGCCCGCGAGGCCCTGACCCCCGGAGTCCGGGCGGCGGTCGAGAGGCTCGCCGCCTGGCTGGCCGCGTTCGTCGGCCGGCGGCTCAGATCTTCATCGGCATCAGGACATAGATATTCTTGAGCTCTTCCTCGCCTTCGGGCTTGAGGAGGACGGCGCTGTTCTCGTCCTTGATCTCGAACGTCACGCGCTCCGACGTGACGGCCGTCAGGAAGTCCAGCAGGTACTGCGAGTTGAAGCCGATCTCGATGTCCTGGCCTTTGTACTCGACATCCAGCCTGTCCCTGGCTTCGCCGATCTCCGGGTTCGAGGAGAAGAGCTTCATCCGGTTCTTCTCGAGGTAGAACTTGATGCCCCTTCGACCGCTCGGCCGAGAGCAGGGAGACCCGGCGGATGGCCCCGGCCAGGTCTTCCCGTCGATAGGGACAGGAGGTTCGGGTTGTCCTTCGGGATGACCGCCTGGTAATTCGGGAACTTGCTTTCGATGATCCGCGAGATCAGGGTCCGAGCTCCGACCTTGAAGAAGAGGTTGTTCTCGTCGAGGTCGAACTCGACCTCCTCGTCCTCGAATTTCCGGAGCTCGACTCAGGGTTTTCTTGGCCACGATGACGCTGAGCTCTTTTTCGACCTTGAGCCCGCTCCTCCGCCTTGGCCGTATACGACAGCCGGTGGCCGTCCGTGCTCACGAGCTCCATGTGCTTGTTCTTGAGCGACAGGAGCGCGCCGTTGAGGTAGTACCGCTGCTCCTGGGTGATCGCGTAAAAGACCCGGTCGATCATGGCCTTCACGTCTTTGAGGGGGAGCTCGATCTTTTTCTCGAACTTGGCCTCCGGGACCTGGGGATAATCCTCCTTCTGCATGCACAAGACCTTGAACTCACTCTCCCCGGCTGTGATCTCGATTGTTTCGGCCTTCTGCTCGACCGTCACGGCCTGGCCCTCCGGAAGCGACTTGACGATCTCGAAGATCTTCTTCCCGTTGACCGTGATCGCGCCCGGCTTCTCGATCTCCGCGGAGAAGTGCGTCTTCAAGCCGACTTCGAGGTCCGTCCCCGTTAAGTCGACTTCTTTTTCGGACACGTTCATCAGGATGTTGGCCAGGATCGGCATCGTGTTCCGCTTTTCGACGATGCCTTGGAGGAGTTGAAGCTCATCGAGAAAGATCTCTTTCGGGACTGAGAATTTCATGTCGGCACCTTTCGCGTCGTGTTCTCGGATTTATTTATATTCTTCTTATTAAGACATATCAAATACATAAAGAAAATAATAAGATCCTGTGGAAATGTGAATAACCGGCCCATCTCGCTGTTCATGCTCATTGGATGAAGACGATGAGACTGTTGATTTCCTTGTTGAATTCGGGATCGTCGGCCCGAAGCTTCTCGATCTTCCGGACGGAATGGATGACGGTGGTGTGATGTTTTCCACCGAATTTCTTGCCGATTTCCGGAAGTGAGGATTTCGTCATCTGCTTGGCCAGGTACATCGCGATCTGACGGGGGAAGGCGATCTTGGGGGAGTTGTTCTTGCTCTTGAGCTGGGAGGGCTTGATCTTGAACTTGTGGCAGATGAGCTTCTGGATCTTTTCCACAGTGATGATCGTCGTCGAGGCGTCTAGAAGGCCTTTCAGGGCTTCCTTCGTCAGGTCGAGGTCGATCTTCTCGCCTTTAAGGGAGGCGAAGGCGATGACCCTCCGGAGGTAGCCCTCGAGCTCGCGGATATTGGACTGGACCTTGTCGGCGATGTACAGGGCCACGGATTCGGGCAGGGATACCGCTTCGGCCTCCGCCTTTTTCTGGAGGATGGCGATCCGCGTCTCGATGTCGGGAGGCTTGAGGTCGGCGATCAGCCCCCACTCGAAGCGGGAGCGGAAGCGGTCCTCGAGGTGGGGGATCTCCTTGGGCGCGCAGTCGCTCGAGATGACGATCTGCTTCTGGCTGTCATAAAGGTGGTTGAAGGTGTGGAAAAACTCTTCCTTCGTCCGCTCCCGGCCGGAGAGATAGTGGATGTCGTCCATCAGCAAGACGTCGACGCTGCGGTATTTATCGCGGAATTCGAGGATCTTTCCATACTGGAGGTGGTTGACGAGGTCGTTCATGAATTTTTCGGTCGTCACGTAGAGGATCTTGAGGCGGTGGTTGTGCTCGAGAGAGTAGTGGCCGATGGCGTTCATGAGGTGGGTCTTGCCGAGACCGGCCCCTCCGTAGACGTAGAGGGGGTTGTAGGACTTGGCGGGGTTCTTGGCGACGGCCAGGGCGGCGGCGTGGGCGAACTGATTGGAGCTTCCGACGACGAAATTCTCGAAGGTGTAATTCGGGTTGAGGTTCGGATTGATGGACAGGCCCTGCTTCGATTTCCGGTCCTCGGGTGAGCGCCGCATGAAGGCCGAGGGAGTGTCGTCGTAGATGTAGCGGACCTCCAGCGATTTCTTGAAAAGCTCCTTGGAACAATCGCTGATGATGTTCGAATAGTGGAAGGAGAGCCAGTCGCGGAAATAAGAATTGGGGACCTTGATGTACAGGCACTCCTGGTCCTGGCCGATGAAGCTCGTCGGCTCGAACCAGGTCTCGAAGCTGTTCGGGTCGATCTTCCCCTCGACGGCCCGCAGGAGTTGGATCCAAGGATTTTGTTTTTCTTCAGGTTCCATGGGTGCTATTAATTTTTCCACAGAATTTTCCACATCTGTGGAAAACCCTCCCCGGGCGACGGCGGGTTCGGGAAAAGCTCGGCCATCATAGCATTTTGACCCCCCCATTTCAAGCTTTTTTTTGGGGGAAACCGCGTTCCGGCGGGCCGGGGAGACCGCTGGGCCAGGACGGGATAAGGCCTCGCTTTTCAACGCGGGGGCTGCCGAAAAGGGCGGGAAAAAGCCTGGCCTTGACGGCGGGAAGGAGGTCGAAAAGGGCGAATTCGGCCGTCTGCTGGATGTCGCTGTAGGTCCTCGTTTCCTTGAAGCTTTTTTTCAGGATGGTCCGGCCGCCTGAAACGTCGATCAGGGACCACTCGATGGCCAAGGTGAAACGCTTTCGCTCCACGAGGCCCTGGTTCTCGAGCTTGAAGGGGCCGTCGGCCGGGACGCCGGACGCCAGCAGGGCCTTCTGCGCTTGACCGCGGAGGGCCGCCGTCCCGACAAGAAAAACGGCCTTCTTCAGTCCGGCTCCGGCCGATGCCCAAAGGTCCTTGTCGTCACCGGGGGCCACCGGATCCCGGCGGACGGCGGGACGGAAGACCGTGCCCTTGAACACCTTCCGCAGCTCCGCCTCGACGTAGTCGGAGAGGCTGCGGCCGAGGTCGAGGTCCGGGATGGGCTCAACCTCTTTGAAATCCACCACGATCGTCTCGTAGCCGCTCAAGGGCCCCGCAGTTGGGACGGCCGGCGTTTCGGCAGGAGCCCCGGGAGGGACTCCGACGGGGCCGGCCTGCGGGCGGCACCGGCTGAGGCCGGCCGCGCAGACGAGGACCAAGGCTGATATCAGCGCGTCTTTCTTCGTCATGGGCCGGACGGGATAAAACTACGCCCTTGCCGGGCGGCCGTCAAGCGGGCAGCACCCCCATTTGCCTTGCCGGGCGTTTTATGGTATAAAATCAGCTTCAATTTGGAACGAGAGAGCGACGACCATGCCGAAAGTTTGCGAGATCTGCCAAAAAGGGCCTGTGTTCGGGCATAGCATCAGCCATTCGCACAAGGCGTCCCCGAAGAAGTGGAAGCCCAACCTCCAGCACGTCAAAGCCCAGACTCCCAAGGGCGTTCGCCAGATCTGGGTCTGCACGAGGTGCCTCCGGACGGGGAAAGTCGCCAAGGCCCGTTGACCCCCTGCTGAGATCAGCAAAAAGATCGTCCCTTCGGATCAGACCCGCTCGACCGACACCACTTCCTCCATGCCGGCGATCCGCCGCTTGATCTCCTCGAGGTGCCGGATATCCGCGATGAGGACCGCCAGGTTGATCTGGGCCTTTCCGCTGGCGAACGTGGCGACCTCCGCTTTGGCGATGTTCCCGTCGAGCCGGGCGATGGCCGTCGCCACTTTGCCCAGGACTCCGGGCGAGTCCTTGGACTTGATGAGGAGGCTGGCCTTGAACGTCCCCGCGAGCGAAGGGCTCCAGGAAACGTCGACCAGGCGCCGGCCGTCGAGGATCTCCTTGGCCACGAGCGGGCAGCGCAGGGAATGGACCGTGATCCCCTTGCCCGCCGTGGCGTAGCCGACGACGGGCTCCCCCTTGATCGGTGAGCAGCATTTCGCCAGCCGGATCATCGGGTCGCCGAGAGCCCTGACCTGAACTTTTTTCAGCCGGATCTGTTTCCCCAAGTCGCCCCTCTTCGCCCCGCTCTTGGCATTGAGCCACCGCTTGATCTGCTGGCGCGCCCCCGAGGTCGTGGCGGCGCCGAGGATGGCCCGGGTCGGCGTCCTTTCGTCGGAGGTCAGGATCTCGACGATGTCCCCGGTCTTGAGCGGCGACTTGAGCGTCGCCGGCGTCCCGTTGATCCTCGCGCCCGCGGCGTGGAGACCGATCTCCGAGTGGATCTTGAAGGCGAAGTCGAGAGCGGTCGCCCCGGCCGGCAGGTTGATGACCTTCCCTTTGGGCGTGAAGACGTAGACCTCTTCGGGGATGAGGTTGGCCTTCAGGCTCCTCAGGAACTCTTGAGGGTTCTTTTGCTCCTTATAGAGGGCGACCATCTCCCGGAGCCAGCGGAGGCGCCGGTCTTCCTTGACCAGGCTTTGGGGCGCGTCCTCTTTGTAGCGCCAGTGGGCGGCGATCCCGTTCTCCGCGAGGTCGTGCATCTCCCGGGTCCGGATCTGGATCTCGAACATCTTCCGCCCTTCCGTGATGACCGTCGTGTGGAGGGACTGGTAAAGGTTGGGCTTGGGCATGGCGATGAAATCTCGGAAGCGCTGCGGCAGGTGCGGCCAGCGCTGGTGGATGACGCCCAGGGCGGCGTAGCAATTCTTGATGGAATCGGTGATGAGCCGGAGGGCCAGGAAATCGTAGACCTGGTCGAAACCGACGTCCCTCTTCTTCATCTTGGTCCAGATGCTGTAAGGCCTCTTGATCCTGGAGAAGACCTCGGCCGGGATCTTGTTCTTCTTCATCAGGGTCTCGAGCGCCTTCTTCGTCTCGCGGAGGTCCTTGTCCGCCCGCTTCTTCTGCGGCCCGGCGAGGGCCCCGACCTTGGCGAACCCCTCGGGGTCGACGTAACGGAAGGAGAGGTCCTCGAGCTCGGCCCGGATGCGGCCCATCCCGAGGCGGTTGGCGATCGGGGCATAGATCTCGAGGGTCTCGCGGGCGACCTGGGCCTGCTTCTCCTCGCCCAGGAACCGGAGCGTCTGAAGGTTGTGGATCCGGTCGGCGAGCTTGATGAAGATGACCCGGATGTCGTCGGTCATGGCCAGGATGATCTTCCGGATGGTCTCGGCCCGGCGGGCCTCGGGCGAGGTGTCCTGGACACGGCTGATCTTGGTGACGCCCTCGACGAGGTCGGCCGCTTCCTTGCCGAAGGTCTCCTTGATCTCGGCGGCCGTGATGTCCGTGTCCTCGAGGACGTCGTGGAGGAGGGCGGCGACCAAGGTCGTCTTATCGAGGCGCATGTCCGCGAGAATATTCGTGACTTCCAGAGGATGGCTGAGGTAGGGCTCCCCGGAACGCCGGACCTGCCCCTTGTGGGCCCTGGCCGCGAAGACATAGGCCTTCTGAAGGACCAGGGCCTCCTTCTCGCTGATGTAGGAGGAGACCTTTTCGAGGATATCGTCAAACCGGATCATGGCCGGAGCGTTTCCTCGAAGGGCGATCTCTTGAAAGGCGCACGGCGGGCTTTTCCCGCTCGACGATCCAGTCCGCGGCCGCGGCCAGGTTTTCGGCGACATGGGCGGGGCAGCCGTGCACCTTTTCGAGATCCCGGAGGGCCTTCCGCCCGTACCCGGTCAGGACCAGGATGGGGACGGCCCCGATGTTCAGGCCGAACTGGACGTCGCCCGCCTTGTCCCCGACCATGTACGAGCCGTCGAGGCTCAAGCCGAGCTCGGCGGCGGCCCTGAGGCCCAGCGAAGGGCCCGGCTTGGCGCAGGTGCAGCCGGCAGCCGGAGCGGCGGCTGCGAGCCGCGGGCCGTGGGGACAATAGAAAAACCCGTCGAGCGCGGCCTGTTGCTTTTCGAAGGCCGCTCCGAACTCCCGGTGGAGTTCCCGGAGCTCGTCCTCGCTGAAGCACCCGCGGGCGACGCCGGACTGGTTGGTGACGACCACGGCCGCCAGCCCGGCCGCCCGGATCCTGCGGACGGCCTCAAAGGCGTAGGGATAGACGTGGACCTGGCTCCAGTGACCGGGATAGCCGATGTCACGGTTGAGGGTCCCGTCTCGGTCGAGGAAAACGGCCCGCCTCTTTCTCATGGGCATGTCCGGCCGACGGTCTTCATGGGGCCATTCTATCCCGAGGCTTCCGCGCGTGTCAAAAAGCCGGGCCGGGCGAAGACGGACTCAGTCCGAGGACGATGAGGGGGAAGGCTTGGAGCCGCCCTTCTTTTCTTTGGCGGGCTCGGGATTCGCGGCCGGCTTGGGCTCCGAAGAGGGGGAATTCTTCTTAGCGTAATCCGTGACGTACCAGCCGCTCCCCTTGAATTGGATGGCCGGCGAGGAGATGAGCTTCACCAGCGGGCCGCCGCATTTCTGGCATTTTTCGGGAGGCTTGTCCTTGGTTCGTTGAAGGACTTCGACGGTCGCCCCGCACTTCTTGCACCTGTATTCATGAATGGGCATGATGCGTATCTCTTTCGGCCTCCGGGCCCTCGCCGTGATATCGTATTATACCAGAAAAAACCATCTTTCCGCCCCGTCGAACCCTCGGAAATGGCTGAAGCGATAAAGGGAATCCCGCGAGCTCAACCTCAATGGGAGCGGAAGCTATCGCCGGAGCCGGGGCAGGACGCGCGGGGCCTATTCGTGGAAGACGATGGCCTCGAAGACGGAGATCTTGGCCCCTTTTTCCAGGCGTCGGCCGGGAGGCCGGCCTTGAGGCAGCCTTCCTCGAGAAAGGTCTTGCGGTCCCAGCCGTTCTCCACGGGGACCTGGGGCAGGAGCACGCCCTTTTGTCCGCCTCTCGAGATGACGATGCCATGGCGGCCGACCTGGACGAGGTCGGGATCCGTGATCTCCTTGAGGGGCGTGAGGACGGAGACCTCGAAGGCGAGGTCCTTGAGCTCTCCTGGACCGACCTGAGGGAAGCGGGGGTCTTCTGTGGCGGCATAGATGGAAGCCTGGATGACGGCCTGATAGAGCGGGGCGACAGGTTCGATGAAACCGATGCAGCCCCGGAGCTCGCCGCGCTTCTTGAGCGTCACGAAAACGCCCCGCCGGGCCAGGAGGTTCGGATCCACGGTCTGATAGGCGACGACCGCCTGCCGGCCGACGAATTCGTTGACAGCCGAGCGGGCCAAGCCGAGGATCTCGGCCCGCTCTTCCGCCGTGAGCGAGTACTCCTCCGAGGAGGGGGCTTCGGGGCCGGAGACAAGGGCCGCCGCCAGGTAACCGACGACCCGGTCCTCCGGACCTCCTGAATCGGAGGAGTCTGAGTGCTTGAGGATGTCGACCCGGAGAGGTCCCGTCCGCCTGGCGTAGAGAAGGGCGGAGACGACCGGGCCTCCGCCGCACATGATGTTATCGCCGGCCTCGACCTTTCGGAGGAGGATGTCGGTCTTGACCGACCGGATGAGGGAGATCGTATCGGCGTCCGTCGCGGCGGCCGCGCTCTTGGACAGGAAATGGGAGAGGTCCGTCGAGGCGACGACGAGGACATTTTTCCCGGCGCAGGCTTTTTCCAGGGCCGCGGCCAGGGCCTGGACCGTCGGCTTGACTTGAGCGCCCATGACGATCGGGACGATCTTCGCGTCGGGGAGGACCTTCTGGATGAACGGGATCTGGACCTCAACCGAATGCTCCTGGACATCCGCTCCCGGGACGAAGTAAGCCTCGGGGACGAAGGTGAAACCGCCCGCCTTGCTGATGGCCTGCGCGAGAGCCGAGTCAATCCGGGCCGTGCCGAGCGGCGTCGCGAATCCTTCCCCCGGATAGATGGAGCATCCCTGGAACCAGAAATGATGGGAAGGGCCGATGATGACGACCGTTTCATAAGGGCCGCCCTTGACGAGGGCATAAGCGTAAGCGGCCGTCTGGCCGGAAAAGACATGCCCGGCATGGGGGACGATCAAAGCCCGGATCTTCCCCGAGACCGGGGCCGCCGGCTTGGCGTTCGCGAGAAAGAGATCGATCTCGGCGGACAGCCGGGCCGGGTCCTTTTCGTAGAACTGGCCGGCCACGTACGCCGGCTTGATCTTATCGACCTCGCCCGCGACAAGCGGGGCGATGAGAAGCGCGATCATCAGGGCAGACCTTGTTTTCATGGCCATCCTCGTTTCCCGGGACCATCTCCTTCCAATATAGGGGGGTCGCCTATAAAAAGCAAATTGACCCGTTCGCCGACGCTAAGCCCCGCCTTTCAACCCCCTTCGCGGGACAGAGGAATAGCGAACCCCCGCTCCGGGGACAGGCGCTCCAAAGACCGCAAAAGTCGGGGTAAGTCCGTGGAGCTTCAGGGCGGGGATAAGAAGCGAGGCTCAGGGTTACTAAGCCGGGCAGGATATAATTGTCTTCAGATTTCTCTATCGCCCGGCTAGTACTCGGGGAGCAGCAAGGATTATGTAATATACTTACTGCTCCCCGTAGTAACCCCGAACAAGCCCCTGCATTCATGCCGGGGACTCGAGGGTTTGACTTTTTCCTCGTTTTTGATATAAAGGAGGACGGAAGGTTGAGATGAAAGGCTTCTTCAAATTCCTGCTGGCGCTGCTGACGCTCGGCTCGGTTTTCTTCCTGGGTTTCTCCCTCGGCCAGGAGAAAGAAAAGGCCAAGATCCCGAAGTTCCAGGAAGAGCCCGAAAGTAATGTTTGAGCCTCGGGACGGACACTTCGTCCAGCATAAAGAAAAAGGGTCTCGCCATGAGCTGGGGAGCTTATGCCATCCTGGTGATCTTTGGGGCTTTCGTGCTGCTCCTCATCCTCAACCCGAACATGTCATGTTTCGGGAAACGCATCCGGTCGCCGTTCTACCCTCTGCGACGGAAGCGGGAGATGAGGAAGGCGGTCAAGGAAGACCTTAAGAGGAAGATGACGGACTACAAATTCGACCTCGGCGGCACGCCGGATCGAAAAACGGGAGCCCCGTCGAAGGCCGGGGCAGACAGGGCCGCGGACAAGAAAGGGCCGGACAAGAAGACCGATGATTACGGGTTCCGCCTGGATTAAAGGCCGCGGCCCCGCCATGAACCCCCATCGCCCGAACCGCGCACGCCCTTGATAGACCGTCAAGAAGCCGGCCCCAACGCCATGCGCCGCGCGTCCGGTGCCCTCCTCGCCGCTCTCGTCCTGGCTTCGTGCGCGAAGCGGGCCCCCGTCCTGATCCCTCCGGCGACGGGCGTCGAGGCCGTCGCGGGCTTCGGCTCGGCGTCGGTCCGGGGGGTGGAGGCGGACGTCAAGGGGAAGTTCGCCTTCCTCTTCCGCAAGCCCGGCTGGGGCCGGGTCGATGCCTTCGACCCCCTCGGGCGGACGATCTATTACATGATCTTCGTGGGCGACGACGCCTATCTCGTTGTCCCCCAGAAGAAAGTCTACGCCCAGGACCGGCCCGAGGCGATGGTCGGACGGTTCCTTGGCTTTTCCCTCCGGCCCGACGAGATCGTCGAGATCCTCGGGGGCGAGTGGGCGGCGGGCGGGGCTCAGGGACAGCCCGAGCCCGGAGGAGGTTGGACGCTGGCCCGGGACGGAAGCGGCCGGGTCGTCCGGGGCGAAAAGGACGGCCTGGCGTTCGAGGTCCCCGAATTCTTCCCGGGCGCGGGGGTTCCCAGGACGATCCTCTTCTCCCGACCGGGGACATCCGGCCGGATGAAAATCCTCTCCCTGGGGTTCAACCCGCCGCCGCGGCCTGAGGCCTTCGACACGTCCTTCCTCAAGACGTTCGCCCGGAGATCCTGGGGGGAGATCCAGGAGATCGCGAGAAATGAAGGTTAGGTCCTTCGCCAAGATCAACCTCGGCCTGGAGATCGTCCGGAAGAGGCCCGACGGTTACCACGACATCAGGACCCTTTTCCAGTCGGTCGCTCTCGCCGACACGATCGAGTTGGAGCCCGCCGCGGACGGATCGATCCGTCTCGAGGGCGACGAGCCTTCGGTGGCCTGGGATCCGACGAACCTCGTTTTCCGGGCGGCCCGTCTGCTCCGGGAGCGGACCGGGAGCCCGGCCGGCGTGCGCATCCGGGTGGCCAAAACCGTCCCGCCCGGAAAGGGACTCGGCGGCGGGAGCGCGAACGCCGCGGTCACGCTTCTCGCCCTGAACAAGCTGTGGTCCCTCGGGCTCGGGGCAGAAACCCTGGCCGAGCTGGCGCTCCTCCTCGGGTCCGATGTCCCTTATTTCCTCCAGGGCGGGCTCTGCCTCGGGGAGTCCCGGGGCGAAGTCCTGAAACGGCTCCCCGATCTCCCGCCCCTCCCCTGTGTTCTCGCCTTCCCGCCGTACCCGATCCACACCGCCGAGATCTATGCGGGCCTCGGGGCATCCTTGACCCGTTCGCCGACGCTAAGCCCCGCCTTTCAAGTCGGGGACAAGAAGCGAGGCTCAGGGTTACTACGGGGAGCAGTAAATATATTACATAATCCTTGCTGCTCCCCGAGTACTAGCCGGGCGATAGAGAAATCTGAAGACAATTATATCCTGCCCGGCTTAGTAACCCCAAACAAGCCCCGGCATTCAGGCCGGGGACTCGAGGAGTTGACTTCACCCGCCAAAGACAGTAAAATTATGCGTTTTCTGGATACCGGAGATTTCGGTCTTTTGGAAAACGACCTGGAACTCGTCATTTTCCGGCGATATCCCGAACTTGAAGTGTTCAAGAGGTTTTTCCGGGGCCAGGGCGCGGCCTTGTCCTTGGTGACCGGCTCGGGCTCGGCGGTTTTCGGGCTCTTCACCGACAGGAACCAGGCCCGGAAGGCTCTCGACCTGCTCCGTGGCAAGTCGGAGGCCCGCCTCGTGGAAACCCTGCCGCGTGAGGGCTATTGGGCGCAAGTCGGCGCTGGGGCGTAGCCAAGCGGTAAGGCAACGGACTTTGGCTCCGTCATTCGGAGGTTCGAATCCTCCCGCCCCAGCTCTGGTGATATAGGGAGAACGAGGAAGGAACGATGAAAGTATTTTCAGGCTCTTCAAACACGGCCCTGGCCAAGGACATCGTCAAGTACCTGCAGATCGACCTCGGACGGGCGGTTCTCGACCGGTTCAGCGACGGGGAGATCCACTTTTACATCGAGGAGAACGTTCGAGGCGAGGACATTTTCGTCATCCAGTCCGGATGTGCCGACGCGAATTTCCACCTCATGGAGCTCTTCGTCATGATCGACGCCTTCAAGCGGGCCTCGGCCGGCCGGATCACGGCCGTCATCCCTTATTTCGCCTACGCCCGGCAGGACTGGAAGGACCGGCCCCGGGTCCCGATCTCGGCTCGGCTCGTCGCCGACCTGATCGAGACGGCCGGAGCCAACCGCGTCCTGGCGATGGACCTCCATTCGCCGCAGATCCAGGGCTTCTTCTCCGTCCCCGTCGACAACCTCCAGGCCGCCCCGGTGCTGGCGAACCACATCCGGACGATGAAGCTGAACGACTTGACCATCGTCTCCCCGGACGCCGGCGGCGTGGGGCGGGCCCGGGTCTTCGCCAAGAGGCTCGACGCGAAGCTGGCCATTATCGACAAACGCCGGCCCTCTCCCAACGTGGCCCAAGTCCTTCATGTCATCGGCGAGGTCCGGAACCAGAACGTCGTGATCTTCGACGACATGGTCGACACGGCCGGAACGCTGACCCTGAGCGTCGGCGCCCTGACCCGCAAGGGGGCCAAGAGGATCTTCGCCGCCTGCACCCACCCGGTCCTATCGGGGCCGGCCCTGGACCGCATCGAGAAATCCAAGCTGGAACAGGTCTTCGTGACCAACACGATCCCTTTGACGGAAAAAGCGAACGCCTCCGGAAGATTCACCGTCCTTTCCGTCGCCGAGCTGTTCGGCGAAGCCATCCGGAGGATCAACGAGGGGAGCTCGGTCAGCTCCTTGTTCGCCTGAGGAGGAACACATGAGCATCGTTGTCAAGAGCGAAAAGCGAGAGGGCCTCGGCAAGAACGCCGCCCGGCGCCTGAGAGTGCAGGGTTTTGTCCCGGCCGTCCTCTACGGCGAGGGCATGGAGAGCGTCCCTCTCGTCCTGAAAAAGAAGGACATCATCAAGATCATGAAGCTCGAGTCGCGGGAGAACACCATCTTCAAAGTGACCTACGATTCCGAGGAGCTCGACGCCATGATCAAGGAGCTTCAGGTCGACCCCACCACGGATGAACTCATCCACGCGGACCTCATCCGGATCAACATGGACAAGCCGATCCGGGTCACGGTCCCCATCCTCCACAGCGGCGAGCCCATCGGGGTCAAGACCGAGGGCGGTTTCGTCGACTTCGTCACCCGCGAGGTCGAGATCGAATGCTTGCCCCGGGCGATCCCCGAGAGCATCGGGATCGAGATCTCCGAGCTTCACATCCATCAGTCCTTCAAGGTGGAGAACATGAGGACCCCGGCCGGCGTCCGGGTCATCAGCGAACCCGCGACCGTCCTCGTCCTGATCTCCCTGCCGCACAAGGAGGAGGAGGTCTTCCCCGGCGAGAAGCCCGAAGAGGCCGTGGTCGAAGAAGGGCAGGAGCCCGAGGTCATCAAGAAGGAGCGGGCCCCCAAGGAAGAGGAAGGGGAAGAGGAAAAGAAGAAGGAAAAGAAGGAGAAGTAGGCCTTGTGGCTTGTCGTGGGGCTGGGAAATCCCGGCGAGGAATACGCGGCCACTCGCCACAACGTCGGCTTTTTGCTCGTCCGGCGGGTGGCCCGCTCGCGCGGCGTGGAGCTCCGGGGCCGCGCTTTCAAGGCCCGGACGGCCGTCGTCCGGGGCGGTGATGAGGATATCCTGCTCGCCCTGCCGCAGACCTATATGAATAGGAGCGGCGTCGCGGTCCGCGAGATCCTGGCGGGCCGGGAGATCCCGCCCGGCCGGCTGGTCGTCGCCTACGACGACCTCGACATCCCCCTGGGCGAGATTCGGGTCCGGGCCAAGGGCAGCCCCGGGACCCACAAAGGCATGAAGTCGATCGCGGACGAGATCAGGACCAGGGAGTTCCCGCGGATCCGGATCGGGATCGGCCCCCTTCCGGAGGGCCGGGACGCGGCGGCCTACGTCCTCTCGCCCTTCGGCCGGGACGAGCGGCCGCTCCTCGAAAGAAGCCTCGAAGAGGCCGAGGCGGCCCTGGACCTCATCCTGGCCGGCGGGACGGACAAGGCCATGGCCCGGTTCAACCGCCGCCATCCGGCGCCCTAGCGGCCCGGCGGAAGACGCGGCCCGGGCCTGGGATCTCTTCTTGTCCGGCCTGAAGACGGAATAAGTTTTGACATTTCAGCGGGATCGTTTACAATAGGAGCCGCACTCCTTGTTCCTTCCTTTAGAGAAGGAGCTATATCATCCAAAAGGAGCTCTCTATGAGACAGTACGAAACGGGGTTCGTCCTCTCCCCCGCCCTCTCCGAAGAAGAGACAACCCAGTTCATCCAGCAGATGGCAGCGATCGTCGCCCAGAAAAAGGGCCGGATGGTCAAACAGGACATCTGGGGGAAGCGGAGGCTGGCGTACATCATCAAGAAATTCAACGAAGGTGTGTACGTCTTTCTCACCTACGAAGGCCCGGGGGATATCTCGACCGAGATGGAGCGCCGATTCAAGCAGACCGACACCGTCATCCGCTTCCTGACGGTCAAGAAGGACCTCCGGGACCAGGCCCGCAAAAAGAGGAAAAGACCCGCCGAGGAGGCTCCCCGCGCCCCCGAGGCCAGCCCCGAAGCCGCCGCTGCGGCCCCGGCGGCCGTGACGCCCGCGGGGCAAGAGGAGAAGTGAGATGGCGAGAGAAGACAGGCCCGAAAGAAGCGACCGCGGACCGTACCGCAAATACTTCGCCCCGAAGAAGAAATTCTGCCGGTTCTGCCAGCGGAACGTCCGGGGTATCGACTACAAGGCCGTGGAGATCCTGAAAAAATACATCCCCGACCGCGGCAAGATCTCCCCCCGGCGCATCACCGGCACGTGCGCGTTCCATCAGCGGAAGCTCTCCCTGGCGATCAAGCGGGCGCGCCTCCTGGCGTTGCTCCCCTACGTCGAGGATTGACGCGGGGCCGGATTCGGGAGGCAACATGAAGGTCATTCTGAAACAAGACGTGGAGAAGCTGGGGCGGAAGGGCGATATCGTCAACGTCGCCCCGGGCTTCGGACGCAACTACCTCATCCCGAGGAAGCTGGCCCTCGCGGTCACGGCGGCAACATCAAGATGATCGAGATCGAGCGCCTGGCCCTGAAGAAAAAGGTCGAGCAGGAGCGCCAGTCGTTCCAGGGCGTCATCGAGAAGCTCAACCAGGTCACCCTGACCTTCCCCGGCGGGCCGGCGAGAAGGACGTCATCTTCGGGTCCGTGTCGCGCCGCCGACGTCAAGGACGCCCTGGACAAGCTGGGGTTCGAGATCGACAAGAAGAAGATCGTCCTGGACGAGCCGATCAAGCGGCTCGGCAATTTCACGGTCCCGATCAAGATCTACCACGAGGACAAGGCCGAAGTGAAAGTCGTCGTGGTCAAGGACGAGGCCGGGGAGCGGCGAGGCCGGCGAAGGCCGGAGAGAAAGGCTGAGGCCGGCGGGAAGGCCGGATCTCCCCGGCGAGCGCCTGAGAGAACGGAGGTGGCCATGGAACTCGACCTGATGTTCCTGAAAAAGACGCCGCCCCACAGCCTGGAGGCCGAACGGACGGTCCTCGGGCGGGATCCTCGTCCACAACGAGAACCTGAACGTCGTCCTGTCCATCATCTCGCCCGACGACTTCTACAAGGACGCCCACCGGAAGATCCTCGAGCGGATCATCGCCCTCGTGGACAAGGGGCTGCCGGTCGACCTCCTCTCCCTGACCGAAGAGGTCCAGCGGGCCGGGATCGCTGGAGGACGTCGGCGGGGCGGCCTACATCTCCTCCCTCATGGACGGCGTCCCCAAGAGCCTGAACATCGAGTACTACGCCCAGATCATCAAAGAGAAGGCCCTCCTCCGGCGCCTGATCGTGTCCTCGGCCAAGATCATCTCCGACAGCTACGAGCAGAAAGAGGACGCCGACGAGCTGCTCAACGCGGCCCAGGCGGCCATCGTCGAGGTCGCCGAGCAGCGCCTCAAGCCCGGCTTCCAGTCCATGAGCCATCTCGACCGGGCCCGACCCTGGACATGATCCAGACCATGGTCGATCGCAAAGAGGCCATCACCGGCGTCCCCTCGGGCTTCCGCGAGCTCGACAACCTGACGGCGGGCTTCCATCCGTCCGAGCTCGTCATCCTGGCCGCCCGGCCCTCCATGGGCAAGACCGCGCTCGGCCTGAACATCTCCCACCACGTCGGGCTCAAGACGGACAAGGCCGTCGGCTTCTTCTCCATGGAGATGGCCAAGGAGCAGATCGTCATCCGGCTCCTCTGCGCCGAATCCCAGCTCGACATCAAGAGGACCCGGACAGGGTTCATCAGCGACCGGGAGTTCGAGAAGCTGAAGCTCGCCGGAGAGGCCCTGTCCCACGCCCGGATCTTCATCGACGAGTCGCCGGCCCTCACGGTCATGGAGATGAAGGCCAAGTGCCGCCGCCTCAAGATGGAGCAGCGCCTGGACATCGTCTTCGTCGACTACATCCAGCTCATGCGGACCGGCGGCCGGTTCGAGAACCGCAACCAGGAGATGTCGTTCATCTCCCGCTCGCTCAAAGAGCTGGCCAAGGAGATCCAGATCCCGGTCGTCGGCATCTCGCAGCTCAGCCGGGCGCCAGAGAAGGGGCGCCGCGAGCCCAAGCCCCAGCTCTCCGACCTCCGCGAGTCCGGGGCCCTCGAGCAGGACGCCGACGTCGTGATCTTCATCTACCGGCCCGAGTTCTACCACCCCGACGACGAAAGCCTCAAGGGCGTCGCCGAGGTCAACATCGCCAAGCAGAGGAACGGCCCCATCGGCAACCTCCCGCTCGCCTTCATCCGGGAGTACGCCAGGTTCGCCGACATGGAGCGGTACACGCCGGAATACTGACCCATGGCCGTGACCAAGAGACCCCACGTCCCCATCTTGGCCCCCTTCTTGCAGCAGATGGGCGAGGTCGCTATCCTCATCGGCCGGACGGTCCGGGACATGTTCCGGCGCCCCTTCGAAGCGCGGATCTTCATCCAGCAGCTCGAGAGCGTCGGCGTCAACTCCCTCGCCGTCGTCTCCGTGACGGCGGCCTTCGGAGGCCTGGTCTTCGGTCTCCAGACCTACTCCGGCTTCCACAAGTACATCGGGCCCGGAACAGAGGTCTACAGCGGCCCGATCATCTCCGTCGGCCTGTGCAAGGAGCTCATCCCCCTCCTCGTCGCGCTGATGGTGGCCGGCCGGGTCGGGTCCGCCATGGCGGCCGAGATCGGGACGATGAAGATCACGGAGCAGATCGACGCCCTGGCCAGCCTGGGGGCCAGCCCCAGCCGTTACCTGGTCGTCCCCCGGACCCTGGCGGCCGTCATCATGGTCCCGGTCCTGACCCTGTACGGGGACATGATCGGCATCTTCTGCGGCTTTTTCTACAATATCGTCGGCATGGGCGTCAACCGCGTCGTCTACATCCGGAACGCCCTTCTTTACTTCAATTTCTGGGACGTCTGCGTCGGCCTGGTCAAGGCCCTGGCCTTCGGCTTCGTCATCGCCACCATCGGCTGCTGGCAGGGCCTGAAGGCCGAGGGTGGCGCCGAGGGCGTGGGGCGGGCCACGACGCGGAGCGTCGTCATCGCCAGCATCTGTGTCCTCATCCTGAACTTCTTCCTCAGCAAGGCGCTGCCGAAGTGACGGGGCCATGATCCGGATCGTCGACCTCCACAAATCGTTCGGGCCGACGAAGGTCCTCCAGGGGGTCAACCTGGAGATCGGCGAAGGCGAGACCATGGTCGTCATCGGCCAGAGCGGCTCGGGGAAAAGCGTCCTCCTCAAGCACATCATCGGCATGCTCAAGCCGGACCAGGGCCGGGTCTACATCGATGACGTCGAGATCACCGGGCTCCGGGACGAGGCCCTCCAGCCGGTCCTCCGGAAGTTCGGGATGCTTTTCCAGGGCGCCGCCCTCTTCGACTCCCTGACGGTCGGGGAGAACGTGGCCTTCGGCCTGAGGCGCTACACGAAACACACCCGGCAGGAGATCGAGGCCATCGTCACGGAGAGCCTGGGGAAGGTCGGGCTCCGGGGCGTCGAGAGCCTGATGCCCCACGAGCTCTCGGGCGGCATGAAGAAGCGCGTCGGGCTGGCCCGGGCCATCGCCTACCGGCCGCGGATCATCCTCTACGACGAGCCGTCCACCGGCATCGACCCCATCCGGGCAGACTCCATCAACGACCTCATCAACCAGATGAAACGGGACCTGTGCGTGACGTCGGTCGTGATCACCCACGACATGGTCAGCTGCTACAAGGTGGCGGACCGGATCGCCATGCTCTACAACGGGGTCATCGTCGAGATCGGGACGCCGGCCGAGATCCAGGCGACCTCGAATCCCGTCGTCCAACAGTTCATCCGCGGCCGGGCCGCCGGCCCGATCACGGATTGGTGAGAAACGAGGCCAACCATGCGAAGAGAGAAAAAGATCGGCATCTTCTTCACCGGGGCGCTGGTGATCCTGGCCGCTTTCATCTTTGTCGTCGGGAACCTGTCGAACCTTTTCCGGCGGCCGGGATACCCCATCTTCATCCGCTACGAATCCTCCCTGGGGCTGGACAAGACCGCCGCCGTGAAGATGGCCGGGATCCGGATCGGCTACGTCAAGGATATCCAGCTCGAGGGCCGGCGGTCCAAGGTCGTCCTGAGCATCTATCCCGAATACAAGATCCCCCGCGGCTCCAAGGCCATCCAATCGGTCCAGGGCCTCCTCGGCGAGAAATACGTCGACGTCCAGCCCAGCATGGAAGACGATTACCTCCGGCCGGGCGACGAGCTCGTCCCCGGGCCGACGTCAGGACTGGACCAGTTGACACCCATGCTGACCTCGCTCGGGAACGACCTCCAGCAGGTCGCCAAGAACCTCCGGGAGATGACGAACAAGGAGACCCGGGACAACTTCGCCCAGACACTCAAGAACCTCTCCACGCTGACGGCCGAGGTCCAGACCTTCATCGCGGAGAACCGCGGCAAAGTCGGCCAGACCATCACCGCGGCGTCGAACACGGCCAAGACCGTGGACGAGCGGGTCAGGGACCTATCGCAGAGTTTCGACGCCACCCTGACCGACCTGCGGCGGCTCCTCGAGGAGAACCGGGACGGCGTCCATGACAACCTGGCCAAGATCAAGGAGGTCCTCTCCAAGATCGAGGAATCCGTCACCCTTCTGAACAAGTCGCTCGACAAGATCCAGAAGGGCGAAGGATCGATCGGGAAGCTCGTCAACGACGAGAGCCTCTACAACGAGACCCGGGACGCCGTCCGGGGAGTCCAGCAGGTTTCGGATTCCCTTTCGAGCCTCCGGTTGCACGCCGACGTCCGGGGCGAGTATCTTGCCCGCAGCCGCGCCTTCAAGGGCTTCTTCAACCTGGGCCTCTGGTACAAAGACCGGGCGTTCGTCCTCGGCCAAATCGTCGAAGACCCGGTGCAGGACCGCCTCGCGTACTCCCTCCAGACCGGGATGCGTTTCGGCGGCTTCGCCCCCAGGGCGGGGATCATCGAGTCCAAGTTCGGCGCCGGCCTTGATTATTACGCCTTCAAAGACCGGCTGGTCATGAGCGTGGAAGGGCTGGATTTCAACCGGGAGACGAGCCCGATCTTCCGGGCCTTCGCGAGATTCTTTCCCCAGAAGAACGTCTATCTCATCCTGGGCCTGGAGGATTTCACCCTGGCCTCCAAACGGGAGGTGTTCTTCGGCCTGGGCGCGGGTATTTGATGAAGGACAAAACGGTCTTTATCTGCCAGAACTGCGGCTTCCGTTCGCCGAAATGGATGGGACGGTGTCACAACTGCGGGGAATGGAACAGCCTCGTTGAGGAGTTGGAAGAGGAGACCCCGGTCGAGATCTCGTTCCCGCCCTCCGACCCGATCCTTTATAAAGACATCAGGGAACTGGCCAAGCCGAGGATCCAGACCGAGATCGGGGATTTCAACAAGGTCCTCGGCGGCGGCCTCGTCCTTGGCTCCGTCGTCCTCATCGGGGGCGAGCCGGGGATCGGAAAGTCCACGCTCCTCCTCCAGGTGTCCAAGGGTCTGGCCCAGGCGGGCGAGGAGGTCCTCTACGTTTCCGGCGAGGAGTCCCTGGAGCAGATCAAGCTCCGCGGGGACAGGCTCGGGGTCCGCGACGGCAGCCTCTACCTCCTTTCGGAAACCAACCTGGAGCGCATCATCTCCCAGGCTGAGCGCCTCCGGCCGAAGGCCCTCGTTGTGGACTCTGTCCAGACGATCTTCTCCTCGAAGATGACCTCCAGCCCGGGGACGATCAGCCAGGTTCGGGAGGTGGCCAACCAGATCTTCCGCTTCGCCAAGAAAAACCAGATCCCCTCGTTCCTCGTCGGCCACATCACGAAAGAGGGCTCCCTAGCCGGGCCGAAGTCCCTCGAGCACATGGTCGACGTCGTCCTCCTTTTCGAAGGGGAACGGGACCACAGCCACCGCGTCCTCCGGGCCCTGAAGAACAGGTTCGGCCCCGTCTCGGAATTGGCCGTGTTCGAGATGACCGCGGCCGGGCTCCAGGCCATCCTCAACCCGTCGGCCTTCTTCCTCCGGGAAAGGCCCCGGGAGGAAGCCGGCAGCGCCGTCGTCTGCACCATCAAAGGGACTCGGCCCCTCCTCGCCGAGATCCAGGCCCTCGTGTCGTCCACGCTCTTCACCGGGAACCCCCGCCGGATGAGCATCGGCCTCGATCACTACCGGACGTCGATGCTCCTGGCCCTGGTGGAGAAAAAACTCGGGTACAGCTTCGCGGGAGAGGACATCTACCTCAACGTGGCCGGAGGGATGACGATCGACGAACCTGCGGCCGACCTCGGCGTCGTCATGGCGGTCGTTTCCTCCCTGAAGAACACGCCCCTGCCCAGCGACATGACGTTTTTCGGCGAAGTCGGGCTGAGCGGCGAGATCCGTTCGGTCAGCCAGCCCCTGGCCCGGATCAAGGAGGCCCAGACGCTGGGCTTCGGGACCATCCTCGTCCCCGCTGGAAACCTGGACGCTCTGGACAAGGGCGACTTGCCGGCCATCCAATGCCTCGGGGCCAGGACGGTCAAGCAGGCGCTCCAGTACGTATTTTAACGGACTTGAATAGATAGGGATCGCTCCGATGGGCATGGCAATTTTCCGGTTCTTCATCATCAGCCTCATCGCCGCGGCCGGATATTTCTATCCACCCTTCCGGCCTGACCCGGCTCGCCGGGGCCGCCGTGGCTTTCGTCCTCGGCGCTCATCTTCATGTTCCTCGAAACGCGGATCCGCAGGACCCAGTTCAAGGTCATCTGGAGCTCGGGCCTGGGCCTGCTCGCCGGCGTCTTCCTCGGCTGGATGCTCGGCTCGATCTACCAGTCGATCATCCACACGATCCGGAGATGGCGACCTTCATCCGGATCTTTTTCCTGATCATCCTGCCCTACTTCGGCCTCCTGGTCGGGACGCGGAAGTCGGAATGGCTCGACCCGGCCACCTCTTCCGCTTCTTCAAGGAAAAGAGCGCCGGCCGGAGCTACAAGATCCTGGACACGAGCGTCATCATCGACGGCCGGATCGCCGACCTCTGCGACACGGGCTTCATCGAGGGCACGCTGGTCGTCCCCCAGTTCGTCCTCAAGGAGCTCCAGCTCGTGGCCGACTCGCCCGGACGGCGCTGAAGCGCCAGCGCGGCCGCCGCGGGCTCGACGTCCTCAACCATCTCCAGAAATCGTCCCAGGTGTCGGTCGTCATCTCGGACCTGGATTTCCCCGACATCCGCGACGTCGACTCCAAGCTCATCGAGTGCGCCAAGGCGCCTCGACGCCAAGATCGTCACCAACGATTTCAACCTGAACAAGGTCGCCCGCATCCACGGCATCCAGGTCCTCAACATCAACGAGCTGGCCAACGCCCTCAGGCCGGTCGTCCTGCCCGGCGAGGCGATGAAGGTCTTCATCATCAAGGAGGGCAAGGAAAAGGACCAGGGCGTCGCCTATCTGGACGACGGGACCATGGTCGTCGTCGACAACTCCCGCCGGATGATCGGCCAGAACGTCGACGTCACCGTCACCTCGGTCCTCCAGACGACCGTCGGGAAGATGATCTTCGGCCGCTACAACGGGGAGAGCCGGTGAGCCTCGTCGCGGCGATCGTCGTCGCGGCCGGGGCCGGGAAGCGGTTCGGGCAGATGAAACAGTTCGTCTACCTGAGGGGAAAGCCTGTCCTCGAATGGACGCTCGCGAGGTTCGCAGGCCCACGAAGAGGTCGGCTCGATCGTCCTCGTCCTGCCCGACGAGCAGGACCGGAAGCACTACCAGATGCGCTACGCCAAGATCGTCGACGTCGTCCAGGGCGGGGAAAGGCGGCAGGATTCGGTCTGGCAGGGGTTCAGGCTCCTCGACCCGGCGACGACGGAGCTCGTCCTCGTCCACGACGGCGCCCGGCCTCTCGTCGACGCCGACCTCGTCAGCCGGGTCATCGCCGAGGCCCGGGCGGCCGGGGCCGCCATTCCCGTCGTCCCCGTTCGAGGACACGGCCAAGGAGGTCCGCGAGGGCCTCGTCGTCCGGACCTTGGACCGGCGCGGGCTCTTCCGCGTCCAGACCCCGCAGGGATTCCTCTACGCCGTCCTCCAGAGGGCCCTTGACGCGGCCCGCCGGGACCGGTTTTACGGGACGGACGAGGCCGTCCTCGTCGAGCGGGCCGGTCTTCCCGGTCACGCGCGTCGAAGGGGACCCGCGGAACATCAAGATCACGAGTCCCCTGGACCTGAAGGTCGCGGAGGCCTTGCTCGATGCATAAGATCGGCTTCGGGTATGACATCCATCCGGCTCGTCGCGGGGCCGGACGCTCGTCCTCGGCGGTCTGGAGATCCCGTTCCCGACGGGCCTCTGCCGGGCACTCGGACGGCGACGCCCTTATCCACGCCGTCGTCGACGCCCTGCTCGGGGCCATGGGAGAAGGCGACATCGGCCGGCTTTTTCCGGACACCGACCCGCTCACGGAGGGCGTTCCGAGCCTCCTCATTCTGGCCGAGGTCGTGGCCAGGCTCAAGGCCGGCGGCTGGAGGGTCGTGAACGTTGACACGGTCGTCGCGGCCGAGGAACCGAAGATCTCCCCGCACGTCGCGGCGATGAAAAACATCCTCTGTCCCGTTCTGGGCATCAAGGAGACCGGCCTGGGGATCAAGGGCAAGACGAACGAGGGCTTGGGGGACGTCGGAGAGAGCCGGGCCATTGCCTGCTGGGCTGTGGCCCTTATCGAGAAAGAAGACCCTGCGTCTTCATAAGGCCGGGCGGTTCCTCTTTATGCGCGTTCTTCATCAATAGCTTCAGGCATTCCTCTCAGCCAGGCTCTCTCCAACGTACGGCCCGTGCATTTTTCTAAAAAAAAGGGCCGCCGTTTTTCCCCTCGGAAAAATCGGCGGCCTTTTACGCGACGAGAATCGGCCTGCAGGCCAGGAACCGTGCATATCCCGGGAACGGCTGGAAGACGACCGGCCGGTCGAGAAACAGCCAGTCCAGGATCCTGGGCCGCCTCATCAGGACAGCCCGTTGAAGTGCACGACGGCCGGGGCGTCGGATCCCAACTTCGCGGTCACGACCACGTCGACGCGGTCGCCGCTCATCTGGCCGAGCTTGAACATGCCCAGGGCCGACGGCGACGCGATCAGGTTGAACCCGATCAGAGTGACCATCACGGCCACCACCAAGATGGCGATCTTGGTTTTCGTTTTCATGTTGAACCTCCAAGTTGATTTCGTTCTTTCAGAGCATTAGACGCGCGTTGAGGCCAAAAGGTTCCATCTTTCTTGAGCCCCCTCTGTTGGTTGACCTCCTTTTTCCCTTTGTTTTCCCCGTCTTCCTCGACGTCGGGCGGGGTCATCCGGAAGACTGCAAAAATCGGCAAGGGAAGCGCGGCCGGACATCGAGGAACCTGGGCCTGCCTAGCCGTCTTCCCGGGCGGGCGCGGCGCCGAAGCGAGCCGGCCCTAGGGTTTCCGAACGCCCGGGCGGCCTCGCGGCACTCTTTGTAACTCATGGTTATAAAATATGTTATGATGGCACGGAAGAAATTTCGAGAACATTCGTCTATAATAGATGAAAGGAGAAGTGTTCATGAAAAAAACATTATTGAGTCTGGCTCTCATGTTCGTTCTGGCCGGGTCCTTCCTTCTCGCCGCGGTTGACGTCACGGGCGACTGGAATATGACCGTGAAAGGGCCCCAGGGCGACAGGACGTCGGTCGTAACCTTCACTCAGACGGGTGAAAACCTGGCGGTCAAAACGACCGGCAGGAACGGCCAGGAAATCACGGGCACCGGGACGGTCAAGGGTAACGATATCGAGTGGACGATCGTCCGGACCACCCAGCAGGGTGAATTCAAGATGGTCTACAAGGGCAAGATCGAAGGCGACAAGATGTCGGGGACCTTTGATATGAGAGGCACGCCCGTCGAGTGGACCGCCGTCAAGAAGGCGAAGTAAGCGATCCTTCGGTCCTTCCGGCCTCGCCGCCCTGAGCGAGCGGGCCGGGAGGGGCGGGTCTTTTTGGCCAAGACGGGAAGCCGGCCATCCGTGCGGCCGGCTTCCCTTTTTTATTCACCAGGCGCCGGGCCGCCAGCGATTCGCCCCCGTCCCTTTTCCCGGCGCATGATATCGGCTATAATGGATAACCGGCGGCAGGGGTGATCCAGGTGGACTCGGTCCCCAGGGGACTCCCGCCAAGACGGTCAGGTCTGTTCGGCCACCCGCCGAATCAGGTTCGTCCGAAACAGAGTTGACTCCAAAGAGACCGTCCTTTGGAAGATTTCTCCCGTCCTCCCGTCTAAAAAGATGCGGAGGACAATTGAGCCAAATCGCATGGACGAAAAGCAACTCGTCAGACTGGCCCAGGACGGAAGCCAGGCGGCTTTCGAAGAGCTTGTCACGAAATACCAGGCCAAGGTGTTCAGCATGGCGATGAGCTTTATCCGGAACCGGGAAGCGGCCGACGATGCGGCCCAGGAGGTCTTTCTCAAGGCCTACCTGGCCCTCCCGAAGTTCCACCTGAAGTCCGAGTTCGGCACCTGGCTCTACCGGATCGCCATCAACCACATCAAGGACGTCCTGCGGAAAAGGGGTCGGGCCAGAGAGGTCTCGCTCGACGACGTCCGGGAGCTCTCGATCGCGGACGAGAACGCCGTGGAAAAGGCGGAAGCGGAACGTGAGAGAGAGGCCCGCAAAGGCCTCGTCCTGGGCTGTGTCGAGAGGCTCCCGGAGAAATACCGGGTCATCCTGACGCTCCGGGACATCCAGGGCCTTCCGTACGACGAGATCTCCCGGGTCCTTCATATGTCTCCCGGGACCGTGGACTCCAGGCTCCACAGGGCCCGGAAGATGCTCCGAACGAAGCTGGCTCCCCATTTGGGCCAGGAAGGAGGGTCTCATGAAATGTAAGACGGCCGAGAAATGGATCCTGCGGTCCCTGGACGGGCGCCTCGACGAGCGCTCCCGGGAAGGCCTCGAGGAGCATCTCGCAGCCTGCCCCTCCTGCCGCAAAGCCGCCGCCGAATACCGGTCCATGCTGGCTCTCCTCCGGGAGGAGAAGGAGCGAACGCCCCTCCCCGGCTTCTGGGAGCGGCTCGAGCCCCGCTTGAGGGAAGAGCAGAAGATCGTGCCTCTCGTCCTCTGGGAGAGATGGGCGCTCCATGCGATCCCGGTCTTCGTGGCCCTCGTCGCCCTGGCGGCGGGCCTTTTCATTTTCACGCCCCAAACCAGGGAAATGGGCCAGTCTGAGGCCCTGCTCATCGAGAACACCAACCCGTTCTCGGAAACGAGGAGCCTGTTCGAGCAGAAACGCCCGGAGGACAAGAGCATGATGCTCATCTTCGCCTCGCTCGACGAGAAACCCCCGGTCAGGAGACAGTCCCCATGATCAAAAAATACAAGCTCTGGGTCGCGCTGACCCTCATCGTCGTCTTCGGCCTGGGCGCCGCGGCCGGCATTTTCGGCGAGCGCACCATCATGCACAAGAGAGACCACCGGCCGGCGCCCGACCGGACGCCGTTCCCCCTGCTCGAGCCCGTGGCCAAGGCCCTGGGGCTTACGCCCGACCAGCAGGACAAGATCCGGGAAGTCTTCAAGCGGGGCGACGAGCGGATGAAAGCGCTCGACACGGAGATCCATGCCCGGCTGCGGGAGATCCGGACCCAGCTCAAGAGCGAGGTCGACGGCGTCCTCACCCCGGAGCAGTCCGGCAAGCTCGAGGACATGATCCAGAAAGAGCGGGCCAAGCGGCAGCCCGGACGGACCGCCAAGGATCCTCAGCGGAGCGACCGGGACCATTCCCCGGAAACGAAATAAATGTTCAAGGATAAAGGATAAAGGAGAAGCATGATGAAGAAGAAACTCATCTGGGTCATCATCGTTCTGGTCATTGTCGTCGGATCCGTCCTCGGATTCACGATCATCCGGAAAGGCAAGGAGAGCAACGTCAAATACAGGAAAGAAGCGCTGGCCCGCGGCGATATCGAGGCCGTCGTGGTCACCTCGGGGACGTTGAACCCGATCGTCCTGGTGGACGTCGGCAGCCAGGTCTCCGGCAAGATCGTCAAGCTCTACGCCGACTTCAATTCCCAGGTCAAGGAGGGCCAGATCGTGGCCCAGCTCGATATGCAGCCCCTCAAACTGTCCGTCGACCAGAGCGACGCCAACTACAAGAGCTCCGTGGCGGCACTCGAACGGGCCCAAGCGACCCTGGCCCAGCTCAAGAATCAATACGAACGGGCCCAAAGCCTCTTCGATAAAAAACTGATGGCTTACCAGGACAAGGAAACGGCGGAGGCCAACTACCTGGGGGCGAAGGCCGACGTCTCCTCGGCGGAGGCCAAGCTGGTCCAGGCCAAGGCCCAGCTGGACCAGAGCAAGGTGAACCTGGACTACGCCATCATCCGTTCCCCCTCCGACGGGATCGTCATCAACAAGGAGGTCAATGAAGGGCAGACCCTTCAGGCCAACTTTTCAGCGCCGGTCCTCTTCCAGGTCGCCACGGATTTGACCAAGATGAAGTGCGCCTGCAGCGTCGACGAAGCCGACGTCGGCAAGGTCAAGGAGGGGCAGAAGGTCCGGTTCACGGTCGAGGCGTTCCCAACCGAAACATTCTCCGGCTCCGTGCAGCAGGTCCAATTTCAGCCCCAGACCGTCTCGAACGTCGTGACGTACACGACCATCGTCAACGTCGATAACCCCGAGCTGAAACTCCGGCCGGGCATGACCGCCACGGTCACGATCCTCGTCGGCGACGCTAAGAACGTTCTCCGGGTCCCGAACTCGGCCCTCAGGTTCACACCCAACTTGACCCAGGCGGAGATGGAGAGGGTCATGAGAGAGACGGCCGAGCGGATGCAGGCCCAGCGCCAGCAGCAGCCGGGCGCCGTCGACTCAACGCAAGGCGGGCCTTCGCAGGCCGCGCGCGCGACGGACCCCCAGCGGGCGCAGGCTCAGGCTCAGGGCTTCCAGACGGGCGCACGGTCCGCCGGGGGCCAGGCCGGTCAACGCCGCCAGGCGAGCCGCGTCTGGGTCCAGGACAAAACCGGCAAGCTGTCGATCGTCTTCATCCGCTCGGGCATCACGGACAACACTTATACGGAGGTCCTCCGGTCCGAGCTCAAGGAGGGCGACGAGGTCATCACGGGCATCACGGGGCCTAACGCCGTCAACGCCGCGGCTGCCGCGAGTTCGTCCCGCGGCCCCGGCGGGCCGGCGATGTTCATCGGCCGGTAGACGCTCGGACGTTCGAGGAGTCGACAATGGAGAAAAAGATCATCGAACTTCACGACCTGGTGAAGATTTACAAGATCGGCGAAACCGAAGTCCAGGCCCTTCGGGGAGTTTCCTATTCGATCGAGGACGGCGAATTCCTAGCCATCATGGGAGCCTCGGGCTCGGGGAAATCCACGTTGATGAACATCCTGGGCTGCCTGGACAAGCCCACCTCGGGCGAATACATCCTGGACGGCGTGGCCGTTTCGACCCTCGACAAGAACACGCTGGCCCGGATCCGGAACCAGAAGCTCGGCTTCGTCTTCCAGAGCTTCAACCTCCTGGCGAGGACGACGGCCCTGGAGAACACGGAGCTGCCGCTCCTGTATTCGCGCATCAACGGCAAGGACATCACGAAGATGGCCCTGGATTCCCTGGCCTCGGTGGGGCTCCGCGACAGGGCCCACCACAAGACGAACCAGCTTTCGGGAGGAGAGCAGCAGCGCGTCGCCATCGCCCGGGCCCTCCTGAACAACCCCCAGTTGATCCTGGCCGACGAGCCGACGGGGAACCTCGACAGCAAGACGAGCTTCGAGATCATGAACATCTTCAAGAAGCTCAATGAAGAAAAGAAGATCACCATGATCATGGTCACCCACGAGCCCGACATCGCGGCCTGGGCAAAAAAGAGGATCTACCTCAAGGACGGGCTCATCGTCCGGGAGGATTGACCGTGACCGGAGAACAGGCCGTGAAAGAGAGAGTGCGACGATGAAAAGCGCCTTAATGCACTTCATCCAAACGATGAGGGTGGCCCTGCGGGCCTTGACCCGGAATAAGATGCGGACGTTCCTGACCGCCCTGGGCATCATCATCGGCGTCGGCGCCGTGATCGCCATGGTCAGTATCGGCGAAGGGGCCAAAGTCGGCATCCAGGAGCGGTTCAATTCCATGGGCACCAACCTTCTTTTCGTTTACCCGGGAAGCCGGAACATGGCCGGCGTCCGCACGGGGGCGGGAGGCTGGACAAGCCTCAAAGAGGACGATGCCAAGGCCATCCTTGATGATTGCGACGCCGTGCAGGCCATCTCGCCCTCGGTCAGCTCCCGGGCCCAGGTCGTTTACGGCAACAAGAACTGGAGCACTTCCATTCAGGGCGCAGGAGCCATGTACACGGTGATCCGGGACTGGGCGATGGACACGGGGGTCTTCTTCGACGACGGCATGGTCAGGGCCGCCTCCAAGGTTTGCGTCCTGGGGAGCGAGGTCAAGAATAACCTCTTCGGGGCCGAGGACCCGGTCGGGCAGATCATCCGGATCAAGCAGATCCCCTTCCGGGTCCTGGGCGTCCTGACGAGCAAGGGACAGTCCGGAGGCTTCTTCAACCGAGATGACATGATCGCCATCCCGTACACGACTTGCATGCGGCGGCTCTCGGGGATCACCTGGCTCAATTCGATCGACGTGTCGGCCGTCTCCGCCGACAGGACCGCGGAGGCTCAACGCCAGATCGAGGATCTTCTTCGCGACCGTCACCATATCGCCCCCGGAGCGGACGACGATTTTACCGTTAGGAACGTGGCGGACGTCGCCGAGACGGCCGCCGAGTCCACCAAGATCATGACCATCCTGCTGGGGAGCGTCGCCTCGATCTCGCTGCTCGTCGGCGGGATCGGGATCATGAACATCATGCTGGTTTCCGTCACGGAGAGGATCCGGGAGATCGGGATCCGCATGGCCGTCGGCGCCCGGGAACGGGACATCCTTCTTCAGTTCCTGACCGAGGCCGTCGTCCTCAGCCTTCTCGGCGGGATCATCGGTATCGGGTTCGGTTTCGCGGTGTCGAAACTTCTCGGCAAGATCGAGATTTTTTCCCAGATGAAAACGGTCGTCTCTCTGGGATCGGTTTTACTGTCGTTCTGTTTCGCCGCCGCCGTTGGGATCTTCTTCGGGTTCTACCCGGCCCGGAAAGCGTCCAAGCTCGACCCCATCGAGGCCCTGAGATACGAATGAGCCCGGACCCCTCCGGGAGGACGAGAATTCATTGAAGAGCGCACAGACCATGAGGAGGTCGATCATGAAAAAACAGTTCCGTTGGGCCTTGGGGCTCTTGCTGATCGTTTTGGCCGTCCCGGCCCGGCCCCAGGAGAACCAGAAGACGGTTTCCCTTTCCCTGCAGGATTGCATCGCCCAAACTCTCAAGAACAACCTCGGAGTCGCCATCCAGGTCCTCAACCCTCTGCAGGCCGAAAATTCGGTGACCTTGGCCAAGGAATTTTTCCTGCCGAGCTTCTCCCTGGGCTTCAGTAAACAAAACTCGGCCAGTGTTTCGTATTCTTTCATTACCGCGTCCGGCAGCGTCATCTACAAGACGAATAACTATTCGTTCTCGGCCACGCAAAATCTGCCTTTCGGGGGCCAGTTCTCGCTTTCGGCCACGGGGTACAGTTACAATTCGAACCAGAGCTATCAGACGATCAACCCCCGTTACGGCACGACGCTAAGCTTCAATTTCACCCAGCCCCTCCTCCAGAATTTCGGCTACGATATCAGCCGGTATAATATCCTTGTCGCCCGGAACGGCCTGGCCACCTCCGACACGCAGCTCAAGCAGACGCTGCTCGACACGATCTATTCCGTCGAGTCCGCTTATTGGGCGCTCGTCTACAGCATCGAGAACCTCAGCGACAAGCGGTACTCCGTCCAGCTCGCCAAGGACCTTCTCGAGAAGAACCAGCGCTCGGTCGAGGTCGGGATCATGGCCCCCATGGATGTCCTCACCGCCGAGGCCGAGATCGCCACCCGGGAGGCCGACCTCATCCAGGCCGAAACCCAGGTCAAGAGCGCGGAGGACCAGTTGAAGGTCCTGCTCAACATGCCGGAAGACGAACAGAGGGCGATCGGGTCGATCAAGGCTCTGGACAGCCCGAACTTAGAGGAACGCAAGGTCAGTCTGGACGAAGCCCTGGCCACCGCCTTTCAGCTGAGGGCGGACCTCGCCACCTCCAAGCTCGGCATCGAGCTCCAGCAGCTCAACCTGAGATATGCCAGGAACCAGGTTCTCCCCGCCCTGAACCTCTCGACTTCCTATTCCGGCTCGGGAGTCTCCGGGACCGAGATCCTGTATGACGGAAACCCCGTCCTTGGGGCCCCGGTCATTGGGACCATCCCCGGCGACTTCAGCGGCGCCATCAAGGACACGCTGGCCTTCAAGTATCCCGGCTGGTACGTCGGCCTGACCCTGACCATTCCCATGAGCGATTTCACAACAAAAGCGATTCTCGCCCAGGCCAAAGTCAACTTGCAGCATGCCGTGCTGAACCTGCAGAATACGCAGCAGCAGGCCGTCCTCGAGATCAAGAACTCCCTCCGGGCCGTGGAATCGAATTTCAAACGGATCACCGCTTACAAAGTGGCCCGGGTCCTCGCCGAGCAGAAGCTGGTCAACGAAGAGGAGAAGCTCAAGGTCGGTCAGAGCACGAACTACATGGTCCTGTCCTATCAACGGGACCTCGCCGACGCCAAGGCTTCCGAGCTCAACGCCATCATTGCCTACAATGTGTCCCTCGCTTCCCTGGACCATTCCCTAGGCGTCAGCCTGAGGAACAGGAACGTCAAGTTAACGGATTATATCCAGAACTGAGAGGGGGCCATCTACCCCGCGGGCCCCAGGGCGGCCTTGACCGCCGCCCGAACGTGACATCCGGGCCTCGGGCATCCGTCTGAACTTGCATTCGCCGGGGAGTGATGTTATGATCCGAGATAAAGTTAAAGATCTCCAACCCATCCCATCGTTTGGAGAAGACTCTATGAACAGAAAACTGATCCGGCCCAATCTCTCCGAGTTCAAGGAACACATGACCCAGGACAAGGACCGCGACAAGGACGTGACCCGGCGGAAAATGCATCCTCCGACCGACACATTCGCCGAGAGCTACTACTACCTCAAGCAGATGAACAAGAAGACCCCCATGACCGTCGTCTTCACGGACGGCACGATCGTCGAGGGGTACATTGAATGGTACGATCGCAACTGCATCAAGCTCAACCGTGACAACGCCCCGAACCTGCTCATCTACAAGACGAACATCCGCTGCCTATACAAGGCGGACGAGGCCCCCGGGGCCGCGGGAGACGAGCTCAAGAAGAAAAAATGACCGTTCCCAGGATCGGGGTGACCCTGGGCGATCCGGGCGGGGTCGGGCCTGAAATCGTCCTGAAAGCGCTGGCCGGGGACTACGCGCTTCCCGAGGCCGTTTATGTCCTTTTCGGGAATTCCCGTATTGTCGCCGGCGCAGCCGGGTCCCTCGGTCTCCGTTTCGGCCCGGAAGCCTGGGGTCCGGAGAAAGGCGGTGAGCCGGGGATATTCCTGTCCGACGTCCCGTCTCCGGCCGATGACCCCGCGCCGGCCCGGCCCGACGGCAAGAGCGGAGAAGCCTCTTTCCGTTTCTTTGAAGCCGCCGCGGACGCCGCCCGGAGAGGGTCGCTCGATGCCGTGGTCACGGCCCCCGTCTCCAAGACCGCCTGGAAGCTGGCCGGCATCCCCTGGCGCGGCCATACCGAGTACCTCGAAAGCCTTTATCCCGGCGCCATCATGTCCTTCTGGTCCGAGAAGCTCAAGGTCGCGCTCCTCAGTCACCATCTCCCCCTGAGGGAGGCTCTCGGGAGGGTCCGGCGCGACGTCCTCCTTGATTTCTTCCGGGCCCTCAGCCGGGATGCCGGGAGGGTCCGGGGAGGCCCGCGCGAGTTCCTCGTGCCGGGCCTCAACCCGCACGCCGGAGAAGGGGGGCTTCTCGGCGCCGAAGAAGAAGGGGAGGTCAGGCCGGCGATTGAAGCGGCCAGGGCCGAAGGGATCAACATCAGCGGCCCCTATCCGCCCGACACCGTTTTCCGGCTGGCCCTGGGCCGGCCGGACGTGATGGTGGCCGCGCTCTATCATGACCAGGGCCTGGCCGCGTTCAAGCTGGAGTCGTTCGAGTCCGGGGTCAACGCCACGCTCGGCCTGCCGTTCGTCCGGACCTCCCCCGACCACGGCACGGCCTTCGACATCGCCGGCAGGGGGGTGGCCAGCCCCCTGAGCATGGTGGAGGCGGTCAGACTGGCCGGACGCTTCAGCGCCAGCGCTTCTTGATCTCCGCCCGGATCTCCCGGTCGGTATCCCTTTTCTTGATCGCCTCGCGCTTCTCGTACTCGCGCTTCCCCCGGACGAGGGCCAGTTCGAGCTTGATCTTGCCCCGGTCGCTGATCAGGACGCGGGTCGGGACAAGGGTCAGTCCTCTCTCCTGGATCTTGCCGGCCAGGCGCTTGATCTCCCGGTGGTGGAGGAGGAGCTTGCGGTCGCGGAGAGGGTCGTGGTTGAAAATGTTGGCCGCCTCGTAGGGACTGACATGGCATTTGACGAGGAAGACCTCGCCGTTCTTGACCTCGGCGTAGCTCTCCTTGAGGCTGATCCGGCCGTCCCGGATGGACTTGACCTCGCTTCCCTGGAGGGCCATCCCCGCTTCGAACTTCTCCATGATCTCGTAGTCATGGGAGACGTGCTTGTTGACGGCGATGGTCCGGGCGGCGCTTTTCACGGCACCGAGGGTCCTTTCGCGGGGCCGAGGTCGACCCGGATGAGGCTGATGTGCCGCTTGTTCATTTTCTCCACCGTCAGCCTTGAACCGCCGAACTCCAGGGAATCCTTTTCCGCAGGGACGCGGCCGAACTCGTATAAGAGAAAGCCGGCCAAGGTTGTGTAATCCTTCCTTTCCGGAAGGCCCAGGGAGAGCCGGGCGTTGGCCTCCTTGACCGGCGCCGAGCCCTTGATAAGATAAGCCCCGTTGTCGACCCGGGCGAAGCAATCCTCGGCCGTCCCGTCGTGTTCGTCCCGGAAGTCGCCGACGACCTCCTCGATGATGTCCTCGAGGGTCACGATCCCCTCCATGTTGCCGTACTCGTCCACGACGAAGGCCATGTGGACGGCCCTCTCCTGCATCTGGAGCAGGACTTTTTCGAGGGAGGCGAGCTCGGGGACGAAGAGCGGCTGGCGGAGGATGGACCTAACAGGAACATCTTTATTATCAACAAGATAGCTGATGACGTCCTTGGTGTGAATGGTCCCCTCGATGTTGTCGAACCGGCCCCTGTAAACCGGATACCGGGAATGGCCCGCCGAGCGGACCGTTTCGAGGACCCGGCTCCACGGCCAGTCGATCTCGACGGCCTTGACCTCGGGCCGGGGGACCATGATCTCCTTCACGGGCCGGGCGTTGATGTCCAGGGCGCCCGAGATCATCTTGCGGCGCAGGGCGGAGAGGCCGCGGGCGCCGGAAAGGACGACGATCCGGATCTCCTCCTCGCTGAGCCGGCCGGCAGGGCCGTCGCGCCGGGCGCGCGAGGACGGGACGAGAAGCCCCGTGACGAAGGAGAAAAGCTTGACGAAGGGAAAGAATATCACCATCATCCCCCGGACCGGATAGCTGAAGAAAAGGGCGGTCCGGAGAGGATTGTGGGCGGCGAAAGTCTTGGGGTTGATCTCGGCGAAGATCAGGAGGAAGAGGGTCGTGGTGACCGTGGCGAGGAGGACGGCCCGGCTCCTGTCCGGGACCAGGGTGACGAAAACGGAGGTGGCGATCGAGGCCGCGGCCACGTTCACCAGGGTGTTGCCGATCAGGATGGTCGCCAGGAAATCGTTCGTCCGGTGGAGGATTCTGCGGACGAGACCGGCGCGTTTGGAGCCCTGCTTTTCGGCGAGTTCAAGGGAATAGGGGCTCGAGGCGATGAAGGCGGTCTCCGAGGAAGAAAAAAAAGCGCTGGCGATAAGGCACAGGACAAAAAGGATCAATGCCGGCAGGAACATCAGGTCCGTGTCAGATGGCGACCCGCGGCTTGGCGTCCTTGAAGCAGCGTGCGAGGGTCCCGAGGAGCTTGTGCTCGATCTTTGAGCTGGGGACGTCGGCGGCCTCGGAGATCTCACAGACGAGGAGCTCCTTGGCCTTCTCCATCATCTTCTTCTCCCGGAAGGAGAGGGGCTTGATCAAGCTGAGATAATAGAGGCTCTTCATGACCGTGGCCACGTCGAAGAGGGTCCCCGACTTCATCAGGTTGACATGCTCCTTGTACCGCCCCTTCCAGTCCATCGTGACGTCCACCGCCCCGTTCCTCATGAACATGAAGATCTTCTTGATGGAGCCCTCGGAAACGGGCCGCCGGACTCCGATCTCGGTGGCCATCGAGCTCGAGATCTGGACGAGGGTGTTGTTGGCGATGATCCTCAGGTGAATGATATTCGAGCCCTCGCCGCTCGATTCCTTCCCGATGGCCTCGATGATGCTGAGCCCCTGGTTCGGATAGATGACCTTATCGCCGATTTTCATGGAATTCATGCCCCCCCATTATAACGGAAAACAGGGGGGAGAGTCAACGTGGTATCTGGGACGGGTCGTTCCCTGCCCCCCGTTCCCCGGCACCCCAGTGGAACAGGGGGGCCGGGGAACGGGGCTGGATGGCCGTTTTTGCGGGCTTGACAGGCCAGGGGGGTTCGAGTAACATACTCACTTTGCAGGTGTGGAAAGAGAATGAAGAGAACCTTTCAGCCGAACAACCGCAGGCGGAAGAAAACCCACGGGTTTCGTGTCCGGATGAAGACCAAAGGCGGTCAAGAAGTCCTCAAGAGCAGAAGGCGTAAGGGCAGAAAACGCGTCTCTGTCGGATGAATGAGCGTCTGACGCCTCGCGAGAGGATCCGCAGCCAAAAGGACTTCACAAGTCTTTATAGGAACGGCAGCCGCTTTCGAGGGCGATATTTCAACCTGGTTTACCGGCCCAACCTTTTCGGTTTCTCGAGGCTGGCCGTGGTCGTCAGCAGGAAGGTCGGGCCCGCTGTCGCGCGCAACAGGGTCAAGCGGCGGATCCGTGACATCTTTCGGCGGAACAAGGGCCTTCTGGCAGAGCCTATGGACCTTATCTTCGTGACCCGAAAGGAGATCCTGGGCCTCGGCACGCGGGAGTTCAGGGCCGGCTATTTTCAGGCGTTGGAATCGATCAAGAAGAAACGGACTTCATCGTGAAACGGGTCGCGCTCATCCTGATCAAGGCCTATCAAGCCGTCCTCTCCCCTTTCCTGGGAATCCATTGCCGGTTCCAGCCGACATGCTCGTCCTACACGTATGAGGCCATCGAAAGGTACGGCCTGATCAAGGGGACAGGCCTGGGAGTCAGAAGGCTCCTCCGGTGCCACCCTTTTCATGAGGGCGGGATCGACCCCGTGCCCTGAGAGGAAACGATATGGAAAAACGATTGATCCTGGCCATCGTCCTTTCCTTCCTGGTCCTGATGGGTTACCAGCTTCTCTTCGTGAAGCCCAAGCCTCAGACGGAAACAGCGCCCGTGAGCGCGCCCGTCCCTGTGGCAAAACAGGCAGAGGCACAGGCCCAGCCCGGGGGCCAGGTCCCCCCGGCTACGCCGGAACCCAAGGCTTCCGGCCAGCCCATTTCCTCACAAGGCCTCAAGGCCACGGTCGCCCAGGCCAAGCAGGAAGTCACGGTCGATACCCCTCTTTATCAGGCCTCCTGGAGCAATCAAGGCGGCGTCCTCAAGAGCTGGAAGCTCAAGAAACACACGAACGACAAGAAGGAGCCCCTGGAGCTCGTCCCGGAGACGGCCCAGGAGATCGGACGATACCCCTTCTCCCTGGGCGGCGACGACGCCGCCCTTGCCGCGGCCCTTAATTCGGCCTTGTTTGAAGCCTCCCGGGCGAGCCTCATCCTCAAGGACGGCCAGAAGGATGAGATCAAATTTTCCTATTCCGACGGAAGGTCCGTCCGGGCCGAGAAGATCTTCCGCTTCACCGGCGGGACCTACCAGATGGAGATCGAGCTTCACGTCTGGAAGAACGGCCAGGAGATTGTGCCCTCCCTCCTCTGGGGACCGGGCATCGGCAACCCCTCTCCGGCCGAGCTAAAGGGTAAATTCACGGCGGTCACCGGAGCCGCTATCTATACCGGCGGCAAGGTCAACCGGATGGACGTCAAGAAATACAAGGCCGAAACGAGCACCTTTAACTTCGTCGACTGGGCCGCCTACGAGGAAAATTATTTCGCAGCGATCTTCATCCTGCCCGCCCAGAGGGGACAAGCCGCGTTCCTCCAGGAGTCTCAGGGCCAGGGCAAGGCGGCGGCCTACTTCCTCTCGGTCTCCCAACCGCAGGCGGCTTTCATCGGGCCAAAGGATTTCGACGCCCTCAAGGCCTTCGGCCACGAAACTAAAAAAGTCATCAATTTCGGCGTGTTCGGCAGCATCGCCGAGGTCCTCCTCGTGTCCGTCAAGTTCTTCTACAAGCTCGTCCCCAACTGGGGCATGGCCATCATCCTCCTGACCCTCGTCATCAAGATCATTTTCTTCCCCCTGACCTACAGCTCGACGAAGTCCATGTCCAGGATGGCCGACCTCCAGCCCAAGGTCAAGGCCATCCGGGCCAAGTACAAAAAGGCCAAGTCCGACATCGACCAGCGGCGCCAGATGAACGAGGAGATGATGAAGCTCTACAAGGAGCACGGGGTCAACCCCGCCGGGGGCTGCCTCCCGCTCCTCATCCAGCTCCCGATCTTCTGGGGCGTTTTCCGGATGCTGGTGGCTTCGGTCGAGTTCCGCCACGCCCCGTTCGGCCTCTGGATCCAGGACCTGTCCGTCCAGGACCCTTACTATGTGACGCCTGTCCTCATGGGTATCACCCAATTCATCTCCCAGAAGATGACGCCGACCTCGGCCGACCCCTCCCAGGCCAAAATGATGCTGATCATGCCCGTCATCATGACGTTCTTCTTCATGACCTTCCAGAGCGGCCTGGTCCTTTACTGGCTGACCACGAACGTGCTTCAGATCGCCCAGCAGGCCATCATGAACCGCATGATGGGCCGCCATAAGAGAGAACCCGATGGAAAACCAAGAAAAAACTGAGAACGGACAACCGGCCGTCGAGGGACAGGAATATAAGGGCCGGAACCTCGAGGAGGCCATCAGCCTGGCCGAGGACCGGCTGAAGCTCCCCCGGGGGAAATTCAACTACGAGATCGTCACGGAGAAGACCAAGCTCTTCGGCATCAAGGGCAAGGAGATCGTGATCCGGGCCTGGGCGATAAAGGAAGAGGAAGAGAACGCGGTCGACCTGTTCCTGGAAAAGGTCATGCCCCATTTTCCCCTGGAGCTGACGTATCAGATCAAGAAGCGCCCGGATATCGTCTTCATCATCTTTGACGGCCCCGACAAGAACCTCCTCCTCCGCAACGACGGAGCGCTCCTGCTCGCCTTCCAACACGTCTTCAACAAGATTTCGCCCGTGAAGGTCCAGGTGGATTGCGAATTCTACAGGCGGCGGAAGGAGAAAAAGCTCCAGGAGTTCGCCCAGAAGGTCGCGGAGCAGGTTTCCGCGTCCGGCCGTGACGAGGTCCTGGATTTCATGAACCCTTATGAGCGCCGGATCGTCCACATCGCCGTCAACCAGGTCCCCGGCATCACCAGTGAGAGCATCGGCGAAGGGTTCCTGAAGAAAGTCAAGGTCTTCCGCGCCTCGAAATAGACTCCCCTTCCTTATGGGGCGACGAGGACGGCTTCAGCCTTTTAATAGAGTTGAGCTCGGGGGATTCCCTGGGGCAGGGAGCCGTCCCGCCTCTTGCCGTAATTGTCCAGAAGCGGGCAGTCCCGCTTCTTAGCGGGGCGGATTCTGAGGAGCGACCGGCAGAAGTGTGGCGGAGCCGCACTTCTGGAAAATATCCGGATCGAGTCCTGAACTCTTCTTCTGGGCGGCTCCGGGAACACCCCCTGCGCATTTAACTTCTATCGCTTCAGCCATCCACTCAGCCCTAATCCTAAATCGGTGCTCCTTGAAGGATAAGCCCGCATTGTGGTCGTTTCGTTCATCCCTGACCAGACCGATGGATGGTCTATTTACTAATGCCGTCGCGTCTTCTACAATGGGGAGCCGGAAAGCCCCTGAACATGCTCGAAGACACGATCATTGCCATATCGACCCCTCCCGGGATCGGTGGTCTTGGGATCGTCCGGATCAGCGGAAAAAAGGCCCTGGCGGTGGCCGGAAGGGTCTTCAAGCCTGGCGGGGGCAGCGGCCGCGGCCATGGCCGCGATTTTCCCGTCAGGCGTCCCGTCTTGGGTAATTTGATCGACCGCTCGAGAAAAGAGGTCCTCGACGAGGCCTTTATGACCTATTACAAGGCCCCTCATTCCTACACCCGGGAGGACGTGGTCGAACTGAGCTGCCATGGGAGCCCTGTCGTCCTCGAGGAGGCCGTCCGGCTGGGCGTACAGGCCGGAGCGAGGCCCGCCCGCCAGGGGGAATTCACCCTCAGGGCCTATGTCAACGGCCGCTTGGATATCGTCCAGGCAGAAGCCGTCAACGATCTCATCCGGGCGGCGTCCCTGACCCAGGCGCGGATCTCGTCCCGGCAACTTTCGGGGGGTCTTTCAAGGAAGATCCGTGGCTTCAGGTCGGACCTCGTCCGCCTGGTCGCCCAGGTGGAAGCCGGGATCGAATTCCCAGAAGAGGGTCTGAGGACGACACCGGCCAGGCAGAGCAAGGTTTTGGAGGCCCTGATGGCCGGACTGGAGAGGCTCATTGCAAGCTTCCAGGCGGGAAAGGCCCTAAACGAAGGGCTAACGCTGGCAATCACCGGGCGGACGAACGTCGGAAAGTCGACTCTGTTCAACGCTCTTCTCGAAGAAGACAGGGCTATCGTGACCCCTTATCCGGGGACGACCAGGGATTACCTCAGGGAGGAGATTGTCATCGACGACCTCGTCTTCCACCTCGTGGACATGGCCGGCCTGGGAAAACCCGCCCATCCGGTCGAGAAAAAGGGGATCCTCATGGGACAAAAGATTGCCCGGCAGGCCGACGGCCTCCTCATCGTCCTCGATAGGTCCAGGCCGGAAAGCGATGAAGACGATCGGCTGATCATGAGATTCAGAGAGAAAAAATCCCTCCTGGTCCTCAACAAATCCGACCTTCCCTGCCGGATCGACAAGCAGAGGCTCCGGGCCCAGTCGGGAAGTGTCCTTCTCATTGAAGTCTCCGCCCTCAAGGGGACGAATCTGGATAAGCTGAGGGCGGAGATACGCCGGGCGTTCGTCCCTCCGGTCGATGCCGGGGAGGAGGTGATCCTCCATGCGAGGCAGAAGGACATCCTCCTCGACATCAGGGAGGCGCTCCGCGAAGCCGGCCGGCTGCTCGAGGCCGGGCATACGGAGGAGACATACGTCGAGGAGCTCAGGAGAGCGATCTCCCTGTTCGGGAGGCTGACGGGAGAGATCAGGTCGGACGACGTCATGGCCGAGATCTTTGATCGTTTCTGCGTAGGAAAATAGGCGGGCGGATGAAGAACGTCCAGAGTTACGATGTTATCGTGGTCGGGGCCGGCCACGCCGGCTGCGAAGCGGCGGCCGCCATTTGCGCCATGGGCCTCAGGGCCTGTCTGGTCACGATCCACCTCGATACGATCGCCCAGATGTCCTGTAATCCGGCCATCGGCGGCCTGGCCAAAGGTCACCTTGTTCGCGAGATCGACGCCTTGGGGGGGCTGATGGGGGAGATGACGGACGAGACGGGCATCCAATTCCGGCTCCTCAACCGGAGCCGGGGAGGAGCGGTCCAGGCCCCCAGGGCCCAATGCGACAAGGCCCGCTACCGGCTGGCCATGAAACGCCGTCTTGAGGGAATTCCCGGCCTGACGGTCTTCCAGGGCATTGTCTCCGATATCGTCGTCAAGGGAGGCCGGGCCTTGGGTATCCGGACCCTGGACGGGACGGCCCTTGACAGCCGGGCGGTCATCCTGACCCCGGGGACCTTTCTCAACGGGCTCATCCACATCGGGCTCGAAAGCTATCCGGCCGGACGGGCCAACGAACCGCCTTCCGTCGAGCTGGCAGGGGCGTTGAAAAGAATGGGCCTGAGGGGGATCCGGCTGAAAACCGGCACTCCCATGCGCCTCGACCGCAACACGATCGACTGGGAGATCTTCACGGCGCAACCGGGGGACGACGAGCCCGTGCCCTTTTCCTTCCGGACCCGGAATCCGGTCGAAAATAAGGTCCTCTGCCATATGGGATATACGAACGACCAAACCCACGCCGTGATCCGCAAGAACCTGGATAAATCTCCCCTGTACAGCGGAAAGATAACAGGCATCGGACCCCGCTACTGCCCCTCCATCGAAGACAAGGTGGTCAAGTTCCCCCATCATGCCCGCCACCAGTTCTTCTTGGAGCCTGAGGGGCTTGAAACAGCGGAAACCTATGTCAACGGGATGTCCTCGAGCCTTCCATTTGAGGTCCAGAAGGAGATCCTGGCCACGATTCCCGGCTTAGAAAGGGCCAAAGTCCTGCGGCCAGCCTACGGGATCGAATACGACGCCGTCTCCCCTACCGAGCTTCTCCATACCCTCGAAACAAGGAAGATCAAGGGGCTGTACCTAGCTGGGCAGATCAACGGGACTTCCGGTTACGAAGAAGCGGCTGCCCAGGGGCTCATGGCCGGGATCAACGCCGGGCTCCAGATCATGGGGAAAAAGCCGTTCATATTGGGAAGGGGCGAAGCCTACATCGGGGTGCTCATTGACGATCTGGTCACCCGAGGCGTCGAGGAGCCATACCGGCTTTTCACTTCGCGGGCTGAGCACAGGCTTATCCTCCGGATCGATAACGCGGACAGGCGGCTCATGAAGTACGGCCATGAGCTTGGGCTGATCAGGCCGGACGATTGGGACAAATCCCTGAGAAAATGGGACAAAATAGATAGAGTCATCAAGTTCTTGAGGGTAAAAAGGACAAAATCCGGTTCAGGGAAGACGATTTCTTTGTTCGATCAATTAAAAAAACCCGAGAATACCCTTAAAAATGTGCTAGAATATGGTAAATTCAGCGAAGATCTGAGCAGCGAGAGCATGAGGTTCATAGAATCGGAAATAAAATACGAGGGTTATATCAGGAAGCAGGAGAAGGAGATTGCCGGGAGCGCAAGAACGGACCGGACCAGGATCCCTGTGAAGCTTGATTTCAAACAAGTGCCCGGCCTTACCCGGGAGGCCATCGAGAAGCTCGAGAAGCTGAGGCCCGGGACGCTGGGCGACGCCAGAAAGATCCCCGGAATGACTCCGGCCGCCATACATAACGTCGACCTTTATCTGGAAGTCCAGAGGAAAAAGGCCCGCCTGGGCGCCGATGTTCCACGTGAAACATGGCCTGAACCAGAAGATGAATAAGATCATCGCGGTCGCCAATCAGAAGGGCGGGGTTGGGAAGACAACCACCGCGATAAACCTCTCAGCCTGCCTGGCGCTCAAGAACAAAAGGGTCCTGCTCGTGGATCTTGACCCCCAGGGGATGTCGACGCTCGGACTGGCCAAGCCAAAGGAACCCGGCAAGGGCGTTTATCAGGGTCTGATGAACGGGACGGACCTGATGGAATGCATCTCGGGATGCGAATTGGACAACTTTTACCTTTGCCCATGCTCTCCAGAGCTATCCGGGGCCGAGGCCGAGCTTTTTACCTCCGAGCGGAGGGAAAAAAGGCTCATGGAAGCTGTCGAAAAGATCCGCAGATATTTCAATTTTATCCTCATTGATTGCCCTCCATCTCTCGGCTTCCTGACCATCAACGCTCTGACGGCCGCCGATTCGCTGATCATCCCGGTCCAGACGGAATTCTTCTGCATGGAAGGGATCCCGGACCTTTTCCAGACGCTCGAGACCGTCCGGACGTATTTCAACCCCAGGCTGGCCGTCGAAGGGATCCTGCTGACGATGTACGACGAGCGGACAAATCTCTCCAAGCAGGTGGCGGATGAGGTCAGAAGATCGCTCAAGCACATCCTCTTCGAAACGGTCATCCCGCGAAATATTCGCCTGGCCGAGGCGCCGAGCTTTGGCAAGCCTATCGTTCTTTATGATATAAAGTCCAAGGGAGCCGAGGCCTATTTAAAACTCGCAGAGGAGATCCTGCAGAAATGAGCAAAAAAGCCCTGGGAAAAGGCCTGGGAGCCTTCATCCCCGATGAATTCAGCATTTTGAAGGATGAGAGGTTCGCCGAGGTCGAGATCGACGAGATCAAGCCCAACCCCTTTCAACCCCGGATGAAGTTCGACGACAAATCCATCGAGGAGCTGGCCCAATCGATCAGGGAATCAGGGGTCGTCCAGCCCGTCCTCGTGACGCCGGAAGAGGATCATTACAAGATCATCGTCGGAGAGAGGCGATGGCGCGCGGCCCAGAAGGCCGGGCTGAGGAAGATCCCGGTCCTCATCCGCAACGTCCCCAGGGAGAAACAACTGGAGATCTCGCTCATCGAAAACATCCACCGGGAGGAGCTGAATCCCCTCGAGATCGCCCAGGCGTACCAGCGCCTCATGGACGAGCAAGGGTACACACAACAGGAAGTCGCGGACAAAGTGGGGAAAGATAGGACTTCAGTGACGAACTACGTCCGGCTCCTAAAGTTGCCCCAGGAGATCCAGGACCATGTCAACGACGGGACGATCTCGATGGGACACGCCCGGGCCTTGCTTGCCCTTGAGGAGGCCTCGGCCCAGCTCTTCGCTTGCCGCCAGGTTGTCGACAAGGAACTCTCGGTCCGGAACACGGAGAAGCTCGTGAACAGGCTGAAAGAGAGGCCTCCTCGGACCCAGCGCCACCTCGAGGACCCCGACCTTCGCGCCCTCCAAGAGGAGATGCTCAAGATCTTGGGCACGAAAGTTCTGATCTCAGGCAGCCGGACGAAAGGTGTCCTGAAGATCTTCTATTTTTCCCTGGATGACCTCAACCGGATTTACGATAGGGTTAAAGGAGCCTCCTCATGAAAGACAAGCCGAGAGAGCTCAACGAATCAAGGCTGGCCGGGCTGATCGATATTGAGTCGGATTTCAAGGGCGACCTGGTCTTCAAAGGGTCCTTCAGGATCGAGGGATCCTTCAAGGGGACCATCACCTCGGACGCCCTTCTCGTTGTCGGCGAGAAAGGCAGGGTGGAGGCGGACGTCAAAGTGGGTCAACTCGTCATCAACGGAGAGGTCCGCGGCCATCTCGAGGCGAGCGACCGGATCGAGATCCACAACAAGGGCCGCGTTTTCGGGACGGTCACCTCTCCGCGGCTGATCGTCGCGGAAGGCGCTTTCCTCGAGGCCACCTGCCAGACTCAGGCGGCTCCGGCCGGCGCGTCAGCGGCCGGCACGTCAGCACCAGGGGCCAAGGAGCAGGCCGGCAACAGATCTTGAGGCTCTCCGGGACGTCGCCCGGCCCTGGGCGTTCCGCCACTTAATTCTTACTATTCCTATAATTCCTATAATAATATCGTATTATGCGGCCCGCGAGGTCAGAAAAAAACCGCTCGCCGCTCTTGAGTGCGGACGGCCCGAAGGATATAATCGGAGGGAATCAATTCCGGTCGAGGCGGTTCGATGAGCAAGTATATTTTTGTCACGGGCGGGGTCATTTCCGGGCTGGGGAAAGGCATCGCGGCGGCCTCCATGGGGATGCTCCTCGAGAACCACGGTTATAAGATAACGATCCAGAAGTTCGACCCTTACCTCAACGTGGATCCCGGGACCATGAGCCCCTTCCAGCACGGCGAAGTCTACGTGACCGACGACGGCGCGGAAACCGACCTCGACCTCGGGCACTACGAGCGCTTCACCTCGGGCAAGACGACGCGGGCCCACAACTGGACCGCAGGCAAGGTCTACGAGTCGCTCATCCGCAAGGAGCGGAAAGGGGAGTACCTGGGCAAGACGGTCCAGGTGATCCCCCACGTGACGGACGAGATCAAGAAGGCCTTTCACGCCGTGGCCGACCGCAACCATATCGTTATCTGTGAGATCGGAGGCACTGTGGGCGACATCGAGAGCCTCCCCTTCCTCGAAGCGACGCGGCAGATGAGGCTGGCCCTCGGGCGCCGACAACGCGATCTTCGTTCACTTGACCCTCATCCCGGCCATCGGGACGTCGGGGGAGCTCAAGACCAAGCCGACCCAGCACAGCGTCAAGGAGCTCCGGGCGATCGGCATCCAGCCCGACATCCTCCTCTGCCGGACCGGCCGGCCGCTCACCCAGGACATCAAGTCGAAGATCGCCCTTTTCACCAACGTCCCGGTCGAGGCCGTCATCACCGCCCGCGACGTTCAGAGCATCTATGAGATCCCCCTCAATTTCGCCGCCGAGGGCCTGGACGCCATCATCCTCCGGATGCTCCATCTGCCCCGAAGCAAAAAGAACCTCTCCCGCTGGGAGGTCCTGGTGGACCGGATCAAGAACCCGAAGGACGAGGTGGACATCGGCCTCGTCGGGAAGTACGCGGGGCTCCACGACGCCTACATGAGCCTGAACCAGGCCCTCATCCACGGCGGCATAGCCAACCGCCTCAAGGTCAACATCGACTGGATCGAAGCCGAAGACCTGGAGGAATGCGATCCGGCCGGGATCCTCGCGGCAAAGGACGGCATCCTCGTCCCGGGCGGTTTCGGCAAGCGGGGCATCGAAGGCAAGATCCGGGCGGCCACATATGCCCGGGAGAGCGATGTCCCCTTCTTCGGGATCTGCCTGGGCATGCAGTGCGCCGCCATCGAGTTCGCCCGGTCGGTGGCCGGGCTCGAGAAGGCGAACAGCACCGAGTTCGTTCCCGACGCGCCGCAGAAGATCATCGTCCGCTGGCGCGAGCTCGGCAAGGAATTCGACATGGGGGGCACCATGCGGCTGGGCGCCTATCGCTGCGACCTCAAAAAGGGCTCCCTCGCCTTTAAGGCTTATGGGAAGAGCCGGATCTCCGAGCGGCACCGCCACCGTTACGAATTCAACCCCGAGCTCGAGGATGTCCTGGCCCGGGCCGGGCTGGTGATCTCGGGGAGGAACCCGGATTACGGGTTGGTCGAGATCATCGAAGTCCCCGGCCACCCCTGGTTCCTCGGCTGCCAGTTCCACCCGGAGTTCAAATCCAAGCCGCTCGACCCGCACCCGCTCTTCAAGGCGTTCATCGCCGCGAGCTATGCCAACCGTCTCAAGAAGGGCGGCCGACGGGGCCCGGCCTGAGACGGGAGCAAGGTCGTAACTAAATGATAACAAACAGGATAAATAATATTCTCCGGAGCTGAGCGGACGGTCATCCTGGGAAGGAGTGAAGCGTGGACATCAACCCCAAGATCTTCCGCGAATACGACATCCGGGGGATCGTCGGTCAGGACCTGGACGACGGGGTCGCCAACCTCCTGGGCCGGGCCATCGGCACCTATTTCGCCGACCGCGGGAAAAAGGAGGTGGCCGTCGGCCGGGACTGCCGCCTGAGTTCGCCCTCCTTTTCCGCCGCCCTGACGGCCGGGCTCATTTCCACGGGCCGCGACGTCACGGACCTCGGCGTCATCCCCACGCCGCTGCTCTACTTTTCCGTCTACGAGAAGAAAATGGAGTCCGGGGTCATGATCACGGGCTCCCACAACCCGCCGGAGTACAACGGCTTCAAGATGATGTCCGGAGAGGAAACCCTCTATGGCCAGCATATCCAGGATATTTTCGCGGTCATCCAAAAGGGCCGCTTCGCGGACGGGAAAGGCTCGTCCCGGGCGCTCGACATCATCCCTGAATACCAGAGCTATGTGGCGGCGCAGGTCCGTTTTGCGAAAAGGCTCAAGGTCATCGTGGACGCGGGCAACGGGACGGGAGGGTCCGTCGCCGTCCCTCTTTTAGAAAAGCTCGGGTGCGAGGTCGTGCCCCTCTATTGCGAGATGGACGGGCGTTTCCCCAACCATCACCCCGACCCCACCCTGCCCGAAGCGATGGAGGACCTCATCCGCACGGTCCGCGAGACCAAGGCCGACCTGGGGATCGGCTACGACGGCGATGCGGACCGGCTTGGTGTCGTGGATGACGAGGGACGTCTCATCTGGGGCGACCAGCTGATGATCGTCTTCGCCCGGGACATCCTCCCGTCCCATCCCGGGGGCGGCGGTCATCTCGGAGGTCAAGGCGTCCAAGGTCCTCTACGATGAGATCGCCAGGCTCGGCGGGCGGCCCATCATGTGGCGGACCGGACATTCCCTGATCAAGCAAAAGATCAAGGAGGAGAAAGCGGTCCTGGCCGGCGAGATGAGCGGCCACATCTTTTTCGCCGACCGCTGGTTCGGCTTCGATGACGCCATCTACTCCTCGGCCAGGCTTCTCGAGATCCTGGCCCGCTCGCCGAAAAGGCTCTCCGGGATGATGGCCGATTTCCCCAAGACCTTCGCGACGCCCGAGATCCGGATTTACGCCTCCGACGAGGTCAAGTTCAGGATCGTGGACGAGGTCCGGAGGGTTCTCGCGGCGGACCATAAAGTGATCGACATCGACGGCGTCCGGGCCATCTTTCCCGCGGGCTGGGGCCTGGTCCGGGCGTCCAACACCCAGGCCGTGATCGTCCTGCGGTTCGAGGCGGACACGGAGGAGGCCCTGGCCGCCATCCAGGCCGAGGTCCGGGGTGTCCTGAAGAGGGCCATCGAGGAGCTCGGGCGGCCATGATGAGAGCGGCGGCGCGAAAAGGCCCGGCGAAAGCCGGGGTCGACCTCCGGGCGCTCATCCTGGCCGGGGGCCGCGGGACCAGGTTCTGGCCGCTCGGCCGGGCCAAGGAGCCGAAACAATTCCTCCCGATCGTAGGCCGGAAGTCCATGATCGAGGAAACGGTCGAGCGCATCCGTCCCCTCATCCCGGCCGGGCGGACGCTGATGGTCGCCGACGCCGGCCAGACCCGGACCCTCCGGAAACTCTTCCCGAAAATGACCGGGGCGAATTTCCTGGTCGAGCCGCTGGCCAGAAACACGGCGCCGTCTCTCATACTGGCGACGGCCCGGATCTGGCTCGACAATCCCGAGGCGGTCGTCGCCGTCCTGGCCGCCGACCACCTCATCCGGCAGCCGAAGGAGTTCCTCATCAAGCTCAAGGCGGCCGCCGACTTCGCCGCCGAAAATTCCTCGTTCGTGACTTTCGGCATCCGTCCGCGCTATCCCGCCACGGGGTACGGCTACATCCAATTCTCGAAGGGCCGGCCCCAAAAGCTCGGCCGGGAAGTCTTCTACCCCGTCCGGGCCTTCAGGGAAAAGCCGAGTCTCGGGCTGGCCCGCCGGTTCCTTGCGGCGGGCGACTGCGCCTGGAATTCGGGGATATTCGTCTGGCGGGCGGGCGTCTTCGCCGCCGAGCTGGAGCGCTCCGCCCCGGAGCTTTTCACGCTCTGGAAGCGGCTGATCGAGGCCCTCGAGGAGGAAGGACAAAAGAGGGCTCCGGGCCGTGTTCGAGAAGATCCCCCGGACGTCCATCGATTACGCCCTCATGGAGAGGGCCCGTGGCGTCGTCGTCTGCGAGGGGGACTTCGGCTGGTCCGACGTCGGCGCCTGGTCCTCGCTCTTCGAGATCTGGAAAAAGGACCCGGAGGGCAACGCCGCCCGCGGCGAATGCCTCGCCGTCGATTCGCGCCGGTGCCTGGTTTACAATCCCGGCCGGCTGACGGCTCTCGTCGGCGTCCGCAACCTCATCGTGGTCGAGGCCGGGGACGCCCTCCTCGTCTGTTCTTCGAGCCAGGACCAGCGCGTGAGGGAGGTCGTCGAGACGCTCCGGAAAATGAAAAAGGCCCGTTATCTGTGACGGATCCAGGAATATTTTTCGACCCGCATCGTCGAAAGCTCGAGAGGAGGGGCATTTGCGCATGAAACGTTCTTTCTTGGCTCTTTTGGCTCTCTTGGCATTCCCGACCCTCGCCGTCTTCGGCGCGGTCAACCTGGACGTGAAGGAGCACGTCCTGGCAAACGGCATGAAGATCCTGATGATCATCAAGCCCGGCGTCCCCCGCGTCGTCTGCCACATTTATTTCAAGGTCGGCTCGATCAACGAGAAGCCGGGGATCACCGGGATCGCCCACATCCACGAACACATGATGTTCAAGGGCACGGAGATGATGGGCGTCACGGACTTCGCGAAGGACCAGGCCATCGACAAGCAGATCGACGAGGTCATGGGCCAGATCTACCACGAGAAGTACTGGAAGGCCGATGGCGGCGACCAGGCCAAGCTCGCCGAGCTCCAGAAGCAGGCCGACGCCCTGATCGCGTCCGAAAAGCCCTACGTCATCAAGGACGACCTCTGGACCTTTACATGAAGAACGGCGGCACGGGCCTCAACGCCTCGACCGGCAACGAGAACACGGGCTACTACGTGACCCTGCCGTCGAACAAGGTCGAACTCCAGATGCTCCTCGAGTCCGACCGCATGCTCCACGCCTATTTCCGCGAGTTCTACTCCGAAAAAGACGTCATCATGGAAGAGCGGCGGCTGAGCGAGAACCGGCCGGGCTTCTTCTTCGAACGAGCAGGTCAACGCCGCCTTTTACGCCGCGTCTCCCTACCACTGGGACGTCGTCGGCTGGATGGACGACATCCGGAAGATCACCAAGGCCGACCTCATCGATTTCCACAACAGGTACTATGTCCCCAACAACTGTGTCGCGATCTACGTCGGCGACATCGACCCGGCGGCGATCACGGCCATGGCCGAGAAATATTTCGGCCGCATCCCCAGGGGCCCGGACCTCGAGCCCATCCGCGACGGGGAGCCGCCGCAGTATAGCGAGAAGCGGATGTACGGGGAGGGCCCGGCGCCGACCAGCCTCCAGATCATGTTCCATACGCCCAGGAAGGCCATCCCGACGCGGCGGCCCTCTCGGTCCTGGCCGACGTCCTCGGCGCCGGCGGCGGGGCAGGCGGCTTCCGCGGCGGCATGGCCGGCGGCGGCGGCGGGACCGGGACGGCTCCCAAGATCCTGGTCCAGAGACAAGCAGCTGGCCGTCAACGCTTCCGCCTCGAGCCGGCCCCAGTGGTACGTTGGCTCGTTCCAGTTCAGCGCGACGCCGCGCTTCGACAAGAACGTCCAGCCCGAGGACCTGGAGAAGGAGATCTGGGTCCGAGATCGATAAGGTCAAGAAAGACGGCGCGACTCCGGAGGAGATCCAGAAGGCCAAGAACCGGAGCGAGGCCATGTTCGTCCGCAGCCTCGGCAGCACGATGGGGCTGGCGGGCCGGATCGGCCGGGCCGAGCTCAACCGCGGCTGGCACTCGATCATCGACGACCTCGAGAGCGTGAAGAAGGTGACGAACGACGACATCAAGCGCGTCGCGGCCAAGTATTTCGTCAAGGACAACAGCTTGACGGCCATCTATAAAAGGAAGATGGGGCGGTAAGGAGGATGACCATGAAAAAAACCCTGACAACCATCCTGGCCATCGCGTTCGTTTTCGTGGCCTCCGGCCTGGGCCAGGCCCCCCGGCCTTCCGATCTCAAGTACCCGCCCCTGAATACACCCGCCCGATCCGAAGGCCTTCCGGACGGACTTCGCCAGCGGGCTGCGCGGCTACGTCCAGGAAGACCACTCCCTGCCCTCGTCAACATCACGGCCCACATCAACTTCGGCGCGCCTGACGTCCCCAAGGACAAGCAGGGCTCTCGCAGCTCCTGAGCGGCGCCTCATCCAGGGCGGGACCAAAGCCAAGGAGGGCTCGGCCATCGAGGAGCGGATCGATTTCCTCGGCGGCACGCTGAGCTTCAATGGCGGGCGAGCGGACCTCGACCAGCTGACCCTTTCCGTCCTGAGCAAGGACCTCGATGAGGGCCTGCGGCATCTTCTTCGACGTCCTCATGAACCCCGAGTTCCGGGAGGACGCCCGTCAAGCTGGCCAAAGCCCGCCCCTCGACCAGCTCCGCCAGGCCAACGACTCAGCCGAGCGGCGTCCTCAACCGGGAATACGAGAGGCTCCTCTACGGCGACCACCCCCTGACCTGGGAGCCGACGAAAACCACGTATGACGGCGATCACCGCCGGCCGACCTCAAGGCCGCCCACGGCAAGTACTTCTTCCCGAAGAACATCATCCTGGCCGCCTCGGGCGATTTCGCCAAGGCCGACCTCAAGGCCAAGGTCAACAACGCCGTCGGCCGCCTGGAAAAACCACGCCGTCCAGTTCCCGGCCTCTCGTCAAGAACCTTCCCCACGCCCGAGCCCGGAGTCTATTTCATCCAGAAAGCCATCAATCAGGGCTACATCAGCATTGGCCACCTGGGCCTCGAGGACACCAACCCCGACTATTCCGCCGTCCAGGTCATGAACTTCATCCTCGGCGGCGGAAGCTTCTCCTCGCGGATCACCACGAAGGTCCGTTCGAACGAAGGGCTCTCCTACAACCAGGGCAGCCGGTTCACGTTCCGCTGGGGATTCCCCGGGACGTTCTCCGGCTACGTCCAGAGCAAATCGGCCACGGTCGGCTACGCGATTTCGCTCATCCTCGACGAGTTCGACCGCATCCGGAAGGAACCTGTGACGGACGCGGAAATGGAGACGGCCGTCAATTTCTACCTGGAGAGCTTCGCCGACAGCTTCCAGACGCCTCAGATCACGATGTCGAGCTTCGCCAACCTCGAGATGACCGGCAGGCCGATGGACTATTACAAGACCTACCGCGACAAGGTCAAGACAGTGACGAAGGCCAAAGTCCAGGAAGCGGCCCGGAAGTACATCCATCCCGACAAGCTGGTGATCATGATCGTCGGCGACTGGGAGCCCTGCAACAAAGGCATGGACAAGTGGCCCGGCCCGCTGGACAAGCTGGGCAAGGTCCACCGGCTCGCGCTCGCGGATCCCATGACGGGAGAGACCGGCAAATAGGCCTGACCGGCGGCCCGGGTGGGCCCCAGGCGCCGCCCGGGCCAGTTTCTCTTGCTTTTTTATCAGGGGAGATTTCTATATAATACCTGCTTTAAAGGAGGTCACATGAAGAAAAGAGCGCGATGGATCGCCGCCTTTACGGCCCTCATGGCCCTCGGCCTGATGTTCTCGGGCCAGGCCTTCGCCCAGGGCCGCCAGGCCGCCCCGCCGGAGTATAAGGAGCTTGCCGCGGCCAGCCAGATCAAGGACGCCTCGGCCCGGCTCAAGGAACTCGAGAGGATCAAGGCCGCCTACCCCACGAGCCAGTTCACCGCCTGGATCGACCGGAGCATCCTGAGCGCCAAGATCGATCTGGCCCCGACCCTCGACGCCGTCCTCGCGCTCCAGGCCGATTTCCTGGCCAAGGGGCAGGGACCGGACCATCTCCAGAATCCCTTCGTCGCGGCGGGCCAGATCCTCGGCCATCCGAGGCTCGGGACGTTCGACAAAGCCGAGGTCCTGAAGATCATCCTGAAATACAGGGAAGACGCCGTCAAGGCCGCCGGGGAACCCGGGACCTTCCAGGGTATCCCCCAAAACCAGCAGAGCGCGTTCAAATCCTATTTCGTGACCGGCTTTGCCATCGCCGTGGCCCAGGCCTACTTGAACGCCGGCGATGCGGCCAAGGCCGTGGCGACTCTCGACGATTACAAGAAGGACGGCGGGCCGACCGACGGCGTTTATTACTACACTCTGGCCGGCGCCTGCGAGAAGCTGGGCAAGACCCGGGAGGCCTATGATGCTTTTCTCGCCGCGGCCGTCGAGAACTACGCGGACGCGATGGACAGGGCCAAGTCTCTGTATGCAACCGTCTACGGCAAGGCGGACGGCTTCGAAATCGTGCTCCAGGCCAAGCTCAAGTCTCTTCCCTACCAGCCTGAGCCGTTCAAAGCCCCGTCCGGATGGAAGGGCAAGGCCGTTCTGGCCGAGCTCTTCACCGGCTCGGAATGCCCGCCCTGCGTCGGCGCCGACCTCGGCTTCGACGGGCTGCTCGAGACCTACCCGGCGAAGTACCTGGTCATCCTCGAGTACCACCTGCCCATCCCGCGGCCGGACCCGATGATGAACCCGGCGACAAAGAAGCGGCAGGATTACTACGGGGTCAACAGCACTCCGACCGTCGTCATCGACGGCAATAAGGACATGTCGGGCGGCGGGAGCAGGGGCATGGCGGAGGGAAAGTACAAGCAATACAAGGCCGAGATCGATCCCCTCCTCACCGCCGCCCCGGGTGCCGTCCTCAAGGCCCGGGCGGCCCAGGCCGGCGACATCATCAAGGTCGAATACGACCTCGGCCCGGCCCTGGCCGGGGCCGAATACTCTATCGTCCTCGTCCAGCGGGAAGAGAGTTACAAGGGTTCGAACGGCCTCACGGTCCATAAAATGGTCGTCCGCGACATCGTCGACGTCGACCCGGCCGCAGCCAAGAAAGCGTCCTTCGATCTGGCCGCCTCAGAGCAGGCGACCGGTCAGTACTTGACCGAATTCGAGACGACAAACACGCGGTTCAAGGGCTACAAGTTCCTGGAGCGGCATCACAGGATCGACCGGAACAAGCTCGCCGTCGTCTTTTTCGCCCAGGATAAAGGAACTAAAAAAGTCCTCAACGCCGTCGTCGCAGAGGTGAAATAGGGCTGGATGGCAGGGATGTATCAGCCCGAGACGATCCGCGGCCTCGAGAAGGTCTTCGCCGGGCAGGACCTCCTCAGGCCGATCCGGCCCGGGCGGTACGAACCAGGGACAGTCCTGGAATACGATGTCCGTGGGGTCGTCCCCGCCGGCCGGGCCCGGGCCCGGATCGAGGTTGAAAAGTACGTCGGCGGCGGCTACGCCGGCCAGGTCTACCGGGTCAAACTCCTGGCCCTGGAAACGATCGAGGGAAAAGCCGGTGGACTCGAGACGGGCAGCCGTTACGCGCTCAAGATCCTGACCCCGGCCTCAGGCCTGAGACGGCGGATCAGGAACCTCTTTTACGGCCTTGGCTTCCAGGCGCCTTTCTCCCTCCAAAGCCTCGCCGCCGCGGGCCGGTCCCAGGCGCTTTGGCAGAAATTCGTCCGCCGGGCCGCGAAGACTGAGCTCGGGACCGAGGACGCCGTCGTCGATATCCACGCCACTTTCCTTGATCACCGGCTCGGCAGCTACGGCGAGATCAGCGAATGGGTGGACGGCCGGATGTGGCGTCTCGAGGTCGACGACGACCTCGACGGCCGCCGCCGCTTCCGGCCCGGGGACCCCGAGACGGGGGTCGGCTCACCGGAATACCGGACGAAGCATGCCTTCATGGACCGGCTGGTGCGCCTTCTGCGGGAGATCGGCGCCGAGGAGCTCGCCCGTCAGTACGAATGGTGGTCCCTCAAGAGCCAGCCCAACGCCATGAAGCGGATCGCGAGCGACCCCGACCCGCGCGCCGGGCTCGTCGCCGTGGACTTCCGGGCTGGCATGGCCCTACTCCCGTTCCTCCCCGAGTGCCCGGCCGACGTCAAGCTCATCTTGAGAGGATTCCGCCGCGGCCGGCTCGTCCAGTTCGACAAGGGGGACGTCAGGAAACTCGAAGCGTACGTCGAAGCCCATGGAGAGGATTTCGCGGACATGGGGGAGGCGCTGGACACGCTCAAGCGCGAAGACAAGGCCTACCGCGATTCGCTGGTCGACATCACGTATCATCACGTCAAGCTTTTCGGGGGGGGGCTCCGCCGCTCGATTATGGCCGGCTTCCGGGAGAGCTGGCGTGTCCGCAACATGGCCGCCGAGCGGGCCGCGGCCCGCCTCGAGAAAAGCGGGGCCCTCTCGTTCCTCTTCCTCCTCATGGGTTCGGCCCCCCTGGCGACACCGGCTCTGCTCCTCCTGGCCTGGCCCGGGCGGGCATGGTGGCAATATCCCTTTTGGTCCCTGCCGCTTTTTGCGCCCCTTGCCCGCCGCCTCTGGGGCCGGGCGGACCTCCGCCGCCATTACGGCCGGCTGTTCTCGAGCTCCCGCTATTTCGGGCGTTCGGCCCGGGCCCATATTGCCGAGGCCCTCATCCGCTGGGTCCGTGCGGGCCGGGTGTCCGATCCACGGGCGCTCCTCATCGCCGCCGAGCCCTGGCGGTATTTCCCTCATCTGCCCCTGTCCATTCTCCCGGCGGGACTCCATCGTTTTCTGACCGACGAAGATGTCTTCAAGGCGAGCCTGGCTCGGATCTTCGTCCGCCCCTTCAAGCTTTATTTCAATGCCGGGGAGCGGGAAAAGTGGCTCCGCGACATGGTCGCCGCGGGCGAGCGGAACGGCATGCTGACGAGTCAGGAGGCGGCGCATATCATCGGCCAGATCAAGGAGCCGTTCATCCAGAAGTACCTCAGGAGCCTGGCCATCCACCTCCTTCTCATGCCGACGACCCACGTCGTGGCTCTCATCGTGGCCTTTTTTTACGTGCGGCTGCATCCCGAGCTGACCTGGCAGCAGGCGACCCTGGCCGCGGGCGTCATCTTCGGGATCTTCCAGATCATCCCGATCTCTCCGGGGTCGCTGGCCCGGGGGATCTACACGACCTCCCTCGTTCTCCGGGAGCGGAATTTCGAGGATTACAGCATCGCCTTCGGGTTGAGCTTTTTCAAGTACATCGGCTACCTGGCGTTCCCCATTCAGATGGCCTACCGGTATCCGGACCTGGCCCGCTTCATGGCCGCCCACTGGGCGACGAGCGCCGTCCACATCGTTCCGGTCTTCGGCGAGAAGGGCGCCTGGCTCGAGCATTTCGTCTTCGACGCGTTCTACAATTTCCCGCTCACGGTCCAGCGCCGGGTCCGACGGAGGGCCGAGGCGAGGAAAGCCCTGGCGCCGCGATATGCCCAGGCGCCGCTGTTGGCCTTGGCGGGGACCGTGCTCCTGGCCGGGCTGGATTTCGCCTGGTTCAAATCGAGCGGGGCCGTGCCGGCGCTGAAGAACGTGTGGTGGATCGCTCTCTTCGTCCCGGCTTTTGTCGGGGCGTTCGTTTCGCGGGCGGCGGGAGGCGCGCCGCTCGGCCGCCGGATCCTGCTCGGGACCGGGAGCGGGGCCCTGGCCGGTCTGCTCTACGCTCTAGCGAATACTTGCCTCCCCGCACTCTACGGGGCGGCGGCGGCCCCGGGCGGCCTGGCCGTCAAAGCTCTCTGGCACATCTTTCTATTCACCCTGGCCGCGGCTGTCGGGGCCATGATCGCCGAGACCCGCCGGTATCGCGGGCACCCCATATCCTGACGGACGCCTTCCGAAGTTCGACCCCTGAGGGGACCCCGATTTCGATTTTTCCCGCGGATGATCTCCCGGGCGGGCCGGGTTTACTTGGGCAATCTTCCGTTCAAAGCGAAAAGGACCAGGAGGGCGACAAGAACCAAGACGAGCATGAAGAAGACTCTTTTCCGCCGCGCGACGATGAAATCCCTCGCCGCGTTCAGGTCCATGTAATAGAGGTCGCCCCCGGCGTTGATAAAAACGCCCTTGCCCACCATGCGCCGGAAAATCCCCGTCTCGCGAACGCCCAGAACGTCGAGGGGCTTGGCCCGGCCGCGATCCACGGCCTCCGCCTTCCTGAAGATCCGCATGTACTGGTTCTGTTTGATGATGATGTATTCACCGGACATGGAACGGACCCTCCTTTTTCAGCTCCCCGGCGTCAGCCCTGTTTGAGCTTCAGCCCCAGCTCGTCGAGCTGGCGCTCCGTGACCCCGGACGGCGAGCCGGTCATCAGGTCGAGGGCGCTGGTCGTCTTGGGGAAGGGGATGACCTCGCGGATGGATTCCTCGCCGGCCAAAAGCATGACCAGGCGGTCGAAGCCGAAGGCGATGCCGCCGTGCGGCGGGGCGCCGTAGCTCAGGGCCTCGAGGAAGTAGCCGAACTTCTCCTCGCGTCTCCTCGTCGGTCAAGCCCGAGCGACTTGAAGACGCGGCGCTGGAGGTCCATCTCGTGGATACGGATCGAACCGCCGCCGACCTCGACGCCGTTGAGGATCATGTCGTAGGCCTTGGCCCGGACGCTGTCCGGCGTCGGTCTCGAGGAGCTCCAGTCGTCCTCGTCGACGGGCGAGGTGAACGGGTGGTGCATGGAGACGAAGCGGTTTTCTTCCTCGCTCCATTCGAAAGAGCGGGAAATCCGTGACCCAGGCGAATTTGAGGGCGCGCCTTCTTCAGCCGGATCCGTCGACCGGCCAGGTCCGGCGGATCTCGCCGAGGGCCTTGAGGGCCGCGATCTTTTTTATCGGCGATGAGAAGGGCCAGGTCGGCCTCGCCCGCCGCCCAGGGCGGCCCAGATCCTTTCGTATTCGGCGCTCGGCCAGCTTGAGGGACGACTTCCAGCCGTCCTGCTTTCTTGATCCAGACGAGGCCCTTGGCGCCGAGCGACTTGGCCTTCTCGCCGAGCTTGTCGAGCTGGCCGCGCGAGAGGCTCCCGCGCCCGGGGACGAGCAGGCCCTTTGAGCTCGCCGCCCGCGGCGAAGGCCGCCTTGAGCATGTCCGAAGCCGGCTCCCGGCCGACCGCCGTGAGGTCCCGCATCTCGAAGGGCACGCGCAGGTCGGGCTTGTCCGAGCCGTATTTCTCCATGGCCTCGGCGTAGGAAAGCCGGGGGAAAGGCGCGGTCGAGCTTCGTCGCCGGCGAGCGGCGAAGACGGCCTCCATCAATCCCTCGTTGAGGGCGAAGAACTCGTCCCGTTCGATGAAGCTCATCTCGATGTCGATCTGGGTGAACTCGGGCTGGCGGTCGGCCCGCAGGTCCTCGTCGCGGAAGCAACGGACGATCTGGAAATAGCGGTCGAAGCCCGAGATCATCAGCGTCTGCTTGAATTGTTGGGGCGACTGGGGAGGGCGTAGAACCGGCCCTTGTAGATCCGGCTCGGGACGAGATAGTCGCGGGCGCCCTCGGGGGTGGGGTTGGCCAGGATGGGCGTCTCGATCTCAAGGAAGCCGTTTTGGCTCATATAATTGCGCGCGGCCAGGGCGGCCTCGTGGCGCAGGCGGATGTGGCGCTGCATCTTCGGCCGGCGCAGGTCGAGATAGCGGTACTTCAGGCGCAGCTCCTCGGAGGCCTGGGGCGGGTCGGCGATGACGAAGGGCGGGACCTTGGCTGCGGCGAAAACGCTGGAGCTCGGTCGCCTCGACCTCGACTTCGCCCGTCGGGATTTCCTTGTTCACCGCCGATCGGCCGCCGGACGCCGCCGCGGACGCCGACGACGAACTCGTTGCGGAGCTTCTTGGCCTCCTCCATGCAGCTCCGGCCGGTCGGAGTGGAAGACGACCTGGGCCAGCCCCTCCCGGTCTCGGACATCGACGAACACGAGCTGCCCCATGTCCCGGACGCGCTGGACCCAGCCGCAGAGGACGACCTCGCGGCCCTCGTCGGTAGCCCGCAGCGCGCCGCAGTAGTCCGTCCGTTTCAGAGGAGGGGCGGTCTTGGCCTGGTTCGTGCATGGTCGCTCCGATCGTTCAGCGGCCCCGGAGAACGGCCAGGAGCTCTTCCCGGGTCCCCTCGACCTGGCGGCCCGTGGCCATTTCCTTGAGCCCGAACCGGCCCTTCCGGAGCTCGTCCTCGCCGACGATCAGGACCCAGGCGGCGCTCGAGCTTGTTGGCCCGGCCGAAGTGGGCCTTCATCCCCCTGTCCTTGAACTCGATGAGGCATTCGACGCCGTTCCGCCGGAAGAAACGGGCCGAGCTCGATGGCCGGCCCTCTTGGCCTCTTCGCCGAGATAAGCGAGGTAGAGAACTTTCCTTTTTTCGACGGGGAACCGGGCGACGGAGAGCACCCGCTCCATGCCCATGGCGAACCCGATGCCGCAGATGTCTGGGCCGCCGAAATCCTTCATCATGTCGTCGTACCGGCCGCCGCCGAGGAGGGCGTTCTGGGCGCCGAGGCTTCCGGAAACGACCTCGAAAGTCGTCTTCGTGTAGTAGTCGAGGCCGCGAACCAGGCGGGGCTCCACCCGGTAGGGGATCTTGAAGAGATCGAGCGCAGCCGAGGAGCGCCTTGAAGTGCTCCCGGCACTCCTCGCAGAGGAAGTCGAGGATCCTGGGGAAAGTCTCGGCGGCCCGGCGGCAGGCCTCCACCTTGCAGTCGAAGACCCGGAGGGGGTTGGTTTCGACCTTCCGCTGGCAATCGGGGCAGAGGGCCGAGATCTTTTGCCGCGGCCGCCTCGCGAAGGGCCTGGACATAGGCCGGCCGGCAGGTCCGGCAGCCGACCGAGTTGACCAGTGTTTCGGTTCCCGGGATGTCGAGCTTTTCGAGGAGGGCATGGGCCATCTCGATGATCTCGGCGTCGACGGCGGCGTCCTTTTCGCCGAAGACCTCGATGTCGACCTGATGGAACTGCCGGTAGCGGCCCTTCTGGGGCTTGTCGTAGCGGAACATGGGCCCGATGTAGTAGTATCGCATGGCGCCCCGGCTGGAGATCGAGACGGTGCTCGATGATCGCCCGGACGACCGAGGGCGTGTATTCCGGCCGCAAGGTCAGCGACCGGCCGCCCTTGTCGGTGAACGTGTACATTTCCTTGATCACGATGTCCGAGGTCTGGCCGGTGCCCTTCTCGAAGAGCTCGGTGGCTTCGAAAACGGGGGCCCGGAGCTCGCGGTAGCCGTAGAGCTCGAAAGTAGTCCGGGCGGTCGGCCTCGACGTCTCTGCCAGGATCTCGACTTCCCCGGGCAGGATGTCCTTGGTGCCCTTGATGGCGGCCAGCTCTTTTTTGGGGGGGCGTCTTCGGTCTCACTTTTCGACGAAGACCCCCAGCTTCCGGATTTTCTGGTAGCGCTCGGCGACGAGCTCGGCGGCCGGCTTGTCCTCGATCTTCTTCAGGGCCTGATGGAGATGCTTGTCGACGTTCTTGAATGTCTGCTCCGGGTCGATATGGGCCCCGCCGGGCGGCTCGGGGATGATCTGGTCGATGATGCCGAGCTCGAGGAGGGTGGTCGCGCGGATCCCGAGGCTCTCGGCCGCCTTCTCGACCGCGTCCTGGTCCTTCCAGAGGATGGCGGCGCATCCCTCGGGAGAGATGACCGAGTAGAAGGCAGTATTCGAGCATCATGAGCTGGTCGCCGAAGCCGATGCCCAGTCCGCCGCCGCTGCCGCCCTCGCCGATGACGACGCAGATGATGGGGACCTTCAGGGTGGCGATCATCTTCAGATTGTAGGCGATGGCCTCGGCCTGGCCGCGCTCCTCGCGCGCCGATCCCGGGGTAGGCGCCCGGCGTATCGATGAAGGTGATGACGGGATAGCCGAATTTTTCGGCCATCTGCATGACCCGCAGGGCCTTGCGGTAGCCCTCGGGATTGGCCTGGCCGAAGTTCCGCTCGATCCGGGCCGCTGGTCGTCCGGCCCTTCTGGTGGCCGATGACGGCCACGGTCCGGCCCTTGTAAAACGCCAGGCCGGCGACGACGGCCGGGTCGTCGGCGAAACGCCGGTCGCCGTGCATCTCCAGGAAATCTGGACATAGGGCGGGGATGTAGTCCAACGTACTAGGGGCGCTTGGGATGGCGGGCGATCTGGACGATCTGGACCGCGGTCAGCTGGGGGACGATCTCTGCCCACTCCTCCTCGATCTTCAGGCGGAGGCGGGCGATCTTATCCTTTTTTGAAAGGTCATCGCCCTCGGCCAGGGCGTCGATCTGCTCTTTCAGGGCCAGGATGCCCTTCTCCAGAGTGTAAAACTCGGGGGCTTTGTCCATTTTCTGCTCTTTCAGGAGGTTATGGTACGGGCCTATTCTACGGGGAGGGGTGAAATGATGTCAAGCCGCGGCCTGGGCCTGCCCGCTCGTCGAAGGCCTCGGGGATGGCCTCCACTCCAGAGTGCGGCTTGCGCTAAGCCGCACATGACGTTCCGGCCATTCCCCTTCGGCCTCCGGCAGGGAGCGGATTCTTGGGAGCGACCGGCAGAATAGCGGCGGAGCAACTCGGAGCCGCTATTCTGGTAAATATCCGAATCGAGTTTTGGACCTTTCTTTCGGGCAGCTCCGGGAACACCCCCTACGCATTTTCCTTTATATGTCGGCCAACCCCGCTGCCCGGCGCTGGCGGACGGCCTCAAAGAGGAAAACCGAGGCGGCGGAGGCGACGTTGAGGGAATTGACGCCGCCCGCGAGGGGGATGGCCAGGAGCTTGTCGCAAGACCTCCGGATGAGCGGACGCAGCCCCCGGCCCTCGGACCCGAGGACAATCCCCACGGGGAGGGTGTAGTCGAATTCATGCCAGAGCTCCCGGCTCGAGCCCTCCGCCCCGACAAGCCACACGCCGCGCCCTCTGAGCTCATCCATGGCTCGGGCAAGGTTCGGGACGCGGGCAACCTTGACGTGCTCCAGGGCCCCAGCCGAAACTGTCGCGACCGCCTCGGTCAGGCCGGCCGAGCGTCTTTCGGGAAGGACGACCCCGTCGACACCCGCCCCGGCGGCGCTGCGGATGATGGCGCCCAGATTCTGGGGGTCTTCGACCTCGTCGAGGAGGACGATGAATGGCCGGCCGGCGCCGCCCAGGATATCGTCGAGCGAGGAAAACGCCTTGGCCGAGATCTCGGCCAGGACGCCCTGGTGATGGGGAGCGAGCTCGTCCAGCCTCCGCTTGGGGACGAAAAGGAACGGGACGGAGCGGGTCCTGGCTTCGCGGATGATCTCGCCGATTCGGTGGGGCCCGGGCTCCTTCTGGACGAAGATCTTCCCGACCCGCTCAGGCGAAGACCTCAGGATCTCGAGGAGGGGGTTCAGGCGGCTGATCTTATCCATGGCGGCGCGCCTCCATTATATTTCAAACACAAAAGGAGCCACAAGGAACAAGAGGTCATGTCCCGGCCATTCCCATAAGACCTTCATAAGGAACGCGCCGTCACAGGATGTCTGAATCCTCATTTTTTTCGCAGGAGATGAAAAACGGATTCAGGTCGCGGAGTTGTTTCAATTGTTCCTATAGGTTAAAATGGTCCGAATGAAACGCCCGGAGAACGGCCATGCCGAATAAGGTCAAGACCGCCAGGCTCTGCCTCATCGTCGCCGGGGGGCTGGAGATTGCCACGGCCGGTCTCTTCCTGTTCATCCTCGTGGTCGGCTCCGTTTTCGTCGGCGGGAGCGGGGAGCGCTCAGGCCTCCTCGGGAACGCGCTCCTGGGCACTCTGGGCATCGCCCTCGTTCTGGCTTCGGCCGCCGCCGCGGCTTTTGACCTCATAGCCGCGGCCGGTGTCCGGCGGCGCACGGCTTGGGGACGCGCTCTCGGCGTCATCGCCGGGATCCTGCTCGTTCCCCTTTTCCCCGTCGGCACCGTCCTGGGCCTCTTCGCGCTCTCAGGGCTTCTCGGCGCCGACGGGCATGAATGGTTCTCCGCCGGCCCGGCCAGCGCGTAGAAGGCGGGGAGCAGACCGGCCGTCGGCCGGACTTGGCCCGCTCCGGGATTCCGGCCCGGCCGGGCGCTCTTATTGAGGAAAGACAAGGAGGAGACGACCCATGCGAAGATGCCGCAGCGATTCTATTCGTCCTGATAGGGGTCATCTTAGCCGTTCTCCCGACCTCTGCGACGGCCCAGCAGTCAGACGTTTCGGCGGACCGCCTGAAGCAGGCCGCCCCCAAGGTCTTCCTGGACTGCCACCAATGCGACATGGATTTCATCCGGAACGAGATCACCTTCGTCAATTTCGTCAGGGACAGGGGGATCGCCGACGTCCACGTCCTGGTCACGATCCAACTCACGGGCAGCGGCGGTCGGGAGTACAGCCTGGATTTCATTGGCCAGAACGCCTACCATGACCTCAGGGCGACCTTGAAATACGTCTCCAACGAGACGGACACCGACGACGAGCAGCGCCGAGGCCTGACCCGCGTCCTGAAGATGGGGCTCGTCCCCTACGCCGCCCAGACGGCCGTCGGTGACTTTCTCAACATCAGCTTCGACAAAAAAGTGCAGCCCGAGATCGCCGGCGACGTCTGGAACTCATGGGTTTTCAGCCTCGGCGTTTCCGGGAGCGTCAGCGGCCAGGAGTCCGAGAATTTCGCCGCCGGCAGCGGCTATTTTTCCGCCAACCGCATCACCCAGCAAGACAAGCTCCGGCTGGGCGTCTCGGCCAACCTTAGCACGAGCAAGTTCCAGCTTGATACGGGACCGGTTTCCTCCTCGACCGACAGCGAGAGCTTCTCCGGTCTCTACGTCGTCAGCCTGAACGAGCACTGGTCGGCCGGGGCCTGGCTCTCCGTCTATTCTTCGAGTTACAGCAACATCGCCCTGGCCATCAACCCCGCCCCGGCCGTCGAATACAACTATTTCAATTACGCCGAATCGACCCGGAAGCAGCTTAGGTTCCTCTATCGCATCGGTTACACCTTCAACAAGTACGAGCAGGAAACGATCTATGAAAAAATGCAGGAGAGCATCCTTGCCCAGACCCTGTCCGTGACCCTGGAGATCAAGCAACCATGGGGGAATATCAGCTCGTCGCTCTCGGGGTCGAACTTCCTGAACAATTTCAGAAAGAATCGCCTGCAGCTCTGGGCCGGTGTCTCCCTCCAGCTCTTCCGGGGGCTGGCGATCAATTTCAACGGGCAGTGTTCGAGCATCCACGACCAGATCTCCCTGCCCTTGGCCGGGGCGACGGAGGAGGAGATCCTCCTCCAGCAGAAGATGCTGGCCACGAGTTTCAGTTACGGATTGTCCGTCGGCGTCAGCTACACGTTCGGCTCGATCTACACGAACGTCGTCAACCCGCGCTTCGGACGTTAGGCCCGGAGGGGAAGACGGGCCATGGCCAAGCGAAAGATCATCGAGATCAACCGAGAGCTGTGCGACGGCTGCGGCCTCTGCACGACGGCCTGCGCCGAGGGCGCCCTGGAGCTGGACGCCGAGAACAAGGCCGTCCTCGTCCGGGAGATCTTCTGTGACGGGCTGGGCGCCTGCCTCGACGTCTGCCCGACCGGCGCCCTGAAGGTCGTGGAGCGCGAGGGCGGCGCCTACGACGCCGGGGCGGCCTATCGGCACGTCCTCGAAACCAGCGGCCCCGAGGCTGCGGGCCGGGTCCACGGGGCCGGGTCCGGCGGCCCGCTCCGCGTCCCCCCGGGCTGTCCCGGGAGCCTCGCCCGCGAGATCCCCGAGGGGCCGGAAGCCGAGGGCGGGCCCGCCGTCTCAGGCAAATCCCGGCTGAGCCAGTGGCCCATCCAGCTCCATCTCGTCTCGCCCCATGCCCCATACTTCAAGGACAGCGACCTCCTTGTCGCGGCCGACTGCACGGCCTTCGCCCTCGGGAGCTTTCATCAGGACCTGCTCCGGGGCAAAAAGCTCGTCATCGCCTGCCCCAAGCTCGATGAGACGGAAGGCTATGTGGAAAAACTCGCGGAGATCATCCGGCAGAACGGGCTCCGCTCCCTGACCGTGGCCATCATGACCGTCCCCTGTTGCTCGGGGCTCGAACGGCTCGTCCGCCGGGCCGTGGAGCTTTCGGGCGTGCCGCTCGATGTCCGGAAGGTCCTGATTGGGATCGACGGCGCGGTCGTCCAGGCGGGTTGACGCCGGCTCAGACGGAGAGTGCGATCAAGAGCTGGGCCGGGAAATAGGTCCCGAGGATGATGGCCTGGGCCGGGCCGATCTTTTTGGCGAACCGGTCATAGGCCAGGACGGAGTCCGAGGCGAGAAAAAGGACGCCCCCCGCGAACGCCAGGAGCGGGCGCGTCCCTCCCATCATGATGAAACGGGAGGCGGCGAGCCAGACCATGACCGTGATGGCCGCGACATATACGAGGACCGGAAATTTCATCCGACCGAGCGACGGGGCAAGGGTCCGGAACATGAGCAGGCCGAAAATGATGAAGGGCAGGAGGATCGTGGTCGAGAACGGCTGCCCGGGCCCTGGCTTGAAGGCCAGGATGTAAAAGGCGTGGGCGGCCAGGAATGAAACAAGGCCCGCGTCGAACCATTTGTCCGGGAACATCAAGGCCACGTCGCCGGCGAGCGAGCACAGCAGCCCGGCCAGGATGAGCGTCTTGTAACTCGCGGGCACAGAAGGCCGCGCGGCGAGGGCCACGCAGATGATGAAGGTCATGGTCAGGGGCTTAAAAACCCGGAATAGCCGTTCTGGACCTTTCGCGCCGCACAGGATGGCCAGGACGGCCGAGACAAGGGACAGGGCGGAGAGGATAACGACGGGCATCGGGGCGGGCCGGGCCTATCTCCCTTCCTCTTTTTCCTTCCTCAGGCGCTGGCGGGCCTCCGCGAACATCGGCTCGGCGTAGTCGCTGGGCCAGGTCCGTTCCTCGAACGTCCGCTTCTCGACCATTTTCAGGAAGCCCTCGAACTCGCCGAAGTAGGAGCCGTAGATGTGGAAGCTGTCGACGAGGTCCGCATAGCGGCCGACGCGCACCGGCCGGCCGGCTTTTTCGGCGATCCTGGCCGCGAGCGTCCGCTGGAGGTCGGTCAGGGCGAAGACGTTCATGTAGGCCGCTTTGTAGGCGTCTCGCGAACGCCAATGGCAGTTCATGTTCAGGACGGCCGTGCCCGACGCGTCCTCGAGCATCCGGCACCAGACCCGCTGGAGACAGGGTGGGTCGTAGGTCGGCGGGTCGAGCTTCGGGTTCCAGGTGATGGCCTGGGCCCGGCGCGAATAGCCGGTCTGGGCCAGCTTGTCGACCAGGTAATTGATCTGGTCGATCGTTTCGCCTTCGATCTCGTAGGCGAACAGGCGCTTGTGGTAGGTGTAGGTCCACTTGCCCTCTTCCGGGCAGATCCAGTGGTCGTGGACGCCGTCGACGACCTCCTGCCGGTAGACCTCGAGGTCCTCGAGGCCGCCGGGGAAGGCCCGGTGGATGCGCGGCTCGGCGAACGGGTCCTCGACGGTCCACATCATCGTGCAGTCCTTGCTCGGCGGGTCGCCGGGCTTATCGTATTCGGTCCGGATGGCCGCGCCGCTGCCGCCAGCAGGCCAGAACGGCTCTTTCCCAGGCTTCGGGCAAGGTCCGGCCCGAAACGGACAGCGTCGGGATATTTCCGCTCATGAGGCCTTTCTCCTTCCCCGCTTTTACCACAGGACAAACGGGCCCGTCAATCGGACCCTCCGGGTGAATCCGGAGGACGTTGAAAGACGGGCGTTTTTATATTATTGTGAACGCGCCGAGGCGCGCCGGCCTCAAGGAGCTGCCCAGATGCCACAGATCTTTACCGCCGTTTATGAATCCCCGATCGGAAGCATCGAGATCAAGGCCGAGAGGAAAAGCATTGTCGACGTCAGCTTCGTCGAAAAAGGCGGCCTGATGAGGCCGCCCCGAGACTCTGTCGCCGGCAGACCCGAGGTCTTGAGGGCCTGCCTGAGCCAGCTCGAACAGTATTTCGGCGGGAAAAGGACCTCCTTTTCCCTGCCCCTCAAGCTCGAGGGTACGTCCTTCCAGAAGAAGGTCTGGGCCGCCCTTCTCAGGGTCCCCTTCGGGAAAACGACGACTTACGGGACGATCGCCGCCGCCCTTGGGAACAAACGGGCCGGCCGGGCCGTCGGCGGGGCCAACCACCGGAATCCCGTGAGCATCATTGTCCCCTGCCACCGGGTCGTCGGAAGCGATGGTCGGCTGACGGGGTACGGCGGCGGCCTGTGGAGGAAGGAGTGGCTCCTCAGCCACGAGCGCCGTCACACCAGGGACAGGAACTCCACGGGCTTACGTCGGTAAGATCCAACTTTCGCCGACTTTGGAGCGCCAGCTCCGCACTCGGGATTCCACGCATTCGCGTTTGTGGAATCACGAGTACGGGGTTGACACCCCGCCGGGAACAGGGATTAGAATAGAAAGACCCAAGCCCAAAGGAGGCCGACCATGGTCGAGACCCTGAGCCAGGTTTTCCTCAACACGTGCCGGACCTACCGGAAAGACAACCTCCTGATATCCAAGCGGGAAGGCCGGTATGTCCCCATCTCTACGGCCGAATTCGAGGCCCGGGTGCGGCACATCTCGGCCGGGCTGCGGGACCTGGGCCTCCGGGCCGGGGACAAGGTCGTCATCCTCTCCGAGAACCGGCCCGAATGGGTCATGACGGACTTCGCGGTCCTCTGCGCGGGCGGGATCACCGTGCCCATCTACACTTCGCTCATGCCCGAGCAGGTCAAGTACATCATCAACGACTCGGACGCCGCGTTCGTGGTCTGCTCCAACCGCGACCTTTGGACCAAGGTCGAGGCCGTTCGCAGGGACCTCCCGAAGGTCCGCCACTTCATCCTGATCGACGGAGAGGCGCCGGCGGGGGTCATGACGCTCGGCGAGGTCGCGGGCCGGGGGAAACGGCCCTCGGCGCGGGGCCCGGGGCCTTCGCCGCCGCCGCCGCGGCCATCAGGCCGGACGACCTGGCCTCGATCATCTACACCTCGGGGACGACGGGAATGCCCAAGGGCGTCATGCTGAGCCACGGGAATTTCGTCAATAACAGCAAGGCCCTCGACGCCGTGACCGACTTCGTTCACACGGACACCATCCTGTCCTTCCTGCCCCTGTCCCACGTCCTCGAACGCATGACGACGTTCTCCTTCCTCTACAAGGGGTGCTCGATCGCCTATGCCGAGAGCGTCGACACGGTGGCCGAGAACCTGGTCGAGGTCCGGCCGACCATCATGATCAGCGTGCCGCGACTCTTCGACAAGATCTACGCCCGGGTCATGGACAATGTCCTGACCCAGTCGCTCCTGAAAAAGAAGATCTTCTTCTGGGCCCTCCGAGTGGGAAAAAGGTACGGCGGGAAAAAACTCCGCAAGGAGCCGATCTCCGGGGCGCTCAAGGCCCAGCGCAACCTGGCCGGCAAGCTCGTCTTCTCGAAGATCGTTGAACGGACGGGCGGCCGGGTCAAGTTCTTCGTCTCCGGCGGAGCGCCTCTCTCCAAGGACGTGGCCGAGTTCTTCTACGCCCTGGGCATCACCATCCTCGAGGGCTACGGGCTGACCGAGACCTCGCCCGTGCTGACCTGTAACACGTTCGACAACCTGCGGTTCGGGACCGTCGGCCAGGCCGTCCCCGGCGTCGAGCTCAAGGTCGCCCCGGACGGCGAGATCCTGGCCCGCGGGCCGAACGTCATGAAGGGATATTATAAGAAGGAGGCCGAGACCCGGGAGATCCTGGTGGACGGCTGGCTCCATACGGGGGACGTCGGGTACTTCGACCCGGACGGGTTCCTTGTCATCACGGACCGCAAGAAGGACCTCATCGTCACGGCCGGAGGCAAGAACGTGGCGCCCCAGCCCATCGAGAACCTCTTGAAAGGCAACCCGTACATCCTGAACGTCGTGGTGGTCGGAGGCAGCCGGAAGTTCATTTCGGCCCTGGTCGTCCCGAACTTCGAGAAGCTCGAGGCCTATGCGAAAGCCAAGGGGATCCCGTTCCACGACCGGGCCGAGCTCTGCGGCCGGGAGGAGGTCCGCGACTTCATGCTGGCCGAGGTCAGCCGCTCGACCCCGGACCTGGCCTCGTATGAACGGATCAAGAAGATCGCCCTCCTCGACCGGGATTTCGAGATTGATGCCGGCGAGATGACGCCCACGCTCAAGGTCAGGAGGAGCATCGTCGAGGCCAAGTTCAAGCCCGTGATCGACCTCCTTTACAAGGACTGACCTGACCGGGGCTTTGACGGCCATGACAGAAAACGTTTCGACCCTTAGCCGGCTTTTCCTGAACACGTGCCGCGTCCACTCCAAGCCAGCCCTATTTCTGGCTAAGCTGGAAGGAAGCTATGCCCTGATCTCGACGGCCGAGGCTGAGACCCGGGTCAGGGAGTTCTCGCTGGGCCTCCGGGAGCTCGGCCTGAGGCCGGGGGACAAGGCCGTCCTCCTGTCCGAGAACCGGCCCGAGTGGGTCATGACGGACTTGGCCATCCTCTGCGCCGGCGGCGTCACGGTACCGATCTACACCTCGCTCCTCCCCGAGCAGATCAAGTACATCATCAACGACTCGGACGCCCGATCGTCGTCTGCTCCAACCGCGAGCTCTGGCTCAAGGTCGAGGCGGTTCGGCAGGACCTCCCGGAAGTCCGCCATTTCATCATGATCGACGAAGAGGAGCCGGCCGGGATCCTGACCCTCGGCGAAGTCATGGGCAAGGGGAAGCGGGCCGCCGAGGCCGACCCGGGACTCTTCGAGCGCAAGGCCCTGGCCGTCCGTCCGGCCGACCTGGCCTCGATCATCTACACCTCGGGGACGACGGGCCTGCCCAAGGGCGTCATGCTCAGCCACGCGAACTTCGTGAGCAACGTCAAGGCCGTGGGCTTCGTCGTTCCCTTCCTGTCCACCGACACGGCCCTGTCGTTCCTGCCCCTCTCCCACGTGCTGGAGAGGACGGCGACGTTCGTCTTCCTTTACCACGGAGCCGACGATCGCCTACGCCGAGAGCGTCGAGACGGTCAGCGAGAACCTCCTCGAGGTCCGGCCGACGATTGTGATCAGCGTCCCCAGGCTTTTCGAGAAGATGTACGCCCGGGTCATGGAGCTGGTCCTGACAATGCCGGCCCCGAAGAAGGCCCTCTTTTTTTGGGCCCTCTCCGTCGGCCGGAGGCACGCCGCCCGGAGGATCGATCGGCAGCCGGTCTCACGGGCCCTGAAGGCGAAGGTCGGGCTGGCTCATCGGCTCGTCTTTTCGAAGATCCTGGCCCGGACGGGCGGACGGATACGCTTTTTCATCTGTGGAGGAGCTCCCCTGGCCGCGGACATCGCCGAATTCTTTTACGCCATGGGTCTTTTCATTTTTCCGGGCTACGGCCTGACCGAGACCTCTCCCGTCCTCACAGGGAACGGCTTCGACTCCTATCGGTCGGGGAGCGCGGGGCGGGCCATTCCCGGCGTCGAGCTCAGGGTCGCCCCCGACGGCGAGATCCTGGCCCGGGGCCCGAACATCATGCAGGGGTACTACAAACGGGAGGCCGAAACGCGCGAGGCCATGGAGGGCGGCTGGTTCCATACGGGGGATATCGGCCGCCTGGACCCGGACGGGTTCCTGTTCATCACGGACCGCAAGAAGGACCTCATCGTCACGGCGGGCGGCAAGAACGTGGCGCCGCAGCCCATCGAGAGCATCCTCTGCCTCAACCCGTACGTCGCCAACGCCGTCGTCGTCGGCGAGCGGAAGCGGTTCATCTCCGCCCTCATCGTCCCGGAGTTCGGGAAGCTCGAGGAGTACGCCCGGACGAACGGCATCCCCTTCCGCGACCGGGCCGACCTCTGCCGCCGGCAGGATGTCGTCGACTTCATGCTGGCCGAGGTCAACCGTTCGACTCCGGACCTGGCCTCCTACGAGCGGGTCAAGAAGATCGCCCTCCTCGACCGCGATTTCGAAATCGAATCGGGCGAGATCACCCCGACGCTCAAAGTCCGGCGGGCCATCGTCGAGAACAAGTACAAGGACCTCATCGGCGCCCTCTATCGCGAATAAACCATAGTCCGGTCGGACGGATCCTGTCCCCGCGGACTTGTGAGAGGGGTCGAGGGGTTGGCCTTCACCCCAAATCGCGGTTTTTCACGCCGATCCCTTCGCATTCTCTCTCCGCGGCTGCGGAACTCGCTCAGCGATTCCAGGGGCATTCCGCTCAACCCCTCTCGATCGGAAATCCTTTCGTCGACGGCTTTGCGAAAAATGGCGGTCCCGAGCGTCTCCTTTATGGACGGCGATGGACCAGATGCTCGGGGAACAGGATAACGGCCGGGGGGCCGACCTCGCCGGGCACCGGGCCCGCCTCCGCGAGAAATTCCTCAAGGGCGGCCTGGCGGGGTTCCTCGATTACGAGATCATCGAGCTCCTCCTGACCCTGGGGACCCCGCGCCGGGACTGCAAGGCGGTGGCCAGGGAGGTTCTGAAAGAGTTCAAGACGTTCCGGGGAGTCCTCGAGGCCCCGGCCCGGGACCTCCAGAGGGTCCCGGGGATCGGCCCCCGGAACCTCTTCGGCATCCGGCTCGTTCACGAAGTCTCCCGGCGGTTCCTCAAGGACAGGATGATGGGCCGTCCGGTCTGTCACTCCTCGAAGGAGGTTTTCGACTTCCTGTACCACGCCCTGCGCGACCTGAAGAGGGAGCAGTTCAAGGTCATTTTCCTCGACACGAAAAACCAGGTCATCGAGGAGAAGACCCTTTTCGAGGGGACCGTGGACTCGAGCGCCGTCTATCCCCGGGAGGTCATCAAGGACGCCCTCCTTTACGAGGCCTCGGCCCTGATCTTCGCCCATAACCACCCGTCCGGCGACCCCGAGCCGTCGCTCTGCGACAAGCAGATCACCCGGGACCTCGTCTTCGCCGCCCGGGTCATCCAGATGAAGGTCCTGGACCATGTCATCATCGGCAACAACCGCTACTTCAGCTTCGCCGACCAGGGCCTGATCGAGGACTACGACCTGCTGTTCCACGGACTGCAGCGATGACGGGCGGCCGGCGAAAAAAGGATTGAAAGACGGCCGCCGTTGAGGGTAAACTCAGGGCGGGCGGAGGAAGGGAGCCGCGGCCCGACCGGAGCCGAAAGAGAGTTCGAAGCCATGATGAAAAAGAACCCGACCGACCAAGGAGGTCCCATGAAAGACGAAGACGCCGAACAGAAGCAGGGGGCTCGGGCGAAGGCCATCGAGGCGGCCCTGTCCCAGATCGAAAAGCAGTTCGGCAAGGGCTCGATCATGAAGCTCGGCCAGAAGGGCGCGGCGGTCAACGTCGAGGCCATCCCGACCGGGTCCATCTCTTTCGACTTGGCCCTCGGCATCGGCGGCTTCCCGCGGGGCCGGGTCGTCGAGATCTACGGCCCCGAGGCCACGGGCAAGACGACCCTGGCCCTGCACGTCATCGCCGAGGCCCAGAAGCCGGGGCGGCCAGGCGGCCTTCATCGACGCCGAGCACGCCCTCGACCCCGCATATGCGGCCAAGCATCGGCGTCGACGTCGACAACCTCCTCATCTCCCAGCCCGACTACGGCGAGCAGGCCCTGGAGATCGCCGAGGTCCTCGTCCGGAGCGGCGCCGTGGACGTCGTGGTCGTGGATTCGGTCGCGGCCCTGGTCCCCAAGGCCGAGCTCGAGGGCGAGATGGGCGACGCCCACATGGGGCTCCAGGCGCGCCTCATGTCCCAGGCCCTGCGCAAGCTGACGGCCATCGTGGCCCGGTCCAAGACCTGCTTCATCTTCATCAACCAGATCCGGGAGAAGATCGGCATGTTCATCGGCAACCCCGAGACGACGACCGGCGGCCGGGCCCTGAAGTTCTACGCCTCGATGCGGATCGACGTCCGGCAGCTATCACGTCCATCAAGGAGGGCGACAGCGTCGTCGGCAACCGGGTCAAGGTCAAGATCGTCAAGAACAAGATGGCCCCGCCCTTCCGGGAAGCCGAGTTCGACATCATCTTCGGCGAGGGCATCTCCAGGGAGGGCGACCTCGTCGATATCGGCGTCGAGACCGGGATCCTGGACGAAAAGCCGGGACCTGGTACTCCTACAAGGGCGAGCGGCTCGGCCAGGGCCGGGACAACGTCAAGAAGCTCCTCAAGGAGAACAAGGAGCTGGCCGCCCAGGTCGACGGGGAGATCCGGAAGAAGGTCGGGCTGGAGCTTGAGAAGGAGGCCGGGGACAAACCGGCCAAAGAAAAATAGCGGCAAGGGACAGTCCTCCCGGATGGGGGCTGTCCGCCTTCCCTTTTTCTCGGGGGCTTGATTAATTCCTACTTATTTGATAGTATTTAAGCGGAAGCCTTGATATCAACCAAGGAGGCATTCACCATGGCGTACACGGCCAAAGACTATGCGAAACTCGTCGGCATGCCCGGATTCTCCGAGGCCATCCTCAAGAACCATTTCACGCTTTACCAGGGGTACGTGACCAACACCAACAAGGTCCTCGACGCCCTGGCCGAGATGGCCAAGGACGGCAAGGCGGGCACGCCCGAATTTGCGGAGCTCAAGCGCCGGCAAGGCTGGGAATGGAACGGCATGAGGCTCCATGAGGCCTACTTCGAGAACCTGGGCGGAAGGAAGGCGCTCGACCCGAACGGCAAGCTCGGGAAGAAGCTGGCCGAGTCGTTCGGTTCCGTGGAGGCTTGGGAAAAAGAATTCCGGGCCACCGGAGCCATGCGGGGGATCGGCTGGGTCGTCCTGTACGAGGACCCGGCGAACGGGCGGCTCATCAATTTCTGGATCAACGAGCACGACGTCAGCCACCCGGCCGGCTGTCGGCCCCTTCTTGTGATGGACGTTTTCGAGCATGCCTTCATGATCGATTACGGTCTCAAGCGGGCCGACTATATCGAAGCCTTCTTCAAGAACATTGACTGGGCGGCGGTCGAGGCCAGGCTCATCTAAAGGGAAGGCGCCATCCTCGATCCAGCCTGAAAGTGTCCGGCCGCAGAGCGGCCGGAAAGCGACCCGGGGGGGATGATGTCGTCTATTGAACGCAGGCGGCGCTCCGGGACCGGGGTATCCGGACGGGGGCCGCGTGGTCAAACGTGCTCGTCGAGGTCGTATCTTTGGATCTTGTGATAGAGGGTCGACCGGGAGATGTCGAGGATCCGCGACACTTCGGCCCGGTTGCGGGCGGTGACGTCGAGCACGAACAGGATGTAATCCTTCTCGAGGGTCCTGAGGGTCGGGAGCCCGGCGGGTTCCTTGTACTCCCGCTTCTCGTCCAGCCCGAGATAGCGTTGGAGGTAAACGTTCATCGTTCGACCTCAGCGGGCCCGGGCCTGATGGATCATCTGCATGTTGTTGGCCACGACGTAGGACAGGACGACGTTGGATGCCGTCGTCAGGACCCAGGCCACGGTCCTGTTCTTCTTGAAGATGGCCTTCAGGCCCAGATAGGTGAGGGCCGTCGTCCCGAGCTTGATCGCGGCGAACGCGGCCGGACTCTTGACGAAGGGCGTCATCAGCGGGTTGGATTCGTGGAGTCCGGGATAGTTGAGCGCCGCTCGGGTGGAGAAGTAGTCGGCGACGTTGAGGCCGACCAGGGCCAACAGGTTGACGTTGAAAAGAGTTTTCTCGGCATCCCCTGAGGGCCTAAAGCCGCCGAGGGGCCTCGCGATAACGAATTCCGTCTGCGGAGCGAAGGAGAGGGACTCGAAATTCAGGCCGGACAGCGCCGGGGCCGGAGTCGGCGTCAGGTTGATGACCGGGGGGGGCGCCAAGGCCGCGGCCGGCAAGACCTCGGCCGGCGGATCTTCCGCCCAGAGAAGACCGAAAGAGGCAGCGATTAGGGCCACGATGGCCAGGGCCTTTCTTGTCATCGGATGATCTCCTTTCTTGCTTTCACGGTCACTTAAATCGCAAGAAAGGTGCCAGATGACGAATATTTTTGTAATTACATTAAATACAACTAGATGACGAGATTTCGTGGGCGCTAGTCTTTAGCGAGCGGATGTATTATATATGAACATATAATATTGATTATAATTTTATATTTATAACATTATTAATAATATACATGCTATTTTCCAATTAATTATTAATAATGTTCATATATTAGTCATTATTGATAGGGGCCAATCCAGCCTCCGGAAGGCAGGATGGGCCGTCCTGAGCGGCGTTACGGCTTCAGGCAAGGCTTGAGGTAGCGGGCGGTGATGGATTTCGACGACCGGGCGACCTGCTCCGGCGTCCCCTGGGCGACCACATGTCCGCCGGCCTCACCGCCCTCGGGGCCGAGGTCGATGATGTGGTCCGCGCTCTTGACGACGTCGAGGTTGTGCTCGATGACGACGACCGTGTGGCCATCGTTGACGAGCTTCTGGAAGCACCGGAGAAGGACCAGGACGTCATTCGGGTGGAGGCCGATCGTCGGCTCATCGAAAAGATAGAGGATCTTCTTGCCCTTTTCGTGGACGAGGTGATAGGCGAGCTTGATCCTCTGCAACTCGCCGCCGGAGAGGGTCGTCGTGGGCTGGCCGAGCTTGAGATAGCCCAGGCCGACCTCGACTAGGGGATAAAGCTTCTTCGTGATCTCGGGCCGGCCGGCGAAGAACAGGCAGGCCTCGGTGACGCTCATGCCGAGGACGTCGTCGATGTTCTTCCCGTTGTATCTCACGTCGAGGATCTCGGCCTTGAACCGCTTCCCCTTACAGGCGTCGCAGGTCAGGCTCACATCCGATAAGAACTGCATCTCGACGACCTGAAAGCCTGCTCCCTTGCAGTCCTCGCACCTTCCTCCGGCCGTGTTGAAGGAGAAATAGCCTGGGCGGAAACCCATGAGCTTGGCTTGCCGGGTCTGGCTGAAAAGGTCCCGGATCCCGTCCATGGCCTTCGTGTAGGTCGCCGGGATGGAGCGGGGCGACGCGCTGAGGGGCGACTGGTCGACCATGATGACCTTGTTGATCTTGTCCCGGCCCCGGATCTCCCGGAAGCCGTTTTCGGTCGTCCCCTCGAGGCCACGGTAAATGACGTCGCTGAGGAGCGTGCTCTTCCCCGAGCCCGAGACTCCCGTGACGCAGGTGAAAACGCCGAGAGGGACCTTGACGTCGAGATGCTTGAGGTTGTGCTGGTGGGCGTCCTTGACCTCGAGGAACGATTTAGAAGGCCGCCGGCTTTCCGGGACCTGGATCTCCCTGTCGCCCCGCATGTACTGGGCCGTCATGGAGCTCCTGCTCCGGAGAAAGTCCGCCCAGGAGCCGTCGAAGACGACCTCGCCCCCGGCCTCGCCGGCCCTCGGCCCCATGTCGATGACGTATTCGGCGGCCTTGATGATCTCCGGGTCATGCTCGACGACGATGACGGTGTTCCCAATATCCTTGAGGGACCGCAGGATCTGCACGAGGCGGTGGTTGTCACGCGGATGGAGGCCGATGCTCGGCTCGTCGAGGACGAACAGCGTCCCGACGAGCGATGCGCTGAGGGCCGCGGCCAGGTTGATCCGCTGGGCCTCGCCTCCGCTCAGGGTGAAGGTCATCCGGTCGAGAGTGATATAGTCGAGCCCGACCTCAAGGAGGAACTTGAGGCGGCTCTGGATCTCGTGGATGAGCTTTTCGGCGACGCGACGCTCGAACGGAGCGAGCTCGAGCGACCGGAAGAGATCGAAGGTCTCGCGGACGGTCATCCGGACGCAGTCGCCGATGGTCATCCCCTTGATCCGGACGCTCAGGGCCTGAGGGTTGAGACGGGTCTTGCCGCAGGCGGGGCAGGCGACGTATTTCCGGTACCGGCTGAGGAGGACCCGGACCTGGACTTTGTATTTCTTGGCCTGGAGCCATTCGAAAAAGCCCTTGACGCCGGGATAGCCATCGCCTCCGTCGAGGACGAAGCGCTGGTGCTCGTTCTGAAGGTCCTGGAACGGGACATTGGTCGGGATCCGCCGCCGGCGGGCTTCGGCCAGGAGCTCGCGGAGCATCCCCCTGGACAGGGGCTTGGTCCAAGGCTCGACGGCCCCCTGTTCCAAAGTTTTCATCCTGTCGGGGACGACTTTGTCTTCGTCGATGACGGCCAGGTCCCCGAAGCCGTGGCATTCCGGGCAGGCCCCCTGCGGGCTGTTGAAGGAAAAGAGGTTCGGGAAAGGCTCTTCGCAGAGGATCCCGCAGGCCTTGCACTCGAGCTTGTCGGAGAATGGGAGCTCCCGGCCGTCCTCGGTCCGGACCCGGGCCCGGCCGCCGCCCTTCTTGAGGGCCATCTCCAGGGAGTCGGCCAGTCTCTCGCGCTCGTCCGCCCGGAGGGAGATCCGGTCGACGAGGACCTCGAGCGGGCCTTTTTTCGTTGCCGCGGCGGTCCCGTCGAGATCGGTGACGACGCCGTCCACGACGATTCTCGAGAAGCCGTCCTTCTTGAGCAGGGCCAGGCCCTTCTCGCCAGGCCAGGAAAAGGTGATCAGGGCCTTCGTCCCCTCCGGAAGCCGCCCGAGCTCAGCGATGACGCTGTCGATCGTGTCCCGCTTGACCGGCCGGCCGCATTTCAGGCAGTGGACCGTCCCGATCCGGGCGTAAAGGACCCTGAGGAAATCGAAGATCTCGGTCACCGTGGCCACGGTCGAGCGGGGGTTCTTGGTGGCGGCTTTCTGCTGGATGGCGATGGCCGGAGGGATGCCCTCGATGAGATCGGCGTCGGGCTTGTCCATCCTCTCCAGGAACTGGCGGGCGTAGGACGACAGGGATTCCATGTAACGCCTCTGGCCCTCGGCGTAGAGCGTGTCGAAGGCGAGCGAGGATTTCCCCGACCCGCTGACACCGGTGACCACGATCAAGTTGTTGAGCGGGACGTCGAGGTCGATCCCCTTGAGGTTGTGGACCTTGACTCCGCGGAGAATGATCTTCTCTGTCGTCTCCATGGGTTTAGCCTAATCCGATATTATAACATGAAAGGTCGGAGGGGTCCTGCCCGCGTCTTCCGGTCGCGGTGACGCCGAGGCCGTCCTTAGCCCCGGCCCCGGGAAAGAACGGTTCGGGGAGGCGTGAAGAACCGCACTCTGGAGTGAAGGCCAACCCCGAGGCCCCGCCGGCACGAAGGGGACGCACACCGACTGGTCTTTTCCGGTTCAGAGCGGCGATTCTGATATAATGGGCGCTCATCGGGAGGGAATGCCGATGTCGCTCGTCATGGTCCTGGGGCTCGCCGTGGCGCTGGCCATGGATTGCTTCGCGGTCTCCATGGGCCTGGCCTGCGGGCTGGGGGGGCTGACGGCCCGGCAGTCGGTCCGGATGGCTTTCTATTTCGGAGTGTTCCAGTTCGGCATGCCCGTCCTCGGCTGGCTCGCGGGGGAGAATGTTGTGCGTTTCATGCGGGGGTTCGATCATTGGCTGGCCTTCGGGCTGCTGGCCTTGATCGGCGGCCGGATGATCTACGAGTCCTTCAGCCTCAGCGACGAGGAGAAGGCCTGCCGGCCCGACCAGACGCGGGGCGCCCGGCTTCTCGTCCTTTCGGTCGCGACGAGCATCGACGCCCTCGCCGTGGGACTGAGTCTGGGGTTCATCAAGGCCGGCATCCTTTATCCGGCCGCCATTATCGGGATCGTCTGCTTCGTCATGACCATCATCGGGGCGAGGCTCGGGCCGGCCGTCGGCCGGGCCGTGGGGAAAAGGGCGGAGCTCGCGGGAGGCCTGATCCTGATCGGGATCGGGCTCCGGCTCCTCGTCGAGCACCTCCGCGGCTGACCCCGGCGGGTCAGAGCGGCCAGATGACGAAGATCGCGAGGCCCCAGACGGCGTGGCTCACGGCGTTCAGGACGGGCGAGCGGAAGATCCGGTAGGTCAGGCCCCAGAAAAATCCACAGACACCCGCCGCGAGGACGAGCATGACATTGCCGCTCGCGACATGGACCAGGGCATAGAGCAGGGCGGTCAGCCAGAAACCTCTCCGCGGTCCGAGGTGAGCCGAGGCCCTGTCTTGAAGGAAGCCCCGCCAATAGATCTCCTCGCCCGGCCCGATGAGAAGACCGAGAAGAAGGGCGATCCGGAAGGTCCCCGGCCCTTGCTTCAGGCGATAGATGTCTGCGATGCCGGCCGACGCGAACGGGAAAAGCTCGAGGGCGACGAACCGTCCGACTGCGAAGACGGCGTACAAGACGGCCGCAGAGAGAACCCCGAGGACGAGCTTGCGGGGCCATCCTGAGCGAAGATCGGCCTTGAGCCTTTGGCCGTAGCCGCCGTCTGCCGCCAGGCCTAACCCCACGGCTAAGATGATGTTCAGGCCGAGCCACCACCAGAAATCCAGGGGGCCTAAACGGTGGAAGCGGAAAAGGGCGACAAAAAGAGCGGCGGGGACGGCCGCGGTCGCGGCCAGGGCGAATGGATGCGTCCTTGAGGGGTCCCTGCTCACGGCCACCTGAGGACGGCTTGAAGGAGCACGGCGGCAGTGCTGAGGAGGCCGAAGACGAGGTTGTGGTTGGCCGTGGCGCCGTCGAGGATGATGAAGTCCATCGGCCTGCGGGGGACGGCCCGCCGGACGGCCCGGCCCCAGAGCTTCATGGCGCTAGGGAGGGCGATGAACACGAGGAGGAAGGTCGGCGGCATGGGCCGCAGGGGGCCCCCGGCGAGCCGCGGGACGATGATGAAACCGACGTCGATCGCGAACGGCCCGAAGATGAGGACCCCATAATACAGGAGGGAGCCGTGGTCGCCGAGGAGGCCGGCCACGGTGTTCACCCGCCGTTCCCGGTCGGACAGGGAATCGCGCCAGTTGTTGGCGTGGAGGATGGCGCTGACCAGCATGGCCATGGGGACGGCCCAGACAGCAGGGACCCAGGAAACGGTCCTGGCCTGGACGATCCAGGCGCCGAGGGAGCCGAGGATCCCGAAGTCCATGAGGACGGCCAGGTCGCCAAGGGCCCGGGCCTTGAGCAGGGTATAGCAGGCCCCGATGGCGACGCCGGCCCCCCCGACGACAAGAAGCGCCGGGCTCGTACGGAGGGCGAGGAGCAGGCCGGAGATGGAGCCCAGGCCGAAGAGCGCCGCAGCGCCGGCCTGGACCTGGCGGTCCGTGAGCCAGCCGCGGACGATCGCCCCGCTCACCGGGGTCACGTCCTTGTCGAGGCCGCCCCGGAAATCATAAACGTCGCTGAGCATGTTGGCCGCGCTGTGAAGGACCATCATGGTGAGGATGGCCCAGAGGAAGTGGAGCGCGGAGAAACGAGCCCCGCCGACGACGACGGCGAGGGACGTCCCGAAGACGACCGGCATCGTCGACGCGGGAAGGGACCAGGGGCGGCCGGCGGTCAGCCATTTGCGCAGTTGCGACGGAGTTGTGCCGGCTTGATGGTTATCGTTCATGGGCCGGAGCGCCCCCCCGCTGCTCGTCCTTTCCAACTTCTCATGATCTCGGCGAAGCACTGGAGGCCGCTCGGGATGCAGGCGCCGTAGCCGCCGCCGGGGAACGTCCAGGCGCCGGCGAGATAAAGGTTCGTGACGGGCGTCCTCTGCGGGAATCGCGACGGGCCGGAATCGTCGAGCGTCTGGTCCCAGCCGTAGATGGCCCCCCGGGGGTTCGCGGTGTAACGGAAGTTGGTCAGGGGGGTCGCCGCGTCCCGGACTTCGATGGCCTTGCGCAGCCCGGGGAGGAGGATCTTCTCGGCCTGGTCGATCAGGATGTCGGCCATCCGGAGCTTCTCGGCATTGTAGGCGTCCTTTTTTCCGGCGAGATAATCGGCCTCATACCTTTCCCAGTGGTCGAAGCCCTGAAGGGTCATGATGGACAGAGTGTTCTTTCCCTCGGGGGAGTAGCCCTTGTACAGGTTATCGTAGAGGGTCGCACCGAAGCCCGGATTTGTGAAGTCCCCCCGGACCGACGCCTTGAATTCCTCCTCGACGTCGTAGCCCGTGTTGTAGACGATCTCGGTGTCATTGATTCCGAGCTCCCGGACGAGGTCTTTTTTCAGGCCGAGGAAAACCTGGAACGTGGACATGCTGATGCTGAGCTTCTCCATCCTGGCCAGGGCCGTCTTGACAAGGTCCGGCTCGTCGAGAAATTTCCTGAACGTGTCGGGCGCGTTGGCGTTCGACACGACGGTTTTTCCCGTGAACTCCCGGCCGTAGGCGGTCTTCACGCCGTAGGCGGCGCCGTCCCGGACCAGAATCTTGTCGACCCGGGTCTTGAGCATGACCTTGCCGCCGTGCGCCTCGATGAACGCGGCGAATGCGTCGCTGATCTTCTGCGACTTGCCGACCGGATAGAACCCGCCGTTCTCGAGATAGCCGATCGTGGGAAGGGCGTAATAGAAGGAAGAAAGCCTCGACGGCGGCAAACCGAAATAGCCGCAGAGGGCGGAGACGATGGCCTTGAGCTTGGGGTTCTTAAGGCGGGCGTCCATCATGGCCCCCCAGGTTTTGCCCATGGACTTGGCGAGATAAGGATAGTCCTGGACGAAGCGGGTCATGTCGGTGCGGCCGCCGGCGGCGGAAAGCCGGCCGATGTCGCCGGAAAGCCCCTTCATATCATCGAACAACCCCTCGATGCCTTCCTTCTCGTCGGGGAATTTGCCGGCCAAGTCGGCGACGTAGGCCGGCAGATTCCGGTCCGGGACCCGGATGTCGTAATCGGGATAGATCGCCCGGTAGAGGGTGCGGTGGGGCACGAACTCGATGCCCTTGATTTCAGGGAATCCGGGGATGAGGTCGAAGACGCCGTTCCTGGCCGAGACGGTCGTCGAATGAAGGGACGCGTCGAAAACGAAGCCGCCGGGGCGACGGAAGGTCGTCGCGTAGCCCCCAGGCTTGATGTGCTTTTCGATGACCAGCGGCCGGAAGCCCTGCCGGGCGAACGCGGCCCCGCAGCTCAGGCCTCCCAGGCCGGCGCCGATGATGACGGCGTCATAGGCGCTGTCCTTGCGGCCGGCCTCCTGCGCGCCCCGGGGGAAGCTGTCCCAGTCGAGCGCCATGATGGGGATCCCCGCCAGGAATGAGGTCAGGAAATCGCGCCGTAGAATCTGCTTTGATGCCATCGTCCACTCCTTTGTCTTTTCATCCGGCGCGTCCGGTCGGCGGGAGAACGCGCCGTCGTTCACGCGGAGACAATATAAACTCAGGATGCCGGAGTGTCAATCACGCGGCGCTCCCCGTCGGGGTCTAACGAATCCCTCCGCCACGCCATTTGACGAAGATGAAACAACAGACGCCGAAGGCCAGCCAGCAAATCAGCCAAACGAGGTTTCCCGCCTGGCCGCGCCAAAGAACATGAAGAATAAAGAGGATGGCCATGACGGCGGCGATGAGAGCCCGCCCCCAGGCTGTTTCGGCCTCGATGAACGCCCAGATGCCGAGGAGGATCGAGATGCCGATACCGATAAGCCCATAGGGGATTGTGGGGATCACGCGCGCTCCGCGTCCCAGTATAAGACCGGTGCCCGGACGAAGCAACCGAGGACGGTTCAGGCTGGACAAGCGAGGTCCGGCCGCGATATTCTTTGTCCATGAGCAAGGTGATCATCCGGCCGTTTTGGACACGGCTGTCGGTCCTCGTCGCCACCTTGGCTGGCGGGGCCGAGCGCCGCCGTTCATTTGAGGGCACAATGCTCATTTCCGAATCGCGCCGTCGATGTCGGACACGGTCAAAGGAGAAGACGAATGCATTCATTGAAGAATAAGGTCGTTTTCGTGACGGGCGCGAGCTCGGGGATCGGGAGATCCTGCGCCCTGGCGTTCGCGCGCGAGGGGGCGAAGATCCTGATGTGCGCCCGGCGGGCCGACCGCCTGAGAGCGCTTGCCGCAGAGCTCAAGAAGGGATTCGGCGTGCCGGTCCACGCCTTCAGCCTCGATGTCCGGAACCAGCCGGCCGTCGAGAAGGCCATCGGCACCCTGCCCGAGGAGTGGCGACCGATCGAGGTTCTGATCAACAACGCGGGCTTGAGCCGCGGGCTGACCAAGCTCCACGAGGGCCTCCTCAGCGACTGGGAGGAGATGATCGACACCAACGTCAAGGGGCTTCTGTACGTGAGCCGGGCGGTCATCCCGGGCATGGTCGAGAGAGGGAGCGGCCACGTCATCAATATCGGCTCGATCGCGGGCTACGAGGTCTATCCCGGCGGGAACGTCTATTGCGCGACGAAGTTCGCCGTCCGGGCCTTGTCGAAGGGGCTGCGCCTCGACCTGAACGGGACGCCCGTCCGGGTCAGCGAAGTCGCCCCCGGCATGGTCGAGACCGAATTCAGCGTCGTCCGCTTTCACGGCGATATGGACCGGGCCGGCAAGGTCTACAAGGGCCTGACGCCGCTATCGCCCGACGACATCGCCGACGCCGTAGTCTGGTGCGCGACGCGGCCTCCGCACGTCAACGTCAGCGAAATGATCGTCATGCCCACGGCCCAGGCCTCGACGACGCTGGCCTACAGGAAGAACTGAAAGCCGGGGCCTTCTTTATTGAGATTTTTGGACGACTATTTCAATGGTCGAGACGGGTTCTCCAAGCTCAATTTCGCCCTGTCGTTTAATGAAAATATTGAAATGGTAAGACCCGGGACTCTCGAACTCAGCGTTGGCGACCAAGAGAATATGACGATGCCGAAGCTGTTCAAATACCCACTCAGCCTTCCATTCTCCGTTGGTTTTACCCAAAGGATCCGTAAGCCGCACGACTGATTCAAACTTCAAACCCTCGTCTTGAGGCTCTCTTTGCCAAAGAACCGAAACAAACATCTGAGGCATTCGGAAAGGGAAGCTTGGAGCATTGAGTTGCTCAATCATATGGAAAAGACTCAGCGTATTTGTAAAGCGATCGACACTGACGAGCTGGCTGCACGTGGAAAAAATGATCTTAGGCATTAGCTAATCCTCCTGAATAAGAATCATCCGTGCCGGCAGAATGGAAAGGGAGCATGCTGTACGACTGGGTTATCGTCGGAGAAGCCAAGAGCTCAGTTGGAAGATGAAAAGTTTGGGTTAGTGGAAGAGGAATAAAGCAGATTTCGATAATAGCGTTAAGGGCGGCGGCAATCTTATTAAGTGTTGATAACGAGTATCCCTTGTAACCTTTTCTTTCCATGCGGGATATGTCACTTTGTTCGCAACCAATCTTTTTGGCGAGGTCGGCCTGCGTAAGGCCCCTCAGCATTCTGAGTTCGATCATCTTATGCCGGAGCTCCTCCGCGGTTTGCGCGCGTAGGATTGAGGGGATAGAACTCGCCCGTATCCTTTCATATTCGGCGATCTCTTCTCGGATTTGAGCGATATGTTCAAAATAGCCTTGGCTGAGAAGTCGAGCCTTGCTGGGTTTTTCGGAATACTTGTTCCTAATGATCTTGAGCGCCTCTTCAAGCTCTTTGAGCTTTTTCTTCGAAAAAGCATGTTGGCGGTTGTTCTTGATCATTCTGAAACCTCCAATAAACCTCTGGGGGCTTGGTCTCTATCATGGCCGAAAAAGCCGATCCATCTTGCGACTTCCAGGGGATCTTCTTCGGAGAGAGAGATGAGATGGATATTGAGATCGGCTTTTGCTTGAAGAAGGGCAATGGCTTCGGGAGAATCGAAATTGAAATCGCTCGCAAGGATAAGGATGATATCGAGGTCGCCCGGGCTTGGCTTTGATGTAACGAAGCTCCCGTCTACCAGCAATCGACGTACATATTCCTTGTGTTTTGCGAGCAGGCTCAAAAGTGAGAGGAAATTAGTCATGAGTCTTCTTCGCTCGATGGTCGCTCCCCCGAATCGTTCCACAAACTCTGATAATCCCGCCTTATGTATCCCAGGCGGAAGATATCCTCGCTTATCGAATTCCGGAATCATCTGGCAGTAAATAATATACCAAGATAGGTATGTTATGTCAAGGGTATTTCTTAAAAACTCTTGCCCATGCCTTTAACTTGAATATTAACAGCGGCCTGAAGCCATTTTCGCTGCCGCCGGGAGGCGGCGCAAGCGGAGCATGGCCCAGATGCCGACGGCCGGGCCGAGGGCGAGAAAAGCAAACGCCCAGCGCCACGAGACGACCCGCTCGAGGGCCGGGACGAGACGGATCGTCACGAGGGTCAGGAGGAACCCCAGGCTCGTTTGAAGCGTCAGGGCCGTGCCCGTCCGGTCGGCCGGGCAGAGCTCGCTCACGCCCGCCGAGAATTGGGCGGAATCCGCGACCACCGTGAAGCCCCAGACGAGGCAAACGATGAACAGGGCCCAGGGATTCCTGCCGAAGAAGAAACCCGCCACGAGACAGCACAACCCGCTCACGGCCATAGATGAGGACGCGATGACCGTCCTCCCGAACCGGTCGGCGAGCTTCCCCGCGGCCAGGCTTCCCGCCCCGCCCACGGCGATCATGGCGAAGGCCGCGACGGGGGCCCGGGTTTCGGCGGACCCCGAGGCCCGGAAGCTCGCCTGGAGGAAGACGGGCGCCCAGGTCCAGACGGCGTAGAGCTCCCACATGTGGCCGAAATAGCCCAGGTTGGCCAGCGCCATCCCCCTGTCCCGCCAGAGCTCTCCGGCGTATTTCCAATTGAAGCGCGGCGCGGGCGCCCGGTCCGGGCCTTCCGTGATGAAGAGGAATGCGATGAGGCCTCCGGCGGCAGCCAGGGAGGCGCTCAAGTAGAGGGCGGGTCTCCAATCTCCGATCCCGCCGAAAACGCGGAGGAGGTGAGGGGCGGCGGACCCGACCGTGAGAGCGCCCACAAGGAGGCCGATCCCCCAGCCGCGGTCGTTCCGCGTCCAGGTGGCCATGATCTTCATTCCGACCGGATAGACGCCGGCCAGGAAAATCCCGGTCAGGAATCGCAGGACTATGGCCCCCGAGGGCCCGCATCCCAATGCTGGAATGAGGAGGGTCGCGGCGCCCGCGAGAAGCGCCGATAGGGAGAATAGGAGGCGCGAGGGGAGCCGGTCGGCGAGGTTCAGGATGGCCGAGCCGAGGGCCCCGGCGACGAAGCCCACCTGGACGGACATGGTCAGCCAGGCCTGGCCAGAAGCCCCGATCTTCCAGGCAGACGCGAGAGCCGGGACGACGGCCGAGGCCGAGAACCAGACCGACATGCTGAGGAGTTCGGCCAGGGCCAGGAGCGTCAGGGTTCGAGTTTTATGAGGCGGGGAGGGGGGGATGGCCCTGAACACAGGGACAGGCGGAGCATCTGGCATCATCGAGGCCCGTTATATCCCAAGCTTGAGGGCCGGTCAATCGACAAGGGACGGGGGGATAAACGGGGACACCGGCTTTTAGTATTGCCCCCGCTCCCAAAGTCTCCCCCAGGGGGGTTGAGTGACATTTCAGGTGGTTCAACCGGTCTCCGTTCGGCAACACCTGAGGTGATCCGGAGAGCCGGCTTTCTGACACGGTCCCTATCCTGTATAATGATCCAGCTTCATCGGAAGGGAAACGACCATGTACGGACGATTCAAAGACCATCTGACGAGTGAACTCCGGCAGATCCGGGAGCGGGGTCTCTTCAAAAAAGAACGGGTCCTGGCCACCCCGCAGGGCGTTGAGATCCGGACGGAATCCGGGGCGAAGGTCCTCAACTTCTGCGCCAACAACTACCTCGGCCTCTGCAACGAGCCGAGGGTCATGGCCGCCGCGAATTACGCTTTCTTCCGCTGGGGCTTCGGGATGGCTTCGGTCCGCTTCATCTGCGGCACGCAGGGGGTCCACAAGGAGCTCGAGCGCCGGATGGCCGACTTCCTGGGGATGGACGATGCCCTCCTCTACTCCTCGGCCTTCGACGCCAACGGCGGCGTCTTCGAGCCGCTCCTCGACGAAGGGTGCGCCATCATCTCGGACGAGCTCAACCATGCCTCGATCATCGACGGCGTCCGGCTGGCCAAGGCCAAGCGCTTCATCTACCGGAACAACGACATGGCCGACCTCGAGGACCAGCTCGTCGAGGCCCGCGAGGCGCAAGTTCAAGCTCATCGTCACGGACGGCGTCTTCTCCATGGACGGCATCATCGCCCAGGTGGACAAGATCTGCGAGCTGGCCGAGCGGTACGAGGCCCTGGTCCTCGTCGACGACTCGCACGCCACGGGCTTCATCGGGCCGAGCGGCCGGGGCACTCACGAGCACTGCGGCGTCATGGACAAGGTGGACGTCGTGGTCACGACCTTCGGAAAGGCCCTGGGCGGGGCGTCGGGCGGCTGCGTCGCGGGCCGGCAGGAGATCATCGACCTCCTCCGGCAGAGGTCGCGGCCTTACCTGTTCTCGAACTCCCTGGCCCCGGCCATCACGGGGGCGACGGTCGAGGTCCTGAAGATCCTCGAGGAATCGGGTGAGCTCAGGGAGCGGCTCATGGCCAACACGCGGGAGTTCCGCAAGGGGATGGAGGCGGCCGGTTTCCGGATCGTTCCCGGCGTCCACCCGATCGTCCCGGTCCTCCTCGGCCACATGCCCGACGACGCTCAGCTCAGCCAGGACTTCGCCAACGCCCTCCTCGATGAGGGGATCTACGTCATCGGATTCTATTATCCGGTCGTCCCGGCGGGCAAATCCCGGATAAGGGTCCAGATCAGCGCAGCGCACACCCCGGAGCAGATCACGTTCGCCATCGAGAAGTTCACAAAAGTGGGGAAGGCCCTGGGGGCGATCTGACCCGGCCTTTCCCGGCTTTGACATTTTCCGCCCGTAATCTATAATACTATTCCGTCTTTGCGGGACGCGGCAGAAGCGGCCTGCCGGTAGGCGGGCCGAGAGCCGCAGGGCCCGGCAGCCACGAACGAAAGGCACGTCACCCATTGATTTTCGGGGTCGGCACGGACATCATCGAGGTCCAGCGGGTCGAGGAGAAGCTCGTCCGCACGGAAAGCCTCAAGGCCAAGCTCTTCACCCCGACTGAGATCGCCTACTGCGAATCCAAGCACCGGCCGGCCATGCATTTCGCCGCCCGCTTCGCCGCGAAGGAGGCCTTCCTCAAGGCCATGGGGACCGGATGGACGGGCGGGCACAAGTTCTCCGAGATCGAAATCGTCAACAACGCCCTGGGCAAGCCCGAGCTCTTCGTCCACGGCAAAGTCGCCAAGTTCTGCGAATCGCACAAGATCACCGGCATGCAGGCTTCGCTGTCCCATATCAAGGACCTGGCCAAGGCGGTCGTCGTCCTGGAAAAGAGAACGGAATAAAAGAGAATGGAGGATCGATCATCATGTCGAATATCGGCTCATACGACGCGCGGGTCAAGAACTTTTCCTGGCAGATCGCGGAGAAGGAGCTCGGCTACAAGCCGGGCGATGTCATCAACATCGGCTGGTACTGCACCGACCGCATCTGCCAGCATGGGCAAGGGCGTCGAAGACTCGCCCTCATCTGGGAAGGCTTCAGCGGCGTCGAGAAAACGATACACCTACAACGACATCCGCCTGGCCTCGAACACCATCGGCGCCTTTCTCCGCGGCCTGGGCACTCAAGGACGAGGCGAGCGCGTCTGCCTGTTCATGGACAGGATCCCCGAGCTTTATATCGGCTTCCTGGGCATCCTGAAGATCGGCGCCATCGCCCAGCCGCTGTTCTCCGCCTTCGGCGACGAGTCGCTCTACGTCCGCCTGAGCAACGCCGAGACCTCGGCCGTCATCACCCAGAAAAAGCACGCGCCCAAAGTGCGGAAGATCCTGGAGAAGCTGCCCCACCTGAAGCACATCATCATCGTCGACCACGACGGCAAGACGCCGCTGCAGGGAGCGCGAGGTCGCCTTCTCGCCTGGAGAAGGCCGCGCCGGTCGAACACCTGGACATCTTCCCGACCAAGGCCGAATCGCCGTCCGTCCTCCACTACACCTCCGGCACGACCGGCCAGCCCAAGGGCGTGAAGCACGTCCATTACTCGCTGATCTCCCAGTACCTCACGGCCAAGTGGGTGCTCGACCTGCAGGACGACGACATCTACTGGTGCACGGCCGACCCGGGCTGGGTCACCGGAACCTCCTACGGAATCATCGCCCCGTTCAGCCTGGGCGTCACCCAATGCGTGCTGGACGCCGGATTCTCGGCCGAAGCCTGGTACCGGTTCATCGAAAAGCACAAGATCACGATGTGGTACTCGGCGCCGACGGCCATCCGCTCGCTGATGAAGGCCGGCGACGAGATCGTCAAGAAGTTCGACCTCTCCTCCCTGCGCCACCTGGCGAGCGTCGGCGAGCCGCTGAACTCCGAGGCGGTCATCGTGGTCGCAGCAGCGTCTTCGGCATGCCTTTCCTGGATACGTACTGGCAGACCGAGACCGGCTGCATCGTGATCAGCAACTACCCGGGCATGGAGGTCAGGCCGGGTTCGATGGGCAAGCCTTTCCCCGGCATCACGGGCACGGTCCTCGATCCCAAGACCCACGAGCCGTCACCCGACGTACGGGAAGATCGGCCTGGTCGCCCTCAAGCCCGGCTGGCCTTCGATGATGCGGACATACTGGAACAACGAAGAGGCCTATCAAGAAGAAGTTCAAGAACGGCTGGTACCTGACCGGCGACCGCGCCAGCGTCGACAAGGACGGCTACTTCTGGTTCGTCGGCCGCGACGACGACGTCATCAACACCGGCGGCCACCTGGTCAGCCCGTTCGAGGTCGAGTCGGCCCTCCTCGAGCACCCGGCGGTGGCCGAGTCGGCCGTCGTCAGCAAGCCCGACCCGATCAACATGGAGGTCGTCAAGGCCTTCGTGGCGCTCAAGCCGGGTTACGAGCCCAGCAAGGACCTCGACCTCGACATCATGAACTTCATCCGCAAGAAGCTCTCGCCGCTGGCCATGCCCCAGGAGATCGAGTTCGTGCAGTCGCTGCCCAAGACGCGCAGCGGCAAGATCATGCGCCGGATCCTCCACGCCAAGGAGTGGGGCGAGGAGATCGGCGACACCTCAACTCTGGAAAACGACTGATAAGGTCCAAGGTCCAAGGTCCGAAGTCCAACGTCAACTGAATCAGGCAGCCGTCGACCATGGCTTGACGAACCTCGAAAGACGATCGATCCTCAATTACGTCAAGAAGGAATACCTCGAGGACGACAGCGAGCCATCGACTACGACACGCCGCTGATCTCGGGCGGGATTGTTGACTCGTTCTCCATGGTCTCTCTGAAACGGTTCCTGGAGAACAAGTACAACATCCAGATCCCTGACGATAAAGCGACCCCGAGGCTTTCGACTCGGTGAACAAGATTGCCGTTCTGGTCGCGGAATTCGTCCAAAGACATGCATCGACTAAGTAACAAGTCCGAGGTCAAGAGTCCAAGGCATTCCGGAGGACTTTGGACCCTGGACAAACTGTCATCTAGGAAATCTGCAACCTTTAAGGAGGATGTGACATGGCTTACAGCGCAAGATCCGCACTATGTATCAAGGGCAGCTCCAGGGCCATCCAGGACGCCGGGATTTTCAAGCAGGAGCGCTTCATCCACTCGCCCGCAGGCGGCCGACATCGAGGTCGAGTTTCCCGCCGGCGCGCCCCTGCAGAAAGGTCATCAACATGTGCGCCAACAACTACCTCGGGCTGTCCAGCCATCCCGAGGTCGTCAAGGCCGCCCACGAGGGGCTCGAGACCGCGCGGCTACGGCATGTCCTCGGTCCGCTTCATCTGCGGCACGCAGGACATCCACCGCGAGCTCGAGCAGCGGCTGACCGAGTTCCTGGGGACCGAGGACACGCTCCTCTTTCCCTCCTGCATGGACGCCAACGCCGGCGTCTTCGAGGCCATCCTGACCAAGGACGACGTCATGATCTCCGACCGGCTGGTCCATGCCTCGCTCGATCGACGGCATCCGCCTCTGCAGCGCCATGCACGACACCTTCAAGCACTCCGACATGGCCCACCTGGAGGAGAAGCTGCAGCTCCACGCCGACAAGCGCCTGCAAGCTCGTCATCACGGACGGCGTCTTCTCCATGGACGGCGACACGGCCAAGCTGGACGAGATGGTCGCCGCTCTGCGAGAAGTACGACGCCATGCTCCTGGTCGACGACTCGCACGCCTCGGGCTTCATCGGCAAGACCGGCCGCGGCACGCACGAGAAATGCGGCGTCATGGGCAAGATCGACGTCATCACCACGACCTTCGGCAAGGCGCTCGGCGGGGCCTCCGGCGGCTGCGTCTCCGGCCGCAGCGAGCTCGTCGAGATGTGCCGCCAGAGGGCCCGGCCCGTACCTCTTCTCCAACACCATCGCCCCCGTCGTTGTCGCCGGCGTCCTCAAGGTCATGGACCCAGGGCCAGAACCATTTCCGCGCGGGAGGCCCCGGCCTCGGGCAGGAGATTGGCCGCCACGCGGGCCTGTTCCTGCATGTGCCGGATGGTTGTGTAATCCAGGTCCTGGCCCGGAACGAACTGGTCCTGGGAGGCTCCCCAAGCGCCACAGCCAAGCAAGACAATCATGAGAACCAGCCACCAGCATTTTTTTACATATCACGCCTGGAAAAAGATGTGGACATTCCCTCAATACTGGATCGAACTGCTTATCTGGAGCGTGTAGCCGCTGAAGTCCCTCTTGTCATAGGCCAGATCCGTGTGGCCCAGCCACACATAGCGGGTCCCGATGGTCAAACCGGTAAGCACCTTGGTCAGCAAAAGGTCGCATCCCACTCCCAGGGAAAAATCCTGGGAATTGACCGGAAAGGCGCTCTGCCTGCTGTACCAGGTTTCGAATCCTCCGTACCCCAGAAAATTCACTTCAGGCAAAGCCCCGTAGGTGAGGAACATTTCGGAAATATT
>CAWCND010000008.1:0-19792 GCA_963796835.1 Candidatus Aminicenantota bacterium | reverse complement strand
ACAGGGCGCGGATCTCCTCCTCCATCTTTTTCCGTTCGGTGATGTCCGTCAGGACGGCCATGGTCCCGCCGTACTGGACCCCGGCGAAGCGCGGCCCGCCGCTGACGAGGAGCATCTTCCGGATCCCGTCCTTGTGGAGGAATTCGAGCTCGTAGCGGTCGGCGACGCCCTTGACCCGGCGATCGTCCGCGCTGCGGAGGACGGGATGCTGGTCCTTGGGGACGAACGAGATGACTTCCCGGTCGACCATCTCGCCGGGGGTATAACCCAGCATACCGGCGGCGGCGGGATTGACGAAGGAGAACTTGCCTTCCGAATCGGTCAGGACCAGGCCTTCGGTCATGGTCTGGACGATCCCGTCGCTGAACCTCTTGATCTGCTGGAGCTCGTCCTCGGCCCGCTTGCGCTGCGTGATATCGATCAGGGTCACGATCAGGCCGCCGGTCTTGCCGTCCGGGCGGGCATAGGTGGACTTGATAAATATGACGTGATGGTCGAGGCTGTCCCAGGCCTTGAGGGGGGATTCGTAGACCTGGACGCCCGGCTTCTCGAGGAGCAGGCGGTCGATATCCCTGTCTTTTTCTGCCAATTCCGGGGTCGTGAGATCATCGAACGCTTTTCCGAGGATCTTGTCCATGGAGAGGCCCATCAGCTTCTCGAAGGCGGCGTTGCAACCGGAGATCCGGCCCTGGGGGTCCTTCAAAAAAGCGGGGTTGGGCGTGACATCGAGCATGACCCTGAGGAAATCGTTCTGGTTCTTGAGGGCCCGCTCCCATTTTTGCTGTTCATCCGCGTCGTGCAAGGCTTTCTGCCGCCTCCAGAAAAGGCTGAGACTCGTCCCGGTCGCCAGGATAAAGCCGATGATGACGATAAAGACGATGCCGATCCACCGGCTCCAGCTCGCATTAATTTCCGAAACGTCGGCCTTGGCTTCGATGAGCCAGGGAGAATCCGGGACGGCGTTGATGACGCCGATCACCTTATGCGCCCGGTAGTCATTCCCTTCGATGATCCCTTCTTCCCCGATGGTCGCTCCAATCCCGGGCCGCCGGAACCTGCTGATCGGCAGCCGGAGGTTCAAGGCGGCGTTGCTCTTGTAGCGGGGCTCGCTGAGGTAAAGGAAGTTTCCCCGCTCCCGCTCGATGAGGATGGCCTCCGAAGTCGGGCTGGCCGACGGCCATTCCCGGATCAGGGGATAGAGGGCTTGGCCGGGGTCGATATCGAGCACCATGACGGCGATGGGCTCAAAGCCCGCGCCCTTGGGGGCGAGAACGGGGAAAGCTAACGGGATCGAAATTCGTCCCGAATCGGGGTCTTGATTGAGGTCGCCGAACACGATGTTCCCGGATGCCCAGGCTTCCTGGCTCAACCGGACCGACTCGCGGGTTTGAATGTAGGGCGGAGCGTCGGGGATGGAAAAAAGGACCTTTCCGTCCCGGAGGATGATGGCGATCCTCGTAAACTCCTTGGGGAAGCTTTCTTGCACATGCCCTAATCCGACCTGGATCTCCCTCTTGATTTGGGCAGACGCCGGGTCCTTGAGCAGCGCCTCGACCCTGGGGGCGAAAAAACGGCTTTCGAACATGTTCTTGGCCGTGGATAACCGTTCCTGCCTCCAGGACGAAACCTGGACGGCCTTCAGGTTGGCGATGGTCGCCAGCTCGGTTTCCTTGGAACTCCAGGCGAATCCTTTGAACTGGGCGGTATAGAAATAGGACACGGAGAGAAGCGCGATGGTCAGCACGGCAAAAACGATGCCCGGCTGCCAGGGGAATTTTTTCAAGTTGGACGTCTCGGGCACCTGAGGACCTTTCACTCCGACCTGCCTGCGCACGGAAGGGCAGGAGGTCGAAAAATCCAAGACTCGGGACTGTTATTAGCACAGGCCCGCAAGCGTTGTCAATGAACGCCGCTGATGCGCCGGCGGGGATAACGCCCCGGTCCGATTTGTGCTAGAATCGGCTCAGCGTCGGGCGGCGGAGCCGCCGGAGGAGTTCCCATGAAGATCTTGACCTCCCGGGAGATGAAGGAGATCGACCGGACCACCATCGAGGACATCGGCATCCCTGGCCCGGTCCTCATGGAAAACGCCGGCCTCCAGGTCCTGAAGGCCCTGAGGACCCGGTTCCCCCGGCCCGCGGACGAGCGCATCGTCATCGTCGCGGGAAAGGGGAACAACGGCGGGGACGGGCTCGTCGTGGCCCGCCACCTCTTCAATTCCGGCGCGAGGCCGGAGGTCCTTCTCCTGGCGCCGCGCGACGAGGTCAAGGGGGACGCCGCCTTGAACCTGGCCGTCGCCCTCAGGCTCGGCGTGCCGGTCACCGAGGTCCGGACCGCCGAGGACTGGAAAAGCTGCCGGATGAGCATCCTCCATGCCACGGTCATCATCGACGCCGTCTTCGGGACCGGCCTGCTCAGGCCCCTGGAAGGCCTCTACGCAAGGGCCGTCGAAGACATCAATAAGGCCGGGGGGTTCAAGCTCGCCGTGGACATCCCCTCCGGGCTCTCCTCCGACACCTTCGAGGTCATCGGGCCCTGCGTCCGGGCGGACATGACGGTCTGCCTGGCGGCGCCCAAGGTGGCCCATGTTTTCCCGCCGGCCGAAGAGTTCGTCGGCGATCTCTTCGTGGCGGCGATCGGCATCCCTCCGGCCCTCTTCGAGAGCCCCGGACTGAAGCTCGAGTTCGTGGAGGACAGGATGGTCCGGCCCTTTTTCAAGAAAAGGAAAAAGGACTCCCATAAGGGGACCTACGGACATCTTCTTGCCGTTGCGGGTTCCCTTGGGAAAACGGGGGCGGCCGCCCTGGCAGGTAAAGCCGCCCTCCGGATGGGCGCGGGCCTGGTCACGGTGGCGACGGCCGGGAGCGCGCTGGCGGGGATCGCCCGGTCCATGATGGAACTGATGACGGAGCCCCTCTCCGAGACGCCCGCCAAGTCCGTCGCCCGGGAGGCCCTTCCCAGGGTTCTCGAGCTCTTGAAAGGCAAGAGCGGCATTCTCCTCGGCCCCGGCCTCTCGACCCACCCGTCGACGGCGGGCTTCGTCCTTGGCCTTCTTCCCAAGATCAAGGTCCCCGCCGTCATCGATGCCGATGGCCTGAACATTATCTCCTCCGACCCGGAGGTCCTGGGCCGGCTCCAGGCGCCCGCCGTGCTCACGCCGCACCCGGGCGAGTTCGCCCGCCTGACCGGCCGCTCGACGGACGATGTCCTGAAATATCGCCTGGAACTCGTCCCCGCGTTCGCCGAGAAATATGGCGTCCACATCGTCCTCAAGGGCTACCGGACCGTGACGGCCTCGCCGGACGGCCGCGTCTTCGTCAATCCAACGGGGAATCCGGGCATGGCCACGGGAGGCTCGGGCGATGTCCTGAGCGGCATGATCGCGTCCCAGATCATCCAGGAGAAGGACTTCCTCGGCGCCGTCCTCTCGGCCATTTATGTCCACGGCTTGAGCGCCGACATCGCGGCCGGGGAGCTCAGCGAAAAATATCTGACCGCGGGCGATATCATCCGGTTCCTGCCGCGGGCCCTGAAAGGCCTGGAAGGGGAGTGAGTCGCGTGCCGGAGAAACCCCGGCCGGACGCGCCGGCCGGACAATCAGTCATCACCTGGTCCGAGGAGGAGACTCTTCGCCTGGCCGAACGGCTGGCCTCCGGTTTTTCAGGTCGGGAGGTCGTCCTCCTCTTTGGCGAGCTCGGGGCGGGGAAAACCGTCTTCGCCAAAGGCATCGCTTCGGGCGCCGGCGTCCGGGACATCCGCCGGGTCTGCAGCCCGTCGTTCACGCTCGTGAACATCTACGATGGAAGATACCGCGTCTTCCACATCGACCTCTACCGCCTCGAGCGCGAGGCCGAGATCCTGGATCTGGGCTGGGAGGATTACCTGGGAGCGGGGATCGTCATCGTCGAGTGGGCGGAAAAGCTGACCTTCCCTCTCGACGGGATCTCGGTCCGGATCGAGCCCGGGCCGGACGACGGGCGCCGGATCACGATCAGCCGATGATGGCCGGGCCTTTCTTCGTCACTTCGCCGGCCGCGAAAAATCCTCCAGGGCCTTCCTGAGTTTCATAGCCGCGTCCGGGACCGGGGGGACCTTCCCCTCGAAGATCTCCTGCGGGCCCACTCCCTTCAGGCCGTAAAAGCTCTGGTTGGCCTTCGCGTCTATGTACAGAGAAGCTCCCTGGAAAGACAGCCCGGCGTAGAGGCCGCGGCTCCGCGAATACGCGTAGATCTCCGCCTTGAGCTCGGCGTCCGTGCTGGCCTCGGCCGACCGGCCCAGCGGGCCGGCCGAAACACCTGCGTCGGCGCCCAGAGTGAACTTCCCTCGGGTGATGTTCTCGATGCTCCGGGGCGTCCGGAAGACGAGGATGACGTCGGCCGACTCGACGCCGATCTGCCAGCCGACGCTCCCGCCGGTCAGGCCGATGAAGGACGGGTCGCTCCAGACGCCGTTCTTGCCCCGGACGAGGAGGACCCCGTAACCGTGCCGGCCGCCGACGATGTAGGCCGCCTTGATGACGTTGGGGATGATGGCGATCCCGGCGCTCTTCTCGAGGAGCTTCTCCGGGATGGCCTTGTCCGACTCCTTCATCATCTCCCCGAGGACACGGGTGGCGTCCTCGACTTTCTTGATCTCGTTGGCCGGCGAGTCATTCCCGGTGGGGGAACCGGACGCCAGGCTCGGACGGGCCAGGACAAGGGCCAGAACGAGAATGATGCCGAACGTTCGTTTTCTTTGATCAGTCATCGCAATCTCCTCAGGAGGCCAGGCCTCCGCAAGCTTTTTTTTATCAGGCGGGCGGCCGTTTCCGGGTCCGCCGCGCCGAGAATGGCCGAAACGACAGCGACTCCATCCGCTCCGGCTTCACGGACCGCCCGGGCGTTCCGGTCCGTGATCCCGCCGATGGCCACGACGGGGATGCGGACAGCCTCTTTGATCCGCCGGATCCCGTCCGGTCCGAGGACGGGAAGGCCCGTCGTGACCGTGGTCGTAGCATAGGCCGGCCCGGCCCCGACATAATCGGCGCCCTGGCTTTCAGCCTCCCGGGCTTCCTCAGGCGTGTTGACCGAAACCCCGATGAGGGATCCTTTCTGAAGCGCCATCCGGGCGATGGTCGGCGGCATATCCTGTTGCCCGAGATGGACGCCGGCCGCCCCGCAGCCCAGGGCGACGTCCACGCGGTCGTTGATCAGAAGGGGTACGCGCCGCTTCTTGAGAACGGCCGCGGCCCGCCGGCCGAAGTCGAGGAAAGCCTGGAACGGATAATCCTTGGCCCGGAGCTGGATGATCGTCGCGCCGCCCCGGACCGCCGCCTCGATGATGGGCACGAGGTCGCGCCCCGACGCGAACTCCGCGTCGGCAACGAAATAAAGCGTGTAATCGACTGACATCGGCCCCTCGCCGGCTCCATTATAATGGATATAACTCCCTGCGGCAATCGGGCGACACGCGGCGTTCTTAAAACCGCCAGCGGAATGGCCGGAACGTCATGCGGGGAATATGGCCTCGGCGACGGCTGACGCGATAGAAAGAAAATGCGAGGGGGGGCTTCCCGGAGGAGGGCGTGTGGAGGGTCGAGCGGGCACGGTTCTCCGACCAAGGGTCGGGGAGAGCGAGGCCCGGAACCGAAGCGGGTTTGGCTCGCCGGGACAAACCCGCGACCCGACGGAGGAAAGCCCCCGAGCTTAACATTATTTTCCTGCGGAAGCCGTCGTCGGAACCCGACCGGAACGAAGCACAGGCGCTTTGGCGGATCATGAGGATGTTCCCGGTGTCCATTTGACATCCCGGGGACTTTATTTTTTAATGAGGGGGCCGCAGATTGGGCATCTCGCCGGAAAGGACAAGCGCATGGCTATCGACCTGAGATCCTACATCGTCGACGTCCCGGATTTCCCCAAGCCCGGGATCGTGTTCAAGGACATCACCCCTGTCGTCCGGAGCGCGGCGGCCTTCAACTTCGCGATCGACGAGTTGGCCGCTTGGGCCAGGACCCGGAGACCTGCGGTCGTCGCGGGCATCGAATCCCGGGGCTTTCTCTTCGCGGCCGGCCTGGCCCGGGAGATGCGGCTCGGCATTTCGCTCATCCGAAAGCAGGGCAAGCTGCCCCGGAAGTCCGTGAGGGTCATCGCCCCCAACGAGTACGCCGTCGAGCACTTCGAAATGCACGAGGACGCTGTCGAGGCCGGGGAGCGCGTGCTCATCATCGACGACCTCATCGCCACCGGCTCGTCATCGGTGAGCGCCATCCGCCTGGTGAAGCTCCTCGGCGGCGTTGTCGTGGGGTTCGGGGCGCTGGTCGAGCTCGAGGCTCTCAAAGGCCGCGAAAACATCCGTCAGGCCTTTCCGGAAGTGGACGTCCATACGCTGGTCCGGTTTTAACCGTCGAGGAGATCGGCCCGACGGGAAGGACGGCCAAGGAAGGAAGATCATGATCAGGAAAAAATGGGCGGGCGCGGCCATCGCCGTCCTTTTCCTGGCCTCGGGCTGCGCCCGGATGCCGGCCCCTTCAGCCACGCCCCGGCTCGTCCCGCCCGATGCCGGCTGGGTGACGAGGACTCTCCGGAAGATGACCCTCGAGGAGAAGATCGGCCAGATGATCGCGGTCCGGTTCACGGGAGCCTTCCGGAATGCCGACAGCGAATACCTGCGGGGCCTTGAATCCCTCATCACCAAGACGAAGATCGGCGGCCTCATCCTCTCCGGCGGCGAAGTCTATGAAACGGCCGAGCTCACCAACGCCTTCCAGAAGCTGGCCAAGGTCCCCCTCCTGTTCGCTTCCGATCTCGAGCGCGGGGCGGGCACCCAGCTCACCAACGCGACGCTTTTCCCGCCGCTCATGTCGCTCGGGGCCTCGGGTTCCGAGGAGCAGGCCTACGAGATGGGCCGGATCACGGCCGTCGAGGGACGGGCCGTGGGCATCCACATGACCTACGCCCCGGTCGTCGACGTCAACATCAACCCCGACAACCCGATCATCAACACCCGGTCCGTCGGCGAAGACCCGGCTCTGGTCAGCCGTATCGCCAGCGGCCTTCATCCGCGGCTGCCAGGAGAACGGGATGATCGCCACGGCCAAGCACTTTCCCGGCCACGGCGACACGGCCCAGGACTCCCACCTCCTGCTGCCGACCGATCACCGCCGACCTCGACCGGCTCGAAAGGGTCGAGCTGGCGCCCTTCAGGGACGCCGTGAACGCCGGCGTGCGGGCGGTCATGACCGCCCACCTTTTCGTCCCCGCGCTCGACCCGACGCCGAACCTCCCGGCGACGCTGTCGCCGGCGATCCTGACCGGCCTCCTGCGGAAGAAGCTCGGGTTCCGGGGGCTCATCGTCACGGACGCCATGGAGATGGCCGCGATCACCGAGCTCTTTTCGCCCGGGGACGCGGCCCTGGGGGCGGTCCTGGCCGGCGCGGACATCATCCTTCTGCCGCCCGAGCCCGCCCGCGTCGCGGAGTATCTGGCCGCCGCCGTCCGGGAAGGGAAGATCCCGGCCGGAAGGATCGACGAGTCGGTCCGACGGATCCTCGAAGCCAAGGCCGGCCTGGGCCTCGAGCGGAACCGCTTTGTCAGGATCGAAGACATCCGCCGCAAGGTAGCCCCCCGGCCCTTCCTGGACGAGGCCTATCGGACGTTTGAAAGCGCCGTGACCCTGGTCAAGAACGAAGGGGACCTGATCCCGCTCACTGGGGCGGGGCGGAAGATCGCCGTTTTTTCCCTGAGCAGCGACCAGGGGGATTACTTCGCGGGGCGGGCCTTTGTCGCCGAGATGAAAAAGAGAGATACCGGGATCCTGGGCTTTTTCGCCGACGGCGACACGGGCCAGGACGAACTTGACGCCGACGTGGCCCGGTCGGCCGGCGTGGACACGGTCGTCTTCGCCCTGTTCTCCCGGCTCACCTCGAGCAAAGGGAGCGTCGACCTGGAGCCCAAGCACGCCGCTCTGGTCCAAAGGCTCGCGGCGGCGGGAGGGCCGGCCGTCGTGGCCGTCTCCTTCGGCAGCCCCTACTTTTTGGAGCACTTCCCGGGGGTCGCCGCCTATGTCTGCGTCTATCGCAACACGCCCGAGACGCAGCAGATCGCGGCCCGGGCCCTTTTCGGGGAGATGGACATCAACGGGAAGCTGCCGGTTTCCCTCCCCGGGCTCTATCCCATCGGTCACGGGATCACCTTGAAAAAAACGGCGAAATGACCATGCGGGAAAGGCTTTGTCCGACATCCGGCAAAGGGAGGCAGGCATGAATGATAAATTCTTGGGACAAACGGGCCTCAAGGTTTCGAGCCTGTGCTTCGGGACGATGACCTTCGGCGCCGAGGCGGACGAGGCGGAATCCTCGGCCATGTTCGGCGCCTGCCGCGACGCCGGCATCAACTTCTTCGACTGCGCCGACATCTACGCGGGCGGCCGGTCGGAGGAAATCCTGGGCCGGCTGATCAAGGATTCCCGGGAGGACGTCGTCATCACGAGCAAGGCCTATTTCGCCACGTCCAAGGACGTCAACGCCATGGGCGCCTCCCGCCGCCACATCCTTTCGTCAGTCGAGGGCAGCCTGCGACGCCTCGGGACCGACCGGATCGATATCTATTTCATCCACCGTTTCGACGACAGGACCGCGCTCGAGGATACGCTCCGGGCCCTGGACGACCTCCTCCGGCAGGGGAAGATCGTTTACACGGGGGCGAGCAATTTCGCCGCCTGGCAGGTGGCCAAGGCTTTGGGGATATCCATGAACCGCGGGTGGGCGCCGTTCTCTTGCATCCAGCCCATGTACAGTCTCGTGAAGAGGCAGGCCGAGGTCGAGATCCTGCCGATGGCCCGATCCGAGGGCCTGGGCGTCATTTCCTACAGTCCGCTCGCCGGCGGCCTCCTCTCGGGGAAATATGACGAGGGCCGGCGGTCAGGGGCGGGTCGCCTCACGACCCACAAGATCTCCCAGACGCGCTACGGGGAGGCCTCGTCCCATGATACTGCCGGGCGGTTCGCCGCCTTCGCCCGGGACCGCGGGCTCGACCCCGTGGGGCTGGCCATCGCCTGGGTGGGCGGCCATCCGGCGGTCACGGCGCCCATCATCGGCGCCAGGGACAGAATCCAGCTGCGAACCTGCCTCGCGGCTTTGGACGTGCCGATGACGGAAGCTCTCCGGGCCGAGATCTCCGCGCTCTCTCCCGAGCCCCCGCCCGCGACGGACCGTAACGAGGAACGGACGGCGTTCACCTTCGGCGTCCGGTGATCTTTTCAGGGCTCGGGCCGTAGAAGCAGCTCCCGGCCAAGGTCGCCAGAAACATATCCCGAGGCCCCTTGGACTACCTCCATCGAAACGTCAACGGCAGCCAGACGTATCCTTACAATATCGCTGCCGCCGGCACCAGGGACAGGGAAGGGGAGAGCGCCGTGGTCACGGTGCGCTCGTCCCCGTTCCCGTGGAGATTCTGCTTATTCGTAGACGAGGATCTCGACGCGCCTGTTCTGGGCCCGGCCCTCGCGCGTGGCGTTGTCGGCGACGGGCATGGAGCTTCCCAGGCTGATCACCTGCATCCGGTAGAGCGGAATGTGATACTGCTTGTAGAGGTAGAGCATGACCGCCTCGGCTCTCTTCTTGCCGAGAGGGACATTGACCTCGTCCGTGCCGGAGCTGTCCGTGTGCCCCTGGATTTCCAGGTACAGGCCCCTGTTCATGGAGATGAGCTGCTGGACGAACTTGTCCAGGGCGCCTTTGGCGTCCGCGCTGAGCTCATAGCTGTCGAAACCGAACTTGGCATCGCCGCTCTGCAGGGTGGCCTTGTAAATGAGGTTCCCCCGGATCATCTTCTTGACGTCGTCGATCTTCCCGTCGACGGCCGTGAACTGGGAATCGTGCTTCGAGATGATCTCGCCGATCGAGGCCAGCTTCTCGTCGTGTTCCTTGATCCGCTTCTGGCTCGTCTCGACCTCGGTGGCGACTGTTTCGACTTTCTTGTCGAGGGCCGCCGTTTCGTCGTTGACATACTTTTTCGTCGCGCATCCCGGCCCGATGACGAGGGCGATGAAGACGACGACACCGACAATGAGAGCCAACCGATTCTTTGACATTAAAGCCTCCTTTCCTGTCCCGAGAAAACAGGCTTTCTTCAACCGTTTACGCGAAGAAAGCACAGCCCCCAGGAGCTATGAATCTATTATAATCTTTGGGGGGACGAAGGTCAATTGATCTTTAGGCCAGGTCGCGATCCCGGGGGAAGAGGATATTCACCCTCGTTCAGTATCCCTCCCGGGTCCGGACCTTGTAGGCCTTGCCAGGCACCGCGACCCGGATCCAGCGATAAGCCCCGCTGAGGTCCTTATACGACGTGTACCCGATGAGGTATTGATGGCTCTGCTCCTGTTTGAGCTCCCGCAGGGCCTGGTACATCTCCGATGGTTCGTTGACGAAAACGGCTTTCCCCCCGTCGCCCGGGAGAATCTGTCGAGGGTCGCGACGATTCCGGCCGAGGTCAAGGTCTTGGACCGTTTGAGCGCCTTGAGGAGCTGTTCGCTCAGGGGGATCTTGTAGCCGATCGTGTAGATGGGCACGTCGACCCGCCGGGCGATCTCCACGGCTTCCTCCGGGGTCACCTGGCTGTCGTTCTCAACGCCGTCGGTCAGCAGGAGGAGGGCCCGCTTGGCGTTGTGTCCCCGGTTGGCGAATTCCGGGGAGACCGCCACGGCGTCGTTGAGGGCGGTCTGCCCGAAGGGTTGGACCTTTTCCAGGGCTGAAAGGAAGGCGGTCCTGTCCGTGGAGAACGGGGCCGCGACCTCAACCTGGCCATCGGAGAATATCAGCAGGGACACTTCATCGTGGGGCTTGAGCTCCGCGGTGACCATGTTCTTGAGGCCGACCTTGATCTCTTCGAGTTTGTTGAGGATGGCCATGCTCCCGCTGACGTCCAGGAGAACCGTCAGGCTGAGGGGCAACATGAAATTGTGATTGAAATACGTGATGGCCCGCTTCTCGTTGTTCTCGGAGATCGCGAAATCCTTGGCCTCGAGGTTGTTGATGTATCTCCCGTTCTTGTCCTGGACGGTGACCCCGATCGTGATGGCGCTCACGGTGACGTCGACCCTGATGTCCCCCGGTTTCTTCTGCGGCTCCTGGGACGGGGAGGAGTTCCCGGCCCCGGCCGCCAGGACCAGGAGAAGAGCCATGAGCAAAGAGTTTTTTTTCATATCAATAGCCTATCGTCACAACCGTTTCAGCAACGCCTGGAACCTGGGGTTGTCGCGCAGAGGTCGCCGGGCTTGATCATGATCGATCTTTCTCTCGAGAGAGTTTTGTCGTCGGACGGACGAGAATTCTTATCTTTCCCGCGAGATACTATTCTACCATCCGGGACGGCCATGGTCCAAGCGGCTCAGCCCGAATCCGTTTGGGCCCCTCGCCAAGCCGGAAAGGGGAGGTGGAAGGGAGGGAGCGCTTATTTATTTATCGGCGTCTTTCTTCTTTCTTATTTTCACTTCGCCCTGGTCGATGATCTGGATCGGCCTGAGGACGGGGACGACCTTGACGGTGACGTCCTCTTTCGCTCCCGGCTGGAGGTCGAACTCAAACGTGTCTTGTTCGAAAATGTGGAATTCCGGAAGGTTATCATCGAAGACCTTGAGGGTATATTTTCCCGGCCTCAGGCCTTCGAAAAGAAATCGCCCCTTTTCGTCCGTGACCCGCTGATATGTTTCGTCGCCTGCCCGGAGTTCGACGGCTGTCCCGCAGAGCGGCGCCCGTTCGACCAGTTGGGGCTTGGCGGTATTCTCTGGCTCTTTCGCCGGGGCGTCGGCACCGGATGGGGCCGTCGTCTCCGGATCTTTCCGGGCGACCTGAGGCGACGCGCCGTTTTCAAAATCGTAAATGACGACCTGGCCCCCGATGCTTGCCCCCGTCGTCAATCCGATCGGGCAATCGAGCTTTTTGCCTCCCTCGACGACCACGGTCAGCGGCATCTTGACGACCGGGACCTTGTCGGAAACCGCCCTACGGTCATCGAGCGTCATGACGTACGGACCCGGGGCGAGTCCGTTGAAGACATAATCGCCCTTGGCGTCGGTCACCGCGGCGAGGTCGTTGACTCTGACGATCACGCCCGGGACTCCCTGCTGGCCGCCTTCGGCGTCATAAACCCTGCCGCGGAGCATTCCGATCGTCGTTTTGGGGCTGAGCGGGAACCCGACCGGGATGGAATATTCGACGAGGGCCATCAACGATTTTCCGGGCTGGACCGCCTGGAAGGGATTGACGACATTTTGAAGCCGGAGCTCCACGGTATGGCCGTTCCTGAAGTGGCAGGCCAGGTTCACCCCGAACATGTTGCAATTGTTGAGTATGAACGCTGGGTCTTCGAAGTTGCCCCGGGATAACGCGCTTTGGTAGAGATCTTGGAGGATGGCCGTCCGGTAGAGCGCGCTGATATCGATCCGTCCCAGCTGGAGGCCGATGCTGAAATTCATGTCCAGCCGCCGCATTTTGTCTCCCGTGAATGACTCGTTCTGGTCGCGATAATGGAGATACGCGGAGAGGGAGATCTTGTTGATGGCTAGGTAGTTCGCCGATACGGTGTATTCCGTCAGGTTCTCGGACTCGTGCGTCAGATTGTTGCGGGTCGTGCCGATATCCACGAAGTTCTGAAACCCGAAGGTCCCGAAATAGGTGAAGGCTCCCAGCCGCAGGGAGGTGTCTTGATAATCGTATGCCGGTACCGGGGAGAGGTCCTGGCGGTCATGGATGCGCTCGTCGAGGGAAAGGCTCAGCCCGCGAAAGGCCCGATAGTAGGCGCCGGCCTGGATCGTCTGGTCGTCGAAAGGCTGGATATAAGGCGCGATCGCCGCGTGGCTTTTCTGGCCTAGGTAGGAGGCCCGGACTCCCCACCTTTCCGTGCTCGCGTATGTCACTTCGGCCGTATTGTAGTCCAGGTTCTGGAAATAGCCGTGATAGTCCGGTCCGGAACGGATGATGTTGACCTGGGAACTGAGGTTCTTATAGGTTTCGCCGGCCTCCAGCCAGAGGGCGCTGTTGGGCGGCTGGATGTCTTTCCCTCCGCTCCGATCCCAGGAGTATTCCAGGTTAAAATGATAAAACTTCTGAACGTACTGAGATTGAAGGCTGACGATCTGGCTGGCCGTCGGCCGCTCGGGGTCTTCCCGGGTCATATAGCTCAAGTTGAACTTTATCGTTGGGTCGGGCCGATAGCCGAGCTGGAAGGCTTTTTCGTTCCCGGACCCGTTCTGGAGGAGGATGCGGTCGAAGTAGCCTCGGACGGACCACTTATCGAACGCCGCGTCGACATCGAGGCCTCGGCCGTAATTGCCGGTCTCGGTCAGCCGGGTGAGGGAATAGGCGCCGTCCCCCGCGTAGACGTGGATGTTCGGGGAGTCATAGCTCAGGCGGTATTCTTCGGACCGGAGGCCGAACTGGTAGAACATGTCGCGTTCGAGGCTCCGGCCCGGGCCGCGGAAGTAAAAATCCAGGCGCTGGGTGCCCTCGCTGTCAAGGGACCCGGCCCCGGCGAACTTGAACTGGCCGGCCCCCTGGGCCCCGCTCTCGCCGATCGCCAGGAAGCCGACTTCGGCCGGAAACCTGTTGAAATAGTCGCCCGTTCCGGAGACCCGGGGAATGACCTCAAACTCCGTCATCGCGCTGGCCGCGATGGCGCCCTTCCCCGGGACCTCCGCGGCCGCGGTCAGCTGGACCTGCTGGTCCAATCTCTGGCTCTGGTGCGGGTCGGTCGCGACGGCGATCCGGACACGACGGGATTCCCCTGGCCCGAGCTGCATCCGCTTCGTGTCCTGGCTGACCCCCGGGCCGTTGCTCTTCACGTCCAGGTCCACGTCCAGGGGGGAGTTGCTCATGTTCGTCACCAGGAACTCGGATGAACCTTTGTCCCCGGCGACGGCAAGCTGGCGGGTGTCCATCGGTTCAACGGCCAGGCGGGCCTCGAGCAGGACCTTGACCCCGGCTTCGGCCCTGGCGTTCAAAGCCGGATCGTCGATCGCGCTGACGGTGTAGCCGATCGGATACTCCCCGGCCAGGGCCCGGCCCGGCACGGCCACGGAAATGAGGCGGATCGTGTCTTCACCGGCGGCCAAGCTGAATCGCGTTTCATCCATGGCCAGCTTCCAGCCTTCGGGAAGCTCCACGCGGGGCACGAATTCGCGGGACTTGTCCGTCCGGTTGACCGCATGGAAAACGAGGGTGATCGTGTTGAGGGGCTTTGTTTCGATCGTCCCCTGATGGAGGGATTGGACCTGGAGTCCGGGCTCAGGGCTCTGGGAAAAGGCCGGAAAGAGACAAGCCATGAACAGGACAGCCGCGATCGCCATGGCTCCGGCCGGCCGACGCGTGCCCATGGCCCCCCCCTCCTTGTCCGCCTCATGGCTTAGAAATCTTTGGCTTCCTTAGCGGACGGTGTGAAATCCAACGTGTACTGGGCCCCAAAGACATTGGAGTCCTTATTGTCGAGAACGACCAAAGCCTTGTACTTGCCCTCGACGACGTGGCTGACGTCGAACTTGAAGCGCACGGACGTCCCCGGGAAGGTCCTCAGGCGCTCTCCCTCGAATTTCCCGACGAGCTCGCCTTTCTGGTTGTAGACCTCCAGCGAAGAGTAGGGCCGCAGCCACCGCTCGCCGATGTTCTCGACATCCATGTTGAACATCTTCTGGCCCTTGTCCTGGAGGAGCTCGGTCTGGATGAACCTGAGCTTGCGCGAGCCGGTGTCCCCGATGTGGGTCACGACCTGGACGGCATAGCGCATGACCTGGGCGATGCCGACGCTGGGTTCCTTTTTAGGGGCGTTCGGCTGGAGGCCTGGGCCTTCGGCAGGACCTCGACCATGATGACGCTCCAGTAGGTCCCGACGAGGCTCGGGTCGTCCGGGACCTTGGCCGCATAGCGGAGGTCGACCTGGGACGAGCCGGCGATGGTCATCTGCTTGTGGCCGGGCGTGATCCAGGCGGCGTTGGAGCGGGCGGCCTTACCGGGAGGGTCGTAGAAGCTCTTGCCGTCGAAGGTGAAGGAATAATCCGTCTGGTAGATCCGGACCTCCTCGGGCGTCGCGCCGTAGTTCCGGAGCGTGATGAAGCTCTGGAAGGCCTCTCCGGGCTTGCAGACTTTTTCCTGGGTCAGGCCGTTTGTGATTCCGACCTGGGCCCGGCCCAGGACCGGGCAGATCAGGAAGGCCAGGATGACAAGCCCTTGGGTTCTTTTTCTGGTTTTCATAGGCTCCCCCTCCATTCTTTCTCTTTTTAGGTGTCGGTCACCGTGAACTGTATCGTCGTCGTGTACGTCGCCACTGGTATCGAGACCGATACGCCGCCGAGGCGCTCTTGAAGCGTGATCCCCGTCAGGGTGCCGTTTCCCGTCACGAAAGTCTGGCCCATCGTCGTGATCGTAAGATATGTGGTCCCCCCCGAAACACCTCCGGTGCCGCTCCCGCTACCCGTCCGCATGATCGAAAGGACCAAATTGGCGTTCCAACTGGTATCGATTCTGAGGACACTCACGCTCCAAGTCGACGTCCTGGATGTGGCCGACACGCCCATCGAGATCGAACCTGACGTGGACGTATAGGTCGCGGTGAGGTTGCTGCCGGCCCCTCCCGTGAGATTGCCGGCGCCGATCGCCAATGACCAGCTTCCGGTGATCGTGATGTTGGCCGCTTGGGCGAAAATGAGCAGGAGGAAAGCTCCGGTCAGGAAGAGAACCGTTCCCCTCCCAATCCGCCGTGTGATGTTCTGCCTGCTCACGATCATCACTTTCAGACGCTCATGGCGCACCCGATGGCAATCCGATTTTTGAGCCTCAATTGTCGGTCAGGGTCAGGGTGATCGTGACGGTGTGGTTGTCGCCGGCGACGAGGGACGTCATGGTGTTGATCGACAGCGTATAGGCCAGCTGAGCGCCGCTCGTGCCGGTCACCCCCGTCGCGCAGCTTCCGATGGCCGTCACGATGTTCTGGGCCGTGGACGTCATCGTGATCGCCGCCGCGCCCGTGCCTTGCCCGGTGCCCGGTGTCGCCTGCAGCAGCAACGAGCATCCGGCCGGAGCCGCGTCCGACACTCCCCAGTTGGCTTGAAGCCGCCGCGTTATGCCCGCTGCCACGGTCGATGTGTACTGGGCATAAGTCGTGTTAGACGTCGGATTCGCGGGCGTCGCGCCGGCCGTACCCGGGGCGGACACGGCCAGGGCCGCCGGGTTACCGGTTGTGGCCAGGACGCTGATCGAATTGATCTGCATCGTGACCGTTTGGGTCGCCGTGGCCGCGGCGAACATCAGCCCGGCCAGCCTCAGGGCGAGCACCGTTCCCATCAGACATTTTTTCAGTGCGTTCATGATGAACCTCACAAATTGATCTATTCAGGTCAACTCCCCTGAACGTGACAGAATATAAATTCAGCCCGTTCCGCTGTGAATAGCCGGGCCGGGCGATTCCCTAGGGCATATTTGCGGCTCCGGCCTAGCCGGAGCGGGCTAGCCCGGAAGGGGAGGACCGCCTCATCCCCGACGGCTATACCCCTCAAGAGGGCGCCCGGCTAGCCGTCTTGAGGCAACTCAACTGGAAGACAACGGCGATTTCCGCCGAAGCTCGAGCCCCGGGGACTCGTGGGATTGACTCTGGCGCCCTCGAAGAAATATGATTGGCGGAGAATCCGGCACGAGCCGGCATGATATCTTCACAGGAGGAAACACCATGAAAATAGGCCGTCATTTCGGTCGCAACGTTCTCTTGGCATGCCTCGGGATCGCCCTCATGACCGGGCCGGGGTCGGCCCAACGGCAGGGCCCGGAGGTCCGTCCGCCCGAGGGCCTGCGGTTCCGCTTCATGGGTCCGGCGGTCGGCAACCGCATCTCGGCCGCCGCGGGCATTCCCGGCGACCCGAACACCTACTACGTCGGCGCGGCGTCGGGCGGCGTCTGGAAGTCCACCGACGGCGGCAGCCGCTGGAGCCCGGTTTTCGACGACCAGCCGGTGGCCGCCATCGGCGCGCTGGCCGTGGCCCCGTCCAATCCCGAGCACCGTCTGGGCCGGGACCGGCGAAGCCTGGGCCATCCGCGACGTCGACATGATGGGCGACGGCATCTACAAATCGACCGACGCCGGCCAGACCTGGACGCACATGGGGCTCGACGAGACCGGCCGCATCGGCCGCATCGTCGTCCACCCGACCAACCCCGACATCGTCTTCGCCGCCGCGCTCGGCCGCCTCACCGGCCCGCAGCAGGAGCGCGGCGTCTTCCGCACGACCGACGGCGGCAAGACCTGGCAGCGCGTCCTCTTCGTCGACCCGAACACCGGCTGCTCGGGCCTGGCCATGGACCCGACCAATCCCCAGGTCCTGTTCGCCGGCATGTGGCAGGTGGAGATGCACACCTACGGCCATGTTCAGCGGCGGACCCGGCAGCGGCGTCTACGTCTCGCGCGACGGCGGCTCCACCTGGAAGCGGCTGGAAGGCCACGGCCTGCCGAAGCCGCCCGTCGGCAAGATCGACGTGGCCGTCGCGGCCAAGGATTCCAAGCGCGTCTACGCGCTCATCCAGACCGCCGACCAGGGCTCGCTCTGGCGCTCGGACGACGGCGGCGACAACTGGAAGGTCGGAAGCTGGCAGCGGGCCCTGATCGGCCGCGCCGGCTACTACATCCGCCTCGCCGTTTCGCCGGCCAACCCCGACGAGGTCCTCGTGGCCAACAGCAGCTTCCACCAGTCCATCGACGGCGGCAAGTCCTTCCGGACCCTGCCCTGGGGCGGCGACACCCACGACATCTGGATCGACCCGACCAACGCCGACCGCATCCTCGTCACCGACGACGGCGGGATGTACATGACCGACCGACCACGGCAAGACCTCGCGGCGCATCACGCTGCCCATCGGCCAGATGTACCACGTCGCCGTGGACAACGACGTCCCCTACCACATCTACAGCAACATGCAGGACGACGGCACCATGCGCGGCCTCAGCACGACGCCCGAAGCCGCGCCCGGGCGTCCGGCGGCCGGAGGGTACGGCGGGTTCGGGCGCGGCGGCGCGGTCCGAGCACCGGCGTCTGGGAGCACGGCCTGGGCGGCTGCGAGTCGGGCTTCACGATCCCCGATCCCACCGACCCGAACATCGTCTGGGCCACCTGCTACGGCAACGAAGTGACGCGCTACGACCACAGGACCAAGCTGGCCCGCTCGGTCAGCCCCTGGCTGCACACGCTCGACTCGGCGCCCGAACAAGGCGCAAGTACCGCTCCCACTGGACGCCGCCGCTGGCCATCGACCCGTTCGACCACAACACGGTCTACTACGGCTGCCAGGTCATCTTCAAGACGACGAACGGCGGCGCGAGCTGGACGCGTCATCAGCCCCGACCTTTCCACCCAGGACCCGCGCCGCATCGTTTCCTCCGGCGGCATCGTCGGCGACAACCTCGGCCAGTTCTACGGCGAGGTCGTCTTCGCCATCGCGCCTTCCGAGGTCCAGAAGGGCCTCATCTGGGCGGGCACCAACGACGGCAAAGTCTGGTTCACGAACGACGGCGGCGGCGACGCTGGAACGACGTCACGAAGAACATCGCCGGGCCTGCCGCCGTGGGGCGCCGTCTCGAAGATCGAGCCGTCGCACTTCGACGCCGGCACGGCCTACATCGCCGTCGACTTTCACCTGATGGACAACCGCGACCCGTGCATCTACAAGACCACCGACTTCGGCCAGACGTGGACCAAGATCACGGACGACCTCCCGAAGGGGCCGCTGGCCTACGCCCGGGTCATCGCCGAGAACCCGAACCGCAAGGGCATGCTGTTCGCGGGCACGGGCAACGCGCTCTACTACTCGCTCGACGACGGCGCGCACTGGAACCGGCTCAAGGACGGCCTGCCGCCGGCGCCGGTGTCCTGGATCGTCGTGCAGAAGCAGGCCCACGACCTGGTCGTGTCGACCTACGGCCGCGGGCTCTACATCCTGGAGGACATCACGCCGCTCGAGCAGGGCGCGGTGGAGCGGGCTCGAACGCCGGCCGTTCGACCTCTTCGCGCCGCGCCCCGCCTACCGCCTGGCCCGGGGCGGACGGGCCCTGATCACTACGTGCTGGAGCGGCGCCCAAGAATCCGCGTCCAGGTCGAGATCCTCGATCAGGCCGGAACGGTCATCCGCAAGCTGCCGCCGGCTGCCGGAGCCGGCCGGGCTCAACCGCGTCTTCTGGGACCTGCGCTACGGAGCGCCGCGCCAGGTCGCGCTCCGGACGACGCCTCCCGAAAATCCGCATATCTGGGAAGAGCCGCGCTTCCGAGCGCCAAGACCCGGCCCATCACGCACTGGGGCGTTGTCCCAGGTCCAGGGCCCGATCGGCCGCGCCGGGCGCGTACACCGTGCGGCTCACCGTGGACGGCCAGAGCCCGACCCAGCCTCTCGAGATCCTCCTGCCGCCCGACAGCCACGCGCACCGAGGCCGATATCCAGGCCTCGGTGAAGCTCCAGTTGCGGGTGCGCGACGACATCAGCGCCGTCGCCGACATGACCAACAGATCGAATGGATGCGCCGGCAGATCGAAGACGCGCGAAGACGCGCGCCGGCAGAAGGGCAAGGGCCTCCGTCCTCAAGGCGCTGGAGGCGATTCGACAAGAAGATGCAGGACGTCGAATACCGCATGATCATCTCGGGTCGGAGGCCCTCAGCGACGACAAATATTTCGTCGAAGCCTACAAGCTCTATTTGAATCTGATCTGGCTCGGCCAGGTGATCGGTCCGGGCGGCGGCGACGTCGCCGGCAGCGCCGATTTCGGCCCGACCGAAACGGCCGTCGG
>CAWCND010000007.1:0-149576 GCA_963796835.1 Candidatus Aminicenantota bacterium | reverse complement strand
TTCCTTCCCTTCTTTCTTTCTTTCTTTCTTTCTTTCTTTCTTTCTTTCTTTCTTTCTTTCTTTCTTTCTTTCTTTCTTTCTTTCTTTCTTTCTTTCTTTCTTTCTTTCTTTCTTTCTTTCTTTCTTTCTTTCCCTTTTTATAAAAAAAAAAAAAAAAAAAAAAAAAAAAAAAAAAAAAAAAAAAAAAAAAAAAAAAAAAAAAAAAAAAAAAAAAAAAAAAAAAAAAAAAAAAAAAAAAAAAAAAAAAAAAAAAAAAAAAAAAAAAAAAAAAAAAAAAAAAAAAAAAAAAAAAAAAAAAAAAAAAAAAAAAAAAAAAAAAAAAAAAAAAAAAAAAAAAAAAAAAAAAAAAAAAAAAAAAAAAAAAAAAAAAAAAAAAAAAAAAAAAAAAAAAAAAAAAAAAAAAAAAAAAAAAAAAAAAAAAAAAAAAAAAAAAAAAAAAAAAAAAAAAAAAAAAAAAAAAAAAAAAAAAAAAAAAAAAAAAAAAAAAAAAAAAAAAAAAAAAAAAAAAAAAAAAAAAAAAAAAAAAAAAAAAAAAAAAAAAAAAAAAAAAAAAAAAAAAAAAAAAAAAAAAAAAAAAAAAAAAAAAAAAAAAAAAAAAAAAAAAAAAAAAAAAAAAAAAAAAAAAAAAAAAAAAAAAAAAAAAAAAAAAAAAAAACCCCCCCCCCCCCCCCCCCCCCCCCCCCCCCCCCCCCCCCCCCCCCCCAAAAAAAAAAAAAAAAAAAAAAAAAAAAAAAAAAAAAAAAAAAAAAAAAAAAAAACACACAAAAAAAAAAAAAAAAAAAAAAAAAAAAAAAAAAAAAAAAACAGGGGGGGGGGGGGGGGGGGGGGGGGGGGGGGGGGGGGGGGGGGGGGGGGGGAAAAAAAAAAAAAATATCAGAAACCGCCGCGTGGGCCCTGGACCCCTCGAATTCATATCCCAGGTGGGCGTAGGCCCGGGCCGTGAGCTTGCGGCCGCGCAGCGTCCGGTCGAGGAAACCGATGCGCATCAGGAAGGGCTCGTAGATCGACTCGATCGTGTCCTTTTCCTCGTCGATGGCGGCGGCGATGGTGGCGATCCCGACCGGCCCGCCGCCGAAATTTTCGATGATGGTCGTCAGGATCTTGCGGTCGACGTCGTCCAGGCCCAGCGAGTCGACCTCCATCATGTCCAGGGCCTTCCGGGCTTCCCCGGCCGTGATGACTGCCGTCGCCCTTGACGTCGACGTAATCGCGGACCCGCCGCAGGAGGCGGTTGGCCACGCGCGGCGTCCCGCGCGACCGGAGGGCGATCTCGCCGGCGCCCTCGCCGTCGATCCTGACCTTGAGGATCTTCGCCGACCGCAGGATGACCTGCTTCAGGTCCTCGTCCTTGTAGTAATCCAGGCGGTGGATGATGCCGAACCGGCCCGCGGAGCGGCGCCGTGATCCGGCCCGCCCGGGTCGTCGCCCCGATCAGGGTGAACTTCTTGATCTTGAGCTTGTGGCTCCGGGCGCCCGGGCCCTGGCCGATGACGATGTCCAGGCTGAAGTCCTCCATGGCCGAGTAGAGGATCTCCTCGACCGAGGGCTGGAGGCGGTGGATCTCGTCGATGAACAGGACCTCCTTGGTCTGCATGTTGGTCAGGATGGCCGAGAGGTCGCCCGTCCGCTCGATGACCGGTCCCGCGGTCGGCTTGATGTTGACGCCCATCTCCTTGGCGATGAGGTAGGCCAGGCTCGTCTTTCCCAGTCCCGGCGGGCCGTAGAGGAGGACGTGGTCGAGATGCTCGCCCCGCTTTTTCGCCGCCTCGATGAAGACCTTGAGATTGGCCTTGATCGTCTCCTGGCCGACGAACTCGTCGAAGGTCCGGGGCCTGAGGCTGTCCTCGAAAAGGATATCCTCTTTGGTCCGGACGGGGCTGAGGATCGCGGGCATCGTTGTTGGCTCTCTGTTATTGTACTCAATAAGTCCCGGAAAACAACCAGGAAATTCCGAGGGAAGGTCCCGCTTCTTGAACGGCCCCTAGAGCCTCGCCAGGCGCTTCAGGCAGTCCCTAAGGAGCTTCTCGAAGCCCGCGTCGGGCTTCCGGGCGCCGATGGCCTGGTCAACGGCCCGTTCGACTTCCTTCCGCCGGAAGCCCATGTTGAGGAGGGCGGAGACGAGGTCCTCCCTTTCCGGGGACCCTTTGGCGGCAAGGAGTTTCTCCTTCTTTTCGAGCTTGTCCTGGAGTTCCATGGTGATCCGAAGGGCCGTCTTCTTCCCGATGCCCGGGACGAGCGCGATCCGGGCGACGTCGCTCTTGCGGATCGCCTCCTCGAGGTCCCCGGGCTCGATGCCCGAAAGGATATTCATGGCCAGCTTGGGCCCGATCCCCGAGATCCCGATGAGCTTGAGGAACATGTCCTTTTCTTCCTGGGCGGCGAAGCCGAAGAGGGAGAGGGAATCATTGGTCATATGGGTGTAGATGAGGAGCTCCGCCGGCTCCCGGACCTCGCCGAGCTTGAAATACGTGCTGAGGGGGATCGTGGCGCGGTAGCCCACGCCGCCGGTATCGATGATGACCTGGCCGGGGGATTTATGGATGATGATCCCCTTGAGATAGGCGATCATGACGGGTCCGGTCCCTCCATTTTGATCTGGGAGAGCCGGCAGTTGAGATGGCAGATCGCGGCGGCCAGGGCGTCGGACGCGTCGAGCGGTATGCGGTCGTCATCGAGGCCGAGAAGCGCCCGGACCATGGTCTGGACCTGCTCCTTGTCCGCCTGGCCGTAGCCGGTCACGGCCTTCTTGATCTCCAGGGCCGAATATTCGTAGAAGCCGCAACCGGTCCCGGCGATGGCGACGAGGACCGCCCCCCGGACCTGTCCGAGGAGCATGGCCGTCCTCACGTTCTTGGCGTAAAAGGGGTTCTCGATGGCCGCCTCGTCCGGTGCGTAGGCGCGGATGAGCTTCTCGATCTCCTCGCGGATCTCATTCAGCTTCTTGAAGAAGGGGAGGCTGGGGGTCGGCTTGATGACGCCGTAGGCAACGGGGCTGGCTTGGTCGCCGTCGCTCTCGATGATCCCGAACCCCGAGGACTGGAGGCTTGGATCGATCCCGAGGACCCGCATGGAGCTTGAACGGCCGTCAGCCGGCTTGGGAGAAGCTGGCGATCTCCTCTTCGGAAATATCGAAATTGGACGAAACGTTCTGGACGTCGTCGTGGTCCTCAAGCTCCTCCATCAGCCGCAGGACCTGATGCGCTTCCTTCCCCTCGACTTTGATATAGTTCTGGGGGAGATAGCCGACGTCGGACGCCGAGATCTCGATATTGTTCTTCTTGAGGGCCTCCACAACCGCCTCGTGTTTTTCGGGGGAGGTCGTGATCTCGAAGATGGAACCGTCGTCCCTGAGGTCATCGGCGCCGTTCGACAGGGCGATGTCCATGAGCTGGTCCTCATCGGCCTTGCCCTTTTCGACGTCGATGTAGCCCATGCGCTTGAACATCCAGGCGACGCATCCGGATTCTCCGATCCGTCCGCCGTTTTTGGCGAAGACGTGCCGGAGCTCGGAGACCGTCCGGTTCTTATTGTCCGTCACGGCCTGGATGAAGATCGCGACCCCGCTCGGGCCGTAGCCTTCGTAGGTGACTTCCTCGTATTGGGCGCCCTCGAGCTGGCCGGTGCCCTTCTGGATGGCCCGCTTGATGTTGTCGGCGGGCATGTTCATGGCCCGGGCGTCGTTGATGCCCTTGCGGAGGCGGGGGTTCTTATCGGGGTCCCCGCCGGCGGCCCGGGCGGCCAGGCTGATCTCGCGGATCAGCTTGGTAAAGACCTTGCCGCGCTTGGAGTCGGTCGCGGCTTTTTTATGCTTGATGGAAGCCCATTTAGAATGTCCGGACATCGTCCTCTCCTTAATCTGATAAGCCCCAGAATATTAACACAAATAGAAGGCCGGCGCAAACGGCCCGATGAGGCTGCGGCCGCAGGTTTTGTCGCCTCGGCAAGGACAAGCTTCGGGCCTGGCCATTCCCGGCCCACGAGGCCGACGCCTCAGCCAAGAAGCTGGGGGACGGCTAAATCCTAGGATTATGATAGGGATTGTCATGGCCGGTCCTCTGTGCTATAATTTGAGAAAGGAGTCACAGATGAAATGCAACATGAGCACGCCTGACCGGATCCTCCGCCTTATCGTCGTTGCGGCCATCGCGGTCTTCTTCTTTCTGGGGATGCTGACCGGCGTCGCCGGCATCGTCCTGGGGGTTCTGGCCGTGATCCTCTTCCTGACCAGCGTCGTGGGCGTTTGCCCGGTCTATTGGGTTTTCTCGACCGGAACCAAGAAGGCCTGCGAGGCCGAACCGAAAGGTCCTGATACGGTTTGACGAGTTCTTCGCCCCTCTAGGGGCATATCAAACGCGGGCATCGCGCGGGTCGGGGTTCATCCGGCGGGTATCAGTTTGCCGCTCCGTTGCCCCGAGAAGGCTGTCTGAGGGCGGTTTCCAAAGGAGGGCGGATGGCCAAAGACCCTGTCTGCGGGATGGGGGTCTGGGAGGATCATGTCGATATTCCCATCCTCGGGATGAGCTGCGCCGGCTGCGCCGCCAACGTCGAGCGCGGACTCCGGGACGTCTCCGGTGTCCATGAGGCGAACGTCAACCTCGCCACGGCGCGGGCGACCGTCCTTTTCGACCCGATGCTCGTCGGCGTGAAGACCCTTGTCAACGCCATCAGGGAAGCCGGATACGACGTCGCTGAGGGCGTTGATATGGAGAGGCTTCTCAGGGAAAAAGAATACACGACCGTCCGGAGAAAGGTCCTCGCGGGAGGTGTCCTGGCCGCCCTGATCTTCCTGGGCAGCATGAGGCACTGGTTCCCCTGGACGCCGGCCTTCCTTGGGAATTTCTTCGTCCTCTGGGCCCTGGCGACGCCCGTCCAGTTCGTCATGGGCGCTCAGTTCTACCGCGGCGCCTGGAGAGCCTTCCGTCACCGGACCGCCGACATGAACACCCTCATCGCCGTCGGCACGTCTGCCGCTTATTTCACCAGCGCGGCGGCGACCCTTTTCCCCTCGCTTTTCCACACGGCCGGACGCAGCCCGGATGTCTACTTTGACACCTCGGCAGTCATCATCGTCCTTGTCCTCTTCGGCCGGATGCTCGAGGCCCGGGCCAAGGACCGGACCTCGGAGGCCATCGAGAAGCTCATGGGGCTCCAGCCCAAGACGGCCCGCGTCCTGAGGGACGGCGCGGAGCAGGATGTCCCGATCGATGAGGTCCGGGTCGGCGATTCCGTGATCGTCCGCCCGGGGGAGAAGATCCCCGTGGACGGAACCGTTCTCGAAGGCCGCTCGGCCGTCGACGAATCGATGATCACCGGAGAGAGCCTGCCGGTAGACAAGGGGCCGGGCGAGGCGGTCATCGGGGCCACTATCAACAAGCTGGGAAGCTTCACCTTCCGGGCCGCGAAGGTCGGCAAGGATACGGCCCTGGCCCAGATCATCAGACTCGTGGAGGATGCCCAGGGGACCAAGGCTCCGATCCAACGGCTCGCGGACCGGATCGCCGGCTATTTCGTGCCGGCCGTCATCTCCATCTCCATCGCCACCTTCATCATCTGGTACGGTTTCGGGCCGTCGCCCCGCCTGCCCTTCGCCCTCCTGAACTTCGTGGCCGTCATGATCATCGCCTGCCCTTGCGCCCTGGGTCTGGCAACCCCGACGGCCATCATGGTTGGGACGGGCAAGGGGGCCGAAGAGGGATCCTCATCAAAAGCGGCGAAAGCCTGGAAACGGCCCACAAGGTCGACACCGTCGTCTTCGACAAGACCGGGACCCTGACCAACGGGAAGCCGGAGGTCACCGACGTTATCCCCGCCGCTCCGTACGGTCCCGATGAACTCCTGGCCTTGGCCGGGAGCGCTGAGAGAATGTCGGAGCATCCCCTGGGTCAAGCCATCGTCCTCAAGGCTCGGGAATCGGGAGCCTCTGTCGAAGCGCCGTCCGAATTCCGGGCCTTGGAAGGCCTGGGCGTCGAAGCCATGGTCGCCGGGCAGAAGGTCGTGGTCGGAAGCCTCAAACTCGCCCGCCAGGCAGGGGTCGATCCCGGCAGTCTCGCGGTGCGGGCGGAGGAGTTGGCGCTTGATGGAAAGACGAGCGCCTTCGTCATCGTTGACGGGAAGCCTGCCGGGCTCCTGGCCCTCGCTGATACTCTCAAGAAAAGCTCCGCGGCCGCCGTTGGCAGGCTCAAGAACATGGGGCTCGACGTCGTCATGCTCACGGGGGACAGCCGCGGGGCGGCCCAGGCGATAGCTTTGAAGGCCGGCATCGTCACCGTCATCTCGGAGGTCCTTCCGGGCGTGAAGGCGAACGTCATCAGGAAGCTTCAGTCCGAGGGGCGGAAGGTGGCTATGGTCGGCGATGGGATCAACGACGCGCCGGCCCTGGCCCAGGCCGATCTCGGGATCGCCATCGGCACCGGGACCGACGTGGCTATGGAATCCTCCGACATCACCCTGATCTCGGGCGATATCTCGGGCGTCCCCGCGGCCATCGAGCTCAGCCGCCGGACGGTCCGGACCATCCGGCAGAACCTCTTCTGGGCCTTCTTTTACAACACCGTCGGGATCCCCGTCGCGGCAGGGGCCCTATACCCGGTTCTCGGCATCCTCCTCAATCCCATGATCGCTTCGGCGGCCATGGCCTTCAGCTCGGTTTCGGTCGTTTCCAATTCGCTGCGCCTCCGGCGCGCCAGGATCTGAACAGGAGGGATGTCATGGCAGGGAGGATCATCGTCGCCGCTTCAGGCCTCCTCCTCCTCGCGGGCGTCAACTGGAATTTTCTTATCTCCGGCCGGAAGGCGGCGGGCCGCGGGGCGATCAGAACCTGAACCGGAGCGACAGGCTCAGCCTGAGATAGGACGGGTCGACCCTGATCGTGCCCAGGTTGAGGGCGCTTTCGATCGGCTCGATGGGGTCGGTCAGGCCCTGGTTCGGTGATACGCGCATCTTGAAGTCCGTCTTGGAGCTCAGGAAATAGCGGACGTCCAGGCCGAAGATGATGCTCCGCATCACGGTGTAGGCCAGTTCCCCCCCGAGGTTGATCCCGAAGGTCGTCTTGGGCCCGAAATCGTAAACCAGCTGGTAGGTCTTGATATAGAGGGTGTAAACATCGGCGTTCTGATCGAGCCGGAAGCTCCAAAAGCCCATCGGCGAGGCCTCGCCTTCGAGATTGAAGACGGTCGCGCCGCCCGAGACATTGAAGGCCAGGTCCTTGGACAGCGGAATGTGGCCGAGACCGTTCAGACTGTAGGTCGTCTCGGTGAAGTCGCCCTTCGAAACGGGCCAAGCGTCCTGCTGGGAGTAGGTCCGGGCCTCGGTCGTCGTGTAGATCAGGTTCACGTTATAATCCGAATTGGCTCCCCCGAGGCTCGGCCGCGAATGGTCCACCAGGACCTGGACCCCGGCGGTGTCGCCGATGAGGACGTTGAGGAACCCCGACATAGCTGCGCCGATATCCCCTTTCAAGTGGACCGTCTGCGACGCGGAGCTGCTGACATAGCTCGCGAGGGGAGTCATCGGCGGGGCGAACTGATTCAGGTACGACGTGCTGAGCGCCGGGGCGACGAGCGACCAGCCGAAGCCCATCTCGACCTTAACGTCGGCCCCCAGGGGGCCGGTCACGGCCAGGACCATTAAAAATATAGAAACCCCTAGAGCGGAAAACTTTCTCATCGGCTCCGCCTCCTTCCTCGGGGAGAAGGTTAGCACGGCCGGGGGGAGCAAGTCAACCTAGCCGAAGAAAACCTTGGCGGTGGCGTAGAGGTCTTCGTCGACGGTCTTGGTCTCGGCCAGGGCTTCGGCCAGGGGGACGGAAACGATCCTGTTCCCCTGGAGCGCGGCCATCCGTCCGTATTCCTCGTTCTTGACCATGTCGATCGCCGCGATGCCGAGCCGCGTCGCGAGGACGCGGTCGAAGGCCGTCGGGGTGCCGCCGCGCTGGACGTGGCCGAGGACGGTCACCCGCGTTTCGATCCCCGTCCGCCTCTCAATCTCCTTGGCGAGGACATTGCCGATCCCGCCGAGACGGACATGGCCGAAGGCGTCTTTCTCTTCCGTCTGGGTGATCAGGGTGGCATCCTTGGGCTGGGCGCCCTCGGCGACGACGACGATGCTGAAGAGCTTGCCCCGCTCACGGCGCTTGAGAATCTGGGAGCAGATCTCCGGCATGTCGAAGGGGAATTCTGGGATGAGGATGATGTCGGCCCCGCCGGCAAGGCCGCCCTCGACGGCGATCCACCCGGCGTGCCGGCCCATGACCTCAACGACCATGACCCTGTGATGGGCCTCGGCCGTCGTGTGGAGCCGGTCCAAGGCCTCCGTGACCACGGTGATGGCCGTGTCGAATCCGAACGTGTAATCCGTGCCGGCAATGTCGTTGTCGATCGTCTTCGGGACGCCGACCAAACGGAGCCCCCGCTCGTGGAGTTTGAGCCCGACTCCGAGGGTGTCCTCGCCGCCGACGACGATGATGGCGTCCATTTCGAACTTCTCGACCTGGGAAAAGATCTTCCCGACCCCGTCCTCGACCTTGAAGGGGTTCGTCCGGGAGGTTCCGAGGATGGTCCCGCCGCGGGGCAGGATGCCCGAGATGGCCCCCAGGTCCAGGGGAATGATCCTGCCCTCGATGAGCCCCTGCCAGCCGTTCTTGATGCCGAGAACGTCGTAGCCGAGGACGGTGATGCCCTTGCGGACGACGGCGCGGATGACGGCGTTGAGCCCGGGACAATCCCCGCCGCCAGTCAGGATTCCTACTCTCATGCCCTTCTCCTCCCGTGGGATGTGGCCGTTCTCCAGGAGAAAAACCGCGGGAATTATACTCTTCACACGGGCCCGCATCAAGCACCGATGTCACGCGACGAGGCGGCTGCGAATAGAATGAAGAGGGACGGTCGCCGGGGAAGGAACGACCCCTAGCGCCCGGCCCTCTTCATACCGGGGCTTGACCCTCCCGTCGGAATAATCTATATCATAGGGGTTCAGCCGACATCATGACCGGTGACCCGGTGGGGCCGGGCCGAGCTTCGAACGGAGGGATAGATGCCAGCCAAGATCATCAGCGGCAAGGATGTTTCCTGCAAGATCCGTGAAGAGCTCAAGGCCCGGGCGGCCAGGCTGAAAGAAAAGGGGGTCATCCCGGGACTGGCGGTCGTCCTCGTCGGGGAAGATCCGGCCTCGGTCTCGTACGTGACGGCCAAGGCCAAGGCCGCCGAAGAGATCGGCATCTTCGAGACGACGATCCGGATGCCCGCGACGGCCTCCGAGGCGGAGGTCCTGAAAATGGTTGATGAATTGAACCGCGACGGGCGATACAACGGGTTCCTCGTCCAGGTCCCGCTCCCGAAGCACGTCAGCGCGGAAAGAGTCGTCAACCTCATTTCCCCGGATAAGGACGTCGACGGGTGGCACCCCGTTAATGTCGGCAAGATGCTGCGCGGTGAGCCGTGCCCTCTTCCGTGCACTCCATACGGCGTCGTCCAACTGCTCATGCGGAGCGGTTACAGCCCGGAGGGAAAGCACGTCGTCATCTGCGGCCGGAGCAACATCGTCGGCAAGCCGCTGGCCGCGATGCTTATCCAAAAGAAAAAGGGTGCCAACGCGACGGTGACGGTCTGCCACACGGGAACCCCGAATATGGCCAAATATACACTCCAGGCCGATATCCTCGTCGCGGCCATGGGCGTGCCGCGCGCCATCACGGCGGACATGGTCCCCCACGGGTGCGTGGTCATCGATGTGGGAAACACGAGGGTCGAGGATCCGACGGCGGCCAGGGGTTTCCGGTTCGTCGGCGACTGCGATTTTGAGCCGGTCAAAGAAAAGGCCGAGGCCATCACCCCCGTCCCCGGCGGAGTCGGGCCCATGACCGTGACCATGCTGATGATGAACACGATCGAAGCGGCGGAAAGGAACGCCGGCCTTGTCCCCTAGGACTCCCGGAGCTTCATGAAGATCGGGAAGATCGACGACGCGACCTTCCGAGCCCTCATCCTGGGGCGGCTCGGCAAGAAGGATCCGACGGTCGTCGTCCCTCCGATGGCCGGCGTCGATGCGGGCGTCGTCGACCTGGGCGGAGGGAAGGTCCTGGTAGTCGCCGAGGACCCGATCTTCACCATGCCCCGGCTTCCCCTCGAGACGTTCGGCTGGTTCACGGTCCACATCGGCGCGAGCGATGTGGCCGTCATGGGCGTCAAGCCCAGGTACATGACATATTCGCTCCTGCTGCCGCCCGAGACGGGGACCCGGGATCTCACGGCCATTGTCGATTCCATCCACCAGGCGGCCCTGGACCTCGGGATCGCCATCGTCGGGGGGCACACCGGGTTTTACCCGGGGTTTGCCGCGCCGACCATCGGAGGGATCACGGTCTTCGCTGTGGCCCTCAAGGGCGAATACGTCACACCCGCCGGAGCGAAACCCGGGGACGACGTCATCCTGACGAAGGGGCCGGCCATCGAGACAGCCGGGCTCCTGGCCGCCTTGCGGGCGGAGGAGCTCCTGGCCGCGCACCCGGCGGCGCTGGTCGAGAAGGCCAAGGCGCTCTGTTTCAAGATGAGTGTCGTCTCGGACGCCCTGACGGCCAAGGCCGCCGGCGGGGTGACCGCCATGCACGACGCTACCGAGGGCGGGGTCATCGGCGGGCTCTTCGAGATCGCCGCGGCCAGCGGCGTCGGCATGGAGGTCGATGAATCGCTGTTCGTCTACCCCGACGAGGTCCGGATCGTGTGCGAAACGTTCGGGATCGACCCTGTGCGGGCCATCGCCGAGGGCAGTCTTCTCATCACCGCCCGGCCCGGGGCTTCCGGCAGGATCATCACCCGCCTGAAAAGAAAAAAGATCGCCGCATCGGTCGTCGGCAAGGTCGTCACCGACCCCGGCCGCCGGAGGTTGAAACGGCGGGACGGCCGGGTTATTCCCTTGGCCATCCCGGACCAGGACCCCTTCTGGCCCGCGTTTTTCAAGGGACTGGAAAACGCCTGAGCCCGATTTCCATACAGTTCCCTTGGAGAGTTGGAACCGGAGAAAGAGGGAGGACCTGCCGGGGGGCGGGTCAGCGGGCTTTGGTCTTGGCCTTATCCCGGGGCTTTTTCTTCTTTTTATCGGCCATCTCGACAACGTCGCGGAGGGTGATGCCGTCGAAGTAATTCTTCAGCAGTTCCGAGGCCCCCTTCCAGATGTCGAACGTCGGACAGGTCTCGAGCCGGTCGCAGAAATCCGGGTCCTCGATGCACTCGACCAGGCAGCAGCTCCCCTCGAGGGCGTGGAGGATCTCGCCGAGCTTGATGTCCCCCGGGTCGCGGGCGAGCGTGTAGCCGCCGCCGGCGCCCCGAATGCTCTTGACCAGGCGGTTGATCTTGAGGGGGATGATGATCTGTTCGAGGTAGCGGATGGAGATGTCCTCGTCGGTCGAGACGTCCTTGAGGATGACCGGCCGCTTGCCGTTCCCGCAGTGTTGGGCCAAGTTGAGCATCAAGCGCGTCCCGTAACGTCCCTTTGTCGAGAGCCTGATCATGATGGACTCCTTGGGGCCGGATCGAAGATATCGTCCATTGCCAACCCTATCTTAGTCCTCCATCCCTGCCATTTCAACATAAATGTATAGGAATTATCTATTTACTAGTCTCAATGGGGCCGGGGCCGTGCCGTCCCCTCAATCTGGCGACGGGGCTCCCGAGGCCTCCGGCCGGACGGGAACAGGCGCTCCAAAGCCTGTAAGAGTCGGATCCCATAGACGCAAGTTCGTGGAGCTTCGGGGCGGGGACAAGAAGCGAGGCTCAGGGTTACTACGGGGAGCAGTAAATATATTACATAATCCTTGCTGCTCCCCGAGTACTAGCCGGGCGATAGAGAAATCTGAAGACAATTATATCCTGCCCGGCTTAGTAACCCCGAACAAGCCCCGGCATTCGTGCCGGGGACTCGAGGGGTTGACACTCCGGGGGGCGGATTGTATCCTAGTGCTTCAATCCATGTTCGATGCGCCAGCTCTCTCTCCACCGTCTGGGCCGTCCGGAATAATCTAGGAACGGGGGATCTCCATGGCACCACAAGTGTTGCTCGGCGATGAGGCGGTGGCCCTGGGGGCCGTCCACGGCGGCCTGTCCGCCGGATACTCCTATCCCGGGACGCCGGCCTCGGAGATCATGGAATACCTGGTCGCTCTTGCCGAGAAGGACGGGGGGTTCAAGGCCGCCTGGTCCGTGAACGAGAAAGTGGCCTACGAGGAGGCCCTGGGAGTTTCCTACGCCGGGAAGCGGGCCCTGGTCTCCTTCAAGCATGTGGGGCTCAACGTGGCCGCGGACCCGTTCATGAACTCGGCCATGACGGGGGCCAACGGCGGCCTGATCGTCGTCAGCGCCGACGACCCCGGGATGCACAGCTCCCAGAACGAGCAGGACAGCCGCTTCTACGCCCAGTTCGCCCAGGTCTTCTGCTACGAACCCTCGGACCACCAGGAATGCTACGATATGGCCCGGGAAGCCCTTGATGTCTCCGAAAAGCTGGGCCTTCCCGTTCTCCTCAGGCTCGTGACGCGGCTCTCCCACAGCCGGTCGTCGGTCGAGACCCGGGAGCCGAAGGCCCAGAACAAGCTCAGCGCCGGGGACTGGAAGGACTGGACCCTCCTTCCGGCCAACGCCAGGCGGAGGTTCGACCTCCTCCTCGACCGGCAGGCCGAGATGGCCCGTCTCGCCGACGCCTCGGCGGCGAACGCCCTGGCCTTGAACGACAAGGACCGTTCCCTCGGCGTCATCGCCTCGGGCATCGCCGCGAACTATTTCCGAGAGGCCTATGCGAAAGGCGGGAACTCGCCTTCGTTCCTCAAGATCTCGACGTATCCACTCCCGGAAACTCTCGTCCGCAAGCTCGTGGCTCATGTGGATACGGTCCTGGTCCTCGAAGATGGATATCCCCTGATCGAAAAGGCGATCCAGGGGTTTTTCGGCATCCCCGGGAAGAGGGTCCTCGGCCGGACGAGCGGCACGGTCCCGGCCGCGGGGGAGCTCTCGCCCGACATCGTCCGCCTGGCCCTCGGCCTGGCGCCGCTCGCAGCCCAGGGCCTGGGCGACGTCACCCTGGCCGGCCGGCCGCCGCAGCTCTGCGTCGGGTGCCCCCACGCCGACACGTTCAAGGCCCTGAACAAGGCCCGGGAGAGCTACGCCCGATCCAATGTTTTCAGCGATATCGGCTGCTACACGCTCGGCGCCTTGCCGCCTTATAACGCCGTCCAGAGCTGCGTCTGCATGGGCGCGAGCATCGGCATGGCCCGGGGCGCCTCCGATGTCGGCCTCCATCCTGCCGTGGCCGTCATCGGCGACTCAACCTTCGCCCACTCCGGGATCACCTCTCTTCTGGACGCGGCCGCGGCCGACGCGGACATGACCGTCATCATCCTCGACAACGGGACCGTGGCCATGACCGGCTGCCAGCCGAGCTACGGCTCGGGCGCGCGTCTTCTCAGGATCATCGAGGGCGTCGGGGTCCCGAAGGAGCACATCCGGACGATCGAGCCCCTCCCCAAGAACCATGAGAAGAATGTCCAGGTCATCAAGGAGGAGATGGCCCACCGAGGCCTGTCCGTCATCGTGGCCGTCCGGGAGTGCATCCAGGAATCGAGGAAGAAAAGGAGCTAGGCCATGAAGCAGGACATCATTCTCGCGGGAGTGGGCGGCCAGGGGATCCTGTCCATAGCTTTCGTCATCGACAACGCGGCCCTGGCCGACGGCCTCCAGTTCAAGCAGGCCGAAGTCCACGGCATGGCCCAGCGGGGAGGGGCCGTCCAGTCCCATCTCCGGCTCTCGAGCGAGAGGATCTGGAGCGACCTTATCCCCAAGGGAGAGGCCGACATGATCCTGAGCGTCGAGCCCCTCGAGGCCCTCCGCTATTTCGATTACCTCAGACCCGACGGGATCGTGGTCACCAGCTCGACGCCCTACAAGAATATCCCCGACTACCCCGACCTGGACGAGGTCCTCGGGGCGGTGCGGAAGGCCCGGAGGAGCGTCGTCGTCGATTCCGAGAAGGTCGCCAAGGAGGCCGGGACGTCCAAGGCCCAGAACATCGTCATGCTCGGCGCCGCCTCCCCGTTCCTCGCGCTCAAGGAGTCGAGCCTTCGTGCTCTGATCGAAGCCTTGTTCAAGGCGCGCGGACCGGCCCTGGTCGAGGCCAACCTCAAGGCTTTTGAGCTCGGCCGGGCCGCGGCCGGTCCGTCCTGAAACGGGAGCCGCTCATGAAGCTCAATATCCGCAGGATCGACCGCATTTTCGAGGCCGCGGAGAGAGACGGCCGGACCTTCCTCCTGGAGCCTGAAGTCTACGAGGTCCTCCGTCTTGCCGGGGTGGGCGTTCCCCGCTACCTCTTCCTCTCTCCGGGAACGAAGCTCTCCCGTAGAGACCTGGCCGCCCTCGGCTCGAACTCCGTCGTCGTGAAGATCGTCTCTCCCCTCATCATCCACAAGTCGGACGTGGGCGGCGTAGAGTTCGTCACGGCGGACGCGGCCGCGGTCAACCGGACCTGCGCCCGGATGCTCCGGACAGTTCCGGCGCGCTACCTTGAGTGGGAGAAAAAGGCCCACAAGGCCGGCCCTGGCAATTTATCGGACCTCAAATCGGTCCGGGCCTCTGTCCGCGGCTTCCTGGTCATGGAAAAGGTCAAGTTCGAGAATGTCGGCTTCGGCTCCGAGATCCTCCTCGGCGCCCGGAACACGCGCGACTTCGGCCCGATCCTCACGATGGGCGGGGGCGGCCTTGACGTCGAGGACATGAACGAGCGCCTCCGCGAGGGGAGGGCGGCGGCTACAAGCTCCGTCCATCTCGTGGCGGACGACGCGGTCCCGGGCCTTCTCGAGCCCCTGACCTTCTTCGGCAAGCTGGCCTCTGAGTTCCGCGGCCGCAAGGCCCTCGTCTCGCCCAGGACCCTGGCCGAAACGTTCCTCCGTTTCAGGGACCTGGCCGCGGCTTTCTCTCCCTCTCCGAACATTTCATCCTTCGTCATCGAGGAAGCCGAGGTCAATCCGTTCGTCGTCAGGGCGGCGAAGCTCGTCCCGCTCGATGGCGTCTGCCGGTTTTCCCGGGATAAAAGGGGTGTGAAGGGCCGCCCCGGGGCGGACATCAGCGCGCTCCTGCGCCCGGCGTCCATCGGCATCATCGGCGTCTCGGAGAAGATGAACATCGGCCACATCATCCTCAACAACATCCTCAAGAACGGTTTCCCCCGGGAGAGCGTCGTCGTCGTCAAGCCCGGCCTCGCTCGAGATCGAGGGCTGCCGCTGCGTCCCCTCGGTCAAGGACATTCCCGAGACTGTCGACCTCTTCGTCCTGACCCTGGGCGCCGAACAGTGCTTCGAAGTCATGAAAGAGCTCGTCGAGAACGGCAAGGCCCGCTCGGTCATCCTCATCGCCGGGCGGGATGGGCGAGAAGGAGGGCGGGGGATCGATCGAAGAGGCGATCCGGGGGCTCCTGGCCAGGGGCCGGGCCGAGGGCAGGATCACGCCCATCGTCAACGGCGGCAACTGCCTGGGCATCTATTCGAAGCCGGGCCGCTACGACACGACGTTCATCCCCGATCACAAGCTGCCCCGGCCGAAAAGCCCGGGCTCGGGCCTGGCCGTCGTCAGCCAGAGCGGCGCTTTCATGATCTGCCGGATGAGCAAGCTGCCCATGATCGAGCCTGTTTACGCGGTCTCTTTAGGCAACCAGCTCGACCTGACGGTTTCGGACTACATGAACTATCTCAAGGACGACGCGGAGATCAGGAACTTCGCCGTCTACATGGAAGGCTTCAAGCCGGGGGACGGCCTGGCCTTCGCCCGGGCCGTCCGTGAGATCACCGCCGGCGGCCTCCGGTCGGTCCTCGTCTACAAGGCGGGCCGGAGTCCCGAAGGGCGGGCCGCGACCTCGAGCCACACGGCCTCGGTCGCCGGCGATTACGCCGTCTTCCGCGCGGTCCTCGAACAGGCGGGGGCGATCGTCGCCGCCGACCTCTTCGAATTCGAGAGCTTCATGAAGGCCCTTGTCTTTCTCGAGGGGAAAAGGGTCCGGGGTCGCAGGGCGGGCCTCATCAGCAACGCCGGTTTCGAGTGCGTCGTCCTGGCCGACAACCTGAAGGACGGCACGGGCTTGGAGCTGGCCGCGTTCTCGCCCGAGACACAGCGAAGGATCATCACGGCCCTCCACCCCCTCGGCATCGACCGGCTCCAGGACGTTCACAACCCCCTCGACGTCACGCCCGTCGCCGACGACGCCGTCTTCTCCGAGTGCGCCCTGGCCGTCCTCGAGGACCCCGGGGTGGACTGCGGCGTCGTCTCCAACGTCCCCATGACACCGGCCGAGCAGACTCTCCCGGCCGGTGACGGATACCGGGAAGACTTCATGAGGCCCGGAAGCTTTGCCCGCCGGATCGTCGAGATCTTCCGCGCGACCGACAAACCCTTTGTCGCGTGCATTGATGCCGGAGAGCTCTATACCCCGCTGGCCGCCTTCCTGGAAAGCTCGGGCATCCCGGTGTTCCGCCGGGCCGACGAGGCCGTCCGTTTCCTGAGGGCTTACGTGGGGCACAAGCTCGGGCCGGGGAAGTAGCCCCAGGCCGTCCCGACGGCCGCGGCGAGCTTCCGGAATATGTTCTTGGAGGAGGCCTTCATGGACATGCGGTTCAAGGCAAAATTCCTCGGCCTTTGGGAAAGATACTTCCCTCAGGCCGAGCTCCCGATCGCGTTTTTCTACACGGAGGAAAAAACGGTGGGCCGGCGCCTATCCGCTGATTCATCCAACCGATGCCTGGTCGCGAACCTGGCCAGGGTCCGGAAAGGGGAGACGCTCCTCTTCGACGCGGATTCTGTCGGCTGCCCGGGCGGAAAGAGGTACCTCGGGTTCTCGGAGACTATCCAGCCGGGGTTCGAGTATTTCCTCTCCTGCGGGATCCCCGGCCGGATGGAGGGCGAGCGCTATAAGAAAACCCCCGAGCTCGTCCGCGAGGTCATGGCCAGGGCGCCCGCCTTCAAGGCCCCGGCGAGGTTCATCGTCTTCAAGCGCTGGGACCTCCTCGAGGAACCCGACGTCCCGGACGCGGTCATATTTTTCGCCGGGGCTGATGTCCTTTCCGGCCTGTTTACCCTGGCGAGCTTCGATGAGGCGGAGACGAGCGGGGTCATCGCCCCGTTCTCGGCCGGCTGCGGCTCGGTCGTCGAATACCCATACCTCGAGAAAACCTCGCCCGCCCCCCGCTGCGTCATCGGGATGTTCGACCCCTCAGCACGTCCGTACGTCGAGCCGGACCGCTTGTCTTTCTCCGCTCCCATGGAGAAGTTCGTCCGCATGGTCGGAAACATGGAGGAGAGCTTCCTGACGACACCGACCTGGAACAAGATCCGGGACCGGATCGCCCGGGGGAAATAGCCGGGCGAAGCCTTCCCGTCGCAGCCATCTTGCCTCCCGGCCGGGCGCGTGATACAATCGCAGCAATGAAACGGGCGTCCGTCCTCGTCGCGCTCGCGATTGTCCTTGCCGGAGGTGCCGCCTTGGTGACCGCGCAGAACCGCCCGGCAGCCGGGCGCATGGCCGCGTTCATCCCGAGAACGATCGGCCCCTGGCTGTCGGAGGCGGACCACGTCTATGACGCCGAGACGATCTTCCAATACATCGACGGCGCCGGCGAGGTCTACCGTTCGTACAACATGAAGCTCCTCGTCTCCCGCCGTTTCCACAAGGACGGCCGGCCCGACATCGTCGTCGACCTTTTCGACATGGGCTCGTCCCCGGACGCGTTCGGCGTCTTCACCCACGATCTTGACGGGGAGGACGCCGGCATCGGCCAGGGATCGAACTACAAGGCGGGGCTGCTGTCGTTCTGGAAGGACCGCTATTTCGGTTCCTTGTCCGCAGAGGAAGAGAACAAGGACACCAAAGCCGCGGTCCTCGAACTGGGGCGGCTGATCGCCGCGGCCATCCCGAAAGAAGGGCCGAAGCCGAAGCTCCTGTCCTATCTTCCGGCCGATGGCCTCGACGCCGGCCGCGTCTGCTATTTCCATAACCATTCCATCCTCAACTACCATTTCTTCGTCGCCGAGAGCGACATCCTCCTCCTCGAGCAGACGGCCTCGGCCGTCCTGGCCCCGTATAAGACGGCCGGGGGCAAGAGCTTTCTTCTCGTCGTGGGCTACCCGGACGAGAAGAAGGCCGCCCGGGCCTACGACTCTTTCGCCAAGGGCTACATGCCGGACGCCCAGAAACCGGGGATCGTCCGGACCGAGGACAAGAAGTGGACCGCTTCCGCCCGGTCCGGCGACATCCTCATCGTCGTATTCAACGCGGATTCGGACCAGTTCGCTATGAACCAGCTGGCCTTGGTCCAGGAGCTGATCGAGGCCGCGAATAAAAAATAGGACGGCCGGGACCGGCCGCCGGCCGGCTGGCCCGCTGGGCGTCCCGAGCAAGGAGGCCTTTGGATCATGAGCCCGAACACGATCACCCGCAGGGATTTCCTGAAGGTCGCTTCGGCCGCCCCCCTGGCCGGGGCTCTCCTCCCGGCCCTCAAGGGCGGGTCGACAGGGGCCGGGGAGAAGGTCAGGGTCGCCCTCGTCCGGGACCCGAACGCCCTCGACGCTTCGGGAGCGCCCGACGCCGAGGTCATTCAGCGGATGCTGGACGAGGCGGTCCGCACGCTTTTCGGCGAGAAGGACGTCGTCAAGGCCTGGAAAAGGATGATCAAACCGTCGGACGTCGTCGGGATCAAGACCAACGTTTGGAACCAGCTGCCGACCACCTCCCAGGTGGAGCAGGCCATCAAGCGCCGGGTCATGGACTCCGGCGTCCCCGAAGGCAAGGTCTCCATCGACGACAGGGGAGTGCTCAGGAACCCGATCTTTCAAAGCGCGACGGCCCTGATCAACGCCAGGCCAGCCAGGGTCCACCAGTGGGCGGGCATGGGGAGCTGCATCAAGAATTACATCATGTTCGTGCCCAGACCCTCCGACTACCACGCCGACTCGTGCGCGGACCTGGCCAAGATATGGAGCCTGCCGAACGTCAAGGGAAAGACCAGGCTCAATGTCCTGGTCATGCTCACCCCTCTTTTCTACGTGCCCGGCAGCAAGACCCAATACGATAAGCAGTATGTCTGGGCCTACAAAGGGCTGATCGTCAGCCAGGACCCCGTGGCGGCCGACGCCATCGGGCTCCGGGTGATCACGGCCAAGGGACGCGAGTTCTTCGGCCAGGACCAACCCCCGCGGATGTCGCCTCACCACATCCAGCTGGCCGACACGCGCCATCACTTGGGCGTGAGCGACCCGGCCCGGATCGAGCTCGTCAGGCTCGGCTGGAAAGAGGGGATCCTGATCTAGATGCCGATCTACGAATACCGCTGCTCCGATTGCGGCAAGAAAACGCAGCTCCTGACCCTGTCCGTCAAGTCGGCCGTAGAGCCGAAATGCCGGCACTGCGGCGGCCTGAACCTCCAGAAGCTCGTTTCCCGGATCGCCGTCCTGCGCTCGGAGGAAAGCCGTCTGGAAGGCCTGGCGGACCCCTCTGCGCTCTCAGGGCTGGATGAGAACGACCCCAAGAGCGTGGCCCGCTGGATGAAGAGGATGGGGAAGGAGATGGGTGAGGAGACGGGCGAGGATTTCGACCAAGAGGTCGAACAGGCCATGGAAGAGGCCGAGGGGAGCGGAGGGGAAGGCGCTGCCGGCGGCGGAGCGGGAGACGATGACGATGTGTATTGAGCGGCTGGCCGCGAGTGAAGGAGGTGGAAGATGACGGGGCTCACGGGTGTCTATTTATTCATCGGCGGGGGCGTCTTCGGCGCCGCGGTCGTCCTCATCCTCCAGCTCGTGAAGAAGAGGGAGGCGAAAGAGATCGCCCGCGAGCTCGTCAGCGAGGCCGAGGTCGAAAAAGTCAAGGACCTGGAGGTTTTCCTCGGCCGGGTCAAGGATTCGCTGGGCTCCATGTCCTTCGACGCCCTGAAAAAAACGTCGGAGGAGTTCCTGAAGCTCGCCGAGTCGGTCCTCGGCAAGCAGACCCAGTCGGGAGAAAAAGATCTGGAGGGGAAGAAGAAGCTGATCGACCAGAGCCTCGAATCCATGCGCGGCGACCTTCAGAAGATGCAGGACCTCGTGTCCGGCTTCGAGAAGGACCGCGTCCAGAAATACGGCGAGCTGTCCGCCCACCTGAAAACCGCGGCGGAACAGACCTCAAAACTCCAGGAAACGGCGAACCACCTGAGGCAGGCCCTGGTCAGCACCAAGGCCCGCGGCCTGTGGGGCGAGCGGATGGCCGAGGATGTCCTCCAGCTGGCCGGGTTCGTCGAGGGCGTCAACTACCTCAAGCAGAAGACCCTCGAAGGGACGGGGTCGCGCCCGGACTATACCTTCCAGCTCCCGCAGGGGCGGAAGGTCAACATGGACGTCAAGTTCCCCATGAACAGCTACCTGCGCTACCTCGAGACGGAGAACGACATGGAGCGGGACGTCCAGAAGGGCCAGTTCTTAAAGGACGTCCGGGCCCGGATCAAGGAGGTCACGAGCCGGGACTACATCAATCCGGAGGACGAGACCCTGGACTACGTCCTGGTCTTCATCCCGAACGAGCAGGTCTACGCCTTCATCAACCAGAACGACCCGTCCATCATCGACGACGCCCTCCGGAGCAAGGTCATCCTCTGCTCGCCGTTCACCCTCTTCGCCATCCTGGCCATCATCCGCCAGGCCATGGACAATTTCAGCACGGCCAAGGCGGCCAACGACATGCTCCGCCTCATGGGCGGGTTTAACAAGGAGTGGGAGAAATTCGTGGAGTCCATGGACAAGATGGGCCGCAAGCTCGAGGACGCCAGGGACGAATTCCAGAGGCTTTCCACGACCCGCCGGAACAAGCTCGAGCGGCCGCTCCAGAAGCTCGAGGACCTGCGGCGGCTGAAGGGGATCGAGCGCGAGTTCGTCCTCGGGGAGGCCGAGGTCCTGGCCCTCGACGAGGCCGAGGAGAAAGAGGGGGCGAAGTAGAGACCCTTTCAGGGCCTCAGGGCCGCGGGCCGAAGATGGCGGTCCCGATCCTGACCATGGTGGCGCCTTCCTCGATCGCGATGCGGTAGGAATTCGTCATGCCCATGGACAGGTGCCGCATGGCGACGCCGGGGATCGCGGAGGCCTTGAGTTTTTCCCAGATCCGCCGCGTTTCCTTGAAATAGGGGCGCGAAGCCTCGGGGTCTCCCTCGAAGGGCCCCATGGTCATGAGTCCCAAGACGCGCAGGCGGGGGAGAGCCGCGAGCGACCGGACGAGGGGCTCGACCTCTTCGGGGCCGACTCCCGCCTTCTGGGGCTCCCGACCGCTGTTGACCTCGACGAGGATGTCCATCGTCTTTCCGGCCGCCGCGGCCCGCTTGTCGATCTCCTGCCCCAGCCCGATCGAGTCCACGGTTTCGACGAGGTCGAACATCTCGACGGCCTTCCGGACCTTGTTCGTCTGGAGGTGGCCGATGAAGTGCCAGCGGGCCCTGTGCCCGACGGCCGGAAACGCGTCGGCGGCTTCCTGGACATAATTTTCGCCGATGATCTTGACCCCCGCGTCCACGGCTTCCAGGATCTCCGCGGGCGAGCGGGTCTTGGCCGCGGCGACGAGTTCGACCCCGGGCGGGATCTCGGCCAGAATGGAACGGACGTTGTCGGCGATCATCCGCCGTAATTCTATCATACCCGAACGGGTCCATGAAATATCCCGAATGGCCTCCTCCTTGCCATCCTCTCCTGGTTTTTTGTTATAATGGGGGCGTTCAAGGAGGGCCGCGTTGACGATCCGCGAGGAACTCGAAAAGACCGAGCAGAAGATCCTCTCGCCCAGGGCCTGCCTGAGCTCGAAAACCAAAGGCCGTGTCCGCCCGGAGGTCCAGCACGTCCTCCGGACGGATTTCCAGCGGGACCGCGACCGGATCATTCACTCCAAGTCCTTCCGGCGCCTCAAGCACAAAACCCAGGTCTTCCTCTCGCCGTTCGGGGACCACTACCGGACGCGGCTGACCCACTGCCTCGAGGTCTCCCAGATTGCCAGGACCATCGCCCGGGCCCTCCGCCTAAACGAGGACCTGGCCGAGGCCATCTCGCTGGGGCATGACCTCGGTCATACGCCGTTCGGCCACGCCGGCGAGGATACCCTCCGGAAGCTCCTGCCGGGCGGCTTTCACCATGCCGACCAGAGCCTCCGGGTCGTCGAAAAGCTCGAGTATGAGGGCAAGGGCCTAAACCTGACCTTCGAAGTCCGGGACGGCATCGTCAAGCACTCCAAGGGCCGGGGCGAGATCTTCGACGCCGACCCCGAAGACATGCCCACGACCTTGGAAGGCCAAATCGTCCGGGTCTCGGACGTCATCGCCTACGTCAACCACGACGTCGACGACGCCCTAAGGGCCGGGATCATCCGGGAAGAGGACATCCCGCCGAACCTCATCCGGGTCCTGGGCAAATGGCCGGCGACGCGGATCGACCGGATGGTCATGGACGTCGTCGAAGCCAGCCTTGGCAACGGGCTCGAACGGATCGCCATGACCGACCGCATCCGGAAGCCCGTCCTCGAGCTCCGCGAGTTCCTCTACCAGCGGGTCTATTACAACTCGACGGCCCGGGAGGAGCTCCGGAAGACAGAGAAGATCATCCGCGATATCTTCGACTATGTGACCGAGCATCCCGACGGGTACGTCAAGGATTATCCGGCCAGCGACCCGCCCATCGTCCGGGCCGGGGATTTCATCGCCGGCATGACGGACCGCTACGCTATGGCCCTCTACGAACAGCTCTTCCTGCCGAGGTCGTGGCCGATCCTGTGACGCGCCCCGGCCTCAGTCAAGCGGATTCTCGGGGAAGAGCTCACGCTATGGGCCAACCCGCATCCCGCCTTTGGAAGAGGCTTGGCTCACGCGGATGGAGAGGGAGGGGAAAATGACGAGATCCTGCCGCCGGCTCTTCGCCGTTTTCTTTTGTTGCGCATATTTCGCTCTGGCCTCGGGCGCAGGGCTCGCCGAGGTCAGGACCGCCGGCGGCGCTCAAGCCGCCGGGCGCCCGTTCCTCGATGCCGCGGAGAAGGCCGCAACTTGGGTCCGGTCCTCGGCGATCCGGACTCCGGAGGGCCTGACCTGGCCCGCCGACCCGAAAGACCCTAAATCCGTGAACGCCTCCCTCTATGCCGGGACTCCCGGGATCGTCCTCTTTTTGCTGGATGCCTATTATGCCACTGGCGATAAAGGCTACCTTGACGATGCCGCCGGAGGAGCGGACACGCTGCTGAGCGACGTCCCGAGCGAGCAGGGGATGGGCCTGTACGAAGGGCTGTCCGGGGTCCTTTTCGCCCTCGAGGAAACCTTCAAGGCGACGGGAAACCAAAAATACAGGCAGGGCTTCCTGGCCGGGCTGGGGAGGATCCGGGGAGGCGCTGTCCGGGCGGGGGCCGGCGCCGAATGGACCTCCGTCACGGACATCATCAGCGGAAGCGCCGGGACGGGCCTTTTCCTGATCTACGCCTTCCATGAAACGAATGACCGGACCTGGCTCGACCTCGCCTCCCGGGCGGGGGCGAGGCTCGTCGAGCTCGGCAAGCCTGAGAACGGGGGCCTCAAGTGGGGCATGGATCCGCAATTCCCCCGGCTGATGCCGAACTTCTCGCATGGGACGGCCGGCATCGCTTACTTCCTTGCCCGGGTCTATCAGGAAACGAAAAGAAAGGAGTTCCTCGAAGCGGCATCGGCCGGGGCGAAATACCTCCTCTCGGTGGCCAGCACCGAGGGCGAGACCTGCCGGGTCTTCCATGATGAGCCCGACGGGAAGGACCTTTATTATCTCGGCTGGTGTCACGGGCCGGTCGGAACGGCCCGGCTCTTTTATGCCTTGAGCGGGGCGACAGGCGACAGGTCCTGGCTCGACTGGGTCCGGAGATCTGCCAACGCCCTGCTCAAGAGCGGGATCCCGGAGAAGGAAACCCCCGGCTTCTGGAACAACGACGGGGTCTGCTGCGGCCTGGCCGGGGTCGCGGAGTTCTTCCTTGACCTCGGCCGGGCGCTGAAGGATAAATCGTATTTGGAGTTCTGCGACCGGGTCACGGCCAGGCTATTGGCCAAGGCCACCTCGGCCGGGAACGAGATGTTCTGGGTCCAGGCCGAGCACCGCGTCCGGCCGGATCTCTTGATCGCGCAGACCGGCTACATGCAGGGCGCGGCGGGGATCGGCGCGTTTCTCCTCGAGCTCGACGCGGCGGCCCGTGGCACGAAAGGAAAAATCGTTTTTCCCGATACGCCGTTCGGCAACTGATGCCCTCCTGATATCCCGTCTTCCCGGACATCTTCCTGCGATGAATTGATCGTGGTATGATTGGCCCCATGAAACCTGAGCCCCAAGGAGCGTGAGCCGATGGCGAAAAAAGACGACCTCAGGAAGATCGCGACCCGCCTTCGCATCCATTCGCTGAACATGACGACGGCGGCCGGTTCCGGCCACCCGACGACCTGCCTTTCCGCGGCCGACCTCGCTGCGTGCCTCTTTTTCAACGAGATGCGTTTCAACCCGGATAACCCGGACGATCCCGCCAACGACGAGTTCGTCCTTTCCAAGGGCCACGCCGCCCCTCTCCTCTGGGCGGTCTATGCCGAGGCCGGCATCATCCCGATGAAGAGCCTGACGGAGCTGCGGAAGATCACGAGCGAACTCGAGGGCCATCCCACGCCGCGCATGCCCTGGGTCAAGGCGGCCACGGGTTCCCTGGGCCAGGGCCTCTCGGTCGGCGCCGGCATGGCCCTCGCTCAACGGCTCGACGGCGCTCCGGCCCGGACCTTTGTCCTGATGGGGGACGGGGAGTGCGCCGAGGGCCAGGTCTGGGAGGCGGCCGGCTTCGCCGCTCACGCGGACCTCAAGGGCCTATGCGCCATCGTGGACGTCAACCGGCTGGGCCAGTCGGATCCGACCATGCACCAGCACGACATCAGGGCTTACGGCCGGAAATTCCGGGCCTTCGGCTGGGACGTCCTGACGGTTGACGGCCACAAGATCGACAAGATCCTCGAGGCCTTCAAGAAGATCGGCAAACAGGGCAGGCCCACGGCGATCCTGGCCAAAACGATCAAGGGCAAGGGCATTTCTTTCATCGAGGATAGGAACGGCTGGCACGGCAAGCCCCTCAAGAGCGAGGAGCTGACCAGAGCGCTCGAGGAAATCGGTGGCCTGCCGGATGTCGATTCCCGCGAATTCATCCGTCGGCCGAAACCCTTCCGCAAGCCTAAGGTCGCGCCTGTTTTCGATTTCCCGAGGACAGTTTACAAAGACAAGACGGCCACCCGGCTGGCCTATGGGAACGCGCTCCTCGCCTTGGGCAGGGTCAACAGGTCCGTCGTGGCCGTCGACGGGGACGTCAAGAACTCGACCTACGCGGACAAGTTCTTCGAGGCCTTTCCCGAGAGGGCTTTTCAGGGCTATATCGCCGAGCAGAACATGGTCGGCCTGGGCATCGGACTCGCGGCCAAGGGCTACACTCCGTTCATCGCCACTTTTGCGGCCTTCCTGACCCGGGCCCACGACCAAGTCCGGATGGCCGCCTATTCGCTCTCCAACATCAAGCTCTGCGGGTCGCACGTCGGCGTGAGCATCGGCGAGGACGGACCGTCGCAGATGGGGCTCGAGGACCTGGCGATGTTCAGGTCGGTCCCCGGTTGCGTCGTCCTCTATCCGAGCGACGCCATTTCCGCCGAAGCGTGCGTGGCGGCCATGGCCGCCCACAAGGGCGTGGCCTACATCCGGACGACGCGGCCGGCCACCCCGCTGCTCTACGCGGCGGCCGAGCCCTTTCCCCTGGGAGGGTCGAAGGTCCTGAAAAAGGGGGAGAAGGACGCCGCGACGGTCATCGCCGCCGGCATCACGGTTCATGAGGCGCTGAAAGCCCACGCGGAGCTCCTCAAAGAGGGGCTCGGGGTCCGGGTCATCGACGCTTACTCTGTCGAACCGCTGGATTTGGCCACGATCGGACGGGAGGTCGCCGAGACGGACGGCCGGGCCGTCGTCGTCGAGGACCATTACGCCGGAGGAGGGCTGGGCGAAGCCGGTGGCCGCGGCCCTGGAGGGGAAGGCCGTCCTCAGGCACCTTTGCGTCCGCGGGCTCCCCCGGTCGGGAAAGCCGGAAGAGCTCCTGGAGAAGTACGGGATCAGCGCCGGGCACATCGTCCGGGCCGTCAAAGAGCTCCTCGGCCGATAAGGCGATCGCGATGAGGAAAGCTCTTCCGGCGCTTGTCCTTTTCGCCGGGCCCTTCTTGTTCCCTGTCCCCGGCGAGCGGCCGCCGGAGGCCCGGCGCCGCAGCCCTCCGAAACCCTGACGGGGACCGTCATTTATGTCTACGACGGGGACACCATCAAGGTGCGGTTGGATTCCGGGGGGGAGAAGAGGGTCCGACTCATCGGCGTGGATTCCCCGGAGTTCGATGATCCGCGAGAAAACGTCAGGCTCTCCGCTTTTCTCGCGCATCGCTTCGCCGCCTCGAAGCTCAGGCCAGAAGCCTGTCCGGCTGGTCCGGGACCGGGAGAAAGAGGACGTCTACGGCAGGCTCCTGGCCTACGTCTGGACAGACGAGCGGACGATGTTCAACGAGGCCTTGTCCGGGAAGGCTATGCGACCGCCTACCTCAAGTTCCCCTTTGACGAGGCGATCAAAAAAAGGCTGGTCGAGGCCGAGGCGGCAAGCCAGGAAGGCGGAAAAGGGGATCTGGGCAGAAAGCCCTGGCCCGCCATCGGCTCCGGCCGAGGCCCGCGAGCGGCTGGGCGAGGTCGTGACGGTGCGCTTCCGCTGCGTCCGCTCTTTCGACGCGGCGGTTCAGGGTCCTGGTGCCGGACGAAGGGGAGTTCGAGGCGGTCATCCCGAGGACGTCCTGGCCGCCCTGCCCGGGTCCCTCGACTTCGAAAGACGGGTGCTGGATGTCACGGGCCTTATCGAAGAGCTCAAGGCCCGTCCCCAGATCATGATCGGCCTCCCGATCCAAGTCAAGATCGCGGACGCCGGACGCTAGCTCCCCGGGATCCCGTTTGACAGGAATCGCGCGTTATTTGATATAATGAGATCTGATCGAGCGGGTCCCATGAATCGAAGACCGGCGGTTCCTCCCGGAGAAATCTCGTCCCGCCGGCCCGTCCACGAGCCCAGGAGAATCTGCCCATGGATGAAAAGATAACTCCCGACGTACGGGAGGCCATCGAGGCCATCGTCGGCAAGGAGAATGTCTTTCCGGCGCCGAAAAGACCGTCGATTACGGCCACGACGAGTTCTCCCTCCGGGAGATCGCCCGCGAGCCGGAGCTCGTCGCCAAGCCGGAGACGGAATACCAGGTGTCCGAGATCCTCAAACTGGCCTCGGAGCGGATGGTTCCCGTGACCCCTCGCGGCGGGGCGACGGGGCTTTGCGGCGGCTGCGTCCCGACCCGCGGGGGGATAGTCCTATCTCTCGAACGGATGAACAAGGTCCTCGAGATCGACGCCGAGAACCAGATGGCCGTGGTCGAAGCGGGACTCCGGCTCTCGGACCTCGCGACGGCCGTCGAGTACGCCGGGCTTTATTTCCCCCCGCACCCGGGCGACGAGAGCGCCATGGTGGGCGGCCTCATCGCGACCAACGCGGGCGGGAGCCGGGCCGTCAAGTACGGCACCATCCGGAGCTACGTCCGGGGCCTCGAGGTCGTCTCCCCGACGGGCGTCGTCCTCAAGCTCGGCGGAAAGTTCATCAAGTCGAGCACGGGTTACAGCCTCTTGCACCTGTTCGTCGGCTCGGAGGGCACGCTGGGCGTCATCACCAAGGCCGTGATCCAGCTCATCGCCAAGCCGGCCCTGACCCGGTCGCTCGTGGTCCCCTTTGCCGAGCTCGAACCGGCGATCGACACCGTGCCGCTCCTCCTGAAGAAGGGCATCGTGCCCATGGCGGTCGAGTTCCTGGAGGTCGAGCCCATCGCCCTGGCCGAGGAATATCTCCGGCTGAAATGGCCGACGAAGATGGGAAGACCCATCTCCTGATCATCCTCGACGCCAACTCGGAGGAGGAGATGGACCGGCTCTCCCAGGTCGTGGCGGACGTCTGCCTCGAGAAGGAGGCCATGAACATCTTCATCGCCGAAACACCGAGCCGGCAGGAGGAAGTTTTGTCCATCCGCTCGAAGATCTACGAGGCCATCAAGGCCGGGACCGTCGAGATCCTGGACATCTCGGTCCCCAGGGCCGAGATCGCCGGCCACGTGCGGAAGGTGGGTGAGGTCGCCAGGAAGTACGACATCTGGCTGCCGACCTTCGGGCATGCCGCCGACGGAAACATCCACACCCATATCATGAAAGCCAGGTACATGAACGGGCAGATGGTCCCCGTCCCCGTGAAGCGAATGGCGGGACAAGGTCGATAAGGTCCGGGAGGAGCTTTTCCAGGACTGCCGGGAAAGAGGGGGCGTCATCTCGGGCGAACACGGCATCGGCCTGGTCAAGAAAGCCTATCTCTCCCTGGTCCTGGACGAGAAGCAGATCGACCTCATGAGGGGCATCAAGAAGGTCTTCGACCCGTCGCGGCATCATGAACCCCGGGAAGATCTTCGATTAAGAGGGGTTGGCCCGCGGGCGGGTTCCCTTGCGGGGCAGGGCCGTTCGTGGTATAAGGTGGAGCGGGGGAACGAGCGAATGGATACATAGTAAATCGTCGCCGACGACGATGAAGGTCAATCTTCGGTAGGGGGTCAAGACATGATTGAAAGGGTCACCGAGCTTTACGTCATCCTGGAAAATAAGCCGTCCGTCCTGGGCGACCTCTGCAGCTTCCTGGCCGAGAACGAGATCAATATCGACGCCATCGGCGTCTTCCATGACACCGCGAAGCTCGTATGTCCAGAACCTGAATAAGGCGGTCAAGCTCCTGGGCAAGCTCAACTACATCGTCGAGCTTCGGGATGTGCTCCGGGTCGATCTCGAGAACCGGCCGGGCGCCCTGGCCGACGTGACGACCAAGCTCGGCGACGAGGGCATCAATATCGAATACTGCTACGGCACGCTTTCCCGCAAGGGCAACACGATCTCGGTCATCATGGACGTCTCCAATATTGACAGGGCGGCCCAGGTCCTGAGCGCGTGAGCTCCGGGACAAGGGTCGCGCTTCCCGGCTTTCTTTCGGCCCTCTTTTCCTCCCTATGGTTCTGTCAGCCGGGGAGCTGTCTTGGCCCGGCTCCGGCCGCTTCCTCCGCGCGGTAAGAATTCCGGTGACTTTTGACGGGCCTTCATTTAAAATAGGCGGCAGATCAACCCGGCAACAATGGACGGAGGGGAAGCCCATGGAAAAAGACGCGAGAGGCTGGGCCCGGCCGGTTGCGGGAATCGTCCGGATCCTGCCCGTTCTCTGCTTGTGGGTCGCGACCGTTGGAGGGGCGTCGGCCATGCCCCAGGACCGGCATGACCTCGCCTTCAAGGTCCTAGCCCGGAGCTGGGACGAGGGGATCCCGCTCGGCAACGGGCTCCTCGGGGCCCTGGTCTGGCAGAAAGACGGCTCGCTCCGCATGTCGCTCGACCGGGCCGACCTCTGGGACCTGAGGCCGGTCAAGGAGTTCGAGGCGGCGAGATTCCGCTTCTCCTGGGTCTTAGGGCAGGTCCTGAAGAACGATTACGAGCCCGTCCATGAGCTGGGCGATGTCCCGTATGAGCGCGACCCCGCGCCGACGAAGATCCCGGCCGGCGCCCTGGAGTTCGACATCGCGGCCCTTGGCGAGGTGGAATCGGTCCGGCTCACCTTGAAAGACGCCGTGTGCGAGGTCAGGTGGAAAAACGGGGCCAAGCTGACGACCTACGTCCACGCGGTCGAACCCGTCGGCTGGTTCAGATTCGAAGGAGTGCCCGAGTCCCTGGCGCCGCGCCTCGTCCCGCCGGCTTATGCGCCGGTTGGCCCCGAAGGCGCCTCGAAAGACGCCTCTCCCGGCAAGACGCTGGCCAGCTTGGGCTATCCGAGGCCCGAGCTGACTCAGGAGATCAACGCGATCCGCTATCATCAGAAGGGCTGGGGCGGGATGAGCTACGATGTTGCGGTCGAATGGAAAAAGCCGGACCCCAATTTTCTTATCGGGGTCTGGAGCGTGAGCGCGCGTGTTCCCGGAAGGGAAGGGGGCGGGGACGCCTCCGAATCCGTGGCCGCGGCCTGGAAGCGGCTGGCCGCCATCGACCTCGATTCCCACAAGGCCTGGTGGAAAACGTTCTGGGCCAAGTCGGCGATCGAGCTGCCCGACCCGGTGATCGAGAGACAGTGGTATCTCGAGACCTACAAGTTCGGGGCCGCGTCCCGGCGGGGGGCGCCGCCCATCACCCTCCAGGCCGTTTGGACGGCCGACGACGGCAACCTGCCGCCCTGGAAGGGGGATTTCCACAACGACCTCAACACCGAGCTGAGCTACTGGCCGTGTTACAGCGGCAACCATCTCGAGGAGGGGCTGGCCTTCCTGGACTGGCTCTGGGCGATCAGGCCGGAGGCCAAGCGATATACCAAGCGCTATTTCATCACCGATGGCCTGAACGTGCCGGGCGTCTGCACCCTGACCGGCCAACCCATGGGCGGCTGGATCCAGTATTCCCTCGGACCGACGGTTTCCGCCTGGCTGGCCCAGCACTTCTATCTCCACTGGCAGTTCAGCCGGGACCGCGCCTTCCTCGAGGAACGAGCCTACCCATGGATCAAGGACGTTGCGACCTTCCTCGACGCCATCGCCGTCCGCCGGGCCGACGGAAAGAGGCAGCTGCCCCTCAGCTCGAGCCCGGAGATCAACGACAACCGGGTCGACGCCTGGTTCACGGAGACGACCAACTTCGACCTGGCCCTCATCCGCTGGCTCTACGGAGCGGCCGCTGAGCTTGCGAGGGAGCTGGACCTCAAGAAGGACCGGGACCGCTGGCTCAAAACCCTCTCCGAATGGCCCGAGCTCGCCCTCTCGCAGGACGACGGACGGCTCCTTGTTGCCCCCGGTTACCCGCTCAAAGAATCCCATCGGCATTTCTCGCACCTCATGGCCATCCACCCGCTGGGTCTCGTGGATTGGGCGAACGGGGAGGCCGACCGGCGGACGATCATGAGCTCCCTGGCGGAGCTCGACCGTCTGGGGCCCGACGGGTGGTGCGGCTATTCTTACAGCTGGCTTGGAAGCCTGTCCGCACGCGCCTCGGACGGAGACAAGGCGGCGGGGGCCTTGAGGACCTTTGCCGAATGCTTCTGCCTGCCCAACAGTTTCCACGTGAACGGCGACCAGACGAAAAGCGGCAAGTCCAAGTTCACGTACAGGCCGTTCACTCTCGAGGGGAATTTCGCCTTCGCGGCCGCGGTCCAGGAGATGCTCCTCCAGAGCCACACCGGTGTTGTCAGACTTTTTCCGGCCGTTCCGGACGCTTGGAAGGACGTCGCCTTCGACCTCCTGAGAACCTACGGGGCCTTCCTCATCTCGGCCAGGAAAAAAGGTGGGGCGGTCGGGGAAGTCCGGGTCGTCGCGGAAAAAGGCGGCAAGCTAAGGCTCCAGAACCCGTTCAGTGTCGGAGCGACCCCGGCGGTCAGCGGGATCCCCGCCGGCCGGGTCCAGAAAGCGGGAGACATCTTCGAGATAGAGATGAAGCCCGGCGAATCCGTCGTCCTCAAGGTCAAATAGAAGGGCGACTGTCTCTTCCCCCCGCGGACGGGAGAAGAAGGGGCCAAGCCCCTCTAGGCCGAGAGGAGGCCGCCTGACGTCACCCTCGCCCCGGCCTATTGAGCCGGGTAGAGGAGCGCATTCAACAGGAACTTGTAGGTGCCGTGGGACTGGGCCCTGTTCTGGCACTTGATCCCGATCAGGATGATCCTCCCGTCCTTGTATTTCGTGTCGACGACGGCCGCCTTCCGGGCCAAATACTCCTCGCCGAGCAACCAGCCGCTCATGAGGACGTTGTCGTCGGGATAGGTCGCCACGACCTTGCGGTCCCAATCGAACGGCGGCGAGAATGTGTCCAGGGCCAGGCTGTTGACGAACATCGCCGCGGCCTCCTTGGGCATGCCGTATCCGATCGGCGTCTCGTTGTCGACGAGGACCTTGAGGATCGAGGTCGGGCAGAAGAACTTCGTCTGGTCCAATCCCTGGAGGACGTTGCGGGCCGGCGCGCTGAGCTCGCCGATCGCGAAATCAACGGCCCGGTTGAGGGCCACGAGGGTGCCGCCCTTCTCGACGAAGGCCTTGAGGGCGTCGACGCCGTCCTGGCCGATGCCGCCATCGTACTCGGGCGGGACGTTCTGCATGAACATGCGGGCCATGAAGAAGTCGGCGCCCGGGCCGCCCGGCCCGCCGCCGGGCGCGCCGGCTCCGCCGACACCGGGGCGCACGCCCTTGATGGTGTTCGTGTTCTCGTCAGCGAAGACGATGACGTCGAAGTCCGCCCGAAGGTCCGCCTTCTTCTCCTTCGTTCCCTTGATATCGTCGTTGTGGAGGGTCTTGAAGGGGATGCCCATGTCGTCCAAGACGTAGCGGGTCCAGCCCTCGTCCATGTTGGACCGCCAGGACTGAAAGAGGCCGATGCGCGGGTTCTTGACCGGCGCCTTGTCAAGACCGCCGATTTCGTCGAGATCGAGGACGGCCATGTGGTACTTCTCGGCGAGGGCGGGGAGCGCCTTTTTCACCGCGGCCGAGTTCTTGACGATGAAGCTCCCCGCCGGGAGCTCGGTCCCCTTGATGGAAGCCCTCGTTTTCGTCCTCCAGATCTCCGCCTGGCCCTTCAGGAGGGCGAACGCCATGGCGTAGGACGCATTGGCCCGGGAATCGAGGGCAAAATAGGCCCGTCCGCCCTGGTCCGGGACCTTGGGGTAGGGGACCCTATCGATCTTTTCGAGCTTGGCCTCGAAAGGCTCATCAACCTGGTCGCAGGCGACGCCCATCTGGAGGGGAAGCGTCCAGGCCGCATTGTCGTAAGGCGGGACAGGGGGGCCGCCCGGGAATTGGCGGATGTCGGGGTATTTCTGCTTTTCGAGGAGTGTCCAAGCGTAAGTCTTATAAGGCTGGGCCATCTTGACGACGAACGACCCGGCGCCGTAGAGCCGGCCGCCGGCCACGAAGTCGGCCTTGGCTTGGTGGACCTCGACGCCGCCCAACATCAGGATCTCAACCATCTTCCACATGGTCGGGTAGTCCCGCTGCTTCGCCGGGATGACGAAGGCGTAAGGCTGGCCCCGGTCCACCTTTTCGATGGAATCCTTGTACATCTGATAGAAATTGAACAGCAGGTCTTCCTTGTTGAAGGCCGCCGCCTTGACCAGGCTCTGGGACAGGACAAGCTCGTAGTCGACGATGTCGCGGAGCCGCCACCAGCCGCCGGGCCAGGGGTCGATGAAGTCCATCCGTTTTTCGTAGAAGGAACCCGGGATCTCGCTCGGCTCGATGGAGATCGGCGTCGCGATACGGGCCGAGGCGGCTTCGCTCAGGATTCCGATGACGTTATGAAGCCACGGCGTGTCGTCGCAGGCCCCGATCCACCAGGCCGTGTAGGACCGGCCGTTGACGACCCCGCTCATGCCGTGCTTCTGGAGGTCGTAGGCCATGGCGGTGCCCATGAGGTTGACTCCTCTGCCAGACCATCGGATGGACATTGGGAAGGGGAGGGTCCATGAAAGGGGGGATGAAGAGCCGGGCCCCGTTCGAGCCCTGCTGGTGTTCATCGATATGGATCTGAGGCAGCCAGTCCTGGTAATCGACCTCGGCTCACCGCCCGCGTCTCCGGAAGGTTGAACATGAACCAGTCGCGGTTGTCGTCGTGGCCCGCGTAATAATGATAGAGCCAGGGCATGTTGCCGCCCTCGTACTTCGTGCCCACATATTTTTTGTACCAGTCGACGACCATCTGGTTGCCGTCGGGATTGCTGGTGGGAACGAGGAGAACGATGACGTCGCCGAGGATCTTGTTGGCGTCATAGAACGTTTTGCCCGTGACGAGGTCGTACGCGAGCTCCATGGACATCTGCGAGGCGCCGATCTCCGTGGAGTGGATAGAACAGGTGATGAGGACGATGGCCTTGCCCTCCCGGGCGAGCTTGCGGGCCTCTTCGGCGGTCGTCAGGCGAGGGTCGCGGAGCTTGTGGGTGATCTCTTTCCATCGGTCGAGCTTGGCCAGGTTCTCCGGCGTGGAGATCGCGGCCATGATCATCGGCCGTTTCTGGACCGACTCGCCGATCGTGAAGAGCTTGATCCTCGGGGACTCCTGGGCCAGTTTCTGGAAATAGGCGGTGATCTGGGCGTAATCGGCCAGCTTCCGGTCGGCGCCGACTTTGAAGCCGAGGAATTTCTCGGGCGGCGTTTGGGCCAGAAGGACGGAGCCGGCCAGGGCAACGATAGTCAGGAAGAGGACGAAACGGGTCAGGCGGGGGTGATTCATGAGGACCTCCTTCACGAGATCAAGAAGTCCTATTTATCACTCGGGGTGGGGGCTGTCAAGCGAGGATGAAGGCTGATTTTAGCCGGATGACGTTTGCGAAGGTCTGAATGATCACGAAGGCGGCGGAAAGCAGAGTCGGACTCCGGCCCGGCCGGCGGCGCCGGGCCGGAGAGACGGATAAGCCCTTGAGGACGTTACTTGAGCGTGACCTCGACCTCGCTGCTGAGAGCGGGCTTGTTCTTGGCCGTGACCCGGATAATGAGCTTCTCGCCCTTCTTTAAACCCGGGTTCTTGAAATAGCACTTGGTCCGGAAGCCGAGCTGACCGGCCATCGACCCCTCGTTCGTTACGACCTGTGAGTGCATGGACACGGGGGGGAAGAAATCTCCCTGCTCCGGAAATCCGTAAAGCCTCACCCAAGTTGCGATCAGGCCCTCCTTGCCCAGGTGCCGATAAAAGTTGAGATCGTGAATCTCGCCCCGGTACTCTTTCTCGAGAACGTTGATGGAGGGCATTTTGTATTCCTGGCCATTGTAGACCATGACCACGCCGTCCCTGTTCACGGTGATGTTCTGGTTAGGGTCCTTCGCGGCCATGTAGACAACGAACATCACGTAAGATTCCTTCACTTGCAAGGAAACGAGGCTGGAGTCGACGGCCAGCATGATGGCGCCCTTTTCGTTCGAGTACGCCCCCATCCCCAAGTCCTGTGTCTGGGGGAAGGCGGCGGCACAGAGCAAAAGGAGCGCTAAAACTGTCGTTAGAGCTTTCATTGTGACCTCCTCATTACATTATTATAGTATGCAAGAGGCGTGCCAAATATCGCACTAAGGGGGGAGGCTTTTTTCCCGGGCCCGCCGCCATTCCTCAGAGGCGATGGGGCCGCGCAGTCCGGGGAATTTTTCCTCGACAGGACTCCGGCTCTCAGGGCCATGAATAACATAATCCTATAGTAGATATAGGGATACAGATGTCCTGATTTTCGGACGGCGCGAGACCTTATGGGCCAAGGACATGCGGTCTTGACCGCGCAGCCCGATTCCGGGCTCAGGCCAGACTCAATGTTTCGTGGGCGGCGATGAGCATGCCCTGGATGGGGACGCCGTAAGGACAGCCCGATTCGCAGTGGCCCGCGCATGTCTGGCAGGAATCCGCCTTGGCCCCGGGGATCCGGCCGTAGAGACCCATGGCCTCCTTCTCCCGGCCCTGAGCCATGAAATAGTGCTGGTAGCGCATGATGGTGTTGACCGGGACGCCGTGCGGGCAGCGCGGCTCGCAGACTCCGCAGGCATGGCGGCAATAGAGCCCGCCGCAGCCCTCCCGGTAAGCCTCGAGCCGGGCCTTGTCCGCCCCGCCCAGGCGCGTCCCGGAGAGGCGGAGGAACCCATCTAGCTCCTGATAGGTCTTCACCAGGCAACAGACCGTGCCGACGTTCGGATTGCCGAGGACGAACCGGACCGCTCCGTCCCGGATCTCGCTGGGGTCACGGAGGTTGTGCTTCTCGACGAACTCCCGGGCCGCTTCGAACTTCTCCTTGTAGCGCTTTAGGCCGTCGGCGTAGAGGGGATCGACCGCCTGCTTCTTTTTTTCCAGGTCCTCGATCCGGGACTTCAGGGTTTCATAGATGGCGATCGGGATCGTCTTCATCAGGGCCACTCCGATCCTCTTCCGGCCGCAGAGCTCCAGGACCTTGTCCGACTGGTCCCGGCGGAGAAAGTTGTGGGCCATAAGGAAGACGTCGAAGCGGCCGTCCTCGGCGGCCGCCCCGAGGACCTTCTCCATGGTCTCCTCGGGGTCGCGGAACCAGAACGACCCATGGTTGGAAACGCCGACGAAGCGGACCCGGCCCTCGGCCTTGAGCTCGGCCATCGCCGCATGGAACCCCTCCGTCTTGAGCGTCGCGGCCTTCTCCGGCATGTGCATCATCAGGCAGTCGACGGATTCGAGCTGGAGCTCCTCCAGGGCCTTGCGGGCCCGTTTCAAGAAACCCGCCTTCGACCTGTCGTCCTGGACTTCGAGCTTCGTCGCAATGAATACGGACTTCCTGTCACGCCCCTTCATGGCCTTGGCCACGATCCGGTGGTGGCCGGGATATTCTTCCGCGGTGTCGACATAATTCATGCCGGCCTCGAAGGCGGCCCGGAGAACGCCGTCGTCCATGATGGAGCCGCAGCCGAGGTCTGAGACCTTGAAGCCGGTCCTCCCCAGCAGCCGGTATTCCCGGATCCGGGGAGGAGATTCGGTCTGCCCTTGTCCCTCCGCCCCGCCCCTCCGGGCGGCCAGCCCGGCCCCGAAAACCCCGAGGGCGGATGCCTTAAAGAACTGCCTGCGCTTGAGGGAGAGTGTCCGGCCCATCGATCCTCTTTTCAGCCGCGGACGCGTCCTCCGCGGCGGCGGAGCGTACTGAGGCAGGCAGAATAGCAGGGTCGATGCGGGGGAGTCAACCCCTCGAATCCCCGGCATGAATGCCGGGGCTTAGCGTCGGCGAACGGGTCAACCGGGAATCGAAGCCGGGCGAGATCCTAGTCGCGGGACTGGCGGAGGATGAACATCCTCAGGAGCTGCATCGCGGCCATGGCCGTCGAAGCGACGTAGGTCAGGGCGGCGGCCTTGAGGACCTGGCGGGCCCCAGCCATCTCCTGGGTCGTGAGGAACCGACGCTTCTCGAGCAGGACGAGGGCGCGCTTCGAGGCGTTGAACTCGACGGGAAGCGTGACCACGGAGAAAACGACCGCGCCGGCGAAGAGGAGGATCCCGATGTCCATCAGGACGCTCGGGCCGCCGCGGCTGAAGATGAATCCGACGAAGAACAGCGGGAAGGCCAGCGTCGAACCGAGGCTCGCCACCGGATAGATCATCCTCCTCAAGATGAGGGGCTGGTAGCGGGTCTGGTGTTGGATGGCATGGCCCGTTTCGTGGGCGGCGATCCCGAGGGCGGCGATGGACGAGCCCCCGAAGACATCCTCGGAGAGTCGGAGGACGCGAGTCCGGGGGTCGTAATTGTCGGTGAGCTCTCCCGGGAGTTTCTCGATCTTGACGTCGCCGGCTCCGCTCGTCTGGAGGAGCTCATGGGCGGCCTGGGCCCCCGTGATCCTCGACGAAGCGTATATTTGGCTGTATTTCCTGTAGGCTCCTTTGACCCTGGCCTGGGCGTAAAAAGCCAGGATGAGGGGAGGGATGAGAAGGAAGAACGTGCGATCCGCGAAAAACATGACTTATCCTCCGGAGATGACAACCCCGATATTCTACTCCAGGCCTGGGGAAAAGGGAATATCGATTTGAGCCCTTCCGGTGTATAATAATGTCTCGACCGTGCTAGACGGGGAGCTAGCGGTGCCCTGTGACCCACAATCCGCTCCAGTGGGGTTGAACCCCCTGCCGAGGCTTCTCTCTTTCTGGCCGGTGCCTTCGCACGTGGCGTTGAGGGCCGGGGCCCTGCGCAAAGCGCCGCCCGTGAACCCCGTCAGGACCGGAAGGTAGCAGCGGCAGCGGGAGGGTGTCTTGTGCGGCAGTCAACCTCGCCTGAGCCGGCGGCGGGGGACACGCAGGGAGGGCGCTGTCGGAGCAGGGTGCACGGTCGTTTTTTTTGCCCCCGGTGTCAGGCCCGGGACAGGCCGAACTTCCCGAGGAGCACCTCGATCTCCCGTTTCCCTTTGTCATCGACCGGGAGAAGGGGTAGCCGGGCGGGCCCGCCGTAATAACCCTGCAGGTCCTGGGCGTATTTCAGCCCCGCGATCCCATGGACTTCCACGAGCGCCCTGTTGAGGGGGATGAGGTCGAGCTGGAGCCTCCGGGCCTCGTCCTTCTTCCCGCCTTGAACAGCTTGTAGATCTCGGCGCTCATTTCGGGCGCGGCGTTGGCCACGGCCAGGATGGCCCCGCACGCCCCCATCTCGAGGCCCGGGTAGATGACGTGACCGGAGCCGAGGAAGTAATGGAAATCCTCCGGCACTTCGCGGATGACCTCGCCCAGGAAGGCCAGGCTGCCCGAGCTTTCCTTGAGGCCGGCGATGTTCGGGTGCGGGGCGAGCTCGGTGACGAGCCGGGGCTCAAGCCAAATGCCCGTGTTCTGGGGCATGTTGTAAATAAGGACCGGGATCCTGCTCGACTCGGCCACGGCGAGATAGTGGGCCTTGAGGGCCTCCCGCGTCATCTTCGATTTGAAGTAGGAGGGCGGCCGGACAAGTGCGGCGGCGACCCCGCAGCCGGCGAACCTGTTCGTGAAGTCGATCGTTCCCCTGGTCGATTCGCGGGCCGTCCCGACCAGAACCTTTTTCCCCGGAGCGGCGGCGGCGAGGACCGCCTCGACCAGCTTTTCCGACTCCGCGTCCGACAGGGAAACGCTCTCCCCGGTCGAGCCCAGGACCAGGTAACCCGCGAAGTCCGTCCGGTTGTATTTCCGGACGTTCTCCCGGACTTTTTCCGTCGATACTTCGTCATCAACGAAGGGGGTGGTCAGGGCGACGTAGACGCCTTCAAGGGGTTTGCTCATTTCTTTTCTCCCGGCCGCGCTCTCCTGACGGCCTTTTCAATCTCCCGGAGCTCGGCTTCACCCATCCCGAAATAATGGCCGACCTCGTGGAGGACGGTGTCGCGGACGTTGTCCTTGATCTCCTCGGGGCCGCGGGAGATCCTCTCGATTGGTCCCTGGTAAATGACGATGACGTCGGGCGGAATGTTCCCGTAATACCCGGGACTGCGGTGCGTGTAAGGCACCCCATGGTAGAGGCCCAGGAGAGGCCTGCCGGGCGGAGGCTCGTCCTCGACCATGACGGTCAGGTTCTCGATGAGCTTTTTGAAGCGCGACGGGATGCCGGCCAGGGCCTCCTCCACAAGACGCTCGAAGTCCGCCTTCTCCATCAGCGGAAGGAACGGGCTTTTCCCGAAGGGTTTGGGATCCTCCTCATTTTTCGATGCCTTCCCTGGCCTTGACGCCCCGGCCTCCGTAGTGCTTGAGCTCCCGCATCTCGGTCACCAGGTCGGCTCTCTCGATGACCGCCGGAGTCGCGTAGCGGCCCGTCAGGACGACCTCGACGTCCGCGGGCTTCCGGGCCAGGAAATCCAGAACGTCCTGCTCGGAGAGGATCCTGAAATAGACGGCCGTGTTGACCTCGTCGAGGACGATGATCCGGAATTCTCCAGAGAGCATGGCCTCGAGCGACCTCTTGAGACCCCGGCGGGCCCGATCGACGTCCGCGTCGTCGAGGCTGTCGGTGACACGGATGAATCCTTTTCGGCCGAATTGTTCGATCCGGATGAACGGGGCGATCTTTTCGGAGGCCTGGATCTCGCCGGTTGGCTGCCCCTTGAGGAACTGGCCGATGAAGGTCTTCATCCCATGCCCGGCGGCCCGGAGGGCCAGACCGAGGGCGGCCGTCGTCTTGCCTTTCCCGTTTCCCGTGTAGACTTGGACAAGCCCTTTGAAGGATTCCGGGCCTGGCTTCGCTTCCATCGGGTCTATTGTTGACCAATCGGGTCCCCGAAGTCAAAAATCCGCAGAATTCCTTTTTTCGACGACGGCGACCTGTGCTATAATCGGGGGCATGCTAGACCCGAAGTATGTTCTGGAACATCTTGATTTCGTTCAAAATAGGCTCGGGACACGGGGCCAGCTGATCGATCTCAAGGAGTTCGTCCGGGCCACCCGGGAGAAGAAGGACGTCCTCCTCGCGGTCGAAGAGCTCCGGGCGGAGAAAAACAAGGCCTCCGAGGAGATCTCCCGGATGAAAAAGGAAGGCGCGGACGCCTCTTCCCGGATCCTGGAGATGAGGAAGGTCGGCGACGAGATCTCCGGCCTCGACGAGCGTCTCAAGGCCGTCGAAGAAGAGATCCGGCAGACCCTGCTCAATATCCCGAACATCCCTCACGAATCCGTTCCCGTCGGCCGCGGCGCCGAAGACAACCGGGAAATCCGTCGCTGGGGGACGCCGCCAGATTTCGATTTCGACCCCCAGGCCCACTGGGACGTCGGCGAGCGCCTGGGCATCCTGGATTTCGAGCGGGCGGCCAAGATTGCGGGCTCGCGCTTCGCCGTCTCCATGGGCGCGGGCGCCCGGCTGGAGCGGGCCCTCATCAGCTTCATGCTCGACCTCCACACGCGCGAGCGGGGTTTCACCGAGGTCCTGCCGCCGTTCATGGCCAACGCCGAGACGCTGACCGGGACCGGGCACCTGCCCAAGTTCGAGGCAGGACCTGTTCAAGCTCGAGGGCTTCGACTGGTACCTCATCCCGACGGCCGAGGTGCCCCTGACGGACCTCTACCGGAACGAGATCCTCGACGGAGGCGTCCTGCCCCGGCGGTTTGTCGCCTACACGCCGTGCTTCCGGAGCGAGGCCGGCTCCTACGGCAAGGACATCCGGGGGCTCATCCGCCAGCACCAGTTCAACAAGGTCGAGATGATGATCTTCAGCCGCCCGGAGACGTCGTATGACGAGCTCGAGTTCATGACCGCGTCGGCCGAGGAGGTCCTGAAGCGGCTGGGACTCCATCACCGGGTCGTCCTTCTCTGCACCGGGGACATGGGCTTCGCCAGCGCCAAGACCTACGACCTCGAGGTCTGGATGCCGGGCCGGAACGGGTTACATGGAGATCTCTTCGTGCTCGAATTGCGCCGATTTCCAGGCCCGCCGGGTCCAACATCCGCTTCCGCCGGGAGCCCAGGGCCAAGCCCGAGTTCGTCCATACCCTCAACGGCTCGGGCCTGGCCGTCGGCCGCACCGTGAGCGCCATCCTCGAGAACTACCAGCAGAAGGACGGTTCGGTCGTCGTCCCCGAAGCCCTGCGGCCGTACATGGAACGGACTCGAACGGATCTTGAAATGAACGCGCGGAGGGATGGCCGAGTGGTTGAAGGCGGCGGTCTTGAAAACCGCTTTCCGGTCTCCGGAACGGGGGTTCGAATCCCTCTCCCTCCGCCAATTCTTTGTTTTTAGAACCCCTCCACCGAGAATAAACAAGGTATCGAAGGGCGGTTTCCAAGTTACGAAGAGGTCGCCGTTCCTGAGAGTTGCCCTGTCGACGACAGCATTGAGGATTTCGGCCTTGCCCTCCAAGTCGGCGGCTAAGTAAGTCTCTTTGAATCCCTTAATGAGTTCGATGATGGTTGAGCCCTCTTCCTTGTATTTCGAGTTATAGCAACTCAACTTTTCTATGTCGGCCTTGACGTTCCGCAGTTCCTGCTGGATTGCGGCCTGTTTTTCTTTGTATTGCTCCTTCGTGATGGTCCCGTCCAGACGGTCCTGGTAAAGCAAGTCGAGGTGGTTCGTCCTCCGCGTCTCTTCCGAGCGCAGCCGCTGCAACTCCCTTTTGTCGCTTGTCTGCTGCAAGGCATGGGACCGCTTCAAGCCCTCCCTGATCTTTTCGGCGATGGGCCTGTCGATGTAGAGCTGCCCCAGGTTCTCGGCGAACATCCTGTCGATTTCCTCCTGGCGGAAATGGTCCTGGGGGCATTTTTTGTCTTTTCCGTAGGTGCAACGATAATAGACGTAGGGACCGCTTTTGTGTGCGCCCATTTTTTCTTCGGCAGTGATGGCCGAATGGCAATAACCGCACCGCAGGAATTTCTTGAAGGCGAAATTCTTTTTCGCGGCCGGCTTCGAGTAGCTGCGGTTCTCGGCGAGGCGGGCCTGCACGCGGTTGAAAATTTCAGTCGATATCAGGGGCACGTGAGTCCCTGGCCACGACTGGCCGTCCCACACCACGACGCCGCGGTAAAACGGGTTGGCCAGGGTGACTTGGAGGCCGTGGACGCTCGTGCGCGCGTTCGGGCTCTTGGCCGTGGACTTTTGGCGGAGACCGCGTCGGTTGAGCTCGTCCCGTAGGGTCGCGAGGGAATATCCGCCTTGAGCATAGAGGTCGAAGGCAGCTTTGACGAGCGGACCTCTTACAGGATCTGGAATGATAATCCGTTTTTGGCCCGCTGGGTCGGCAGGGTCGGGAACGTTCAGATAACCCATAGGAGCCCGTGAGGGATAGATTCCACCCCGGGCCTTCTCGTTCATGCCCATCTTCACGCGCTCAGCTCTTTGCATGTTGTCAAGGTAGGCAATGTCGCCGAAAAGGAGGAATGTGAAGCGATCAGATGGAGAGGATGTCTTGCTAATGATTTTCCCCTGGTTCACGACGAAGACCTTCAGGCCCTTCTCGATGAACTTGTGGAGTGTGTGGAGGTCTTCCGGGTTGCGGGTCAGGCGGTCGACGGCCAGGGTCACGAGGACGTCCGGCTTCTCATTTTCGAGGAATTCGACGAGTTCCCTGAACTGTTTCCTCGCCGACGAAACCTTGGCGCTTTCTGCCACCTGGAATATTTTGACGATATCAATGGACTTCTTCTCCGCCGCCTCACGGAGTTCCCGCAACTGGGCGTCAGGGGAATACCCTTTGGCCTGCTCCACCGAAGAAACCCGCACCCAAAGAACTCCGGTCATTTCTTCTCCTTGATTTTCTTCAAGGCCTTGGCCAGGTCCACGAGGGCACCGGGCTCCGGGTCGTCCTCGAGGAAGTCCTGAAGATTCTGCCTGGAGATTTTCACGAGTTGGTCCCAGTCCCGATTAGCGTCGGGGGCCTTGAATAGGCGTTTCTGGTTCTTGCCCATAATAAACCTCTGTATATATTATACTGTGCTTTTGCCTCGCTGAAGAAAACTATTTAGGAGGAGACGGGACTGAGGGATTGTCATTCCAGGCGCCTAGAGTTAGAATCGGGCCAACGGAAGGCATCATGACGAGCTGTTCCCGCGCGTCGGCTTCATCGTGACCAACCTGAACCGGCGGGCCAAAAACGTGGTGCGGTTTTACAACAAGCGCGGGACCGCCGAGCAGTGGATCAAGGAGGGAAAGATCGCGCTGACGTGGACGCGGCTGTCGTGTCATGACTTCCGGGACAACGAGGTGCGGCTGCAACTGTTCGCCCTGGCATACAATGTTGGCAATTTCCTGCGCATGCTGGCCCTGCCCAGCAGGATCAGCCAGTGGACTCTGACCACCTTGCGGGAAAAAATGATCAAGATAGGGGCCAAAGTCATACGGCACGCGAAATATGTCACTTTTCAGATGGCCGAAGTGGCGATTCCGCGGAGCTTGTTTGCGTTGATCCTGGACAAGATCGCCCGGCTGCGGCTGTTTCCTGAAACCGGTTAAGATGGACGGCACACTGAAGGTCATGGAGTCTGCGAATCTCGCGGAGAGGCCCGTCCTCAAGTCGAGAGAAAAGGTGATTGCATGGCCGAAATGTCGATATCGTGGCCCGTGGAGGCAAAAAGGATCGGTCCGGGACTGGAGTTTTTGAAAATGTTACCCAATAATAGGAGAATCCAATCTGGTGAGGAGGAATCAGATGGCCTTGATCGGTCATATGGGAAATCCCGGTTAAAATATGGAGGATTAAACAATGGCAGTTGAACCAGCATCAAGCATGAGCACGCCAGATTTCGGCGCCCTCGTCGCCCGTCACCGCAACTACTTCCTGTCGGGCGCGACCCGCTCTGCGGAATGGCGAAAAACCCAGTTGATCGCATTGCGGTCGATGATGAAGGACCACGCCGAGGAGTTCTACGCCGCGTTGTGGACGGACCTCCGCCGCAACAGGACCGACGCGGATTGGACTGACGTGAAGTACATGACCAGCGAGATCGACCACGTGCTTGCTCACCTTCGGCGATGGATGAAGCCGTTAGCGGTGAGCACGCCTCTCGTTCTGACACCATCCCACACGCAGGTGCAGTTCGATCCTCTCGGGGTCGGGCTGATTATCGGCACGTGGAACTATCCAGTGATGATGGTACTGTCACCGTTAGTCTCGGCGATTTCCGCGGGGAACGCGGCTGTTATCAAGCCATCGGAAGTATCTCTAGCCACCGCCGAAGTGATCGCACGGCTCGTCCCCGAGTATCTGGACCGCAACGCGTTTTCAGTAGTCCTCGGCGCGGTACCCGAGACTACGGCACTACTGGAGCAGCAATGGGACCACATCTTTTTTACAGGTGGCTCGACCGTCGCCAAGGTGGTCATGACCGCGGCAGCGAAACATTTGACCCCAGTCGTGCTCGAACTGGGCGGGAAGAATCCCACCATCGTGCACTCCTCAGCCAACCTGCGCGTCGCGGCGCACCGCATCGCCTACGGGCGCTGGTTTAATTCCGGCCAGACGTGCACGGCGCCGGACTATGTCCTCGTGTTCAAGGACGTTGCCAAGGCATTTCTAGGACACCTGAAAGAAACGTTGCTTCAGTTCTACGGAGAGGATCCGCAGAAAAGCCCGGATTATGGCCGGATCGCCAGTTCCCATCACTTTGACCGTCTGACGAAGCTGCTCAGCAGCGGGACGATCTTTCATGGTGGGCAGCACGACGGGACGGACCGTTTTATCGCGCCAACGGTGCTGGTCAACGTGTCGCCGGACTCGCCCGCAATGCAGGAAGAGATTTTCGGCCCCATCCTACCGGTACTGGAGGTCGCCGACGTTCGGGAAGTGATCGACTTCGTCAACGCGCGGCCGAGCCCTCTCGGTCTGTACTTGTTCTCTGACGATCGGTCCGTAACCAAGCAGATCCTGAACTCGACGACATCGGGGGATGCCTGTGTCAACGACTGCACCCTTCAGCCGATCCTCCATGATTTGCCATTCGGCGGCGTCGGCAACTCCGGAATGGGCAAATATCACGGCGAGTGGGGATTCCGTACGTACACAAACGCGCGCGGTGTTCTGTACCACAGCACGCGACTCGACTCAGCCGTCCGTTATCCTCCTTACGACCGTAACCAGAGGCTGCGGGAATTTGTGTTAAAGAGCGCTTCGATGGCTCCAAAATTACGAGCTTCTCTTGGCTCGTAGCGGATTCCACTCGATTCGTAGATCATCGAAGGCTTAATCGAAGACAACCGACTTCACCAATGACGGCATGGACAAAGCGGATTAAGATATTGTGAGGTTACATTGAATCGGAGTGGGTCATATTTATGCGGAGTAGTTAATCTTAAAGGCATGCATAAACCCTCGCCTCCTAGAAATCTTAAGGAAGAACTCGCATATCAAGAGGAACAACGTGATCTATTTTCAAGGCAAGTCATCGACTCGACAAGTCAAAAGAAGGTAATAGTTTCTGGGCCTGGGACGGGCAAAACATTTTTGTTTACACAGATAATCGAGCGCCATAAGGGGGATTGCCTGGCAATTACATTTATCAATAACCTTGCCGATAAGCTCAAACGCAATCTCCCAGCTAACGCAATAAGTTGTACATTCCATAGCTATTGCCGTCAGCTCCTCTATAAGTATTCGATTGAGGGCATAGGGAGGCAATTCAATTACTTCCCTATTAAGTTAGAAGAAATCATTGGCTCAGATGCTCAGATAAGCGGCTATTCATATGATTTCAAACACTGCTTTAAGCGCTTGGAACACGAAAATCCAGCGTTACAATTCTTCATAAAAAAGGGGGACTATTATAATGCAGTCTCTTTTGATGATTCGGTCTATAGAATGCTCAAATATTTCCAGGAAAACCAATCCGATATTCCAGAATACGATTGCATAGTTGTAGACGAGTATCAAGATTTCAATCCCCTAGAAGTAGCATTCATCGACGTTCTCTGCAGCAAGAGCAACATTTTGCTGGTCGGAGACGACGATCAAGCTCTGTACTCACGAAAAGATGCATCATCGCATTTTATCCGGAACAAGTATAGAAATGATGAATACGAACCATTTCAATTGCCTTATTGCTCGCGTTGCCCTCAAGTAATCATCTCCGCGGTCAACGATATAATTCAATCTGCCAATAGAATTGGGAAGCTTAAGGACCGGATAAATAAAGAATATATATGCTACTTACCAGATAAGTTGGATGATAATAATAAGAATCCCCGGATATTCTTAGTAACTTGTTCTGTGCAAAGCAACAAATCTCCATACATGGCCCGTTTTATTGAACAAGTGGCCAGTTGCTTGACACAGGATGAGATTACCAAGGCGAATGAGAAGGGCGACTACACTATCTTAGTTACTGGTCCGTCACAATATTTACGACAAATTTATGCAGTTCTTAGAAGCCATCAGGATTGGCGATTAAGTTATCAACCGAGCGATGAAGACAAGGAACGTTCACATCTTACATTGCTCGATGGCTATAAAATTCTTCTGTCAACTGATCCATTTTCTAATCTCGGCTGGAGAATACTCTTAGAAATATCTCGATTAGAAGGCAAAAGTGATCTTTTAAAAAGAGCTTTCGAGCAAGAGCAACGATTATTTGATTGTCTGCCAAAAGGATTTATTAAAAAACACGAGAGAATATTAGATTTGCTTCAAAATGTTAAAGCAGGGAACCTGTTATCGAAGGAAGATGTAGAATTGATTAAATCTGTTTTCAGAGTGGAACCTACCGATTTGCAGCAAGATCTAGTACGCAGCTCCTATAAGGATGAGGAGGTTTCCACAGAAATTGAAGATGAGCAAACAAAGCTGAAGATAAAACTAGCATCTTATGTGGGGTGTAAAGGATTAGCGGCTGGCTACGTTTTTATCGTTGGTCTGAATGAAGGCAATCTTCCCCGAACAAACCAAGGCCCTACTGATTTCGAGATATGTGAAATGATTGTGGCTTTGACTAGAACTATCAAGCGCTGTTACTTGATGTCCGTAAAGAACTTTAGTGGAAAGTTCACTAAAGAGATTTCGCAGTTCGTAACCTGGATCAAGAACTCAAGGATAACCCCAGTAGAAGTAAATAAATATTATTGGCATAAGCCATGAGCCCGGGCGATTTTAAGGCTAAAATCTTATCTTGGGACCTTGAAGATCTCAGCATTCAGCAGAAGTACTTCCACTTGGCGAAAGCCTACCTCGACTCGAGCATCACCCTCTTTGGTATGATGATCACAGACTCACAACTAGCGACATTCAGCCACGCTCAAGCAGCAGCGCACCTTTTCGAGCAAGGGCTTGAACTATTTCTTAAAGGGGCTCTGCGGCAGGCGGGCCGGAACCCCGGCAACACACACGATCTCGCTGGACTCCACAGGCAGTTCAGGAATCTCTATCCCGGTAAAAGATATGAGTTCACGGGTCGAATCAACGAGGCCGTGCAAGAGCATCCGAATCAACCTCACATGGAATGGACGCGATACCCCATCGACCAAAACGGAAAGGCCTGGAGAGGTAACTCTTTTTTCAACTTGGATCTATGGAAAGACCAAACGGAGGCATTCAGGAAAGATTTCGACCGACTCATCCCCTTGATTGAGGCACGGAAAAAGAGCAACGAGCCAGCGCATTGAGCCTACTCGTAATGACCTACACCTGCAAATCGAACTGAAAATAAAAAAAAGCCCCGCTTGTCAGACGGGGCTTGGGGTCGCGCGGAACCTTCGAAAGTTCGTCTTAATCTTCTTTCCGCTCCGGCCTGGGGTGGATGAAGCGGCGGTCGAGCGTCGTGGGGTGCTTGGCTGCGACGCGGGCGAGGTGGGTCAGTCCTTCGTCCGTCAAGGACGGGGATGGACAATATACTTTGGCGTGTAAACAGAACAGATTCGAGAAGAACGGAATCTTTTGGCCGCGGGAACGTCTAATAGGGTGTGAGAAAGAATTCAACACGGAGGTTAACGATGAATACCAAGGCCAAGATCGCCATCTTTCTGGTGGCCGTCATGATCAGTCTGGTTGGTTTCAGCCTGATTGCGTCCCCATCGGCCGTGAGCCTCGCTAAGGCGGGTCAGCTCAACGGCTACAGCATCGACGTTATCGCTTCAGCGAAGACCGGACCGCCCGCTCCCGCTGTCGTCCACATCAACGGGTAGCCTTGATGAAGCGGGATCTGGACCCCGACGGGCTCGTTTCTGAGCGGCAGGCATCAGTCCGGCCCATTCTCGTCGCGTAAGAGGCCGCCGCTTTTTCCAGGGGGGAATCGGCGGCCTTCTTTTTTGATCCAAATTGACCTCTTCCAACATACGATATCGTGTCTAAGTGAGGATATCGCGGTCTTCCGTCGTTTCTCTGTGAGGCCAATATCCGCTCAGCGTCCCGCACCTGCCTGGGGAGCGCCCGGGTTACGGCCTGGCCTCACGGGTCAAGGATGTAAAAACGGAATCGAACCTGGGTCGATAAGTTCAACTACCCGGCTTTCTGGGCAACGCAGAACAATCTGTCGCTCTTGGCCGTGAACGGATTTCTATCGAATCCAGACCAGGCATGGACGACACGAAGACCCGCGGCGGCAAGAAGCCGACGGAGTTCCGGCAGATCATACGGGCGTTGCCGATGGATTTCGGTCGCTCCGTCGGCAAACCTAAAGGTTGTTGTCGCCGCCGCCCTGGCTGGATCGTAACGCCAGCGCTGGACGAATGACAGCCCACGCAGCGTCTGACTCAGCGAGCCGTCCTCCCGGCTGATGAAATGGTGAGTCGTATTGGAGTCAAAAACGAACAGGCCGGATCTCCCAAGCGCCGAGGCGACACGGTCGAACAAACTTTTCAGGGCGTCCTCTCTAAGGGCATAATTCAGGGCGTCGAACGTGCATGTCACGAGGTCATAGGAGCCGATGGCCCTAAGCCTCTTCATATCCTGGACCTCAAAAGAGATATTCGCCATCGCGGCCGATTTTGACTCGGCGACGGCAATCATCCTCGGCGAGACATCGACGCCGTGAACATGATGTCCTCTTTTGGCCAGGGCGATGGCCAGGATGCCCGTCCCGCAGGCGATATCCAGAATCCGGGCCTGGCGGATGCCTTGTTCACGGAGCAGCCAGTTGATCAGGTTCAGATATTGCCGGGCGAAATTACCCCAGCCAAGGTCATAAACCCGGCACAAGCGCTCATAGTTCTTCATGTTATCCGACGTCTACGGAAGTCAGGAGCCCTAAACAGCTTCTTCTTGTTTTTCATGACGCCCATTTTAGGCCTCCAATAATATTCTACTTCCGTTTATGTCCTGAAGCACATAGCTTCTGGGCAATTTTGTGAGATATGGGGAGCACCTCAACAAGCTTGAAAATCCCACTTCAGACGTGGTACATTAACGAGAGGCAGGTTCTGACCCTCCTTTACCAGAAGCAGGACATCACCAAGCAGATCCTGTCGATGACCTAGGAAGGGAAAAATTCTCACGAGAGTGCGTCGTAACGGATACCCCGTCGAAAGAGGTGCGCGGCCTGTCTCCTGACATCAAGCTCCACAAGGACGAAATCTCCCATCTCATCTCCAAGGGGCGAAAGCAGGGCTTCCTGCTCTTCGAGGAGATCGACAAGACCTTCACCGAGGACCTGGACTCCCAGGAGGACTTCGACGATTTCCTGTCCTCGATGGACAACTACGGGATCAAGATCCTCGATTCCCAGCAGAAAGAGATGATCCCGCGGAGGCGCAAGAGCGACCTCGTGTCGACCCACGGCCTGGAGAGGACTACCGACCCGGTCAAGCTCTATCTCCGCGAGATGGGCAACATCTCCCTCCTGACCCGGGAGGGGGAGATCGCCATCGCCCGGGAGATCGAGCGCGGCGAGAAGAGCATCATCAAGGCCCTGTCCAAGACGCGGCTCGTCCTCAACGAGGTCCTGTCCCTGGAGGAGAGGATCAAGGAGAATCCCTTCACGATCCAGGAGATGTTCGACCTCAGCGAGGACGACATCGCCGAGGGAAAGCTCGAGGAGAAGAAGAAGCAGATCCTCTCCAAGATCAAGAAGATCAAGGAGCTGAGCCAGAAGCTCGACCGGCTGCCGAAGACGAAGAAGGCCGCCGTCCGACGGGGCCGCTACATCGTCGTCATCAGCAGCTGCATCCGCGACCTCAACATCCGCCCCGCGCGCCGGGAGAGGATCATCGACGATCTCCGCAAGCGCCTCAGGCGCGTCAACGAGCTCGAGGACCAGAAGGACGACCTGACCGTGGCCATCGCCAAGAAGAGGAAGGACAGCCCCGTCCTCAAGCAGAGGCTCCGGGAGGTCAACCGGGAGCTGCGGAAACAGACGGCCGAGATCGGCCTGGACCCGGAGGCCTTGCGCAAGTCCGTCCGGTCCATCACCGCGGGCCGGAAGATCAGCGACCAGGCCAAGAAGGAGCTGGTGGCGGCGAACCTGCGGCTGGTCGTCTCGATCGCCAAGAAATACAGCAACCGGGGCCTCCAGTTCCTGGACCTCATCCAGGAAGGGAACATGGGCCTGATGAAGGCCGTCGAGAAGTTCGAGTACCGGCGGGGCTACAAGTTCTCGACCTACGCCACCTGGTGGATCCGCCAGGCCATCACCCGGGCCATCGCCGACCAGGCCCGGACGATCCGCATCCCGGTCCACATGATCGAGACGATCAACAAGCTCACCCGGGTGTCGCGGGCCCTCGTCCAGGAGGTCGGGAGGGAGCCGTCGAGTGAAGAGATCGGCGAGAAAATGGACATGCCCGTCAGCAAGGTCCGCAAGATCATCAAGATCGCCCAGCAGCCGCTCTCGCTCGAGACCCCGATCGGCGAGGAAGAGGACAGCCACCTGGGCGACTTCATCGAGGACAAGCTCATCCCCTCGCCGCCCGACACGGTCATCCACATCAACCTCAAGGAGCAGATCGAGGAGGCGTTGAAGTCCCTCACGGAGCGCGAGGGGCGGGTCCTCAAGATGAGGTTCGGGCTGGGCGACGGGAACGAGCACACCCTGGAAGAGGTGGGCCAGCAGTTCAAGGTCACGCGGGAGCGCATCCGCCAGATCGAAGCCAAGGCCCTCCGCAAGCTCAAGCACCCAAGCCGCAGCCGGAAGCTCAAGTCCTTCACTGACCTGCCCCCGCTTGCTGTATCACCTCTAAAGTGAGATTTTCGAGCTTCACAACTTATGGTGCCGGTGGCTCATATCCCCAGAGATCCTCAGAGGGTTCAGATCTGCGTGTAACCTGTGCCCCAGGTGCTGGGGAAGCGCAAGAGATGCGCTAGAGGGCGCGAGAGGGGCCTTCTGCGGCCATGGGAGAGGCAAACCACCGGATGGGGAAATGGAGCTTCCGCCACAGGGACTGAGTTATGATATACTTCGAGATGATAATCGACCGTTTGGGGGGAATGTGCTTAAATGCGAAGAAGAGATTTAAACAGAATATCTGACAGTCCCTTCTTTGAAGAGCGTGAGCGTGACCCGCGGATAGTCCAATTCCCCCCACGAGCTTGCGCGGGATGCGGAAAGGAACGCAAGCCCGCTGAAGGCCGCTACCTACCCGACGGTTGGATTGGGCTTTTCTACCCCGAGGCCGGGGAATATGTGGGAGCCGTTTGTGAGAAATGCGTGCGCCCCAGGCCGGAGGAAATTCCGATGAGAAGTAATCTCGTGAATTAGGGCCCTCATTCCTGAAAAATGGTCCAGACATAATGTGAGTTTTCTGGCAAAATCTCAAGAAGGACGTTGGAGTCGGGACTGCCTAGCCCTCCTTCTGCTCGGGCCTGGGATGGATGAAGCGGCGGTCGAGGGTCGTGGGGTGCTTGGCAGCGACGCGCTCGGCGTACTTGCCTGAAGATCTCACTTCAGGGATGTTACATTGAGCGGGGGCAGGTCGGTCTGGTTATGCGGTTGGCGCTTCAGAAATCTCTTTGCGCCCGGACATTTTTCCCGATAGAATGTTGGGACCAAAGCCGCGCGCATGGAACCCGAAAATAAGACCAAACCACATCTCGTCGTGCGTATCATTATGCTCGTCGTCTTTTTGAGTCTGGTCACTTATATTTCATTCAAATTTGGCCCTGCCATCACCCGGCTCGTGAGTCATCCGGAGAGATTCAAAGAATTTATCGCTGCGTACGGCTCGGCGAGCGCGCTGCTTTACATCCTGATCCAGATAGTGCACGTCATCATCGTCCTGATTCCCGGGGAAATCGTCCAGATCGCTGGCGGTTACGCCTTTGGAACATTCTTCGGAACACTCTACTCAGTCATCGGCATCTTCGTGGGCACGCTGTTTGTCTTTTTCGCAACGAGGTTTGTCGGTTATCCTCTTGTCCGGACATTCGTTTCGCCCGAAAAACTCAAGAAGTTCGATTTCTTGATCAATAGCTCGAAATCCGAGGTCGCGCTGTTCATTCTATTCCTTATTCCGGGTATCCCTAAAGACACTCTGGTCTATATTTCAGGATTAACGCCGGTCAAGCCCTGGAGGTTTCTGCTGATTTGTACGATCGCCCGGTTCCCAGGACTCTGGGGCTCAGCCTATATCGGCGCCAACCTTCAGAAGAAGAATTACGTGCCTCTCTGGATTATATCCGGGCTCGCCCTCGTGCTGTTCGTCATCGGGATCCTGGTCAAGGACAAGATAGTCGGCAGATTGGACCGCCATTAGCAACTCGGAAATAGCAATCCGCCGGACAACCGATGCCACCAGCGGATGTCTGCAGCCGGCCTGACCGCAAAAGAATTCCCTGGCCCTGCGATACCTAGTGCCTCCCTTTAAATCGGTCTAAGCACGATAGCCAACCGACCGAGGATGCGATAAAAAAGGCTAGCAGTTCCGGGATTGTATCGGTGACGTGTACGCCATGGCCCTAAAGGCTGGACTTTCTCTTGTATGATGGACGTTCCGGCTCATAAATCCGTCCCGTCCGAATGCCTTAGCTTATATTGGAAATGTATAGAGATAGAAAGATCTGCTTATTCGTTTTTAGTTCTTTTCTTTTTGGATCGCGGACGTACCACTAGGCGTTTTATCTTCAGGCTTATTCATTTCTTCCTTAGCCTGGTTCATTGCTTCCTTAAGACCTCGTATGGCCGGCCCAGAGACTTGCCGACCTCGGGAAGTTTCTTTGGCCCAAAAATAATGAGGACGATGAAAAGAATAAGAAGAAGGTGCGTCCGCTGGAGTAGACCCTGAAACATAGTTTATGCCGCCTTTCGTTACTCAACGCTATATTATCACCCATATTATTAGCTGTCCAATTGACCTATCGCCTCCAACGTGAACATTGGGGTTGCCAGCGGTGGGAAGCAAAAATACTTGACGTCGATCAACAATCGTCCCTGACTTGCGCCCCCCCCTTTCAATCCTTTTCCCCGTGCCGCCTCTCCACGCCTCTGCCGGCCATTCTCGGGTAGGGTCAGCGTTTTGTATGGACCAGCCCTGGTTTTTGGGGGATTATAATAAAAGCTCCGCTTGGCCAGCGGGGCTTGGCGTCCGGCGGTCCCGTTCGGCCAAGGAATTCGCCTTGTGCGCTCCTGGAGGGGGTGGAGTATAATTATGTTAGTTTGAGGCAGAACGATGGACATTACTTGGGGCGATACGAAGATAATTCGATGTCATCTCTGTCTCAAGGAGGACGCAAAAGGGTGGGAGGCAAGTATAGGCGAGGGTTCACGCGCTGCGTATTGCTACAATTGCGGGGACTATGAGATTAATTCCCAGGCTTGGCAGTCTCGTTTTAGCGAAGGGCCAGCCCCACCGTGCCTGACTAACGAGGAGCGCGAAAAATTGGCAAAGTGGGTAAAAACGAAATGGGCCAAAACGGGAGAGTTGGTGTGTCTCAACATTCCAACTATCGACCGGGTCATAGGCAGAAAAAGGCGCGAGTCTAAAAAAATCTTGATGACTTGAAACCGGGAGGGATGTTTGGCGGGGATGGAAAAGCCTGGGACCGAAGCCCTTGAAAGTCATGCGGCATTAGTTATGGGAACTTATCTTTTGCGGCGCCGGCGAGAGTGCCGTAGAATCAGGTCAGAGGAGGGCGGCTAAGTGCCCCAAGAAAACAGCTCTTTTTCGAGTATTCAAAAAGAGCTTCTTGTCCCCGCTTTTGAAGGGATCTTGGCGTTTCTAAAAGAAAAAGGTATCCAGGCGACAGTGAGTTCAACCGATGATTCAAGAACGGTAAAGTTTGTGGGGAAGATCGGCAAGGAGTGTGAGTATGTCTGCCTGATCAGGGGCGCCGAGAAGCCTCGCATTTACGAGAATGTTGTTAATCCGGCAACGGATCACGGATACCACGGGACGGATATGTCTGGGGCATTTGCCAGCGACATAAACCCCGAAACGATTGTTAGAGTTTTCAAGAGCCATTTTAGAAATCAGATTTGATATAGAAGAGCGGCTTCTCCCCGTTTGACATCAGCGTGCCGGTGGCGTGAGAAAACCCTGGGGCCTCTGGCGTCCTTGCCTTGTAAAGGCCTTATGCCGGCTTAGCCCTCCTTCTTCTCCCGCCTGGGGTGGATGAAGCGCTTGTAGAGAGTCACCGGATGCTTGGCGGCGACGCGCTCGGCGTACTTGCTTTTGGGCAGGCTACGGTTCGGTCCAGACCATACAAACTAGGTTTGAAGCCTTGCCAAATGGCGTCAGCTAAAATATCATGAGAGACGGAATCCGTAGCTTAAGAAATCAGCACGCGAGTCCGAAACCGTCTGACGACGAACATGATGCAATATTCTTAAGGGGTCGCATTTCTGGTCAGACCCCAGTGCGCTCCCCTACGGGGAGCTTCTAGGGCCAGGGTTCGGGATTGTGGCACCTCTCGTCAGGGGCGTTACCTGCTGCTACACCACCCGCCGCCCATCACATCGCTGCGGCCGCCGCGCCCATAGCGGCTATCAGGCTGGAATGGTCCTGACTCTGAAGGAGGGCTTTAAACCTGATTCCTGGCTTACCCCATCCTCTTCCCTTAGTATTCAATTAATTAGCCTGATAATCGTCTTAGCCTGAGTAAGCCAAACTGAGTTATTGTGGTCCGTTGCCTCCGGTCGCCCAGCTCCTCCTTCTGCTCCGGCCTCGGATGGATGAAGCGCTTGTCCAGCGTCACGGGGTGCTTCGCCACGACGCGCTCGGCGTCTCCAGATGCTTGAAAATCTCACTTCAGAGGCGGCATATTGAGCTGAGGCAAGTCAAATCCTTCTTTGGGATCTATCCATTTTCTCTACCCTCCTCATTCTCCCTTTCAGTAGCCTATATGAAAATACTCCACAAGATGGCACAAATAAGTCCTGCCGTGACCCTCTCACTTATCCCGAACCTGATTTTGTTTTCTGGCCTGATGATTTTGTAGATAAACACATACAAACCGGTTAATACCAATCCCAGAACAAGTCCCAGTGCAAAACCGAAGAGACATGTTTCCGCAGTAGAGGCAAGGTCGAACTGATTCTTTAGAAGGTTCACGGCCAAGAATAGGGCGGTTAAAATGATGTTTATTATTTTTTTCATACTCAACCCTTTGAAACCTTTTTAATTAAGATTTCCCCCTTGACCATTGTCTCTCCCTTATGAGGTGCGTTTCCGTGATGGGCGCCTATTACTCAACCGGGGAGTCCATGCTCTCTATGGCCTCTGGCTCCCCTCGGTGCCTCACACCTTAAGTTTCCCGTGCAGTGGGAGGATTCTAATTCAAAGCCCTTGAGACGGCAAGCCCTAAGGAGCGGTAGTATTATAAGAAGTTTTTCTTGACTTTTTGTTTTCGCTCGCCAATCATTGTCTTAGCTTTCTTGTGCGGGCTGGAGAAAGCACCCCTCCAATTACTAACCCCCTTTTGCTGACCACAGCCCGCCCTCTCCGCGCTCTGCTGGCTGTTCTTGGGCCGAACTAGGGAGATCAGTGCATCATCTAAGGTTATTTCTGGCCCTAGATGCCTTCAGACGTTTCAACTATGGGCGCATCTGTGCCTGGTGCTGAGGGAAACCCAGAAAATGCGCTAGAGGGCGCGAGAGGGGCCTTCTGACTGAGAATCTCCCGGCCTCCCCAGTATCTATCTCTGTGAGGCCAACATCCGTTCAGCGTCCCGCGTTAGCCAGGGGGAGCGCCCGGGCTCAAGTCCGGCCTCCCCTTGCCTCCTATGCGGTTCCCTGCGTGTCCTAAAAACCAGGGCTGATCGGTTAATCTGCGACATTGTTTCCAGCTTTGGGCAACTTGACATGCGGGTCGGGCGTTTATTATCATCCAGATAATAGTTTTACGGGGAGGATCCATGAACCATTCCGACTGTCAGGAACTACTCAAGGCCATGGGCGAGAAGCTCGGCTTCAAGGTTTTCAAACAAACGAGGGGCGACCTTTACCATCTGGCCAGCGCAGATTGTGTATGGTATTACCTGACGAACAGGGATTCGTCAGGTTTCATCGGTGAGATGGCCAAGAATGACGGTTATGAAACGATTCCCGTGGTTGCCTTTGAAGTTGCCAACTCCGAAGATCCGAAGAACCTGAGGGGATCAGTATCATCCCTGCAAATCTTAAATGCGGCAGCCAGTGTAATCGTGCTTATAGGGGCATCCGTGGAGAAGCGGTCCTACCTGGAAAAACTCCTGACCAAGTTTGCGCTCGGACGTGTTCATATATGGACTGCTGAAGATGTAACCAACTGGCAGAAGAAGATACTTAATGATACCGCCGCCCTCTAGCGTTCAATCGACAATCGAGGGGGATGAGGAATCATGGGCCCTTTATTACTAGTTGATAAGTCTTTTGTTCAATCTCTTTCAGGAGAAGAGATTGAATTCCTAGACAGACATTACCTAGTAATCATAACCCCAATTCTTATTCAAGAGATCTGTGCAAACCTGTTGAAGCATCCAGACGATGAAAACCTCTCTAAAGCGAAAGTTTCGATACTGGCAAAGAAGACGAGAGGATTTGATGCAAAGGTTGTCTGCGGGTCCGTAGGTTTATGTGTGAACAACCTCTTGGGAGTCCGCATTGAATTGAAGCCTTGTATACCAATGCCTGGGGGGCATGAGTTTATTGCAGAGGATGGAACAAAGGGTGTTGTCTTTGAAGAGTCTATTGAGAGCAAAACATTAGAGAGATGGGCGGAAATGAATTTTTCCGAAGCTGATCTTAAGGCTGCCGCTGATCACATCAAGGTTGCTTCGTACGATCTTGAAGCTAGTAAAAAAGTCATGGCTGAGGAGTTTCCAAGGAATACGGTTTATAAATCGCTGGATGAGCTCACAGCGTCAATAGATTATTACTTGGCGGACTATCCTGGGCAGGACGAAACAATCAAGTCCTGCATGACCACCCTTCGTGTGCCTCAGCCTTACAGGGAGCAAATAGTTCGTCGGTGGATAGCAGAGGGTAGGCCCCGGTTCCAAGAATTTGCCGCATATGCGCATTATTGCTATCGGCTTGGGAGCATTTTTTGGGTGGGAGTTACTTCAGGGCTCATGCCAACAAGCAGAAAGGCAAAAGCTTTATGCGACTATCAGTATCTACTTTACCTTCCTTTCGCAAACGCTTTCTGTTCTAACGACGGATTTCATAGAGAGCTTAGCACGCATTGCCTCAGAAAAGATCAACTGTTCATTTGGGGCGAAGACCTCAAGAAAGACCTTGGAGCAATCGCTTCATGCCACAGAAACATGACAGAGGAGGAAAAGCTCTATTATGCGAAGAACTTTGGGCATTATCCTCCTCCAATTCCAGATTCAATCACCAATGCTCTTTGGCAAAAGTATATGAGGCCGTGGACACCGGGGAGTGGCAATCTGGTTATTGATATGCCCGACGACGAAAAGAAAAAGTTGGCGAGCAAATTAGAGAGTATATTTGAAGCATATGATAAAAAAGAGGGCAAATCATGACTCTCGTATCTTTCCCCACTTCCCCTGCGGCTACTCGTGCCTGGTGCTGGGAGAAGCCCAGAAAATGCGCTAGAGGGCGCGAGGGGGGCCTTCTGCGGGGATGGAGGAGGCAAACCACCTGGTGGGACCGTCGAAGGAATGGACCTTCCGCCACAGGGACTGGGCTATGATATACTCCCAACTGATAATCTTTTTTGGCGACTGTTTGGGTGAACATGCTTAAATGCGAAGAAGGGGGTTCAACAGAATATCTGGCACTCCCGTTTCGCGAGATTGGCAGTCCGCCCAACTCAATTGATCCAATCAGCCGATCCTGAAAGCGTTTGGTCAGGCCATCCCAATACTAACCCGCCCTCTGACCCTTCCTATCACCGCGACCTATCCACGAGTCTCAACACGGCTACGCCTATGTTTGTTAATGCAATTACGAAGCCCAAGATGGCTGTTATCCAAAGAAGCCGATCAATCCACGAACGCACTTTCTCTTCTCGTTCCATATCCACTTCTTCAAATGTATAGCCGCCATAGCGGCGGACGATCCTCTTCTTGAGGACAAGTATCTCTATTGACAGGCCCGCTACGACCAATGAAAGGAAGGCGGCCACAAATAAAGAGATAACCCCTAGGATCATTAGCTCATTCACCCCTTTCTATTGTCCCACTCTATCTGACTTTCGTCGATTACACGGAAGGCAGGTTACGCGCAGATTGCTTTCTTCGGAGCTCCCTCCCCTCGCCATGGGAATTATATGATCAAGTTCTATTTCTTCAGCTACTAGATGCTTCTTACATATCTGACATGTACTGTTATCCCGCTGGACAACTCTGAGGAATACAAATCTAAGAATAGACCTGCTGCGGCGGCGGGGTTCTTGAGACTCAGTAAAGTCCTCGGCTACAAAAACAACAGGATAAATATGGCCAAAAATAGAACACGATGATCTCTCTATGCTTTTTGGAATCACTTCTGGATATTCATCAGGATTGAACTCCCGAATAAATTGCTCTCTAAGATTACGATGCCATTTTTCTAAAGGCTTACCATTATGCGTCTTTCCGGATGCCAGACAACTTTTGTATTCCTCATATTCTTCTAGGGCCTCCTTGCGTGTCATGGGTAGCAAAGGAAAATCTTCAACAAGGGGCCCGTAAGGACAATATCGGATTTCCAAACATGGTTTACAAACTCTCGATGCCCTCCTCTTCCAATCTGCCATAACTTTATCGTCAGACTCGTCAGGCTTATATCCGAGCAATTTCTTTATTTTTGAATCAAGCATTACTCATTCCTCCTCAGTGCAAGACTCCTACGCCCCCCTCCAACGTCCATCTCTATGAACCCGATTCAGGTGTCCGTCTAAAATCTTTCTGGTGTGTGTTCATAAGCGAACCAACATATTCTCGGACTGACAATAATTCTCGAACATAATCATTCCTAATCTGTGGAGTCCAATCTTTTTCAAGCATAGAGCGTGCGTCGGCAAGTAATCGAGATAATCGTACTTCGGTAGGATCATCTTTTAGACCCATCTCTCTTATGTGGTGCAGAGATTGACTCAGCCCCCAGACGATAGTATCACGTGGAGCGTTTCGTAAGATTACATCGCAGGTCCACATAAGGTCATGGCCAGCCCAATAAATGTTTGCCACGTTTTGCCATTTGATATCATCGCGCTTACCAGCTTCTGGCTCGATTTGGGCACCCTGCACCAACCTCTTGTCCTTGGACACTTCATCTGCAGGCGATTGGCCCCACTTGAGCGGTCCAACCTCCTTTACCTCCTTTAGTCTATCTAATAGTTTTCCCACTTTGTCCCTGAACATAAGTACCAAAAAGAGCACGATTACAGGCCATGATGCAAGTATCTTCAATATTGACATCACTACTTTCATTTTATGCACCCTTCCCTCCTAAGCGTCTATCTCTACGAGGCGCGACGATCCGCCTTCACCGGCGTCTATTGATTATCAACCAGAGAGGCCATGGCCTTTCGGGGCCTCTGGCTCCCCTCAGTGCCTTATCTAAACCAGGGGATGAAAATGTTCTTGAATACCAGCAGGATGATCGCAGGGGTGAGGCCCTTGACCGGATCGTGGCCGGTGTTGTTAATGTTCAGTATCCCTCTCCGCCAGTTGATGACTACTACAGGGAACAGCTTCTTGTCCTCGGGGGTCTTACCTCGTGTCTCCGCTCGGACGCTAAATTCACAGGCCTCTCCGTTCGGTCCGGCGAACTTTATTTCGTGCCGTTCGGGTTCTTTGGTCCACTCCGGCAGGAGATTCCGGGATAGGACGAGGTTGTTGATAAGCTCAAACGCCGGAAGGATCAGGTCATTCATAGTTTTCGCGTTGAGTTCCTTGTCACTCTTCATTTTCTTTTTCCTCCTTTTGCTATTCTGATAAAACCACCTGCGGCCGGGCTTGTCAAGCCCGTGTTTCCCCTGGTGCCCCCCTCCGCGCCTCTGCTGGCCGGTCTTGGGCCAGGTTATAGCCCACCCTGGTTTATTAGGCTAAAAAAAGCCCCGCTGGTCAGGCGGGGCTTGGGGTCAGCGCCGGCTTAGCTCCTCCTTCTGCTCCGGCCTGGGGTGGATGAAGCGCTTGTCCAGCGTCACCGGGTGCTTGGCGGCCACCCGCTCGGCGTACTTGCTCTTGGGCAGGCGGCCGGCCTTGAAGAGGACGATGTAGACGAGGTCGCAGAAGAGGCCCTTGCCGATGCCGAACATCTTGTAGAGCTCCTTGACCGACTTGCCCTCGTCGTGGGCCTTGAGGATCGCGGCCGCGTTGGCGTCGACCTGGCCCTGGATCTTGGCCTCCTTGTCGACCTTGACTTTGGCCGGCTTGGCAATGGCCTTTGCCTCAGTCTTTTCTGCCGTCTTCGCCTTGGTTTCCGCGGGGGCCGTAGAAACCTCGGCGCCCTTGGCGGCCTTCGCGGCGGCCGCCTTGCCGTTCTTCGTTTTGCTCATTCTAACGGGCTCCTTTTTCCCGCAGGCCTATAGTCTCAGACCGGTTCCGGAAAGCACACAAGAATTTCCGTCAGCAAGCCGCAGATAACGGCCGGGATGCGAAAAACATTATTCCTACTGGGACCGTAGGCTATCGGGATTTCGGGGAGGAGGGGGGGGTCTGGGGGCGCCCACGTTTGACTTCCCGCCCATCCCTCTGTTAATCTGAGGCCACCAAAGAGAAGGGGAATTCGATTGGCCATCACGTGTCCGAAATGTCATTCTGAGAATCCCGAGACCAAGCAGTTCTGTGCCGATTGCGGCACCCAGCTCCCTCCGCCCCAGGGCCCTCCTCCAGTCATGACGGAAACCCTTCAAACACCCGTCCGCGAGCTCACTACGGGCTCCACGTTCGCCGGCCGCTACCAGGTGATCGAGGAGCTCGGCCACGGCGGCATGGGCCGGGTCTACAAAGTCCAAGACACTGACATCAAGGAGAAGGTCGCCCTCAAGCTCCTCCGGCCCGAGATCAGCCTAGATAAGGAAACACTCGAGCGGTTCTCGAACGAATTGAAGCTCGCTAGGAAGATCAGCCACCGCAACGTCTGCCGCATGTTCGACCTGGGCAGGGCCGAGGGCACGACTTTCATCACCATGGAGTTCGTGCCGGGAGAGGACCTGAAGAGCTTCCTCCACAGGGCAAAACAGCTCAGTATCGGAACCGCCGTATCCATTGCCAAGCAAGTGTGCGAAGGGTTGGAGGAAGCGCACCGGCTAGGGGTTATTCACCGTGATCTGAAGCCCGGTAATATCATGATCGACAAGGATGGGGACGCCAAGATCATGGACTTCGGAATCGCCCGGTCGCTCTCGGGGAAGGGTATTACGGGAGCAGGGGTGCTGATCGGAACGCCCGAGTACATGAGCCCAGAGCAGGTCGACGGGAAAGAGGTCGACCAGAGGTCGGATCTCTATTCGCTGGGGGTCATCCTCTACGAAATGGTCACAGGCCGGATTCCGTTTTCCGGCGATACACCGCTCAGCGTGGCCCATAAGCACAAATATGAAGCTCCCGAGGACCCGAAGAAGCTCAACGCCCATGTATCCGATGACCTCGCCGGGGTCATCCTCAAGTGCCTGGCCAAGGATAGAAACGAGAGGTATCGGAGTGCGGCCGAGCTCGGGGTAGAGCTCGGAAGAATAGAGGCTGGACTTCCCACAACGGACCGGATTATTCCCAAGAAAAAAGGGCTTACGTCAAAGGAAATCACGGTTAAGTTTAATCTCAGAAAGGTTCTCGTTCCAGCTTTTATTATCCTGGTTTTGGCCGTTGCCGCCATTCTCCTCTGGCGTTACGTTTCCAAAAAAGGAACCACAGCAACTGCGACTGCGAAAAAGTCCATCGCCGTCCTTCCCTTTGATGATTTAAGCCCGGCGAAAGATCATGAATATCTGTGTAAAGGCATTGCCGAAACCCTCATCAATTCTTTGAGCAACATTAAGGACCTCTGGGTCCCGGCAAGGGCTACTTCATTTTCTTTTGAAGGCAAAAACCTGAGTATTCGCGAAATCGGCCGACAGCTCGCCGTGGATAATTTATTAGAGGCTAGTGTCCAGGTTATTGGGAATAAGCTTCGAATCATCTCAAGAATTGTCAATACGAAAAACGGATCCCAGGTCTGGTCTAATCAATACGATCGTCAATTAGGCGATGTTTTTACCATCCAAGACGAAATCGCCCAAGAAATTGTCAAGGCGCTAAAAATCAAGCTCCTGGGTGAGAAGGAAGCGCCTCTCGTTAAAAATTACACCCAGAATCTCGAGGGTTATAACTTATACATGAAAGGCCGATTTTTCTGGGAGAAGAGAACAAAAGAAGACTTAGAAAAGGCGGCAGAGTATTTCCAGGCCGCAATTCAACAAGATCCGAATTACTCGCTTGCCTATGCAGGGCTAGCCGACGCTTATGGATCGCTTGGGGCAAGTGCATTTTGGCTTCCGGATGAAGCTTTCCCCAAAGCAAAGACGGCGGCTTTGAAGGCACTGGAAATAGATGGTAACGTCGCCGAAGCTCACACCTCGCTAGGCTTAATAAAGACTTATTATGATTGGGATTTTCCAGGTGCGGAGCTAGAGTTTCAGAAAGCCATCAAAATCAATCCTTCATACCCGACGGCTCACCACTTCTATGCCATGCTTTTGTCAGATTTGGGCCGCCACGATGAAGCTTTGGTTGAGATAAAACTGGCGAGGACACTTGATCCCCTATCACCGAGAATAAACGCTAATGTCGGGGGGAGAATCCTCTATCAAGCACGCCAATATGACCAAGCGCTTGAGGAATTGAGGAAAGTACTGGAAATGTATCCCAACGACTTACAATCTTTGATATACCTGGGACGGGTCACTGAAGCATTGGGGCGGTATGAAGAAGCCTTAAAGTATTACCGTCGGAATATCGAGCTGGGTGAGGGATCCGAAAGTCGAAGTCCTAACATCGCATATGTCTATGCTCTTATGGGAAAGCGAGAAGAGGCTCGACGGATTCTAAATAGTATCATAGCGTATTCCAAACAAAACTTCTTTTCGAAAGTATATATAGCCGAGATTTTTGCGGCCTTGGGAGAGAAGGATCAAGTGTTTGCCTGGCTTGGAAAAGCTTTTATCGAGCGTGCCGCACACTTGGTTTTTCTTAAAGTTAACCCAAAATTCGACCTCGTGCGTCAAGACCCGCGTTTTACTGAACTCCTCCGAAAGATCGGGTTAGAAAAATAAAAGCGAATGTCATTGCGAATTATCCGACATTTTATGGTTTTGGGTAAGATGCCGACCCCGGCCTGCCCGAGGTTGCGGACGCCAGGAAGTCGGCTCGGCCGGCCTTTAGAGTTGAAATCGGAACATATAGGCTATCAGGATGTTGGAGAGAGAGAGTTAAGGGCGTTTTACGGGAATAAATTCGCGCCCGGGCCTGACCGGGATGCCGAGCCCGCCGCCGTCGGCGATATACTCCATCATCTCGCGCTCGCAGTCCGCCAGCTCATCTTTGGCCTGCAACTCTTTTTCCCGTTCAGGGTCTGGGTGCTCGTGCCTCTGGAGGACGACGCCCTCGACGGGCTGTCGTTCGTTCACGGATTGATAATAAAACCAGACGGCGCCCGCTACCGCATTCGCAACGTCGTCGAGCTTGTGGGCGGGGGAATCGATTCGCTCCCCGCCGCCTGCGGAGATTTTCCGCCTCAGATGCGTCAATTGGTCTATGAGGGTTTTGTCGTTCAGCAAGACAAGGTCTCCGGCCCTGAGATGGCCCGCGAAACTCAAGTACAAATCGGTGGCGGAAGGGGAATGGAACTTCACCGAGATGTTGCGCTTTCCGAACAGGTGCCCGACGAACGCCTGGGCATGTTTGTCCGCGAGGACCTCGCTGACATGGTACCCCTTCAGGATGTCCGCGTATTCGTCGATGATCTTCTCCGCGTCATTGAAGGGCGCCTTGTTTTCGCGGATCAAATCCAAATGGACGCGCCCGGACTCCCCGTGTACAATCGCGAGGGCCATGGAGTCCTTTCCCCCCGAACTTGCGTCCAAGAACGCGTAATAATTGACCCGTTCCCTCGGCCCGGACTCAGAACCTGTGCAATAACGGGTGACTTCTCCGTCGTCAGTAAATAACCTGGAAATATCGTCCCGGAATTCCGAGAGGTATTCGGCCTTGAACCTGGCCGGGTCGGACCCGATCGCCTTTTCGATCTTGGCCGATGAAAACGTCGGGTTCATCTGGGCCGTCGAGGACTTCCAGACGAGCTCCGGGTCGTCGAGGGACCAGTGCTTTTCGTAGGCGTCCCAGAGCGGGCCGGCTTTGCCGAAGGCCGTGCTGGAGTAGATCATCTTGGCGCCGGGCAGGAGGGAGGGCTCGATCGCGACCGCCAGCTTGTCGGCGGGGAGGGCGCCTTCGCTCTCGAACAGGGCGAACTCGTCGAGGATGGCGAGGGCCACGTTCTCGCCGCGGATGTGTTTGTAACTGGGAGTCCTGATGAAGATATGCCCGCCGTTCTTGAGGTCGATCTCTTCACCAGTTTCCCGCTTGATCGCCCCTGGGAAATATCCCAGCATCTGGCGGGCTGAGCGAAAGACCATTTTGGCCTGGCGGATGGTAGGGGCAACGACGAGGATCGAAAAGTCGTCGCCCCAGTTGCCGAAGACGGCCGTGAAGGCCGCTATCAGGCCGCAGACGGTGGACTTGCCGGACTTCCTCCCGCTGATGAGGTAGACGACGTCGTAGCCGTCTTCCGCTGGGGTTCCCCTCTCGGTGCAAGCACGGAAGAGTTCGAGGTCCCCGGGCATGAGCTCGAGGCCGTAGATGACGCGGAGGAACGCGAACCAGCTCTCCCAGGATGAGAGGTCGGCCGGAAAGAACCGCCGAAAGGCCTTCGGCGAGTTGATCGCCTGGATTATATCAGGCTGGGCGGCTGCCATTTCGCTTTACCCTCGCCGCTCTTCCATTCAGCGAGTTGATCATCTGGACGATCGCGCGGACTTCGCGGGACCTGGCCAGGCTGGGAGGCAGCTTCAGGACCTCCTTGAGCTCCTTTTCCAGGAGCCGCCTCTCCGCGAGCTTCGTCATTGCCATGGTTTCCCTTCTCTGGACCTTCTAGGAATATTTAACCAAAACCCTGCCCTAGCTACATGCCCCCTGCTTATTTGGCCCTCTCTGGCCGTCTCGCGGGGCTTTCTGGGCCCTTCTAGGCTTATTTCCCCCAGTTATTTCTTCAGCGTCACGTCGACCGGGATCATTTCGCCTTCAAGGGCAACGCCCTGATCTACCAAGTCCGACCCGTGATATCTCTGGGCGAAGAACTCCTTGTCCTTGCCGTCCTCGGTCAGGTTGTCCGCCCAGGTGAAGATGGCGGTGCTATCCGAAAAGTCGACAAGCAGCCAGCCTTTTTCGAAGACTTCATCCAGCGCCATCTGCAACGCCTCGGCCAGGTACTGGCCGTCGGGGCCGTCCGCGACTGACTTGTAGTTGTCGAGGTCGGGCTCGACCAGCTCCTCTCCCTCGCTGACGCTCTTCGGCTTCACGGCCTTGATGCTCGTGTACAGATCCCGGTATTCCTTGAGCGTGCCCATGTACCCAGCCCTGCCCGCTTGCCGCCATCTCGTCCGGATGATCTCGTCCTGGGTCAGGGGCGGTTTCGGCTTGGGCTTCTCCTCCTCTGCGGCCTTGCCGCTATTTTCCCGCAAGATCCTCTCGTAGTCCTCTTGGCTGCCTTTGAACCCGGCATGCAGCGCCTCGACGTATCGCGCCTCGGCCGCCACTTCTTTTTGGATTTCTGTAAGTCCGTTCATGTTTTCCTCCGCTAAAAAATTGCCTGGCCGGCAGGTATGGATACTTGCCCACCGGCCAGGACTTTATCTAAAGGAGCACGTAATTTCAGGGGTCCTGATTGAGGCCGAGGATGCCGGCTTGGATTCCCCCCGCATTGCCGCCTCACGGGCCTCCGCCCTGGCGACGACCTCCCGCCTCAGTTGCCAATGCCTTCTCGCCGCTTCCGACTGGAGGAGGCGGGTCCTCCTCGACTGCCTTTTCCCGAACATGGAATTTCCAGGCCCGCTCATCGCGGCCGAGATTCTGGCCTTCGCCGTTTCGCTCTGCAAGCAGCCCTTCGGCCTTCCACGTTTCACCCCGCTGACGGCGCAATATTCGGGAAAGTCGATGACGTGGCCCTCGTCGAAAGCATCGAAGTATTCCATAGTTCCCTCCAAAAGCAGGCAGACGAATCCGTTTTTCTGGTTCGCTGATTTTTGCTCGTGCGGGACTTGTCCGGACTTATTTTCCGAACTCTACCTAATATTATACATCCGTTGGCAGGCCCTTGCACATAGGCGGGAAGAAAATAATTCTCTCGGGGAAAATTGGTGCTGCGGGAAAAAAAGCCTGAGCCGCAACAACGAATTGTCTGAACTTCGGCAGGTCAGTCCGGCCACTCGCACGGGACCTCGAGGATGGCGCCTCTCCGGCAAATATCCCGATATTCGCGGTCGCTTGGCCTGAAATCCCTGTTGGCCCGGGCGAACGTCATCCCGAGATTCTTGGCGACTAGGCGGATGTAGAGGTCCAGGCTGGCTTTGATCTGGGCGGCCGTGGGTTCCCGCCAAGGCCTGGTCAATCGTTTCCGCTTCCAGGGCCGGCGGGTTGCGTAAGATGGGTTGGATCGTCTCATTACTTTCCTCTTCCGATGAACTTCGCCGCCCTCTCCGCCATCGCCTTCTCGTGGCTGGCGGAGTTTAGGTCCGACAGATACCGCTCAGCCGAGGAGACCCTCTTCTGCCTCAGCCACCTGGCAACCTGGACGATTGTGTCGCCCGCCTGGACCATCTGGGACGCCCGGGTGTGCCGCAGGTCGTGCGGGCTGTGAGGGCCAGCCAACCCTGCCTTCTTGGCGGTCCTCTGGAAGGCCCGCCAAGCGGACTCGTTCGTCAAATGCCCAGCTCCGGGGCACAACCTGGACGGGAACAGGAACTTGTTCTCTTCGTGCTCGGGGTTTTCTACCCTCTCCTTGAGCCAGGCCTTGAGCTTCCGCTCGATCTGTTCGGGCAGGTCGTAGACCCTGCTTGTCCCGCCCTTCTCGGCCCTGACCGTAACCTGATGGGAGGCCAGGTCGAGGTCGGCGACTTTTAGGCTGGCCGTTTCCCCCGCCCTCATGGCGAAGAAGTATGTGAGGGACCAGAACGCGTCCCACTTCCGCCCGATCTTCTGTGCGGCCTTCAGGAAGGCCTGCAGTTCCTGGTCTGTCAGGTAGCGCACCCGCCCGTTGAGGGCAGTCCCCGCGGCCTTCCCGCCTTGCCTGTCATCGGCCCCTCCTTCCTGCGTAGGGCAGGTCGCATGTCTTGATGGGCCAGATTTGGCCGGCCTTGATGAGGGGCGCCATTTCGTCCGTGGAGAAGCAGCCCCACTCCTCCTCGAATCCCTGGACGAGCCCGAACCAGCAGTCTGGCTCGACCTCCTCGACGCCGAACCAGAACCAGCCCGTGAAGGACTCCCAGCCCTTCAGGACGAGATGTTCGCCCGCGAAGAGTTTCCCGCCTTCTGTCCGAAGGCCATTTGAATCGGTCATTTTATCCTCCTCACCCTTGACCCTACTGTGTTTCTAGCAAGATGCACATAGTCTGCCGAGAAAATTTGCATGTCGGATTGACCCGCTTGGGGAGGGACGGATCATGGGAGGTGGCTTCCGGATGCCCCAACTATTTACTCGGGTCATACCTGGCCAACTAAAGGGATATCCCGCGTGTCCCTCGGATGCCCTTAGAAGCCCCAGATCTGACCCTAGAGGAGTTTCAACGGGCAACCATGGCCAAGTGGGTGCACCCGAACGCCTGGACAACCCGAGATCGACTGGGGCGGGCCGAGGGCAGGGTGCCGCCCGCACTCGCAACTTCCGCCGAGTCCGCAGGTTTCTTGGGTGAAGCCGTTAGGCAAGACGATCCGGATGGAGGCCAAGACGGTCGCTTTTGACATGCCTCGAAGAGCGGGTCAATCTACGTTGGAACGGTAGTGATTTGGTCCTGAAAGGCGAGTGAGTGGATTTGAACCCCCAACCATCGGGTCCACAGTCCCCTTATTGGTTAGCCGTGGCCGGATATGATAACCGCTGACGAATGAGTAAGTTATGCCGTCCGAAGGAGAGCCTTCTAAAAGGGTAGGCTTTCCGTATTCCTTTCCAGAATTCTCCGCTTTTCGGGCGAGGCGCCAGATGGGTTGAAAATCTTACTTCAGAGGTGGTATCGTGACCGTGGGGCGGGTCAATAGATTAAGATGCATAAGATTGCTCCGGCTTTAGTCCTAGGGATCGCCCTTTTTCCGTCCCAAGTTCCCCAGACGCCCGTTCTTCATCATGAAGTCTCCGTCGTCCTCAAGCTCATCCAGGTTTACGTCACAGACAAGGACGGGAAGCCAGTCAAAGACCTCATCCGTGAGGACTTCGTTTTGACTGACAACGGCGAAGCAAAAAAGATTACCGATTTCGAACGTCATGAGCTGCGCGTTCCGGAAAAAGTCCCGGCGGAAGAAAAGCTCCCGCCGCCGCGTGCCCCGGTCGAGCCTACGAGCCTCAATCGCAAATTTTTCATTCTCCTGGATTTCTACCGCAACGACGTCACGGGGATTAATATGTCCAAGAAGGCGGCCAGGCACTTTATCGAAACCCAGCTTCAGCCGACAGACGAGATTGCCGTCTTGTCCTACACTCTCCGCAAAGGCCTGACCGTCCATGAAAACCTCACCCGGGATCATGCCAGAGCGCTGACCGCGATCGACCGGATTCGAATTGTCCCCGGCTGGGGCGATGAAAAGGATCCCGAGTCCGAAGCAGCTCAACAGGAAGCCGTACCTGGGTCTGGCCGCGAGAAACTCAAGGAACTGGAAGGAAATCCACAGCAAATCGGACGCGATGCTCACCGCGCGTACGAATTGACCCAAGCGGCCCAATTCAACGACGTCCTCGGCGAATTAGCTCAAGCATTACGGACAGTCGGGGGATTCAAATCGATAATCTTTTTTTCCTGGGGATTCGCCCGGAATTTCATCTATAATGTGGCCCCGAATTCGATCTATGGCACCGAAGTCATGGATGAATATCAGGACATGATCCGCAAGTTCGCCGCTTCGAATTGCCAGGTATACGCTGTGAACAGCGAGGGCTCCCGAGCTTTTTTCAAAGGCCCGAGCGACCGCGGGACAGCCGCCCTCAAGGAGCTGTCCGAGCTTTCCGGCGGCAAGTATTTTTACGACGTCGCTCAATATGAGAGCATCGCCCAGTCCATACAAAACATCACCAGCCATTATTATGTCCTGGGCTATCCGATCTCCGAGAGCTGGGACGGCCGCTATCACGAGGTCCGGGTCAAGGTCAAACGCAAGGGCTGCGAGGTCTACGCCCAGAGCGGCTATTACAATCCCAAGCCGTTCGGTGAATACACGGATTTCGAGAAACAGCTTCAGCTTGTCGACTTGGCCATGAATGAGCGGCCGAACACGGAGCTGCCGACGCGGATTTCAGTCGCCGCACTCGCGTGTTCGCCAAGCAAGACCGACAACGTTCTGACTCTGGCCGAAGTCCCGGCGAGGATTTCGCTCGAAATAAGCGGAGGGAAGACGGAAGTCGTCCATGCCATATTCGACGACCAAAATCAGGTGGTTGAATTCAATCGGGGAGAGGTAGAGATTAAAGCAAGTGCCGATCAAGAGACCATCTATTCTTCCATGGCCTCTCTTCCGCCGGGGAAGTATAAATACCGGTTAATCCTAAGAAACCCGCGCACGGGTCGGGCCGCAAGGGGCGAATCGTCGTTCGAGGTCTCGGAACCGACTGAGACGGGCTATGTTGCGTTCCCTCCCTTGCTGCTTGTTCCGGGGACCAGGCCATGGTTTATCTTGGGGGGCGGGAAGACAAAAACCGCTGGGAGCGGCGGAGAGGTGTCCTTGATATCGCTTTATCCGCTGATCCCCGACGGGGTTCCGGTCGCGGGCGATATCCCGGAGAAAACACCGGTTGCCTGGGCGGTCGTCCGCTGCGCCTCTAAGAAGGGGCCCATCCCGAGCCTGAAGGCTGATTTCTTTATCGTCGAAGCCAAAGCCAAGGAAGGGATTCCCCTGGATCACCGGTTATTGGAAAATAAGGTTGAGGGTGATACCGTAATTTTCCTTTTCAACGTCGATTTGGGCGTCCTCTCTCGGGGCGAGTACCTCCTCACCGTCGTCTTGACTGATGAACGGACAGGGGCGCGGTCCTCGGCGACGCGAATTATACGCATCGTCAGCCGCTAGCCGCGGAAGGGGATTGAGGGTGAAAAGGACCTGCCCCCCCCGTATAATGAGAGAAGAGTTGGGGGTGAGGTCCCCATCAAAGGGGGAAAGTGAATATAGTGAATATAAGAAGGCGGTTTTAATAACTCTTATATAATTGTGTCATAAAGACAGCACATTTTCTCCTAAGGAATATTTCGCAACCTCACCATATTCACTACATTCACCTGGGGGCTTCAAGGGAGTGAGAACATAGGCCCCACATCATCGTCCTTTATGTATAAAGCCAATATTCGCTAGGCGTCCCGTATTAATAGGGGGAGAACGCCCGGGCTCAGGTCTGAGAAACCCCATAAAGAAAATACTTGACTTCGAGGGCTTCAGTACGGCATACTAGTCTGTAGAATAAACTAGTATGTGTTAATTTAAGCTTAAAACGAGAAGCACAGGAAAGGAGGATCGACGATGGCTACCCCAGATCTCAAAGCCCTTGCCGAGCGGCCGGCACGCTATTGGAATGAGGACGGACTTCCCGCGCTGGCCATTGGTGTGCTCTGGATCTTTTATGCGGGTTTGTATCTGGCAGGAATGGGGCTCCGGCCCGGGCTAATTCGAACGGCTTTCTGGATCGTGATGTCACTTTTTTTTCCGGCCGGGCTGGGCTTCGTCGCCTTTTGGGGCATCAATCGGATTAAAGAACGGGTCACATATCCACGCACCGGCTATGTGAGCTCTCTAACTCCTCGGAGCGCCTGGGTTGTAGGCATCGTGGTCAGCGTGCTCGCGTTGGCCGGAATAATCATCCTGCTCTTCGCCGGGATAGGCATCAGGCTGATGAATCTCCTTCCCTCCGTCTGCAGCCTCCTGCTTGCCGCGGGATTCGCGTTCCTAGCGATCAGGTTGAAAACGCCACATCTTCTAATCTTGTCGGGGGCGGCGATGGTCGCGGCAATTGGAATCCCGCTTCTTCATCTTGGGGAAGATGGCATTCTGTGGATCTGGCTGTGGCTCTGGCTAGGTACGGTTTCAGCTGTAACCGGCGCTTTCCGTCTCCGAAGCTTTCTTCGAGCGCATCCCCGGAATCAGGAGAGGGAAGCGTGACCGATTTGGACCGGTTGCTGCATGAGCCTGCTCGCCTGGTTATCGTCGCCTTGTTGAGCGGGTTGAAGGAGGCCGATTTCCTCTACCTGCTCCGTGAAAGCTCATTGACCAAAGGGAATCTCTCCTCTCATCTGTGCAGGCTCGAAGAAGCAGGCTATATCGAGATCGAGAAGACCTTTCGGGGCAAGATTCCCCTGACTCTGGTGCGCCTGACCAAGACGGGTCGCGCAGCCTTTAAAGACTACAAGAAGGCCATAACTAGCCTGCTGGCATAGCGCATTGCCTGACCTCTGGCAGGGCCCTCGCCCGGGGATATCCTGGGCGTTGCCGGCAGCCTAGAACGGGCGCAGAAGGCCTCTCTTTTGCCCGCCTTGCCCTTTCGTTGCCCAGGGCCGCCCAACGGCGGTTAGACCTGCCCTGGCCGTGTGCGGCCGTCTGCGGCCGTCTGCGGCGGTTTCTCGGGGCGGCTCGGGCGCTGGGAGGCGGTCCCGAGAGGTGCTGCCCGTTCGCGCACTGCCTGCGCCGGTTCGGCAATCATCATCGACCGGTCTTGGCCGGCATCGGCGGCTGAACCGGTCGGAATCGATTCCGTCTTCCGACTGGGCGAATTTCTTCCATCCTGGCCAAGATCCGTTTTTCCCTTTGGTCTGGACGGAAGCAAAATTTTCCCCAGCGTAGGGGGTCAAGGGGGGACTTTCATCCCCCCTTTTCCACGTTAGTTGAAAAAACGGTATTTTCGTTTTATGGAGTTAAAGATGAAGTTAGACTTGGGTAGAATTGCCACTTCAAACCATTGAACTGCCATTTTTTACCATTAAACTCTTTTTCTTGCCAGTAGATATCTGCATACCTGTTGCCGACTCGATAAATTCGGTCTTTTTAGCCGATTTCCCAATCTTCTTGAACTCCTTGCCCATGGCCTTTTTGATTTCCGCGAAATGCGGTTCAGCTTGCTTTACGCGCCTGCCCGGCCTGTCGTTTGGCATCTCCAGGAGGTCCAGCCAGGCCTCACGGTGGAACCAGAACCTCTGTCCCTGCTTCCTGTGGGACACGTAGTGGCGCCAGAGCTCCTGCGAGCCTGGGCTCATGGCGTAGAACTCTTTCGGGTACACGCCGAACTTGCCGTAAGCGACGTTGGATAGGAAGATGACGAAGGAGATGGTGCCTGGGTGGAAAAGGTAGCGGCTCTTCATGATGTCGCCCTCACCGCCTTTCCCGTGCTTGGCGACGCCGCAGCTTTCAGTCGCCAGGTCGGCGATGAGGCGGCTGAAGATTTCGAGTTTTTTCCATTCGCCATTCTCATAGAAATACTGCAAGGCTCCCTGGAGGCTGGCTTCTTTGACCTCCTCGATCAGCGCACGGATTTCGCTCCCATGGAGTTCCTGCCCGGTCGCGTCTCGGATGTCGTCGTCCGTGAAGTCATAGAAACCGAATCCCTGCAAGACGCCGGGGTCACGCATGACGGCCTTGATTTCGGCCAGAGAGAACCGGAACTTCTCCGGTTGCAAGAGCGGCGAGATAACCGGGTCCTTGGCAATCCGGTCGACCATGCAGTCGACAATCCACTTAGCCTTCGTGGAGAGCCCCAAACCCGAGGCCATGAAGTTAAACCCATCCTCTGAGATGATGCCCGTCTGGGCCTTTTTAACTATCGCTTCCGATAGCCCCGTTCTTTTCGCCAAGTCCGCAGGCGGCTTCCATTTTGTGGTCCAGTCGATGGCACAGTTGCCTATTTCCTCGTGGCCTCTCCATTGGTTGCCAATCAGGTCGAAGAACATCTTGCGGCCTTCCTCGGCGTACCTGACCTTCCTCCAGCTCACAAGCGAGATGCCTTTGTACACTGCTTTCCGCTTCTCGTTGCCGGGCGTGGAATGCTCTGGGTCTGGGATAGTCTCCTCGAACCTATGGACCAAGAAGAGCCAAAAAGGCTTGCCGCTTTTCCTGCGCACCTCTCTCATCTCGAGTATGCGCCCCCAGTAGTCGAAACTGTGGCGCAGTTCTCGCAGTTCCTCTTCGTCCTGTTTGTGGAGCCTCATCTCAGCGCTCTTCGTCTGACCAGAGCCAGGCTTCCATTTCTGCCTCTTGCTTAGGCGGGACCTGTTCGACCTCAGAGACAACATAATCGTTTTTCGGGAATTTGTCATCCCAAATGGTTTTGAACCTTTCCTCCGCGTCCTTGAGGCCGCGCGCGCGGACATAACCGGTCTCGCGCATGGGGAACACGAAGGGATACGACCTGATGTTTGTCGGCAACAGGCCCTGCAGTTCCTGTTTGAACCAGTTAAATAATGATTTCATTTTCATTCTCTTCAGAAATCCATTTTTCAGGCCGCCTCCGGGCAGATCAATCCCTGGACTTGCCGGATGGACTTGATTTGCGGCGCCAAAGAGTTATGCTGTAGGAAGGTTACAAAATTGTATATTAAGCTCCGCCATCCGATCTTCCATCAGCTTGGAGGGCGTAACAGCGAGGAGGTCCCATGATGAGGCCGGCGAAGAAAGCGGACAAGCTGACGGACCTGCCGAATATCGGCAAGACGACGGCGGGGAAGCTCGAGAAGATCGGGATCAAGGGGAAAAAGGACTTTCTCCGCCGGGATCCCTACAAGGTCTATCAGACGCTCCTCAAGGAAGTGGACCCGACCCTTTGCCGTTGCGCCCTGGCCTCCATCGTCGGGGCAAAAACAGGGGAGCCCTGGCACAAGATCACGAAGAGAACCGCCGCGGAATATAAAAAGCGCCACCCCCGCCACGACTGGGGCCCGTGCTGATGGCCGGGGCCGTCGCCTGACGGTTTCCATATCTTCCGAAACATGCTAGAATAGCCCCACGTTCCGAAGGACCGCGGAGAGGTGCTGGAGTGGTCGATCAGGAACGCCTGCTAAGCGTTTGCCCTGGCTCAAACCGGGGCCGCGGGTTCGAATCCCGCCCTCTCCGCCACGCCACCCCATTCTCTTGACCCGTTCGCCGACGCTAAGCCCCGCCTTTCATCCCCTTCGCGGGATTCCGCGGACTCACGTTCGTGGAATCCGGCGAAGGGGACAGGCGCTCCAAAGCCTGTAAGAGTCGGATCCCATAGGCGTAAGTTCGTGGAGCTTCGGGGCGGGGATAAGAAGCGAGGCTCAGGGTTACTACGGGGAGCAGTAAATATATTACATAATCCTTGCTGCTCCCCGAGTACTAGCCGGGCGATAGAGAAATCTGAAGACAATTATATCCTGCCCGGCTTAGTAACCCCGAACAAGCCCCGGCATTCATGCCGGGGACTCGAGGGGTTGACTTTGCGGTTCCGTTCCCTTAGATTTGGGCCGCATGTTTTCGCTCATGAACACGTTGCGGCCCGGCGGCGCACTCCCATTCGAGCGTGAAAGGGACATCCCATGAAAAAAGACCGGAGGATCCGGATCCTTTGCTTCCTGGCCATGGCCACGGGCCTCACGGGCTGCTCCGCAAAATCGCCGGGCGACGCCTATGACAGCGTGCTCAAGTCCTTCCGGAACCCGCCGGCCGAGTTCCGGACGACGCCGCTCTGGGTCTGGAACGACCGGATGACGAAGGACGAGATCAGCCGGGAGCTGGCCGATTTCAAGGACCGGGGCATCGGCGGGGTCTTCATCCATCCCCGGCCGGGCCTGATCACGCCGTATCTCTCTGAGGAGTGGTTCTCGCTCTGCCGGCACGCCGTGGAGACCGGCAAGTCCCTCGGCCTGAAAGTCTGGATCTACGACGAGAATTCCTATCCCTCCGGGTTCGCCGGCGGCCATGTTCCGGCGGCCATGCCGGACGCCGCCCTGAGCGGGCTGCGGATGACGCGCGTCCAGGGGCCGCCCGAGGCCTTCGCCGGCCCGCCCCTCGTCGTCCTCAGGCAGACCCTGGCCGGATTCGAGGACGTCACCGGGAAGGTGAGACCGGGCGCCGCCGACCCGGCGGCCTATTATGTCTTCGACGTCGTCCGTCAAGAGCCCTCGTCCCTGGTTCGGCGGGTTCACCTACGTCGACCTCATGCGCAAGGACGTGACGGACAAGTTCCTGGACGTGACCCTCAACGCCTACAAGCGGGTCCTCGGGCCGATTTCGGGCAGACCGTGCCCGGCGTTTTCCAGGACGAGGCCGAGATCGCCCCGCCGCGGCGTGGCCGACGTCGTCAATTACACGCCGGCCCTTTTCCAGGCCTTCCAGACGAAGTGGGGCTACGACCTCAGGCCCAACCTCGTCTCGCTCTTCGACGAGGTCGGCGAGTGGAAGCGGGTCCGCCACAACTATTATTCGACCCTGCTCGACCTCTTCATCGAGAACTGGGCCAAGCCCTATTATGCCTATTGCACCGACAACAACCTCGTCTTCACCGGCCATTATTGGGACCACGAATGGCCCAGGCCGCGAGAATCCCCCGATAACCTGGCCATCGCCGCCTATGCCCACATGCCCGGGATCGATATCCTGATGAACAGCTGGGAGTCCGGCCCCCACGCCCAGTTCGGCAACGACCGGTCCGTCCGCGAGATCCGGAGCTCCGCCAACCAGCTCGGCCGGCGGCGGACGATGTCCGAGACCTACGGGGCCGGGGGCTGGGACCTGACCTTCTTCGACCAGAAAAGGATCGGCGATTGGGAGTTCGCCCTGGGCGTCAATTTCCTCACCCAGCACCTGTCCTACGTCGACGATCAAGGGCGCCCGCAAGCGCGACCATCCGCTCTCCTTCTCCTACCATGAGCCGTGGTGGAAGTCCTACAACATCCTGGCCGATTACTTCGGCCGGCTGTCCGTCGCGATGAGTTCGGGCGAGCAGGTCAACCGGGTCCTGGTCATCGAGCCGACGACCTCGGCCTGGATGCACTATTCGCCCGTGGCCGAATCGGCCCGGCTGAAGGCGGTCGGCGAGGACTTCCAGAGCTTCGTCCATCTCCTCGAGGCCCATCATGTCGAATACGACCTCGTCAGCGAGAAGACCCTCGAGGAATTCGCGCTCGATCCGGAACCTCAAGCTCGGCGGTCGGCCGCCGCTCCTACGACCTCGTCCTCCTGCCTCCGGGGTTCGAGAACATCGATGATTCGACCCTCGTCCTCATCAGGGACTACCTCATGCGCGGCGGGAAGATCATCTCCTGGCCCGCGCCCCCGGATTACGTGGACGGGAAGGTCACGGACGATATCAGGACCCTGGCCGCCTCCTTCGGCGACCGGTGGCTCGACCCCGGCCCGGGAGGGGGATTCGACAAGGTCCGCTCGATGAGCCCGCCCAGGATCGCCTTCAGCGAGCCTTCGACCCATTCCGGGCTCTATCATCAGCGGCGCGAGTTCGACGGCGGACAATTCGTCTTCCTGGCCAACGCCGACCCTGCCCGGCCGGCGGAGGGAAAGATGAGCCTCGAGGGAGGGTCCGTCGAGCAGTGGGACCTTTTCACGGGCGCGGTGAAGGCTTACCCCTTCACGAGGCAAAAAGGGCTCGTGGAGACACGCTTTTCCCTGCCGCCGGGCGGAAGCCTTCTCCTATGCGTCCTTTCGAAACGGGTCCGGCCGGTCCAAGCTCCCTCCGTTGTCACCGAGGAGGTTCCGGCCCGCGGCGAGACCTCCGTCGAACGGGAATCCCCGAACGTCCTGACGCTCGATTACTGCGACCTCGTTCTCGGGGGGAAGACGGAAAAGGCCCTTTATTTCTATGACGCCCAGAAGAAGACCTTCCAATTCCACGGCCTCCCGCGGAACCCTTGGGACAGCGCGGTCCAATATCAAACGAACATCCTGGACTTGGACAAGTTCCGCCCCGACTCGGGCTTTGAGGCCGTCTTCTGGTTCACTGCGGTCAAGGGGGATGCCCTGGACTTTTCGAGGCTGAAAGCGGTCGTCGAAAGGCCCGAGCTCTTCGCCGTCTCGGTCAACGGGCGCGCGGTCAAGCCCCTGGCCGGCGAATGGTGGCTCGACCGGGCCTTCGGCCTGTACCCGATCGGCCCGTACGTCGTCGCGGGAAAGAACAGGATCTCGGTCAAAGCCCGGCCGTTCACCATCCATTCCGAGCTCGAAGCCGGTCTATATCCTGGGCGATTTCCGGCTGACGGCCGCGCCCAAGGGCTTTGAGCTCAGGCCGCCGGCCCCGATGAAGATCGGCGCCTGGGCGAGGCAGGGGCTGCCCCTTTACGGAGCGTCGGTCCGCTACCGCAAGACCTTCGACATCCCGGCCGCCCCGGGACCGAAGCGCCCGGTTCATCGTCCGGCTCGGGGCCTGGCGCGGCGCCGTTGCCGAAGTCTTCGTCGGCGGCAAGGCCGCCGGGACCATCGCCTTCGCCCCTTTCGAGCTCGATGTCACGGACTCGCTCGTCCGCCGGGACCGAACGATGTTTCCGTCGTCGTCTACGGGACTCTCAAGAACACCCTCGGGCCGTTCCACAACAGCCCGCCGCTCGGCCGGGCCTGGCCCGGGTCCTTCCAGCAGGGGGCCAAGGACGGCCTCCCGCCCGGCGCGGAATATTCCGTGGTCGACTACGGCCTGTTCGAGGATTTCAACGTCGTGAGGATCGTGCCCCGATGACCAAGAGCCTGTTCGTGGCCTGAAAGGACCCTGCGCCATGTCGAATTTCGCCTCCTACGTCGTCGTGCACGGCCGCTTCTCCCGCCAAGAGCATGCAGCGTCTCCTCAAGGAGCCCCGCCCGACCCTGCGCGCGGCCCAGGCCGTCGTCTTCGTCGGCGCCCTCTATGCCGTGACCTCGCTCGCTTTGACCGCCACCGGGGCGATCCCGCTGACGACAGCATTCCTGCAGATCTCGCCCGAGAGCTATTATTTTTGGCAGACACTTTTCGCAGTCCCTTACGTCCTCCTGGTTTGGGCCCTGTCGCAGGGTTCGTCGCGCCTTCTCAGGAAGCGGGAAGAAGGCGGACCGGTGTTCGAGAAGACGACCGCACTCACCGGGATCGCCCTGGCGGGGTCGCTTTTCGTCGCCTGGATCCCCTGGCCGTGGCGGCCCTGTTCCTGGCCCTCGGTATGGGCCAGCAGGAGCTCGTCGAGATCCTTTCCGGCCGGGCGGGGGCAGGTCGTCTATTTCGGGATCTATGTCCTGGCCGGGCCGCCGCCGTCGGCCTGGCTTCGTCCCTCGCCGCGCGGCCTGGGGCATTTAAAAAGGGAGGCCGGGCGAAGGCGACCTCGCCGGCGTCCTCGCCGCCGCCTCCTCGCGGCACGTTCATGATGTTGTCCGCTAAGCGGCCGAGGGCCGCCCAGCGCCCGGAGAGCTTCAAGAAAGGAGGGTGCCCGATGCCGAAAGGTCGGCGGCGAGGGCCGTTTGTCAGGGCTTTCGCGATGGCGGACTACGACCGGGTCATGGACGCTCTGGGCGGAGGGACGGCTGCCCCTCAAGCCGCGGGGCCGGGACAGCCGGGCCCGTATCGAGAAACAGCTCGGCCGGCCCAACGTCTTTTTTCTCGTGGCCGAAGGCGGCAGGCCGCGTCATCGGCACGGTCCTGGCGACCCACGACGGCCGCAAGGGCTGGATCAACCGGCTGGCCGTGGACGCGTCCTGGAGAAAGAAGGGTATCGGTCGGCAGCTCATCCTTGAAGCCGAAAAACGTCTGGCCGCGCTCGGGAATGCAGATCTTCGCCTGCCTCATCGAGGAGGATAACGAGGTTTCCATGGAGGTCTTCGGGCGGCCTGGGGTACAAGAAGCACCCGGAGATCGTCTATTTCGCCAAACGCCGGGACCCGGACGTCTGAAAGTCGCCCGCTGACTCTTCAAGTCCCTCATCCGGGCATCGATCTTGGGCCGCAATGGAAGCCCTGGCAATCTTGAGCGTTCGCAGCCGAGGGGGACCTTGCGTCTCTGTTCTAAATACTATAAAATAAGTAGGGATTAATTTGCGAAGGAGTCATGACGCCCATGAAACCCCGAGAGATCGCGCCGGGCGTCTTATGGGTCGGGGCCGAAGACTGGGACCGCCGGCTGTTCGATTCGCTGATCCCCCTCCCGGACGGGACGAGCTATAACGCCTATCTCGTCCGCGGGCCGGGATAAGACGGCCCTCCTGGACACGGTCGACCCGGCCAAGCTTCCCTTCTTCGAGGACCACCTCCGGGGCGTGGAAAGGATCGATTATCTCGTCGCCCACCATGCCGAGCAGGACCATTCCGGCTCCATCCCCTGGGTCCTCGGGCGCTACCCCGGAGCCGTGCTCCTGTGTTCGAGCCTGGCCAAGGGCATGCTCGTCGACCACCTCCATGTCGCCGAGGAGCGCATCCGGGTCGTCGCGGACGGGGAGACCCTTTCCCTGGGCGGAAAGACCCTCCGGTTCATTTACACGCCGTGGGTCCACTGGCCGGAGACCATGTCCACGTATCTTGAGGAGGACAAGATCCTCTTCAGCTGCGACTGGTTCGGCTCCCACCTGGCCTCGACGGACCTTTTCATCGAGGGCGTCGAATGCGTGGCCGAGCCGGCCAAGAGATACTACGCCGAGATCATGATGCCCTTCCGGAAGATCATCCGGCAGGACATGGAGAAGATCGGCGGCCTGGACATCCGGATGATCGCCCCGAGCCACGGCCCGGTCTATCGTAACCCGGCCTCCGTCATCCAGGCCTACCGCGACTGGACCGACGACAAGCCTCACAACGTCGTCGTCCTGCCCTGGGTCACCATGCACGGGTCCACCGCCCTCATGGTCGACCGCCTGATCGCCGCGCTGGCCGAACGGGATGTCGCCGTCCAGCCCTTCAACATGGCCACGGCCGACATCGGCAAGCTGGCCATGAGCCTGGTCGACGCGGCGACGATCATCTTCGGGACGCCGACCGTCCATGTCGGCCCGCATCCCGCCCTTCTCTATGCCGTCGTCCTGGCCAACGCCCTGCGGCCCAAGGCCCGCTTCGCGTCGATCATCGGCTCTTACGGCTGGGCCGGCAAGATGCCCGAGATGATCAAGGCGTCCATGCCGAACCTCAAGGTCGAGTTCCTGGACCAGGTCGTCTGCAAGGGGAAGCCCAAGGAAGAGGATCTCCAGGCCATCGACCGGCTGGCCGATTCCGTGGCCCGGAAGCACAGAGAGCTCGGCTTGAAGTAACCGTTATCGACGGGCCGGGAAGCGGAAGGGGTTCGAAAGGGCTCCCCTTCAGTCCGAGGCGCCGGCCCTGCGTCCCGCGAGAAAATCGACGATCTTGACGCTTCCTGACGGCAGGGGATAACGCCGGATGGACCGAAGGGAGACCCAGCGGCGGTCCTTAACGGGCCGCGGGGCCGGGGCCCTCAATTCGCACCGGTAGACATGAAGCGTCACCTGGAACTGCGTGTACGCGTGCTCGACGGTCGTGAGGAATCGGATGTTCCCGATCCGGACGCCGGTCTCCTCGAGGACCTCGCGGCGGAGGGCGCGTTCGCGGCTCTCTCCCCGTTCTCGCTTGCCTCCCGGGAACTCCCAGAGGCCGGGGAAGAGCCCGCCCGGAGGACGTCTTTGGATCAGGAACCGGCCCCTGTCTTCGATGACGGCGACGACGGCTTCGATCCTCTTCGTCGCCCGTTTCCTCGGCCGGGGAATGACCTCCTGCCGGCTCTCGCGGAGGGCTCGGCAGGAAGCGGCGAGCGGACAGCGCAGGCACAGGGGATTGCGGCTCCGGCAGACGAGCGCCCCGAGCTCCATCAGGGCCTGGTTGAAGAGGCCGGGGTCGCGGGTTGGAAACAGCCCGCCGAGGAATTCCATGATCGTCCTGTCGTTCCGCGCCGAGGCCTCGCCCCGGAGGCCGAGGACCCTCATGAGGACTCGGCGGACGTTGGCGTCGATGACCGGGAGCGGCCGGCCGTAGGCGAGGCTCAGGACCGCAGCCGTCGTATAAGGCCCGAAGCCCGGCAGCCGGCGGACGGTTCTTTCATCGTTGGGGATCCGGCCGTTGTGGTCGCTGACGAGGATGCCGGCCGCCCGGTGGAGGTTCCTCGCCCTTTGGTAGTAGCCGAGCCCTTGCCAGGCCCGGAGGACCTTCTGGAGGGACGCCCGAGCCAGCGTCCGAAGGTCAGGGAAAAGGCGCATCCACCTCTCGAAGTAGGGGATGACGGCCCGGACGGTCGTCTGCTGGAGCATGATCTCGGAGATCCAGATCCGGTAGGGGTCCGAGGTCTCCCGCCACGGGAGCCTGCGGCGATGGGCCTTATACCAAGTGACGAGTTTCCGGACGAGATCCCTGTCCCGGATCCCGGTCTCGAGCTTTTTCGGGGGGGAGGCCGGATGGAACTTCGGCATGGGGCCCGGCGCCGTTATTTTTTCTTGTTTCCCGCGTCGGGCGGGCTGGCCGATTCCGCTGTCCAATCCTTCGTCCCCTTCGGGAGGTCCTGGAGGAAGGAGGAATCGACGCGGAAGAGGTAATCGAGCCTGACGTTCTTGACGACGACCTGCTTTTTCCCCTTGTCCTCTTTGCCGACGAGGAGGCCTGTTTCCCCGGCCTTGCCGTCGTACCCCTTGGTCCAGACCGTGACCTCGGCGGCCGGCTTGTCGAGCCCGTATTCCGAAAGGCTTTTCGGATTGTCGACGAAGGCCGTGGCCTCCAGCCCTTCGATCTTGCGGATGAGCTCTTCGATCTTGGCCCCGTCCGCGACCTCTTTGGCCGCGGTCTCCAGGTGCCATTTTTCTTCGTCGTTGGCCTTCTCTTTGGCCGCGGAGAGCCGGAACGGGCCTTCCTTCACAGAGATCCTGTTCGCCTCCCAGCTCGCGAACTGGGCGACCTTTTTTTCCCGGAGCTCGTCGGGTTTTTTCTCGAGGTCGGCGAGAAGGGAGCCTTCGAAGGCGATGATCTTGTTGGACTGCGAGGTCATGACCGAGGATTTGTCGCGGTCTTTGTGGAACGAAAAAACGATGTCCTTATTGGCCGCGGGCATCGTCAGGGCGACCTCATATTCGGGCTTTCCTAGGCCAAGCCTCTTGATATCTTCGGGGCTTTTTGTTTCCGACAGGAACTCCTTGGCCTTGAGGGCGGAGAGGGATTCGAGCAAGGTGTCCACCTTGCTCTTGTTCGCCAGGGCCCGGACCGGGGACTTGAGGAGCCAGCCATCGGCCTCGCGGACGGCCTCCCAGGATACATCCGCGGCTCTGACCCGGACGGACTTGACGTCGGCCGTTTCGAACTTGAAGATGTCCTTTTCCCGGAAATCGAAGACCTTCTTGTCGAGCGTTGCCTTCAGGGAACTCGAGAGGAGAACAAGGCGCGGGTCGTCCTCGCGCTTGGCGAAGAGCGATTTGTCGAGAGGGTTTTCCATGCCGATGAGGATTCTCACGGGCGCGGCCTTTCCCTTGACCCAGAGGGCGACTTCTCGTCCGGGGATCTCATAGGCCTTGAGGTCCTTGGCCTCCTTCTCGACGACCCGCTCGATGCGGAGGCTGGAAAAGCCTGACAGGAGCCCGTCGACCTCGGCCTCGTCGGCCTTGCCTTCCAGGGGCGCCGTGATCTGCCAGGCGCCTTTGCCGTCCTTGCGGAAAGAGATCGTCCCGTCCTCCTTCTTCAATTCGATCCTTTCGACGTCTGCCGCCGCCACGTCGACGAGCTTCTGCTCCTTCTCCTTGAGGGCCTCCTCCTTCTTCCCCTTGGATTCGAAGATGAGGACGAAGGCGAGGAGGCCGGCAAAAACGGCCAGGAGGATGAGGGTCGTCTTGAATCTCACCGCGACCTCCGCCTGAACCAAACGAAGAAACCCAGGGCCAGGACTCCGAGCGGCAGCAGGTAGAGGACGACGAGTTTCATGAAGGACATCTCGACCGGCGTGAGTTGGATCGTCCGCGGCGTCTGGGTCTTCGGCTGGATGGAGATGAGGTCGGACTCCTCGGCCAGCCAGTTGACGATATTGAGGAAGAAGTTGCCGTTGCCGGACAGGTTGTAATAGTTGTTCTTGACGAAGTCTGAATCGCCGACGACGGCGATCCGGGCCTCCTTTTCGCCGGCCGTCTTTTCCCCGGCCGCCTTTCCGGCGGGCGTGGCTTCGGCGGGCGGAGCCCCTTCGGGTTTGACCTTGAGCGAGGCCACGGCCGCCAGGGTGATCGGGCCCTGACGGTCCTTGTCCTTGTTGAACTTGACCTGCTTCTCCGCGAGCTCGCGCTCGGCCCAGGAGTTCGGGCTCGTCTTGGCCAGGGCGGTGAGCGTTGCCCCCTCCGGTTTCGTGTCGCCGATCTCGACGGACCTGGCGTAGGGGTAGAAGGTCGCGTAATTGAACTTCCGCGTGATCGGGTGCTCCTCGTACTCGCTCACGACCGGCATGAAGTAGTCGCCGCCGAGGAGACGGGAGACCGTATCGACGATGACATCGTCGTCGAGCTTGAAGCCGTACCGGGCCAGGAACGGCTTCATCCCGGGCGCCGTCTCCGGGTCGATCATGAAGAAGACCCGGCCGCCGCCCTGGATGTACTTGTTCACGGTGTCGAGCTCGTTCGGCAGGAGGTCCTTCTGGGGTCCGGGAACGACGAGGAGGGCGCAGTCCTTCGGGAAGCCGTCCGCCAGGGCCAGGCTCTGCTTCTTGACCTCGTAGCCCAGCTTTTCGAGCTCGGCCTTGGCGGTCGAATATCCGTTGTCTCCGGTCTCGGCGAGGGTCCCCTCGCCGTGTCCCTCGAGGAAATAGATGACTTTCTTCTGGGCCCGGGTGACCTTGATGAGGGCGTTGGTGATGTCCTCCTCGGAGGAGGACGTGATCCGGCTCTGTTTGCCCCCGGCCTCGAAGACCATGGTGCCGTCCTGGGTGACGTCGTAGCGCTTGACCAGGCCCGGGTTCTTATCGGGGTCGATGAACTCGGCCTTGATCTTCACGGACTGGTAAGCGTAGATCTTCAGCAGGTTCTCCGTGGCTGTCCGGCCCTCGTTGCCCAGGCGGAAAAAGCATTTGATCGAGACGTCCGTCTTCAGATTCTTAAGGACCATGATGGACTGATCGGACAGGCTGTGGATCTTGGCCGCCGTGAGATCGACGCGGTAGGTGTGCCTGGCAAGGAAGAAATTGACGAGCACGAGGATGGCGACGACGAGGACGATGACGAGGAGCATATTGCCCGAGTAGATGAACGATCTCCGGCGGAATCCCCGTCTGAGGGACGGGAGATGGAGGATGACGTAGGCGATGAGCGCCAGGAGGCCGGCCGCCCCGAGGGCTAAAATGAGGACTTTTTTATAAGGCCAGACCATCCCTGCCGCCAGAGCCGAGAGGATCAGAACGATCGCGATAATATTCAGGTTTTTCTTAAGGATTTCCACGACTCACCTCCACCGCCTGGACTGGATCACGGAATGGGTCAGGAAGAGCCAGAGGAAGCAAAAACTCAGGAAATAGGCGATATCCTTGGTGTCGAGAACGCCGCGGACCAGGCCGTCGAAGTGCTGCAGGAAGGAGAGATAGTCGAGCGCTTCCTTCCTGAGCCCGGAGGCCGAATAAGCGGCCCAGCTCAGGATATAGAGCATGAGATTGAGGCCCATCGGCACGATGACCGCTACGACCTGGCTCTCCGTCAGGGAAGAGAAGAAAAGGCCTACGGCCATGAACGCGGCGCCCAGCAGGAAGAGGCCCAGGTAGCCGACGAGGAGCGGAGCGATCTCGGGATTGCCGTAGATGAACAGTGAAGAGACACGAGACGGCGGACAGGGCCAGCATGACCGCGAGCATGATCAGCGAGGCCAGGTATTTCCCCACGACGATCTGGCCCACCGAGAGGGGAGAGGTGTAGAGCAGCTCGTCGGTCCCGAGTTTTTTTTCTTCGGCGAAGAGCCTCATCGTCAAGGCCGGGAGCAAGAGAAGGAAGAAGATCGTGATGTTCTGAAATGTCGGGGCCAAGACCATGAGGTTGATGTTGATCTGCTGGGCATAATAGGGATTCTGCGCCGCCTGGAGGCTGTAGTCGTTGAACCAGCGGAGGGCGCTGATGAAAAAGAAGCCCCAGATGAGCAGGAAGATGAAGAAGACGACATAGCCCATGGGCGAACGGAAATAGAGCCCGAGCTCTTTTTTAGCGATGGACCATAGGTTTCTCATTGTTCGAGCCCTCCCGAAACGATCTTCATGTAGAGCTCCTCCATGCTCAGGGCCGTCGGCCTCATCTCGAGGAGGCCGAGCCCCTTGCCGACGGCCAGCGCCGCGACCTCTTCCCGAGATCGCGGCCCCTGGTCCACTCGAGGCGGATCTCGCCGGCCTCGGCGACAGCCGACTCGACGCCGGGGATCTCCAGGAAAGCCTTTGCGGCTTGCGCGGCGTCCCGCCGGATTTTGAGCACGACCCCGCCTTTCTTGTCTTTCTCCTGGAGAGTGGCTGTCAGCTCCGCGAGCGACCCGGAGGCCATGAGACGACCCTCGTTGATGATGACCGCGCCGTCGCAGACCTGGGTGACCTCGGGAAGGATGTGGGTCGAGAGCATGATCGTATGCTCGCCTCGGAGGCCCTTGATGAGCTCCCGGATCTCCTTGATCTGGGCGGGGTCCAGGCCGATCGTCGGCTCGTCCAGGATGAGCACCTGGGGATCGTGGATCATGGCCTGGGCGATGCCGACGCGCTGCTTGAAGCCGCGGGAGATGTTCTTGATGAGGCGCCCTTTGACCTCGCCGAGCGCGGCCGATTTCAGGACGCGGTCCACCGCCCCCTTCCGCTTGGCGGCCGGGACCTGCTTGATCTCGGCCACGAACTCGAGGTAGCCGGCGACGGTCATCTCGGGGTAGAGGGGGACGACCTCGGGCAGGTAGCCGATGACCTTCTTGACCTCGTTCGGCTGTTCGAAGACGTCGAAGCCCGCCACGGTGGCTTTTCCGTCCGTCGCCGGCAGATATCCCGTCAGGACGCGCATGGTCGTCGTCTTGCCGGCCGCGTTCGGGCCCAGCAGGCCCCAGATCAGGCCCTTATCAACCTTGAAGCTGAGGCCCCGGACGGCCGTGAGCTCCCCGTACTTCTTGGTGAGGTCTTGGACTTCGATCATGAAAAACCTCCATTCCTTGTTCGGAAACTCGAGGCAGGCTCGGAGAGTTGCGTCACATCCGCTCGGGCAATGGAATGCCCATGAGCCCGAGCGCGCTCTTGAGCTGCTCCTTGATGTATCGGATGGTCAGGAGCCGGACGGCCCTGACGGCTTTGTTCTCTTCGGAGAGGACGGGATATTGGTGGTAGTAGGTGTTGAGCTTCTGGCAGAGATTGAAGGCGAACTTGGCCAGGTGGGAGAACTCGAGGGCTTTGGCCGAGCGGAGGATCTCCTCCTCGAGCTGGGAGGCGTAGAGGACGAGGTCCCAGAAATCGGCCATCTCCCGGTCGCAGAGCGCGGCGAGGTCGAACGGCGCCGCCGCGGCCCGGAGGACGTCCTCCTCGGTCGTGCCCTCGCGCTCCTTGAGCTTGCGGAAAATGCTGCTCAGGCGGACGAACGTGTACTGGAGATAGGGACCGGTTTCGCCCTCGAAGCTCAGGGCCTCCTCGAAGTCGAAGACGATGAGGGAGTTCCGGGCGAACTTGAGCATGAAGTAGCGGAGGGCCCCGGCGGCGATGGCCCGGGAGATCCTGCGCCTTCTCCTCCGCGGAGAAGCCGGCCTCCCTTTTTTCGATCTCGGACAGGGCTTTCTCCTCGAGCCGGTCGAGAAGGTCGTCGGCCTTGACGCCCAGGCCCTTGCGTCCCGACACCTCGAGGAAGGATCTGTCCTTTTCCTCCTCCGACGCGGCGTAGCCGAGTTCCTTCAGGCTGTTGGGGGAGAGGGCGACCATCTCATAGGAGAAATGGACGGACTTCGCGGCCTGGGCCGGAAACCTGAGGGACCGCAGCCCTTGGACGACGACCTTCTGAAGATAGGACTGCCGGGTGTCGATGACATTGTAGACCTTGCTGGCCTTTCCGAAGCCGGGGACGGCCGGGCCGGGGACGTCCGTCGATATCCAGAGGGTCCGGTCGCCGTCGACAGCGAATGGCTCATAATAGAAATCCCGGCCGAGGAGGCCGAATTTCCAGAGCTGGTAGGCGATGTCCTTCCCGACGTAGGTGACCGTTCCGTCGGACCGGACGATGATCTTCTCCCGGTCTGATTCGTCCTCGAGCTTCATCACCCAGCAGCCCTTGTTCTCGCCCTCGGTGACATATTCGATGGCCTGCTTGTCCTTGAGGAGGCCGAAAGCTTTCTGCCAGAATTTGAGATGGAGGATCGTGCTTTCGCACGGCAGGACGTCGTAGGAGATCCCGAGCCTGGCCATGGTGGCCAGATGGGCCCGGAGGATCCTGCGGGAGACATAGCGGGACATGGCGTATTCGGGGTCCTCGGCGTGCTCGATCTTTCTCAGGATCTCGGCCTTCCGGGCCTCGGCAGCCGGGGTGTTCGGCGAGATAGCCGGAGACGCGGGCGTAGAGGTCCCAGCAGTAGTAATCGAATTTCCCGGGCAGCCCGTCGAGGTCGGCGAGGGCTTTGCCTTCGATCTCCATGAGACCGAAGACGACGTCCACGACCTGGACGCCCGTGTCGTCGATATAGTTCTGGACCTCGACCTTCTCGCCCTTGTAGCGAAGGCAGCGGGCGAGCGTGTCGCCCAGGCACGCGTTCCGGAGGTGGCCGATGTGGGCCGCCTTGTTCGGGTTGATGTTCGTGTGCTCGATGATGATCTTCTCTTCCTCGGGGACGAGCCCCGTCCGGCCGATATCCCGGAGGAGGCCCCGGAAATATTTGCCCCTGTCGAGGAAGAGGTTGATGAAGCCGGCCCCGGCGACCTCGACCTTGAGGACGCCGTCGAGCCCGGCGAGGAGCCCGGCCGCCTCCTGGGCGATCGACCGGGGCGGCTTCTTGAGCTTTTTCGCGAGCTGGAGGGGAAAGGCGAGGGCCAGGTCCCCCATGCTCTGGTTCGGCGTCGAAGCGACCTCGAGCTCTTCGAGGGAGACGGGATACGTCCCCGCGAGCTTTTTGTAAATCGTTTCTTTCAAACGAGTTTTGAAGTCCGGCATAATAGTCCAATATTATAGCAAAATCCCGGCCCGCGACAAGCGCGGTGCCTGTCCCGGGGTCTTCCGCGAGGAACGCATCCCGGGCCGGCGCGGCCCCTTGGACTTGAACGGTGCGGAGGAATATGATAATTTTGATGTTCTTTCTAGAAAGGACGGCCCTATGAAAAAGACCCGCTTCAATGAGCTCCATAAGAAACTCGGCGCCAAGATGGTCGAGTTCGTCGGCTGGGAGATGCCCATCGAGTACAAGGGCATCATCGACGAACACATGGCCGTCCGGACGCGGGCCGGACTCTTCGATGTCAGCCACATGGGCGAGGTCCTCGTCACGGGCAAGGACGCCTTGGCCTATGTCCAGTGGCTGACCCCCAACGACGCGGCCCGGCTGCTCCCGGGCCAGGTCCAATACACGGCGCTCATGACCCCGGAGTCGACGTTCGTCGACGACATGCTCGTCTACTGCATCGACCCCCGAACTTATTTCCTCGTCGTCAACGCGGCCAACGTGGACAAGGATTTCGCCTGGGTCGCCGGCCACACCAAGGGGTTCGAGGTCAAGGTCGAAAACCAGAGCGATGCCTATTCCCAGGTCGCCCTCCAGGGCCCGCTGGCGGAAAAGATCCTTCAGCCCCTGACCGACGTCAACCTGGGCGCCATGAAGTCGTTCTGGTGGGCCAAGGGAAAGGTCGCGGGCATCGAGTGTCTCGTCTCGCGGACAGGCTACACGGGAGAGGACGGCTTCGAGGTCTACTCGACCGACCCGGTCCCCGGCGCCGTCTGGACATCGATCATCGAGAAGGGAACCCCTCTCGGCCTGCTTCCTGTCGGCCTCGGCGCCCGCGACACCCTGCGGCTCGAATCCAAGCTCATGCTCTACGGCAACGACATCTCGGATCAGACGACGGTCCTCGAGGCCGACCTCAAGTGGATCGTCAAGCTCCAGAAGGGCGATTTCCTGGGCAAGCCGGTCATCGAGAGACAGCTGGCCGAGGGCCTCAAGAGGAAGCTCGTCGGCTTCGAGCTCATCGACAAGGGCATCGCCCGCCCTCATTACCCGGCGTACGTCGGCGGGCAGAAAGTCTCGGAGGTCTGCTCGGGGACCTTTTCGCCCTTCCTGAAAAAGCCCATCGGCCTGGCCTATCTTCCGATCGCGGCCACGGTCATCGGCACGGAATTCGAAATCGGCATCAGGGATAAAATGACGAGAGCGAAGGTCATCCCCACGCCTTTTTACAAGAGGGCCGACAAGAAATAAACGGACAGAGCACGCGGGCCGCTGGCCCGCCGCCTAAGATTAAAGAGGAGGTTTCGATGTATCCCAGCGATTTCTATTACACGAAAGACCACGAGTGGATCAAAGTCGAAGGCGATGAAGGCCTGGTCGGCATCACGGATTTCGCCCAGCACCAGCTCGGCGACATCATCTTCGTCGAGCTGCCCCAGGCGGGGGCCGAGCTCGCCGCCCATCAATCGATCGGCGTCGTGGAATCGGTGAAGTCGGTGTCGGACGTCTATTCGCCGGTCGCCGGCAAAGTCGTCGCCGTCAACGACGGCCTGTCCCAGACGGCCGACCTTCTCAACAAGGATCCGCACGGCCGCGGTTGGATCGTCCGCCTGAAGATCAAGGACAGGAAAGAGCTCGAAGGCCTGATGAAGGTCTCCGACTACGAAAAATTCCTGGAGGGGCTGGAAGCCTGACCGGTCCCTCCGGAAGATCAGTCAGAGGTTGAGCCCATGAGCTATCTTTCTCTCAGCGACAAAGACAAGAAGGAGATGCTGGCCGCCGTCGGCATCCGCTCGACGGAGGAGTTGTTCGGCTGCATCCCGAAGGACGTCCGGCTCAAGAAGGACCTGGACCTGCCCGCGCCGCTTGCGGAAATGGACCTCGTCCGGGCCGTCGAAGAGGTCGGGCGCCGGAATTCCTATTCGCGCTTCCTGTCCTTCCTCGGAGGAGGGGCCTATGAGCATTTCATCCCGACGGTCGTCGACTCCCTGAGCTCGCGGGGCGAGTTCGTCAGCCCGTACACGCCCTACCAGCCGGAGGTCAGCCAGGGGACCCTCCAGGTCATCTTCGAGTTCCAGACGCTCATCTGCCAGCTCACCGGCCTCGACATCGCCAACGCCTCCCTTTATGAAGGGGCCACCGGCGCCGCCGAGGCCGTCCTGATGGCCCACCGCGTGACCGGAAGGCCCAAGGTCCTGGTTGCCCGGACGATCCATCCTCAGTACCGGGAGGTCATCCGGACCTATATCAAGAACCTGGGGGTCGAGGCCGTCGAGATCCCTTGCGGCCGGGACGGACGGGTCGACACCGCGGCGCTCTCGGAACGCATGGACGACCGGGTCTGCGGCGTCCTCTGCCAGTCGCCGAATTTCCTCGGCGTCATCGAGGACATCAAGGTCCTGTCCGAAATCGCGCACGCCCGCAAGGCCATGTCCGTCGCCGTCGTCGCCGAGGCCTTGTCCATGGGGTTGCTGGAGGCCCCGGGGGCTCTCGGGGCCGACATCGTGCCGGCGAGGGGCAGTCCTTCGGCATCCCGCTGAGCTTCGGCGGACCTTACCTCGGCTTCATGGCCTGCCGGAAGGAGTATGTCCGCCAGCTCCCGGCCGGATCGCGGGCCAGACGAAAGACGTCGACGGCCTGCGGGGATTCGTCCTGACCCTGGCCACCCGGGAGCAGCATATCCGCCGGGAGAGGGCCACCTCCAACATCTGCACGAACCAGGCTCTCTGTGCCCTTCGAGCCACGATCTTCCTCGAAAGCCTGGGCCAGGACGGCCTGAGAGAGATGGCCTGGCAGAACGCCCAGAAGGCCGCCTATGCCCTGGACGCGCTCACGGCCGTGCCCGGAGTCCGGAGGAGATTCAGCGGCCCCGTCTTCAACGAGTTCGTCCTCGAGTTCCCCAAGCCTGGGCCAAGGTCGACGCGGCCCTCCGCGAAAAGGGGATCCTCGGCGGACTGGTCTCGAAGGGGATTATGGCGAGCTCAAGGATTGCGCCCTGGTCAGCGTCACGGAGCTCAAGCGGAAGGACGATATCGACCGGCTCGGCCGGGCCGTCGAGGAGGCGCTGCATGATCAAGGAGATCCGCGAACCCCTCATCTTCGAGATCAGCGCCACCGGCAAGAAGTCCGACCTCCTGCCGTCCCTTGACGTCCCGGAGACAAAGGACCTTCTCCGCGAGGTACCGCTCCGCCGGACGATCGACGGCTTCCCCGAGGTTTCGGAGCCGGAGGTCACGCGGCATTTCACCCGCCTTTCCCAGAAGAACTACTGCGTGGACCTGGGCCTCTATCCGCTCGGGTCCTGCACGATGAAATACAATCCCAAGATCAACGAGAAGGCTCTCGGCTCTGCCTCGCCTTCGCGGCTTCCCATCCCAACGCCCCGGCTGGACCTCGTCCAGGGCAACCTGGAGGTCCTCAAGAGGGTCGAGGACTTCCTCTGCGAGATCGCCGGCATGGACGCCTTCACCCTCCAGCCCGCGGCCGGCGCCCATGGCGAACTCACGGGGATGATGCTCATCCGGGCCGCCCTCGAGGACCGGGGCGACCCGCGCAAGTATGTCCTCATCCCGGATTCGGCCCACGGCACGAATCCTTCTTCAGCGCCCATATCTGCGGGTACACGGTCAAGGAGATCAAGTCGAACGAGGACGGGATGATCGATCTCGCCGGCCTCGAAGAAGAGATGACCGAGGACGTGGCCGCGCTGATGGTGACCAACCCCAACACCCTGGGCGTCTTCGAAAGCGACATCTGCCGGATCGCCGAGATCGTTCACGCCAAAGGCGGCCTCCTCTACATGGACGGGGCCAACATGAACGCCCTGACCGGGATCGTCCGGCCCGGCGACATGGGGGTCGACGTCATCCACATCAACCTCCACAAGACGTTCTCGACCCCCCACGGCGGCGGCGGCCCCGGGTCCGGTCCCGTCGGCGTCAAGACGGAGCTCGCGGCCTATCTCCCCGTGCCCATCATCGAGGAGAAGGTCGGCCGCTACTCGCTTCGACTTCGACCGGCCCAAGACGATCGGCCGCGTCCGGAGCTTCTACGGCAATTTCTCGGTCATCGTCCGGGCCCTCTGCTACATCCTGAGCCTCGGCCCAAAGGGATCCGGGAGATCGCCGAAGTACGCCGTGCTCAACGCCAACTACATCCGGAAAAGCCTGGAAGGCGAGTATCACCTGAAATATACGGCGTCCTCCATGCACGAGTGCGTCTTCTCGGACAAGTTCCAGAAGGAATTCGGCGTCACGAACCTGGATATCGCCAAGCGGCTGATCGACTACGGCGTCCACCCGCCGACGATGTCCTTCCCGCTCATCGTCCACGGGGCCCTGATGATCGAGCCGACGGAGACCGAGAGCAAGCGCGACTTGGATTTCTTCATCGAGGCCATGAAGATCGATCGCCCGGGAGGCCAAGGAGGACGCCCGAGGATCCTGAAATCCGCTCCCCACGTCACCTATGTCCGGCGGCTGGACGAGGTGGCGGCCGCCAAGACCCCGATCCTCAGGTGGGAGAGACGAAACCCTAGATGTCCGTCCAAGACCTGATCCTCAACCTCCACAGTTCTGGGCCGCGCCAGGGCTGTTACCTCGCCCAGACCTATGACCTCGAGGTCGGGCGCCGGGACCATGACCCCGGACACCTTCTTCCGCGTCCTCGGACCGCCGGCCCTGGAAGGTTGGCTACGTCCAGCCATCGCGGCGGCCGACGGACGGCCGCTACGGCGAGAACCCGAACCGGGTCCAGAAGCACTTCCAGTATCCAGGTCATCATGAAGCCCTCGCCAGATGACATCCAGGACGATCTATGTCCGGAGCCTCGCGTCGCTGGGGATCGCCCTCGCGGACCACGACCTCCGATTCGACGAGGACGACTGGGAATCGCCGACAATCGGCGCCTGGGGCGTCGGCTGGCAGGTCATGCTCGACGGGCTGGAGATCACCCAGTTCACCTACTTCCAGCAGTGCGGCGGGATCGACGCTTTCGCCCGTCCCCGTCGAGATCACCTACGGCCTCGAGCGGCTCGAGATGTTCCTCGAGCAGAAGGACGATATTTACGACCTTGACTGGTCGGCCGACGTCACCTACCGCGACCTTCGCCTCCGATGAGGAGCGGGAGTTCTCGGAATACAATTTCGACCGCCGCCGATGTCGGCACCCTCCGTCGCGCCTTCCAGGCCTCGGCGAAGGAGGCGGCCCGCCTCATCGAAAAAGGCCTCCTCCTTCCGGCCTATGACATGTGCTTGAAGTGCTCGCACAATTTCAACCTGCTCGACTCGAGGCGGGCGATCAGTGTCACCGAACGGGTCAAGATGATCGCCGAGATCCGGGCCCTCGTGAACGCGATCGCCCGGAAGTTCACTGCCCGGCGAAGGAAGGCGGCCTGATGGAGTTCCTTCTGGAGTTGCTGACCGAAGAGCTGCCCGCCTCCCATATCCGTGTCGGCTTTGGAACAGCTCGACGGGAGATTCCGGCAGGAGCTCGAAGCGGCCCGGGTCGGGGTCTCCGACCTCAAGACCCTGGCCACGCCCCGACGCCTCGTCGTCGTCGGCAATTTCGCCCTCGGGCAGGAAGACCGCGAGGCCGTTGTGACAGGCCCGCCCAAGTCCGTGGGTATCGGGCCCGACGGTTCCTTCACCCAGGCGGCCAAGGGGTTTGCCAGGTCACAGGGGATTTCGGAGAGCGCCCTCGAGGTGGTCCGGACCCCTAAGGGGGAATATCTGGGTTTCAAAAAGAAGTCGACGGGGGCACCGACCCGGGAGATCCTGGCCGAGGCCGTGCCCCGGATCCTCGGTTCGCTCGCCTTTCCCAAGACGATGCGCTGGGGATCGAGCCCGTTCCGTTTCTCCCGTCCCATCCATAACCTCCTCTGCCTCTTTGATGGGAAGCCCCTGGACCTCGTTTTCGAGGGCCTCAAGGCCAACGATTCCACGGTCGGACACAGGATCCTCTCGCCGCACAAGTTCAGGGTCGGCAGTTTCGCCGAATATAAGGCTTTGCTCGCCGAGAACCAGGTCATCGTGGACCCCGCGGAGCGGAGAGCGATCATCCTCGCCGAGATCGAAGATAAGCTGGCGCCCCTCAAGGCCGAGGTCCACCCTGACCCCGACCTGCTCGAGGAGTTGATCGATAACGTCGAACATCCGCTGGTCGTTTTCGGCTCTTTCCCCGAGAGCTTCCTGAGCCTGCCCATGGAAGTCCTGTCCACGGCCATGAGGAAGCACCAGAAGTTTTTTTCCGTCCTCAGGGACAAAAAGCAGCTCCCCTATTTTCTGGGCGTTGCCGACGCCAGGGAGGACGCCAAGGGACTCATCCGGAGCGGGAACGAGCGCGTCCTCAAGGCCAGGCTCGAGGACGCCCGGTTCTTCTGGGGAGAGGACCGCAAGGTCTCCCTGGCCGATCGGGCCGCAGGACTCCGGAGCGTCGTCTTCCAGGAAAAGCTCGGCAGCTACGAGGACAAGGCCCAGAGGCTAAAGAAAATCGCCTCCTACCTCTGCGACAAGCTCGAGGCGGCCAAGGTCAAAAAGGACGTCCTGAGGCGGCCGGGCTTTGCAAGGCCGACCTCCTGACGGAAATGGTCAAGGAATTCCCGAGCCTGCAGGGAAAAATGGGCGGCCTCTACGCCCGCGAGGAGGGCTATCCCGTCGGCGTCCACGAAGCGATCTACGAGCATTACCTGCCGGCGGGCCTGGAGGACGATTCGCCGTCATCGCTTCCGGGGGCCGTCCTCTCCCTCGCCGACAAGCTGGACTCCATCGTCGGAGTCGTCGGCGTCGGGGTCGAGGTCAGCGGATCGAGCGACCCGTTCGGCCTCCGCCGGAACGCCCATGGCGTCTGCAAGGTCATTCTCGACAGGGAACTCCGGTTCTCCTTCCCTCTCCTTGTCGACAAGGTCCTCGCGACTTATGGCGACAGGCTCACGGTGAAACGGGACTCCGTCAAGCGATACGTTCTCGAGTTCTTCGCCGGCCGGCTCCGATTCATCCTGGAAAAACAGGGCTTCCGCTACGACCTCGTCGGAGCCGCCCTGGGGCCGGGGATTCGAGCAGATGCATGACGTCCTCCTGAGGGTCCGGGCGCTCGATTCCCTCAAGGCCAGCCCGCAGTTCGAACCCTTCATCCTGATGGCCAAGAGGACCAACAATATCCTCCGGGACCAGTCCGCCCCAAAGCTCAATCCCGACCTGTTCGTAGAGAAAGAGGAACGGGACCTCTTCTCGGCCTTCTCTATCATCGAGCATAACGCCTCGCCGATGATCGCCGCCGGGGACTTCGGCCGGGCTCAGACCATCATTTTCAAGCTCCAGCCCGTCCTCAACGCGTTCTTCGACGGCGTCCTCGTCATGGCGGAAGAGAAGAAGCTGAGGCAGAACCGTCTGGCCCTGCTCCAGGCCATCAACCGGATGCTCTCCGGAATGGCCGACTATTCGCAGGTGGTGGTGGAAGGGGAGAGGCCGGCGAAGCAGGGCGCCCCGCGCTAGATGCTGAACTCGCTGGCCTTGTCTGGGCCCTCTCCGTTCGTCGGCTCGCTGAACTTCTGCTCGAGGGCGATGATCTTCACCAGGTTGCCGGGATAGTTCTGACCTTTCTCTTCACCGTAGGGGTTGAACTGGACGCCGGCCTGGTACTTATAACTCTTGCCCGGGTTGAAGGAGGACCACCGGACACGCCCCTTCAGGTTCAAGGGGATCCGTTCTCCCGGGATGGAGATCTGGAGGACGACCCTGGATTTGAACTTCAGGGGTTTCTGCGTCAGGAATCGGACACCGCCGCGGCTGATATCGAGGACGGGGCAGAATTCCTCGTCGAAGCCGACCTGGGTCGAGAAGAGCTTTTCCTTCCGATAGGAAATCGTCGCCCCGGGGATTTTGAAACGCTGGCACAACCGCCTTTCGATCCCCTTGTCTCCCATGATCAGCCTCCCTTCATAGGCCTTGTCGCCTGTCCGTGAGCAAGGCCTCAGGGCCGGAATCGCTAAATCCTTACGTTGTAGAATATATCAACAACCCGGGAAAAGTCAAAGATTTTTCTCTTCAAGGCGTGCGGACGGGATCCTCACCGGCGGAGGATCGCGCCCCTGACCGATTCCAAGTGGACGTCCGCCCGGGCGCCGGCTGACGCCCCTTCGCCCGCCGCCCGCTCAAACGAGAAAGACAGGCTGGTGACCTTCTGGTAGCTCGGGGCCCAAGGCACGGGAGGTTTCTTGGAGAGCAGGTCCTTCAGCGTCTTATAGGTCAGGGCGAGGGCGTCCAGGATGGAGACGCTGTTCGCCATGGGGTCCGTCCTGGGCGGGGGAAGGTAGGGCTTGGTGCCGGGCATGGAGGGCCCGGGGATCGGAATATTAATAGGAGGCATCCTGACCGCGAGCTTCCGGCTGGTCATAACGAGCTTGCCGTCGACGTAGAGAGAGAGGTCGCCCTCGAGATTCGACGGAACGGGCTGGACCTTCCGAACCTTGTTACCGTCGACGACGGGGGGCATCGCGGGCGGCAGCGGCACGAGGCGGGCGACGGAGGAGATGCTGACTTCGATCCTGATGGGCTTTCTTAAAACGAAATCGCCGGACTTGAGGTCGAGCATGAACTCGTACGTTCCGGAGCGGTCGAACAGATCCTCGACCGGAACGGTGACGATGTGAAAACCCCTCGGCCAAAAGCCGCCCTCGAGGACATAGGGTCCCAGGGAGATCTTGTAGTAGGCGTTATTCAGGATGTCGAGCCCGATCTCGATCCCGGTCGGCAGACTCGTACCCGCGCTGCCGGGACGGAGGAGGAAGCTCACGCCCGAGACGAGCGGGTAGGTCGACTTCCAGCGCATCCAAAAGATCAGGAAATCCCGGTGGGTGGAATCGTCCAGGAACCCGAATTCGGGGTCGTTATCCATGTACTTCTCATAATAATCCGAGATCAGGTCCTGCTCCTCCGCCGTCTTCCCGAGCTTGCGGGCGAGGTAGGGAAGGAGCGCTTCAGCGGTCTGCCGGTCTCCTGCCTCCATGCCCTTGGCCTGCCCGGAGAGGAGGTTCATGGCCTTCACGTAGTCGGGGCGGGGGCCGATATAGGAAAGGAGCTCGGCCTTCCAGTCGGACGCCCACGCTAGACCAAAGGCCAGGAAAAAAAGGCCGGCGACGGAGATCCTTCTAATCATGATAGCTGAATTCGACGTGGGCCTCGAGAAAATCCCCAGGGAAATCGGCCGGCAGGGCCGGGAACGGCAGGCTCGCCCGGATGGCTTTCACAGCCGCCCGGTCCAGGACGTCGAGGGCGGTGCCCTCGACCATTTCCAGGGAGGAGAGGTCGCCTCCCTTGCTGATAATAAGGATGATCCTCACCTCGGACCGGTCCGGAAGATTCCCGACGGACGGCAGGTCCCAGTTCCTCACAATGAGCTCGAGGACCTTTTGAGCCCAGGGCGTGAGGTCGTAGCCCTTAAGCGGGATGGATATGCTCGCCCTTTGACTCGAGCCCGTCCCGGCTCCTCCCCCTCCCGTCCCCCCGGTCCCGTAGCGGCCGCCCTTAGTTCCCCCGACAGGGCCCGGGAGGTAACTGAGGAAGTCGGGGACGGACCCCTTTGCGGCGGGGCCGGCCTTCGAGCCGGGCGGGGCGAGAACGATCTTGAACTCCGCTCCCTGGTCGGTCTTGAGTTGCGACGCCAGGGCCTTCTGAAATTTGGAAGACAGCGCTGGAATGCCGGAGCTGGGCGTTCCGGCAGCCCCGGGACTGGGCTGGGCCGGGGCCGCCGGTGCGCTTTCCACACTTTGGGCCCGATGGCGGGGCGGTCCGCTCCCACCTTCGGGCCCGGGGCCACCGCCGGGAGGAGTTCCCTTGGCCGGAGCCCCCGCTCCAATGGAGCCGACGATCTTGGGCAGGGAAGATGTCAAGGCGGGCCCGATGACGACGTTCTGGAGGCTGGGCCCGAGTTTGAGGATCTTGATCGAAATCTGGGAGTGATAGAGCCCGTAGATGAGAAAGGCATGAAGGATGAGAGAGATGGCAAGCGGCAGGATTTTTCGGGAACGGCTCCTGCCGTTCGCTTTCCGGATCTGGATGTAGTCCTCAAACACAGCAGAACTTCCTAACGAGCCATTATATTATAATCCCATCGGGCGGGGGATAGTTTCGCGGTGGATAGCGACAGCCACGACGAACAGGAAGCCCAGCAGATTCAGAACGGCCAGACGGCCGAGGAGCCGGGGGATGCCCAGGAGGGGGATCACGAACGAAGAGGCCAGGACGACGCTGAGAAACGACCCGAGGAGGTCCACGCCGTAGCCGGTTCCCGGGCTGGGTCTCTCCCTGAGGTAGAGCCGGTTGGCCGCGACGAAAAGGTAGCCGGCCAGGCCGCCGAAGGCGAGCAGGAACAAAAAGGGAAGGATCTCGGGCCCCCGCCGTTCGATCATTTTCAGGCCCAGGACGAGGAGCCCGGCGGTTCCTGCCTGGACGGCGGCCAAGTCCATCGCGGAGGGTCGTTCCCTCTGCCGTCCCGCGAGGGAGCCGACGAAAAGCCCGGCCATGAAGGCCGAAAGGAGCAGGGATATCTTTCCGTAGACATAGCCATAAAAGGCCTGGAAAACGATGAGAACGGCCATTTCGACGAGGATCGACGAAAACCCCGCGAGGGCCACGGGGACGAGGAAACGGACCGGCGAGCGCCTCCTCCTCCAGGCCATCAGGGCCAGGGCCAGCCCAGCGAGGAAAAGAGGAAAGTCCAGGATCCAGAACGCGGGGACCCCGGCGAAGATCCTGAGCGCGGCTGACTCGACGCCTTTGAACTGGGCCGCCCAGAGGACAGAATGGAAATAGTAGCTCACCGGAATGAGGTCCCGGTTGATGAGCCCGGGCCTGGCCCGGATCTTCTGGCCGAGATAATCGACCCGGAGCGGCGCCAGCCGGGCCGGGAGCATCTCCGGGCTGACGAATCGGTTGTGAAGGCCGAGGCGCTTGATGGCCGCGACAAGCCTTCCCAGGTCGATCGAGAGGGGGGAGGCGGAGGCCAGGAAAATGTTGTTCTCCCCGGGCACCGCCAGGACTTCGGGAAAGACGGCGTGCAGGGTGGTTTCGAGTGTCTGGAGGAACCGCTCGAGGTCCCCGCTGATATAGTTCTCGGACGAAGGGACGACGAAGCTCAGAACGCCGTCCGGGCTGAGCTTTCTCCTGACCTCGGCGAAGAACTCCCGGGTGTAAAAACGGTTGATCTGGGCCGTGGCCGGCTCCGGCAGGTTGAGGATCACCGCGTCGTACGTCTTGGAAGTCCGCCCCAGGAAGGCCCGCCCGTCCTCGAAGATCACCCTGACCCGGGGGTCTCTCAGGGCCGCCTGCCCTGGCAGGGGCAGATATCGTTCGGCCAGCCGGATGATGGCCGGGTCGATCTCGAGGTATTCCAGCGTCGTGCCTGGATACTTGAGACACTCGGCGCAGCCCCCGCTGACGCCGCCTCCGATGAGAAGGATGTCCTTCGGGCCTTCTCTCTGGAGGAGGGTGAAATGGACCGACTCTTCGGCGGCCTCCGTGTTCGGATAAGAAAAGACCGGCAGCCCGTTGCTGTAAAAAGAGTATTGGTCCCCCGTCTTCAAGATCTGGAGCTTCCCGTAGGGCGTGTCCTCGGCGTGGACGAGGTTGAACGGCTTCCAGGCAGAGCGGAGTGCGGGGAAGTCGGCCGCGGCGAACAACGCGGCGGCGGCCGCGGTGGCGAGGAAGAGCAGCCGGGCCTTGGCCGGCCGAAGCCCGAGAAAGACCGCGCATCCCACGGCGGCCGATACGAGAGCGGCCCCCTGCCAATTCGAGAAACTGGGGATGAGGAGCAGATGGACGGATAGGCCGGCGGCCGCCGCCCCCAAGGATTCGAGGAGATAGACCCGCGGCGCATCGCCGTGAAGAAGGGTTGCGTTGAGGACGAAGGCGACCCCGAGGGGAAAGCTGACGAACATGGACAGCCCCAGGGAAAAGAGGAGGGCGGGGACGAGGCCCGTGAGCTCGCCGGGCAGGATGCCCAGCAGACGATGGGAGAAACGCAGGAGGATGAGGCCCGAAAAATAAAGGCCGATCGTCGCCGTGTAGAAGGCGGGAAGATTCTCCGGCCGGAGGCGGAGCCTCGGCCCCACCAGGCTTCCGATCCCGCCCCAGAGCAGCCAGGCCCCGAGGACGAAACCGAACGTCATCTCGTTGCCGTAGAAATGGACCGCGAACTCCCGCAGCAGGAAGATCTGGAAAGCCGTGGCCAGGAAGCCGAGGAGAAATGCGGGCAGCCGGGCCCTCAGGCCCAGATCCCCGGCACGGGCGTCCCGCAAAACTGGCACTTTCCCCCCTTGAGCCGGATCTCATCGACCATGAAGCCCGTCCGTTGGATGACCGTCTTCTTGCAGTTCAGGCAATACGTGTTTTCGCCGGGGTGGCCGGGCACGTTCCCGATGTAGACGAACCCGAGCCCTTCTGCAAGGGCCGTGTCCCGGGCCATTTCCAGGGTCGGAACAGGCGTCGGCGGGAGGTTCTTGACGAGATACAGGGGCTGAAACCGGGAAAAATGGAGGGGGACCCGGTCGCCGGCCTCGTTCTTGACCCACCGGGCCATGTTCCGGATGTCCTCGGCCGAATCGTTGAGCGTCGGGATGACGAGGTAGACGATCTCGAGCCAGACCTTGCTCTTGGCCACGGTCCGGATGGTCTCGAGCACGGTCTTGAGCTCGCCCCGGACGTAGCTCGCATAAAAATCCTGCGTATACCCCTTCAGGTCGACCTTGATGGCATCGACGACCCCGATGAGGTCTTTGAGCGGCTCCGGCTTGATGTGCCCTGCGGTCACGACGACGCTCCTGCAGGCCCCGCCTCCTGGCCTCGACGGCCGTGTCATACATGTATTCGTAGAAGACGATGGGCTCGGTGTAAGTGTAAGCGATGGAAGGGCACTCGATATCTTCGGCTTGGGCGGCGGATGAGCGCCGGCGGAAGGTCGACGTTTTCGACCTGTTCGGGCCGGACCTGGGAGATCTCCCAGTTCTGGCAGAACTTGCAGTTGACGTTGCAGCCCGCCGTGGCCAGGGAGAGGGCCGTTGGTCCCGGGCAGGAAGTGGAAGAAGGGCTTTTTCTCGATCGGGTCGACGTTGAGGCTGCAGGCCTTGCCGTAGACCAGCGTGTAGTAGGTCCCGCCCTGGTTTTCCCGGACGCCGCAGTAGCCGCGCTCCTTGTCGCCGAGCCGGCAGGTCCGGGGACAGAGCTCGCACTCGATCTCGCGGTCCGGGAGCTTCTTGTAATAGCGGGCCTCGACATGCGAGAGGTTGCCCTTTTCCCCGGAGGCGAAGAGCCGGGAGCAGAGGGACGGCAGGCCCGTCCCGATGACGAGCCCGGCGCCGGCCGCGCTCCTGAAAAAATCGCGGCGTTTCATGGGACCGTCTCCTCGATCGTCTCGATCCCGGTGAGGTCGGCCCGGCCCAGACCCATTTTTTCCGCAGTGAGCAGATACGCGGGCTCGCGGCCTTCCTCGGCCAGCGATGGGAGGCCTTTAGCGGCCCGGAGCCGTTCGACGAGGGCCCAGCCGACGCGGTCGGCCGCCACGGGATCGAGGCTGAAGAACGAAGCCGCCGTACCGCTCCGCCCACTGGGGGTGGAACGACGGTCCCCGGTGATACTGGACGACGAGACCGTCCAGGACGGAGACCCTGTGCTTGCCCTTGACCGGGGGCGAATCGAAGACCTCGGCGACGAAAGGGTCGCAGTGGAAATCATGGTATTTGTTGGGGTTGTGGATGGCGCCGAAGTAGTTCTTCATCCCGGCCGTGATCCCGGCCAGGCCGTGGTCCTTGAGGATGGCCAGGCTGACCGAGGCCGTCACGAGGTCCGTTTGGATCCTGGAGAAGAGGCTGCCGATATTGAGGTGGGAGACGAGTTCCCCGCCGTAGCCGGCCCCGTCCGCATCCGTTCCGAAGACCTGGAACCCGTCCGCGCCAGCGGCTAGTTTATAGCCGGCGTCACGGAGCTCGCGGTTCGTCCGGTCCCAGACGATGATGTTCTTTTCTTGCGGGCCGTTCCGCGAGATCCAGCCGGCCAGAGCCAGGGAGACCTCCGGACGGGTGCTGATCGCCCGGCCGCCGATGGTGTTGATCTTGATCCCGACGCGGTCCTCCGGCCGGAAGACCGAGAGGACGGCGCTCTTCTCTTCCCGTTCACCCGTCAGGAGCCCGAATCCCCTGGAAAACATCCTGAGGATCCTGGCCTGGTCCGCCGGGCTACCCGGATCCGTGAGAGCGGCCGACCTGACGATGACGACTCTGGATCTGGCCATGGCGTTTCCATGATGACCGCTTTTTTCAGGGTTGTCAACAAAGCCTCCTTGACGCCGCGGGCTCGGAGGGAGTCCTTTCGAAAAGCGCACTGGCGAGGCAAAACCGCTTGATCACGTTCTGGTCCTTCCCCTCAGCCCTGTCATGCATCGAGCCACCCATCTCAAAGCTCGGCGGCTTGAACTTGCCAAGGCCGGACCGGTCGTCTATAGTAGTTTCGTGAAAACGCGGGGAGGTCCAGCATGAACGCGATCCAATGGGACAGATGGCCGAGAACCCTGAGCATCCTCTTGATGATGATGACGTTGCCGACAGGGGCGGCCCGGGCCCAGGAGAGGAAGGCCGATCCAACCCTAGCCGGGCTGGTCCCGCGAGCCGAAGCCTGGATAAAGGCGGAAGCTCCGAAGAGTTTCTTCCCCGAGAACCTTTATGAGTATATCGACGGGGCCGCCGAGAGCTACCTGAGCTACGACTTCAAGGAGCTTCTCGTCGTCCAGCTCAAGAAGGCGGGGAGCGAGGCCACCTTGACCGTCGAGATCTACGACATGTCGAAGCCGAACAACGCGTTCGGTATTTTCAGCGCCGAGCGCTACCCTGAGAACAAGCCCGTTCAGGTCGGAGAGCTCGGATACCTCGAAGGCGAGGCCCTGAATTTCCTGGCCGGCCGCTACTACGTGAAGCTGCTCAGCTTCGGCCTGGGAGAGGGGACGGCCTCGGCCCTGTTGGACTACGGCCAGAGGATCGCCGCGGCCATCCCGGAAAAGGGCGGCCCCCCGCCCCTTCTGCGGGCGTTCCCGCTCGGAGGCCTCGTCGCCCGGAGCGAAAAATCGGTCAAGAAGAACTTCCTGGGTTACGAGTTCCTGCACGACGGCATCCTGGCCACCTACAAGATCGAGGGCCAGGAGGTCGATTGCTTCGTGGCGGCGTTGGATTCAGATACGGAGGCTGAGGCGGCGCTCGGCCGGCTCCTGGACTTTTACGCCAAGGACAAGCAGGTCCCGGAAAAGATCGCCCGCGGCTATCGCATCAAGAACCGCTATTCCCAGCTCACGTACATCGGCCGTGTCCGGAACGTCCTCTGCGGCGTGATGCGGATTCCCGACGGCCTGGGACCGGCCGGAGAAAAATTGCTCGGGGAGCTGGCGGATTCGCTGGCCAAGATCCGTGCCGCTAAAGGCTGAGGCCATGAGGACCTCACGTTCCCGGTGGGAAAAAAGCATGATCAGAGGCACGGCAAGTGGACGATCATAAGTTTTTCCGCCTCTCGGTCGGCCTGATCGTCATCTTCGTCCTGGGGATTGTCCTGAAGGCGGCCCGGGAGGTCATCTATCCATTTATCCTGGCCATTTTCATCTCTTACGTCGTCGAGCCGATCATCGCTTTTCTCCTGCGGCTCAAGATCCCCAAAGCGGCGGCCGTCGTCCTCATTCTCCTCGGTGCGTTCGTCGTCCTTTCCGCCATCGGCATCGTCGTTTATTCGAGCGCGAAAACCCTGGCCGCTGAGCTCCCCCGGTTTGAGCAGAGATTGACCGATCTCACCGGGTGGCTCGAGAAAGGTGTCGGCGGAATCCCTCTCAAACGCCAGGTCGCCTCTTATATCGAAAAGATCAACCTCCAGGGTGCAGCCTCCTTTGTGCTGGGAGCCCTTGGCCCCATCTTCGGGCTCTTCGGCAAGCTCTTTCTCCTTTTCCTTTTCCTGGCGGTTATCGTGTTCGGGAGGGGCAGAATCACGATCAAAGTCCGGAAATTCCTGAGCCCGGAGAGGTCGGCACAGGTGATGGAGGCGCTCGAAAAGATCAACTCCCAAGTTCGGAAGTACCTGGTGATCAAGACCGTCTTGAGCCTCATTAACGGGCTCATGGTCTGGGCCGTCCTCTCGCTATTTGGGGTGGATTTCGCGCTCCTCTTGGGCTTCCTGGCCTTCCTTCTGAATTACATCCCAAATGTCGGCTCCGTGGTCGCCGCCGTGCTCCGGGTGGGCTTCGCCCTGTTCCAGTTCGGGACGATTTGGACCCCGCTCTGGGTCCTTGTCATCACCGTCGGAGCGGACAATGTCCTGGGGAACATGATCGAGCCCCGGATGATGGGCAAGGGACTCGGTTTGAGCCCTCTCGTCCTCGTTTTTTCCTTGGTCTTCTGGGGCTGGCTCTGGGGGATCCCCGGCATGGTCATGGCGGTCCCTCTGGTCGCGGTCATCAAGATCGTCTGCCAGAACGTGCCTCCGCTCCGGCCTGTCGCGGTCTTGATCGGGTCTTAAGCGCCTTCGGACGGGAGTCCGAAGGCGGGACCACTCATTCGTCCCCCTCGACGATAAAGGCCTCGGGAGAGATCTCCTTCATCTTCCGGCCGAGGTAGCTCTTGAGGGCCTTCTGGGCGGCCCTCTGCTCGGCGGCCTTCTTGGAGGGGCCTTTCGCCTTGGCAAGGGGTTCGCCCCTCAGCGAGACTTCTACGGTGAAAATCTTTTTGTGCTCGGGCCCCTTGGCCGTGACGGTCGTGTAAGCGGGCGCAGGGAAGTCGGCCTTCTGGAACAGCTCCTGAAGGGCCGACTTGTAATTATTGATCTGGAAGGTCTCGGTTTTGATGGGCTTCAGGGTCTGGGCGAGGAGACGGTGGATGAACGCCCGGGCGGCCTCGAAACCCCCGTCGAGGAAGATGGCCCCGGCCAGGGCCTCGAACGCCCCGGCCAGGATAGAGTCCTTCGTCCGGCCGCCGCTCTTCTCTTCCCCCCGGCCGAGAAAAATGGCTTTGTCGAGCTTGGTCCTCCGGGCCTGCCCGGCCAGGGCCAGCGTACTGGTCGCCGACGCCTTGAGCTTGGATAGCTCGCCTTCGGTCCGGTCGGGGAAGGCCTTGAAGTAGAACTCGGCCGTGGCCAGGCCGACGACCGAATCCCCGAGGAACTCAAGAAGCTCGTTGTCCTGGGGCCCATCAGGCTGGTTCTCGTAGGCGTGGGAGCTGTGGGTCAGAGCCTTCCGTAAAAGTCCGGCGTCCTTGAACGTGTAACCGGCGGCCTTCTCGACGCGGTCGGTCTTCATCGCCAGTGTCCTCCGGCCTCAGGCGGACCTTGCGGGCCCCCCTGGGAAGCTGAAATCGAAGGGATAGACCACCCGGCCGGCGACGATCGTCATCACGGCCCGCCCGTTCAGTTTCCAGCCGTCAAACGGCGTGTTCCGTCCCTTGGATTCAAAGTTTTCCCGGTCAACCGTCACCTCTTGGGAAAGATCCAGGACCGTGAGATCGGCGTCCGCCCCGACGGAGAGCCGGCCTTTTCTCCGCAGGCCGAGCAGGCGGGCGGGGTTCGTGGAGAGGAGTGCCGCGAAACGCTCAAGAGAAATGACCTTTTTACAGACGAAACGGTCGAGGATGAGCGGGACCGCCGTCTCCAGGCCCACGATCCCGAAGGGCGCTTTATCGAGGCCACTGCTCTTTTCTTTGGCGGTATGCGGGGCATGGTCCGTGGCGATGGCGTCGATGAGGCCGGATTTCATCGCTCCGACGAGCGCATCAACGTCCGCCTGGCTTCGCAGGGGAGGGTTCATTTTGAAGTTCGGGTCATGATCTTCGAGGGCCGCGTCGGTCAGGATGAGATGGTGAGGAGTCACCTCCGCCGAGGCGGAGACCCCCTGTTCCCTGGCCGCACGGAGGGCCGCGACCCCCCCCTTCGTGCTGAGGTGGGCGATGTGGACCCGGGCTCCGGTCTCCCGGGCGAGGACGAGGTCGCGGGTGACCATGACCTCCTCGGCCGCCGCCGGGATCCCCTTGAAGCCGAAGCGGCGGGAGTAAACTCCCTCATGCATGACGCCGTCGCGGCTCAGGGCCTTGTCCTCGCAATGGTCGATGACGAGCGCGCCGAGGGCCTTGGCCGACTCGAGCGCCCGTTTCATGAAACGGCTGTCCATGACCGGCTGGCCGTCATCGGAAAAAGCGATGGCCCCGGCCGCGAGCAGGCCTGACATGTCGACGAGATCCTCTCCCCGCGACCCCTTGCTGATGGCCGCGATCGGGAGAACGTTGACGACGGCGCAACGCCCAGCCACGGCGAGGATGTCTTTGGTGACTCGGGGCTCGTCATTGACGGGGTTTGTGTTGGGCATCGCGCAGACCGTCGTGAAGCCGCCCCTGGCCGCAGCGCGGGACCCGGTGGCGATGGTCTCCTTGGGCTCGTACCCCGGCTCTCGCAGGTGGGTGTGCATGTCGATGAGCCCGGGCACAACGGCCAACCTCGTAGCGTCGACCGTCGGGCAAGAAAGGACCTCGATCCTGGGCTTGATTTCGGCGATCCTGCCGTCGACGATGAGGAGATCGAGGATTTGGTCGGTTTTCGTCTCCGGATCGACCACCCGGCCGTTCTTGATCAGAAGTTTCATGGTCCCCGCCGGCCGCCCCTTCAGATCTTGGCCGGCTCGGCGATCAGGACCTCGTCGATCGAATCGAGCTCCTTGAGCCGGACTTGGATGACCTCGCGGCGGGACGTCGGCAGGATCTTCCCCACGTAGTCCGGCCGGATGGGGAGCTCCCTGTGGCCACGGTCGATAAGAACGATGAGCTGGACGGTCTTCGGCCGCCCGGCGTCCATCAAACCGTCCATGGCGGCCCGGATCGTCCGTCCGGTCATCAGGACGTCGTCGATGAGGAGGACGTCCTTCTTGTCGATGGTGAGATCGATCTTAGGGGTCTTGCCGGCCGGCCGGGTTTTCCGGGCCGGGAGGTCATCCCGGTACCGGGTGATATCCAGGACGCCGACCGGAATGTCCACGCCTTCAAGCTCCTTGATCAGGCGGGCGATCCTCTTGCCGATGAAGATGCCCCGGGTCTTGATGCCGATGATGACCAGGCTCTTGAGGTTCCGGTTCCGCTCGATGATCTCGGTCGAGATCCGGCTGAGGACGCGCCGGATCTTGCTCGAGTCCATGATCCGGGCCTTGATCTTCTTGTCCATTGTCAACTCCTCGCAAGGAAAATGCTATATCCCGGGGAAAAAGTCAACCCCGCGAGTCCCCGGCCTGAATGCCGGGGCTTGTTCGGGGTACGCCGGGCAGGATATAATTGTCTTCAGTATTTCTCTATCGCCCGGCTAGTACTCGGGGAGCAGCAAGGATTATGTAATATATTTACTGCTCCCCGTAGTAACCCTGAGCCTCGCTCGCCACTTGAACAAACGAGGCCGAGACCGGGCGACGTCCAGGTCCCTCCGGATCCTGGCCGCGAGGGCCTGCGCGTCGGGAAATTTCTTTGTCGCCCGGATTCTCTGAAGAAAGCGGACAGTGAGCCAGGCTCCGTAGAGCCGGACACGGCGGTCCAAAATGTGGGTCTCGACGCTTGTCGGGTGGAGCCCGAAGGTCGGGTTGGTCCCGATGCTCGTGACCGAGGGCAAAGTCCGTCCCCTCCAGATCGCCTCCGTGATGAAGACGCCGTCGGGCAGGATCTCATTGGCGGTCCGGAGGTTGGCGGTTGGCGCTTCGAGGCGACGCCCGCGGGAGAGGCCCCTCACCACCTCGCCCGATATCTCGTAAGGCCGGCCGAGTAGGCGGGCCGCCTCGTTGACACGTCCCCGGATAAGGAGCCGGCGGATAGCGCTCGAGCTGACGGCGACGCCGTTGATGACCGCAGGGGGGATGACATGGACCCGCAGGCCTTGCCGGCGGCCGAGCTCACGGAGGCGGTTGACGTCGCCACGGCGGTCCCGGCCAAAGTGGAAATCCCGGCCGACGACGACTTCCCGGGCCCTCAACCGCTCGAGGAGGATCCGTTCTATGAAATGCGGCCCGGAGAGTTCCGAGAAAGCCCGGTCGAACCTGGTCACGAGGACCGCGTCGACGCACGACTCCCGGAGCCGTTCCAGTCTCTGCTCCGGCGAGTCGATCATCAGGACGGCTTTTTTCCCGAGGGCTCGCTCCGGGTGGGGGTCGAACGTCAGGACGAGCGAAGAGAGGTTCCGCGCCTCGGCCAGGCCGCAGAGGCGGGCGAGGATCCTCCGGTGCCCGAGATGGACGCCGTCGAAGTTGCCGATGGCCACGGCCGTAGGGCGGGGGAGGGCCCTGAACTCTTCTAACCCGTAGAAGACGAACATGGATCACATCTTGAGGATATCCGCCTTCTTGAGGTAGGCCATCTTGAGCTGGTCCAGCACGCCCTCCAGGAATTTTTCCTCCTCCCCGTCGAGGTTCCCCTTGGTCCTGTCCTTGAGGAGGTCGAGGAGATCGATGTTCCGCTTCGCCAGGGCCAGGTCCTCGTGCCGCTCTCCGTCCGCCGGGTCGTCCATGAGACCGAGGTGGATGAGGGCGGGGAAGTAAAGGAGGACGACAATGGAACCGAATTCGAGCGAAGGGAGGAACCTTTTTCCTTCTGAAGAGGGGGCGCGTTCGTCCTGATCGTCCGAACGGTCGTCTGAGGCCATGGAAGGATCCTTCGTTCCCGGATGCTCTTGCCGGTCCGGACCCTGCATTCCGGATGCTCCGGACCGACGAGGAATCTCATCTTACAATTTTATGGGCCGAACATCAAGGTCGGTCGGCCGCGAAAACCTCGGGGCTGGGGGCCGGGGATCAGCTGACGGCAGCGGTCGCGGATTTTTTCCTCAGGACGAGCGCGGCCCTGACGAACTCGTCAAGGTCGCCGTCCAGCACCCGCTCGGTGTCGCCCGTTTCCACCCGCGTCCTGAGGTCCTTGATCATGCGGTAAGGATGGAGGACGTAGGAGCGGATCTGATTGCCCCAGGCGATGTCGGTCTTGGCGTCCTCGAGCTTCTCGATCTTTTCGTGCTGCTTGCGCTGCTCGAGCTCGTAGAGGCGGGCCTTGAGGACCTTCATGGCCGAGGCCTTGTTCTTGTGCTGGGAGCGCTCGTTCTGGCACTGGACGACGATGCCGGTCGGGAGGTGGGTGATGCGGACGGCCGAGTCCGTGGTGTTGACGTGCTGGCCGCCCTTGCCCCCGGACCGGTAGGTGTCGATCTTCAAGTCGTCCGGATTGATGGCGACCTCGATGTCCTCATCGATCTCGGGGTAGGCGAAGACGGCGGCGAACGAAGTGTGGCGCCGCTTGGCCGCGTCGAAGGGCGAGATCCGGACAAGTCGGTGGACCCCGGATTCCTGGCTCAGGTTGCCGAAGGCGTAATCCCCCTCGACCCTCAGGGTCGCGCTCTTGAGGCCCGCCTCTTCTCCGGGCTGGAGGTCGAGGACCTCGGTCTTGAACCCCTTGCGCTCCGCGTAGCGGAGATACATCCGGAAGAGCATCTGGGCCCAGTCCTGGGATTCCGTGCCGCCGGCGCCCGGGTGGATGGTCAGGATGGCGTTCCGGGGGTCATTCTCTTCGAAGAACAGGGCCCGGAGCTCACCGTCCGCGAGGTCCTTCTCGAAGCGGACGAGGGCGGCCTCGATCTCGGGTCCGACGTTTTCGCCCTCCGTCAGGAGCTCCGTCAGAACGTCGATCTCGTCCTTCTGGTCCTGGATTTTTACGAAGAACTGGAGGTCCTCGCTCGAGCCGCTTCTTTTTCTGCTGGAGGGACTGGGAGGTCTTCTGGTCCTGCCAGACCTCAGGCGAGGCGAGGCGCAGGTTGATCGAGTCGCATTCGGCTTTCTTATGATCGAGGTCAAAGGAAGCCCCGCAGCTCTTCGTACTTGCCGAAGAGGCCGTCGAGGCGCGTCCTAAGTTCAGATGAGATCTCTATCATAGCCATGGCGGTGCCTGTCCTTCCGTTGATGGATCAGAGCCAGAATAGAGGACAGGAGGGCCAATGTCAAGCCGGCCAGGGGAAGGACGTCTCCGGCCCTCGTGTAAAGCGAGAGGCGGCTGGACGGAGAGATCGTCCCGGTGAGGACGGCCGCCGTCATCAGGCGGGAGCGGCCGAGCACCCGGCCGAAGGGGTCGACGATCCCGCTGATGCCGGTCGTGGCGGCCCGGAGGAGATAGCGGCGGTTTTCGACGGCCCGGAGAATTGCCTGGGCCCAATGCTGGTAGGGAGCCGCGGACGTGCCGTACCAACCATCGTTGGTGATCGTCACGAGGAAGGTGGCGCCCCGGCGGACGAAGCCGCGGACGAGCCCGGGGAAGATGACTTCATAACAGATGGGCGAAGCGAACTTGTGCCCCTCGTAACGTATGGAGGACGGGCTCGGTCCCGGGCGTGATCTCGCCGATGGCGTGGGTCAGCTTTTCGATGAAGAAAAAGACCTTCTTGTAGGGCGTGTACTCTCCAAAGGGGACCAGGTGCATCTTGAAATAGAGGCTCCGGGAGAGGTCCGGGTGGAGGGCCATGGCCGTATTGTGGTAGAGCAGGTTCCCGGGAGGACCGGTCGTTTCGATTGGTCCCGAGGAGGAGCGTGACCCGGCTCGACCGGACGTATTCTTCGAGCCCGGCGCCGAGCTCACGGTAGATCTCCTCCCCGCAGCTGAAACAGAGCGGAACCGTGAATTCCGGCCAGATGACCAGGCCCGAGCCGCCCGAAGCGGCCTGGCGGGTCAGGGCCATGTGCTGGTCGAAGATCTCCCGGACCTGTCCCGGCTGGGCGAAATCCCAATAGATGTCCGAGGATACATTCCCCTGGATGACCGACGCCTGGACTTTCGCCGGCCCATCGAAGCTGGCCTTCTTGAGCTCGTACCAGCCCCAGGAGTGGGCGAGGACGAGAAGCCCCAGGGCCGCGAAGAAAGGTCCCCGTTTTTTCCGCGTCATGGCCAGGACGAAAGAGCTCTGGAGAAAGACGAGGACAAAGGAGATCCCGCTCACGCCCGCCAGGGAGGCCGTCTGGAGGAAGGGCATGTTCTCGTACTGGCTCGTGCCCAGGAGGCCCCAGGGAAATCCCGTCAGGAGATGGGTCACGAGGTATTCGCAACCGACCCAGAAGAAGGGGGCCAGGATGAACGCCGCGGTGGGGAAGGCCCTGCGGGCCATGACGAAGAGGGCGCCGAAGAGTCCCCAGTAAAGGGCTAGGAATGCGATGAGGGCCAAATAGATGGCGAGGCAGAGCCAGAGCGGCATGCCGGCGTAGTGCCGGGGGACGGCCGGGATCCAATAGAGCAGGACGCCGTAGAAAAAAAGGCCTGAGACTGCCCCGAGCCTGAATCCGGAGAGAACGCGCCTGCCGGAAAGGGCGACAAAGAGCGGGATCAGAGAGACCCAGGCCAGAAAGGCGAGGTGGAACTTGGGAAACGCCAGGCCCGTCAAAACCCCGCTCAGGACGGCCAGCCACATCGCGGTTTTTTCCTTGGGAAGCTCGTTCGAGGATCCGGACCAGAAGGTCTCAGTCCTTGACGATCCTGTAGTCGGTTTTCTTCTTGGCGCTCTCGTTCAGCTTGGTCAGGGTCGCGGCCGCTTTCTCCCGGGTGGGGAAGCTGCCCACCCGGACACGATACCAGGACTTGGTATCGGTCGGACGGGGGTCGGCGACGATCACCGGATACCCCCGTTTGCGGAACTTTTCGGCCTCCGCTGTGGCCTGGGCCTTGTCCGTGAAAGCGGCGACTTGGATATAAAAAAGCCCCGCCCCGGCCGCCGATGCGGCCGTCTTGGGAGGGTTCTTCGTGGCCGGGGAGGGCGAAGCCTTGGGCGCCGGCTTCTGGGCCTCCTTGGCCGATGGCATGGTCTCGAGTGACGTCTTTGTCGATTTGTCGGGGGGCGCCGGCTTTCCCTGGCTTCCGGACAGGGGAGCGCCTGTCGTCAGTCCTGTTTCCGGTCCGCTCTTGACCTGACCCTGGGCCGGCTCGGCCGGCTGCCCGGCGGCCTGGTCCTTGACGGGTTCCTGGATCTGCTGGGCCACGACCTGGGTCGCGGCGACGATCTGGACCTGCTTCTTCCCGACCGAAACGCCCAACAGGAAAATGAAGACGCCGAGGACGAGCACGCACAGGAAGATGACCACAAGGAGGGTGCTCGAGACCTGGATTTCCCGGAAGTCTTTTGTTTTCATCTCTCTTATTTCTTCTCCTGGGGCTTTTCATAGGAGAAGGCCCTGAGGAGCTCGAGGGGCAGCGGGAAGACGATCGTGGAGTTCTTCTCGGTGGCGATCTCGGTCAGGGTGCTGAGGAAACGGAGCTGGAGGGCCTGAGGGTTCCTAGAGATGATGTCGGCAGCCTGGGTGAGCTTGTCGGCGGCTTGGAATTCGCCGTCCGCGTGGATGACCTTGGCCCGCCGCTCGCGCTCGGCCTCGGCCTGCTTGGCGATGGCCCGGACCATGTTCTCCGGCAGGTCCACCTGTTTCATCTCGACGAGCTGGACCTTGATGCCCCAGGGGTCGGTGTGCTGCTCGATGATCTCCTGGAGCCGGGCGTTGAGCTTGTCCCGCTCCGAGAGGAGGTCGTCGAGCGGCACCTGGCCGAGGAGGCTCCGCAGGGTCGTCTGGGCCAGCTGGGACGTGGCGTAGATATAATCCTGAACTTCGATCACGCACTTGAGCGGGTCGATGACCCTGAAGTAAAGGACGGCGTTGACCTTGACCGTGACGTTGTCCTTGGTGATGACGTCCTGGGGCGGGACGTCCATCGTGATGAGCCGCAGGCTGATCCTGACCATGCGGTCGATCGGCGAGAAGACCAGGATGATGCCGGGCCCCTTGGGCTGGGGGAGGAGGCGGCCGAGACGGAAGATGACCCCGCGCTCGTACTCCCTAAGGATCTTGATCGAGTTCAAGATATAGAGGACGATGAGCCCGATGACGATGATCGGATAAGTAACCATGTTTTGTCTCCTTGCGGAGGCCCGGGGCCTCCCGATATTTTTCGGATCAGGTTTTCCTGACCCGGATCTTCAGCGTATCCAAGACTGCGACGACCTTGACCTTCTCGCCCCTGGCCACGGGCTCCGCCGCCTCCGCCTCCCAGATCTCGCCGTGGACGAAGACCTTGCCCGAGGGGTTGAGGTCCGTCTGGGCGGTGCCGAGCTCCCCGACCATGCCCTCCTTCCCGGTGAAGGCCCGTCGGGCGTGGGCGCGGACGACGAGATAAACAAGGAAGATGAGGATCATGGAGATGCCGAGGGCCATGGGGATGATGACCCGCAAGCTCGGCCGGAGCTCGGGGATGGGGGCGTTGATGAGCATGACGGAACCGATGACCATGGCGATGATCCCTCCCAGGGAAAGCATACCGAAGCTATGGACCTTGACCTCGAGGACGAAAAGAATAATCGCCAGGAGGATCAGCATCAGCCCGACGTAATTGATCGGCAGGATCTGAAAGGAGAAGACCGCGAGCAGGAGGCAGATGCCGCCCAGGACGCCCGGCAGGATGGCCCCGGGATGGGCGAACTCGAAATACAGGCCCAGGAGGCCGATCATGAGCAGGATATAGGCCAGGTTCGGGTTGGAGATCGTCAGCAGGAACTGCTGGCGGAACGACATCGGGATCTGGATGACGGGCTCCTTCTTCAAGGAGAGCGTCGTCTCCTCTCCGTTGAACCGCTTGAGCCGCTTGCCGTCGAAGGCCTCGATGATATCCCGGTCCGACCTGGCCACGATGTCGATCAGTCCGCCCTTGAGGGCCTCCTGCTCGGTGTAGGACAGGCTTTTGCGGACGGCGTCCTCGGCCATCCCCATGTTCCGGCCCCGCTTCTCGGCCAGGGTCCTGATGTAGGAGGCCGCATCATGGGTGACCTTGTCTTCCATCGTCTTGTCCATGGCCTGTCCGGTAATGGACAGGCCCACGGGATGGGCGGCCCCCGTGTTGGTCCCGGGCGCCATGGCAAAGATGTCGCAGGCGAGGCCGATGAAGAACCCGGCCGATGCGGCCCGCGCCCCGCTCGGGGCCACATAGGCCGCGACGGGGGTCTTGGCGTTGACGATCTTTTCAATGATCTGGCGCATGGAGCTGTCCAGCCCCCCGGGCGTGTTGAGGCTCATGATGACGAGCGAGGCGCCCTCGCGGTCGGCCCTCTCGATCGTCCGGATGATGTACTCGGCCGTGATCGGATGGATGGGGGCGTCGACGGTGATCTTCAGGATCGACGCGGACGAAAGGGCAGGGCAAACGAGCAGGAGGACGAGGAGGATTCTGGCGCGCACCGTGCCTTCATTATAGGAACTCGCGAGGGTCAAGTCAACCGGGCATAATTGTGCTTGACTTTTTATTATCAATAAATTAATTAATATCTATTGTTTTTGGAAGTAAGGAGCTCTTTCGATGATCAAGAATGATATCGCCCTTGCGATCGAGAAGAAATCCGAATTCAATAGGGCCAAATCATTATCCATCGTCGAAGGAGTCCTGGGCTCGCTCAAGTCGGCCCTGGCGGGAAATGAAAAGGTGGAGATCCGCGGCTTCGGCAGCTTCAAGGTCGTCGCCAAAAAGACCGGCTTCGGAAGGGACATCCGCCGCCAGAAACAGATCCGGATCGAAAAGGGCCGGAGGATCAAGTTCCGGCCCGGTCAGGAATTGAAGATCCTCCTGTCCAAGGGCAAGCCCGGCTGATTTTCCGCATATCCTGTTCCTTGTTCATCTCTCCCGGTATCCCTCCCGGAAGCACCCTTTCGCTCGCCGCAACTCGAGAAGGACGGTCGCGCTAAAGGGAATTGCCCCTATTTTTTTCGGGAATTGTCTCCCCGAGGATATCGGGCTGCGGGCCTATTTGTGGGACCGGCGGACGCGGCAGGACGATTTCTTCGCGGACAAGCGCTTGAGCTCGGCGTCCTGGAGGAGCGCAGCGTAAACTCTCTCCGTCTGCTCGATCGTCTCCCGGAGGGAGCCCGAGGCCTCGATTACGTAATCAGCGTGGCGGAGCTTTTCTTCCCCGGGCATCTGGACCCCGATCCTTTTCCGGGCCTCCTCTTCGGCGATCCCCTCGCGCTCCATGAGCCTTCGGACCTGGACGCCCTCCGGACAGTGGACGACGATGACCTTATCGTAGAAGCGGGAATAACCGGCCTCGATCGTCAGGGCGGCTTCGGAGATGAAGATCGCCGTGCGGCCCTCCCGCTCGAGACCGGCGATGAGGCGCCTTTCTTCGGCCAGGACCAGGGGGTGGAGGAGCTTGTTCAGGAAGCGGCGGGCCCTGGGGTCGGAAAAAACGGTCCGGCCGAGGCGGGCTCGGTCGATGGACTCGTCCGGCAAAAGGACCTCTTGGCCGAACCTGGCGACGATTTCCTTCCAGGCGGGGCGGCCGGGGGACATGAGGTCATGGGCCGCCTCATCGGCGGAATGGACAAAACAGCCCTTGTCACGGAGAACGCTGGCAACGACGGACTTGCCGCAGGCGATTCCCCCCGTCAGGGCGGCGCGGAGCACGCTATTTTTTCTTTGCGGCGGGAATGACCTTGAAGTCGTCGCTGAAACGGATCGCCACGCCCTGCCGCTTCGCTTTAGGGTCCGGCTTTTCGAGGCGGACGGTGATGCCGCCGATCCAGAGCTTCATCTTCTTTCCGTCGGTCAACTTGTCCGGAAGCTCGATCATGAGGTTGAGCTTCGAGCCGACGACGACGCCCGAGTCCAGGGCGAAGTAGGCGCCGCCCGAAGAGATGTTCCGGAGTTCCGTCTCCTCCTGGAACTTGTCGCCCTGGGGCAGCTTGCCCTCGATGACGGTCCTCAGGGGCAAGTCAAACCGCCATTCTCTCCGGCGGTTGACCTCCAGGTCTTTGGGGAGTTTTTTCAATTTCTTTTTGGGGGCGGCTCTCTTGGTCATGGCGTCCTCGATTCCTAAGACTAAAACAGGGCCGAATTGATGGCATAGAGCGCCAGCTGCAGGCGGCTGTGGGTGTCGAGCTTCGCGTAGATGCTCTTGATATGGGACCGCACGGTGTTCTTGCTGATGAACATCAGCTCGGCGATCTCGTCGTTGCTTTTTCCCTGGCCGATGAGGCGGAGGACCTGGAACTCGGTCGGCGTCAGCTGGTCGAGGGTCTTTTCCTTGAGGTCCCGGCCGACGACCGAGATGATCCGGTCCATGATGCTGGACATCTTGTCCCGGGGCAGCCAGATCTCGCCCTTATGGATGCCATGGACGGCTTCCGGGAGCTGGCTGGACGAATCGTTGAGGTCGAAGTAACCCCGGGCCCCGGCGTTGATGAGGTTGACGATCTCCTCGTGGGCGGGGATGCTCCCCAGGAGCAGGAGCTGGGACCGGCCCTGGGTTTTCGAGATCTCGCGGATGGCCTTGCAGATCTCGCGGAGGTTCGGCAAGGGCTCCATGTGGGCAAAAAGGATGACCTGCGGCTTAAGCTTCTTGATGGAGTCGATGAACGACTCGATCGTATTCTTCTCAATGTTCAGGATATCAAGCTCCGGGTCCGCCTCGAGGGCCCGCAGGATCCCGGCGAGGATGATGTCTGACGGGCAGAAAATGAGGAGGGTGATCTTCGTGTCTGAGGACGGCTGAGGTTTCTTTTTCTCCATGCTCATTTCGGCCCCTTTTGGCAATTTGGTCATCCGGTTTCAAGTCACATGGTCAGAATTTTACTGAATCATATTCTATCGGCAGGGGGCTTGTCAAGAGCGGCCTAGGCAGGGGAGTTCGTCGGGAAGATGGGTGCCCGGGCTCAGGTGGGAAGGGCGGGGTTGGGCTGGAGGCGGAAGCTCCGGTCGAGGTGCATGGACACGTACTGGCTTTTCCCGTTCCCGGCCTCCGACCGGACGTAAACGACGACCCCCGTCACCATGAGGCGGAGCGGGCTTTCCAGGATCAGGGTCCTGGGGATCTCCAGGGAGACCGCCGTCTTGGAGCCGATGAGGAGGCGGGTATTGAGCCTGACCGATACCTCCTGAGCGCTGATGGCCGCGATCTGGGTCTGTTCTTCAAACCGCTTTCCCCTCGCGTCAAGTCCCTTGACCAGGGCCGGAAGAGAGAGCTCGAAGGTGCGCTCCCGCTTTCCGGCCCTGGCCGCGCCTTGAGTGGAGGGGTTATGAAAAGCCTTGTCCGTATTCATTTCAGTCGCATTTTGGCTCATGGGCGAAACGTCTTCAATCGCTCCTCATGGGGAATCGCGGGGTTAAATTATCGCCTTTGTTCTCACCGTCGGCGGCTAAACATGCGGGCCGGGCTTTTCTTCCCTTGAGGCGTCGGTGCGGGCCTTCTCAAGCGGGTTGGTTCACATCCGCCCGGGCGGCCGCGGACTCGACGATGTAACGGCTCTCGAGGCGGAGGGAGACCTGGCTGGGCGCCCCGTCCTCGTTCCCGGGCTCCGTGAAGACGATCGTCCCCTTGATCACGAGCTTCAGGCTCTTGCCCTCCCCCAGCTTGGGGGGAAGGGAAACGGCCAGCTTAAGCCTCGAGCCGGGGGCGACGAGGGTCCTGAGCGGGAAGAGGGCACCCACGTGGCTCATATAGGAGAGGGTGGTCTCCTCCCTGAACAAAGCGCCGTCGGCGTCGGGCCCCTCGACGGTCAGGGGCAGGGAGAGCTTGAACCCCCGCTGTTCGGCATGGCGCCTGACAGGAAGTGTGTCGGTGGGAATCCTCCTGAGCATGTCTGGCTTCCTTATCCTTTTCCTTAGCGAAACGCGGCCCTAAGATGACATTCCCCTAAAACCCGGTCAATCACCCCTCAAGATGAAATGATGGGGGATATTCCCGTCACCTGGTCGATCAAGGAATCTCCCCCGATTTCCGCCTCCGCCCGCGGCCCGGTTCCTTGACAAAAAACCGGCCGGCGGCTAGAATCCCAAAAGCCGAAAGGCGAGGAGACGACGTGAACGAGAACGAACGACAGGTCAAGCAGCTCACTCCGAAAAGCGAGGATTTCTCCAAGTGGTATCTCGAACTCGTCCAGAAGGCTGAGCTCGCCGACTATACCCCCATGAAAGGGATGATGGTCATCCGGCCCCACGGCTATGCGGTCTGGGAGAACATCCAACGGTCGCTCGACCTGCGGATCAAGGCCACGGGGCATGTCAATGCCTATTTCCCCTTGTTCATCCCCGAGAGTTTTCTCAAGAAGGAGGCCGAGCACGTCGCGGGCTTCTCGCCCGAGGTGGCCTGGGTCACGATCGGCGGAAAAGAGGAACTCGAGGAGAAACTCGCCGTCCGGCCGACCTCTGAGGCCATCATCGGTCACATGTACGCCAGGTGGATAAAGTCTTGGCGCGACCTCCCCGTCCTGATCAACCAGTGGGCCAACATCGTCCGCTGGGAGAAGGTGACCCGGCCGTTCCTGCGGACGACCGAATTCCTGTGGCAGGAAGGCCACACCTGCCACGAGACGGCCGAGGAAGCGGAGGCCGAAACCCTGAAAATCCTATCCATGTACAAGGAATTCTGCGAAACCGAGCTGGCCATCCCCGTGCTCGCCGGCCGCAAGTCCCTCCGGGAGAAGTTCGCCGGGGCCCAGATGACTTACGCCATCGAAGCTCTGATGTCGGACGGCAAGGCCCTGCAGATGGGAACATCCCATAACCTCGGCCAGCATTTCTCAAAGGCTTTTGACATCAAGTTCGAGGACCGCAGCCAGACCCTGCAGTATGTCTCGCAGACGTCCTGGGGGATGACGACCCGGACGATCGGGGCCCTGATCATGGTCCATGGCGACGATTCGGGCCTCCGGTTCCCGCCCCGGATCGCCCCGGTCCAGGCCGTCCTCGTCCCCATCTCCGTCGGGAACTGGAAGGAGACCGTCCTTCCCGTCGTCCGGGCCGCGGCCGACGGCTCTGCGGGCGGCCGGCGTCCGGGTCGACGTCGACGCCCGGGAGGAAATGACGCCCGGCTGGAAATTCGCCGAATACGAGATGCGCGGTGTGCCTCTCCGCATCGAGATCGGCCCCCGGGACATCAAGTCCGGCCAGGCCGTCCTCGTCCGCCGCGACACTAAGGCCAAGGTGACCGTGCCGCTCGCCTCGCTGCCGTCCCGTGTTCCGGAGATGCTCGGGGAGATCCAGGCCGGCCTCCTGGCGGAGGCCCGGGCCTTCCTGGAGGCCAATATCCGTGAGGCGGCCGACTATGGGCGACTTCAAGGACATCCTTGAAAACCAGCGCGGCTTCATCCGGGCGCCATGGTGCGGAGGAGAGGACTGCGAAGACAGGATCAAGACCGAAACCATGGCCACGATCCGGGTCATCCCCCTCGACGAGGCCGAAGGAAGGACGGAGGGCGCCTGCGCCTGCTGCGGCCGTCCGGGAAAAACCGTCGCATATTTCGCCCGGGCCTATTGAGGAACCTGGCCACGCTTTGCCGAGGCCACGGCCGGACCAAGCGTTCGCCCGGGGGCCGGAGACCGCCGGGCCGGGTGAGCGAGATCCTGGCCACGCAGCTATGAGCAAAGAAGCTGAGTACGGACGTGAACGATTGAGGATGGTGGATTCCCAGATCCGCGCCCGCGGGGTCAGCGACCCCGCGGTCCTCGAGGCGATGGCGAAAGTGCCCCGCCATCTCTTCGTCCCGGAAGGGATGCGCGGCGGGGCCTATGCCGATGAGCCGCTGCCGATCGGCGACGGTCAGACGATCTCCCAGCCCTTCATCGTCGCTTACATGACCGAGGCCTTGGGACTTCGGGGAGGGGAGAGGGTCCTCGAGATCGGGACGGGATCAGGGTATCAGACGGCGGTGCTTGCGGAGATCGCCGGCGAGGTCTTTTCGGTCGAGATCATCGAATCCCTCTCGCTGCGGGCACAAGGCGTCCTCCGGTCGCTCAGCTACGGGAACATCAGCTTCCGGGTCGGCGACGGGTCGAAAGGATGGCCTGATGCGGCGCCCTTCGACGCGATCATGGTGACCGCCGCGGCCGCCCGGGTGCCTGGGGCACTCGAGGGCCAGTTGGGGCCTCGCGGGACGATGATCGTGCCCGTCGGGACAGATCTCCAGGAGCTCGTCCGCATCCGGAGGGAGAAAAAGGGCCTGACGCGCGACCGGCTGCTGGCCGTCCGCTTCGTCCCCCTCGTGGGCCCGCACTGAGACATGCCTGAAAGGATGAGCGTGATGATCACTCCACTCCATCGGTCCCTGTTGAAAGCCGGGCTTCCCTTTCTCCTGGTCTGGTCCTTCGGCCTCCAGGCCGAATGTCAGGACCGAGGCCGGGACCGGTTCATCGAGGTCTTCCTGCCCAGCGGGAAATCCGTCACGGCGGAGCTGGCGGTCTCCGATGAGGAGAGGGCCCGGGGCCTCATGTTCCGGGAGAAGATCCTGCCCGACCAGGGCATGCTCTTCGTTTTTGAAACCGAGGACCTCCATTCGTTCTGGATGAAGAACACGCTCGTCGTCCTCGACATGCTCTGGCTCGACAGCGAAAAAGGGTCATCCACATCGCGGCTGATGTCCCCCCCTGCACGGGCGATCCCTGCCCTTCATACGGACCGGGGTTGCCGGCCCGTTATGTGCTCGAGCTCAAGGGCGGGAGGGCCGCGGTGGACGGGATCAAGGTCGGAGACCGGCTCCAGTTCGTCCTGCCGGAATGGGCCCGGAAAATCCTCCGCTGAGGCGGAGTCCCGGTCTCAGGGGGCCTTCTCTTTTTCCCCGTAGCGGGTGATCTTGGGGAGCTTCTTGGGGTCCTGCCCGTAATAAAAAAGCCACTTGTCGTATGTCTCCTGGTCGTTGTAGATCCTGATGGATTTCTTCGTCGACGGGCTCGCGACGCCCAGGACGAGGGCAGACTGGACCGACGGCAGGACCTTTTCGGGGACGAGGAGGACCTGCTGTTCGGCCCCGCCGGTGGCCCCGGCCTGCGACCCCGCGGTCCCGGGATTGACGATGATGATCCATTCTCCGTTTTCGGTCATGGGGTCTTTGTAAGGCTTGCGGAGGCATTTCTTGTCCAGGAGCTCCTTCAGGCTGGAGGGGAAGTGCCCCGGGTTCTTGAGGCCGTACAGGCGCACGGCTTCGACATATTGTCTCCCCCGGAAGATGAGCTCCTCCTCTTTTTCCCGCTGGACTTCGGTCTGCCAGACCGGGACGACGACGAGGAGGCCGATGGAAAGGGCGAAGACGGCCAGCATCAACATGATGACGAGATAGCCCTTTTTCGCGGCCAAGCTTGATCGACCTCCGGCGGCCCTCACCAGGTGTTGTAGACGGTCCCGTCGATGGGGGATTTCTGTTCGGACCCGGACTTGACGTCGATGACGCCAAGGGTCTCGGGCATGACGTATTCGTCCGGCGGCAGGGTCTCGTGGATCTCCTCCCAGGTCGTCGAGGACTTCGTGATGGGGTCCACGGGGATTGTCCGGAGATAGCCGTCCTGGACGAGGGCCTGCAGGGCCACGGGATACTTGCCCTTGTCCTGGTAGTACTGGTCGATCAGCTTGCGGAGGACGAAGAGGTTCTCCCTGAGGACGGACTCCCGGGCCTTGACGAGCGAGTACTTGTACTGCGGGAGCCCCAGCCCGACGAGGATGCCGATGAGGGCGAAGACGACGACCATCTCGATCAAGGTGAATCCGCCGGTCCTGCCGCCGATCCGTGTCTTCATGGCTCACCAATCCCTGTACCGAGTTCCATCCAGGGCTTTGGCCTGGCTTTTCGTGAAAATGTCGTAGACGTTCTCCCCGCCCCATTTGTCGGCGTCGGGAGAGTCCTGGTACGAGCGGAGGCCCCAGTCCGGGGAGTCGGTCATGGGGTCCCGGGGGATCCGCCGGAGGAACTTGACCATCCGCTTGCCCTTCGATTTTCCCTCCGTCTGCTCCTGGCTCTGGACTTCGACGCCCTTGACCAGGATGTCCAGGGTCGGGGGATAGCCCTCCGTGTCCTCCTTGACCTCGATCTTCTTATCGTCGGAGAGTTTCTTGTAGGCGTCGATGGCATCCCGGATGAGGCGGAGGTCCTGGCGGAGCTCGACCTCCTTTTCCCGCTGGATGGCGATCTTCCCCAAGGGCAAGGCGGACCAGGCGAGGATAGAGAGGATCGTCAGGGCCACGACCATCTCGACGAGCGTGAATCCCCGGCAGAGAGATCTCGAAGCCATCATCGCGGCGGCCTCATCCGTAAGACGGTCAATACCTGTTTCGTCGGTCCTTGGGGTGACTGGTTGAATGCTCCCGGTGCGGCCTGTGCTGAGGCGGCGGGGAGGGCTCGGTCGAGCCGGACGCGGCCTCCGGCTCCAGGGCCTTCTTGCTGAGCCGGATCTTGTTGTCGACGGGGTCGATGCTGACGACCTTGACCGTGATCGTATCGCCGAGCTTGAGGACGTCCCGAATGCTCGAAATCCGGTAGGGCGCGACCTCAGAGATATGGAGGAGCCCGACGAGGTTCGGCATGATCTCGACGAAAGCCCCGTACTCCTCAAGGCGGACGACCTTGCCGGTATAAGTTTGCCCGAGCTCGGCCTCGGCGGTGAGGTCAAGGATCATCTGCTTGGCTCGCTCGGCGGCGCTCATGTCCGTCGAAGCGATGACGATTCTCCCGTCGTCCTCGATATCGATCTTTGCCCCCGTTTGGCTGATGATCTTCTTGACGATCTTCCCAGCGGGCCCGATGACCTCGCTGATCTTCTCCGGGTTGATGAAGAGGATCAGGATCCGCGGCGCGTAGACGGAGATCTCGGGCCGGGGAGCGGCCATGGCTTCCTTCATCCGGGCCAGGACCTTGATCCTGGCCGCCCGGGACTTGGCGATGATCTCGCGGAGCAGCGGAAGGCTGACGGAGGAGATCTTGAGGTCGAGCTGGATGGCCGTGACGCCCTTCTCCGTGCCGGCCATCTTGAAGTCCATGTCGCCGTGATGGTCCTCGAGGCCGGCGATGTCGGTCAGGATCGCGACCGCATCTCCTTCTTTGACCAGACCCATGGCGATCCCGGCAACGACCATCTTGAGCGGCACGCCCGCGTCCATGAGAGCCAGGATGCCGCCGCAGACCGTGGCCATCGAGGAGGAGCCGTTCGATTCCAGGATGTCGGAGACGATCCGGACCGTGTAGGGGAACTTATCGTCGTCCGGCATGGCCGGCAGGATGGATTTCTCGGCCAGGGCGCCGTGCCCGATCTCCCGCCGCCCGGGGGCCCTGAGGAACCCGACTTCCGCCACCGAGAACGGGGGGAAGTTGTAGTGGAGCATGAACTTCTTCCTCGATTCCTCGCCCAGGCTGTCAAGCCGCTGGGCGTCCTCGACGGTTCCCAGGGTCACGGTCGCCAGGGCTTGGGTCTCCCCGCGGGTGAACAGGGCCGAGCCGTGAGTCCTCGGCAGAAAGCCCACGTCGATCGTGATCGGCCGGATGTCGTCGAACTCGCGGCCGTCGGTCCGCAGACGCTTCTGGAGGATCAATTCCCGGAAGAGCTTTTCCTCGATCTTGTAGATCATCCCCTTGGCTTCGGCCCGCTCGTCCTCTTTCTCCTCGGGGATCGCGGTCAGGTATTTGTCGCGGACGGCCGCGACGGCCGCCTCGCTCACGAGCTTGCCCCTGACCTGCATGGCCTCGAGCAAGGCCGGCCCGATCTCCCGCTCGATGCGCTCCATTTTTTCATGGTCGACGGCCTTGGGTGTGAACTCGCGCTTCTTGACGCTCCGCCGGGCGTAGAGGTCCTTCTGAGCCTGGATGATCATCAGGTTGGCCTCGTGGGCGACGGACAGGCCCTCGAGGATTTTTTCCTCGTCGATCTCCTTCGACCCGCACTCGATCATGATGATTCCCCCCTCGTTGCTGACGACCGTCATGTTGAGGGGGCTTGAATCGAGCTCGGTGGCCGAGGGGTTGACGACGTACCGGCCGTCGACGATCCCGATCTTCACTGCGCCCAGGGGGGTCGTAAAGGGGATGTCGGAAAAGTAGAGGGCGGCCGACGCGCCGATCACCCCCAGGGTGTCGGGCTCGTTCTCCAGGTCGGCCGAGAGGAGAAGGCCGACGATCTGGGTGTCATAATGATAGCCTTCGGGGAAGAGCGGCCGGATGGGCCGGTCGATCAGCCGGGCCACCAGGATCTCGCGCTCCGACGGGCGCCCCTCTCGCTTGAAAAAGCCGCCCGGGATCTTGCCCGCGGCGTAAGTGTTTTCCCGATAGTCCACGATGAGAGGGAGGAAATCCTTCTCGGTCTTCATCTCCTTCCGGGAGGTGGCCGTCGCGAGCATGATGGTGTCGCCGTAGCGCACCAGGGCCGACCCGTCGGCCTGCTTGGCGACCTTGTTGATCTCAATGGATAGGGTCCTCTTGTTGATTTCCAGACTGATAGTGTCGAACATAATTTTTCCCTTGGAGGGCCCGGGCTATTTCCGGAGGCCCAGCTTCTGGATGAGTTTTTCGTAGCGGCCGACGTCGTCCTTCTTGATGTACTCGAGAAGTCTTTTCCTCTGGCCGACCATTTTCATGAGCCCCGTCCGGGAGCCGAAATCCTTCTTGTGGCCGGAGAAATGCTTGACCAGCAGGTTGATCCTCTCTGTCAGGATCGCGACCTGGATCTCCGGCGAACCCGAATCTGTGGGGTGGCTCTGGTTGTCCTTGATAATTCGCGTTTTGTCGTCCTTGCTTAACACGTCTTCTGTTACTCCTATCTTGCTTTTATCTTTTTATTTTTTTTCTGGGTCATTTTATCAAATATGGATGGAAAAGTAAACTTTTCCTTTGGGTCATGGAATCCCGACCCCGAGGCGGCGCCCGACGGCCGCCTGACAGAGGCAGGAGAGGGGAGGATGCCCCGTGCGCCTAGGAGGCCAGGGCCTTTTTCCGGGCCTGGAGCTGCCGGGCATACTTGGACGCCAGGCCGCCCTGTTTTTCTTGGCACTCCGCCAGGCGGGCGTCGATCTCCGCCGGGCTGAGCCGGTTGACCTTCTTTCTCTTCGGGCCCGATTCGGGAGCAGCTGCCGTCTGGGGTTCGGGCTTCGGGTCCGCTTTTTTCTCAGCCATGTTTCGTTCCTTTCGATCCCTCCCCTGGTTTTGGCAGGGAAGAAAGGCCCTAATTTACCAGAAACCGCCCCGGAAATCAATTCTGGTTTACATCAAGCCGGTTTTTCCCTATATTGGATGTCCCGATCGGTCGTATAGGGAGAAACGATGGACCCCATGAACAGGCGAATTGTCGTGGCCCTGCTCCTCCTGGCCGTCCCCCTCGGGCTGACGGCCTTGACGAGGGAGTCCCTGCGGACCCCCTCCGGAGTCCTCGTCGAGATGGCCTGCAGGTCGTTCCAACCTGGAGAGCCCGTTCTCTTTGTCCTGAAAAGCCGTGACGTCCTTGCGGTCAGGCTGCGCTTCATGGGCAAAAACGCTGTTTTGAAGCCTGACGCGCCGGGGGGGGCGCCACTGGCCTTCTTCGGCATTGACCTCGACGTCAAACCGGGCCCCTTCCCGCTGGATATCCTGGCCGAGAAATTGGACGGGACGCTCGAGGACACGCGCAGGGACGTTATCATATCCGGAAAGACGTTCCCGTCCCAAAAGATCTGGGTCGCCCAGGAATTCGTGACCCCATCGAGAACGGCCACCGAGAGGATCGGAAGGGAGGCCGAGATCGTCGCCCTGGTTTATGCCTCGAGCGACCCGGAATGGCTGGGCGACGGCGGCTTCATTGCCCCGCACCCCGCCAAGGCCTGGCCGAACTTCGGCCAGAGACGGCTGACCAACAACGTCCTCAGCTCCGTCCACGGCGGAGTGGACCTTCAAGTGCCTTGGGGCGAGCCCATCCGGGCGGTCAACCGGGGCCGGGTGGTCCTGGCGAGCCCTCTCTATCTTTCGGGCAACTCGGTCATCATCGACCACGGCCTGGGGACATTCAGCTTCTACGGGCACCTTTCGAAGCTCCTCGTTCACCGCGGCGACATGGTCGACAAAGGGGCGATCATCGGGGAATGCGGCAGCACGGGCCGCTCGACGGGGCCCCATCTCCATTGGTCGATACGGGTCGGTGACAGCCGGGTCGATCCCTTTGCCATGTTGGCTTTCCCGCTCGGCCGCGATCGCGATTCCTGAGAATAACAGCAGGGGCGCGGAGGGTTTTCTCGGACAGCGTCGGGAAGCTCTCCGGGACCATTTGCCCATGGAGGAGGCCCCAAGGTCCTCGGGAACTTTTCTTCTTGAAAGCCGTATCAAAAGGAGAATAAACTAGGCGCCTGCGATGAGCATCGAAATCAAGAACCTGAGTTTCCGCTATGGGGATATCCGGGCGCTCGACGACGTGAGCCTCAGCCTCGGCGACGGCGCCGTCGGGCTGCTCGGCCCGAACGGCGCCGGCAAGAGCACGCTCCTGCGCATCCTCCTCGGCTTCCTCGCGCCCGAAAAAGGGGAGGGGACCGTCCTCGGCCACGACATCCGTCGCGAACAAGCCGCCATCCGCCGGGCCGTCGGCTACATGCCCGAGGACGACTGCTTCATCGCCGGCATGGACGCCGTGACCTACACCTCCTATTTCGGCGAGCTCTCCGGCATGCCGCGGCAGGAAGCCATGAAGCGGGCCCATGAGGTCCTCTTTTACGTCGGGCTCGAAGAATCGCGCTACCGGCTCCTCGACACCTACTCGGCCGGCATGAAGCAGCGGCTCAAGATGGCCCAGGCCCTGGTCCACGACCCCAAGCTCCTCTTCCTCGACGAGCCGACCTCGAACCTCGACCCCCAGGGCCGGACGGAGGTCCTGGAGCTCATCGCCGACGTCGCCTCGCACAAGGACATCCAGGTCCTCCTCTCCTCGCACATCCTGGCCGACATCGAGACCCTCTGCGCCTCGGTCGTCATCCTGAACAAGGGCAAGCTCGCCGCCGAGGGGCGGCTCGCGGACCTGCAGGCCGTCGACTACAGCCTCTTCGAGGTCCGGGTCAAGGGCGAGGACGGGGCGTTCCGCCGCGACCTCGAGGCCGCTCAAATGCCGGGTCGAGGAAACCGAGGACAGGCTCATCAAGGTCTACATGCCGGCCGGGATGGACCGCGGCGAGATCTTCCGGCTCCGCCGCCAGGACGGGCGTCCAGGTCCGGCAATTCGTCAAGAGCCAGACCAAGCTCGAGGACCTCTTCGCCCAGGTCGTGGGGGTCGACTGATGGCTACCATCCGCGAGAAGGGCTATTACCACTGGGAAGGCCGGCTCGAGGAGCGGCGGTTCCCCTGGTGGCCCATCACCCGGACCGGCATCCAGCTGGCCTTCCGGAAGAAGTGGTTCAAGTTCGTCTTCGCCATAGGCTTCGCCCCCGCCGTCGTCTCGCTCGTCCTGATCTACATCTCCGAGCGCCTGGAGGACTTCAAGTCCATGTTCGGCGGCAAGGGCCAGCTGATCACCGTCAACCCGAAGTTCTTCATGGATTTCCTGACCAACGGCGGGCTCGTCTTCGTCATCGTCATGGTCCTCGTCTTCGCCGGGGCCGGTCTCATCGCGGACGACCTCAAGCACAACTCCCTCCAGGTCTATTTCGCCCGGCCCCTGCGCAAGAAGGACTACCTCCTCGGCAAGATGGCCGTCATCTTCTTCTTCGTCCTCATCCTGACCCTCGTCCCGGCCCTCGTCCTCTACCTCTTCAAGCTCGTCTTCGCCGGAAGCTTCCGCTTCGTCCTGGACTACCCATGGCTCCTCCTGTCGGTCGCGGGCTTTTCGGCCGTCCTGACCGTCTTCTTCGCGTTCTACACGCTCCTCCTCTCGGCCCTGAGCAAGAACAGCCGCTACGTCATGATCATCGTCTTCACCGTCTATCTCTTTTCACAGATCCTCTACGGCATCATCAACAGCATCCGCGGCCTGCGCGGGCCCGGCACGGCCCTCCTCTCGATCTATGAGAACCTTCTCCAGGTCGCGGCCTTCCTCTTCGGCCAGACGCCGCCTCGATGCCGTGCACCCCGGCTGGTCCTTCCTCATGCTCGGCGGCGGTCTGCGCCGCCTCGGCCGTCGTTCTCGACAAGAAGATCCGAAGCGTCGAGGTTATCCGGTGAGCGCCGTCATCGAGGCGAAGAACCTCTCGAAGTGGTACGGGAACGTCCTCGGCCTGAACGACGTCTCCCTGGCGATCGAGAGCGGCATCACCGGCCTCCTCGGCCCGAACGGCGCCGGCAAGTCGACCTTCATGAAGCTCGTCACCGGCCAGATGAAGCCGAACATCGGCGCCGTCACGATCCACGGGGACCGGACCTGGAACCATTTCCGGCTCTTCGCGCGGCTCGGCTTCTGCCCGGAGCCGGACGCCTTCTACGAGGACATCTCGGGGTGGGAATTCCTGACCGGGCTCCTCCGCCTCCAGGGCTTCGGACGGGCCGAGGCGGCGGAGAGCGCGTCCAGGGCCCTCGACATCGTCGAGCTCACCGGGGACAAGGACCGCAAGATCAGGGGCTACAGCCGGGGCATGCGCCAGCGGGTCAAGTTCGCCCAGGCCATCGCCCACGACCCGGACGTCATCATCCTCGACGAGCCTTTCAGCGGCCTCGACCCCCTGGGCAAGCGCCGCCTCATCCGGCTCATCAAGGACTACGAGGGCGCCGGCAAGACGGTCCTCGTCTCGAGCCATGTCCTCCCGGAGATCGAGGCCGTGACGTCGCGGATCGTCATGATCCACCAGGGGAAGATCTTGGCCCAGGGGGACATCCACTATGGTCCGCGACCTCATCGAGTCCCACCCGCACCAGATCTCGGTCCGCTCGCCCCAGGCCCGGACCCTGGCCGCCGCCCTCGTCGACGACGCCTCGGTCCTGAAGATGACCTTCGGCTCGGACGGGCGTTCCCTCGTCATCGAGACTCCCAACCGCGACGCCGTCTTCGGCCGCCTGCAGTCCGTCATCGTCGCCAAGGGCCTCGAGGTCGAGGAGATCATCTCGCCGGACGACAACCTCCAGGCCGTCTTCGACTACCTCGTGGGGAAGTGACATGGAAGCGAAAGGGAGAACGCCGGCCGTCTCGCTCGCGGCCTCGGTCCGCCAGGTCTTCGGCTTCTTCTTCTTCCTCGGCCGGAGGACCGGAAAGACACGCGTCTTCGCTCTCCTCGGCGGGATCCCCGTCGTCATCGCCGTCCTCGTCCGCGTCCTCGCCGCCGGCCGGGCCGACGACCTGGCCGCCGTCTTCAGCGAGCTCCTGATGGTCTTCTTCGTGACGTTCTACATCGTCATCCTGTCGCTGTTCTACGGGACTTCGATCGTGGCCGAGGAGCTCGAGGGCCGGACGCTGCCCTATCTCACCTCGCGGCCCCTCTCCAAGGCCGGGATCTTCCTGGGCAAGTACGCGGCCTATACGGCCCTGATGTTCATCATGGTCGCAGCCAGCCTGGCCGTGTCCTATTTCATCATGAACGGCCACCGCCTGGCGGACGCCGACCTCTACCTGACGTTCCTGAAGTACGCCGGAGTCCTGGGCCTCGGCCTCCTCGCCTACACGGCCTTCTTCGCCTTCCTCGGCACGTTCCTCAAGCGGGCCATCCTGGTCGGGATCATGTTCGGCTTCGGCTGGGAGAACGTCATCCAGTATTTCCCCGGCTCGACGCAGAAGTTCTCCCTCGTCCACTACCTGAAATCGCTGCTGCCGCGGCAGCCGGCGGCGGGGGGGAAGTTCTCGGTGCTCCTGTTCCGGCTGGAGCCGACGGCGCCGCTCACGGCGGTCGTCTCGCTCGTCCTCATCACCGCAGTCTTCGTCGGGCTGGGCTGCTGGCTCTTCCGGACGAAGGAATACCTTTTCGAGGAGTAAGCCCGGGGGCCGCCCCGGGCCTCCGGCCACGGACTACTTCTTGATCTCAGCCCCTTCTTTTCTCTCGGGCTTCTTCTCTTCTTTGGCGGGAGCCTGCGGGTTGCCCTGGACGAGGCTGCCGAACTTTTCCTGGCCCATCTTCTGGACCTTGTCCAGGAGCTCCTGCGGCAGGCTGGCGTAGATCTGCACATTGTCGGGGCCCGAGCTGATCTCGACCTTGTTGAGGACCTCGCCGAGGAGCGGCTGCTTGGCCGCGACCAGGCTGCCCATGCCCTTGAGGCCGGTCAGCTTGTCGGCCAGCGCCTTGTTCTGGTCCTTGGTCCCGCCCAGGCCCTGGATCTCGGCGACGAGGTTCCGGTTGGCGTAATCGAAGGATATGGTCAGGCCGGTGAGGCCGACAAGGTCCTTGAGCATCGGGTTCTTTTCGGCTGCCAGCTTGACCATCTCTTGCGGGATGGCGATGACCGCCCAGACGTTCGCGGACATGTTCACCGCTTTGAAAAGCTTCTTCATCTCGGGGCTCTTGTCCACCGAGTCGGCCTTCTTCTGATAGACGTCGATGACGGCCCGGACGGTTTTGTCGTTGCCGAGGACGATGTTCGAATCGTCCAGGAAGGCGCCCGCCGGAGCTATTTTTCCGGGCTTGGCGGCGTCGACCCTCTTATAGACGGTGAGGCCGTTGTAAGTCTTCTCCTCGAGATTGTTGACGGCTGCCTTCAGCCTGGCGAGGAGCTGCTCCTTGTTGTACCTCAGGTTGAGGATGATGGCCCCTTCCTGCTCATTCCCCGCCGGCTTCCCGGACAGGCCTGCGGCCAGGAAATAGACGTCTTTCATAGGGTCAATCCCGGCCATCTTGACGAAGCCGTCGTATCTCTGCTTCATCTTCTCGTCCTGGAGGGCCTTCGTCACGGCGTCCGCCGTCAGGGACCTGTGGATGTCGACCATGATGACCATGCGGGCGTTCGCGGGGATGAGCTTGAGCATGGACTTGCCCGTGGCGGTGCCGGCCTTGAGGCCGCCCTGCTCGGCGCAGGAAACGAGGCCTGCGGCGATGAGGATGACCAACCCGATCCTAAGATGATTTTTCATAGCTCGAACCTCCTTGCTGAAAAGATATACGGAATCTCCCGTCGAAAGTTCCTGAGATGGACTATACAAAAAAAAGCCTTCCGGCGCAATCATCAACAATGATACAGGCCAAGGAGGTGTTGACCCGGCCGAAAATTATTGCGCCCGGTCTCTTTTTGGTATAAAAAGAATGCCTTCAGCCGCCGTGGCTGGCGGGAAGGAAGGAGAAGGATGGCACGAAAGAGACGGACAGGGCTCCCCCTGGTCCCGTAGGGAAGGAGCGTATGGCGACTTTCATCGATCTCGTCCGGAGCCGGAGAAGCATCCGCCGTTTCCTTCCCCGGCCCGTCGAACGGGAAAAGATCACCGCCTGTCTCGCAGCCGCGCGTCTGGCGCCTTCGGCCCATAATGCCCAACCCTGGCGTTTCCTCGTCATCGATGATCCGGGTCTCAAGGACAGGCTCTGCCGCGAGGCCTTTTCAGGGATCTATTCTGCGAGCCGTTTTGCCGCCCAGGCGCCGGTCGTCATCGTCATCCTGGCCCGAAAGGACCTTGTGACCCATCACCTCGGCAGCGGCATCCAGAGAACCAAGTTCCACCTGATCGATATCGGGATCGCCGGCGAGCATTTCATCCTCCAGGCCGAAGAGCTTGGATTGGGGACATGTTGGATGGGCTGGTTCAACAGCCGGAGGGCTCGAAAGGCTCTTGGGATCCCTCGAAAATATAAGGTCATGGCCCTATTGCCCGTCGGTTACGCCGCCTCGAGGCCGCCCCGGGAGACCTTGAGGAAGCCCCTCGACGAGGTGGCCTGGTTCAACAGGATCGGGGAGAGCGGAGAGGATAAAGAGTGCGGGAGCGAGCCGGCGACGGAAAAGTGAGGAGCCCGGGAATGCCTGTTTTTCTGGTGGTCGTCCTGTCCATCTATGCCCTCGTCAACTTCTACATCATCCGGCGCGGCTTCCAGGCCCTGGCCGGATATCCCCGTTCCCGGTGGGTGTTTCTAGCGGTTTTCCTGGCCTCCGTCCTTGCCTACCCGGCCGCAAGGGTCGCCATGGGTTTCGGCCGGAATTCCCTGTCCTCGATATTTGTCAAGGCCGGGTCGTTCCATCTGGCCCTGATGCTTTATCTTTTTTTGGGAGTCGTCCTGATCGATCTTTTCCGGCTGGCCAATTCCGTCTTGCCGATCTTCCCGAAGTCTTTCTCGGCCCGGCCTCACCAGACGGCGCTCGCGGCCTTTCTTTTTGTCGCGGGGGCGTCCCTGCTCACCATCGTCGGCGGGGCCGTCAATGCCGCCCGGCCGCGGCTGAGAGAGCTCGCGATCCCGATCGACAAGTCCGCCGGCGGCCGGACAAGCCTCTCGATCGTCGTGGCCTCGGACGTCCACCTCGGGACGATCGCGGGCAGCTCGCGGCTGCGGATGCTTGCTGACCGGATCAACGCCCTGGCCCCGGACATCGTCCTCCTGCCTGGGGATATCGTGGACGAGAGCGTCACGGCGCGGGAAGAGGAGGAGATGACCGAGGTTTTCCAGAGGATCAGGGCGCCCCTGGGAGTTTTCTCTGTTACCGGGAACCATGAATATTACGGGGGCCTGGAGCGCAACCTTGCCTATCTCCGGAAATGGGGGGTCAGGGTCCTCCAGGATGAAGCGGTCATGGTGGACCGCTCGTTCTATCTCATCGGGCGCAAGGACCCGACATCCCTGCGCCGCGGTTCGGCCCGGATGCCGATCGAGGAGATCATGGCCGCCGGAGGCGTCGATCCGAGCAGGCCCCTCATCCTCGTCGACCACCAGCCCATCCACCTCGAGCAAGCCGAGCGGGCGGGGATCGACCTCCAGCTTTCAGGGCATACGCATGCCGGGCAGCTTTTCCCGCTCAATCTCATCAATAGGCTCATCTACGAGCAGAATTGGGGATCCCTGGTCAAGGGAAAGACCCACTATTACGTCTCCTGCGGCGTCGGGACATGGGGCCCGCCGGTGAGGACGGGAAGCATCCCCGAGATCGTCCGAATCCGGCTGACCTTCAAAACCCCAAGGCCATGAGCGCGACGGCCCGGTCCTTCCGATGACTTTGTCTTTTTCCGGAGAAGCTGATAACATCAATGACAAGAACCAGGAGAGAGGGGGAAGGGTGATGATGAGCCGAACGAGGATCTCCGCAAGCATTTTTCTGGTGTTGTGCGTTTCGGTGGCGATGGCGGTCGCGGGCGGGGAGGCCCCAGGACCGTCCTCCGCCAAACAGCAATCGAACTCGCCCCGTCCTGAACAAGGTTCTGCACCGGCCGAGGTCAAACGGCATTCGAACTCGGCCAGTACTGAACAAGGTTCTGTTCCGGCCGGGACCATCCCCAGGTTCAGGATCGACCCGACCGATATCAACCTCGTCCGGCCCGCCCAGCCGTTCACCTATTTTGACAAGGTCGGCCGGAGGTTCGGAATTCTCGGTTTCGAAAGCGGCAGTTTCGAAGCCTGGGCTTACCCGCTCAAGGTCCTCCGCAATTTTGAGTTCTCCTTCCTCACCGGCTCCAGCACGGTCCCGGTCCAGGGCCGGGACATCGTCCGGTCCGTCTCGGTCGACCCTGCGGTGACGACCCTGACATTTACTTATCAGTCGTTCACGGTCCGGGCTCATTATGTCACCGCGATCGATGACCCCGGAGCGGTCATCCTGCTCGAGGTGGATTCGACGGAACCACTGACCATTATATGCAGTTTCCTCCCCGTCCTCCAACCGATGTGGCCGGCCGGGATCGGCGGCCAGTACGCTTATTGGGACGACGAGCTCAAGGCCTACCTGATCTCGGAGCCCACCCGGAAGAACCACGGATACGTGGGGTCCCCGGCGGGCCTCGGGATTTCCTATGCGCCGGCCCACATGCTCTCGGATTCTCCCAGCCAATTCAAGATCGCGGTCCCGGACCCCAAGGCGGTATCGGGCGTTTTCTTCCCGGTCATTCTCGCTGGAGGAAAAGGCAAGCGGGAGGATGTCCGGGCGATCTACCGGAAGCTCGCTTCGGACCCCGAGGGATGCTACCGCGAGGCGGTCCGCCATTACCGGGCGTTGCGCGACTCGACCCTTCAAGTCCACACGGGCCGGAGAGAGCTCGACCTGGCCTTTGAGTGGGCCAAGATCTCTCTGGACGGTCTCGTCGTGGACAACCCGGACCTCGGGAAGGGTCTCGTCGCCGGATTGGGCCCGTCGGGGACCGGCGGCCGGCCCGGGTTCGGCTGGTTCTTCGGCACGGACGCCTATCTCAACTCCCTGAGCCTCAACAGCCTGAGCGAACATGCCACGTCCAGGGACGCGCTCCTTTTCACCCAAAAATGGCAGCGCGCGGACGGCAAGATGGCCCATGAGCTGTCCCAGGCGGCCGGTTATCTCAGGTGGTGGGAGGATTATCCCTACGGCTATATTCATGGCGACACCACGCCCTATTACATCATCGCCGTGGAGGATTATGTCCGTCAGAGCGGCGACCTCGCCTTTCTCAAGTCCGGTTGGCCGTCGCTCGTTCGGGCCTACGACTGGTGCTTGACGACGGACGCGGACGGCGACGGGCTGATGGACAACGCCCGGGCCGGACTTGGCGCGCTCGAGTTCGGCGAGCTGACCGGGATCCAGACCGACATCTACCTGGCGGCTGTCTGGGTCCGGGCGAACCGGGCGATGAAAGACATGGCCGAGGCGGTCGGCGACCGGGCGATCGTGAAAACCGCTGAAAAGCAGGGAGCTATGGCCGCCAGGGCCTTTGACGAGAAATTCTGGGACGGGGAGAGAGGGCAGTACTCTTATGCTTTCAGCAAGGACGGCCGCCTGGTCCAGGAATTGACTCCCTGGAGCGCGGTTGGGCTGGCCTGGGGCCTGGGAAGACCGGACCGCGGGATGGAGACCCTGGCCAAGATGAACGCCTCCGACTTGACCACGGACTGGGGGGTCCGGATGCTCTCGGTCAGGAGCCCTCTTTTCGAGCCCTTGAACTACAATTACGGGGCGGCCTGGCCGTTCCTGTCCGGATGGGTCACGGCCGCGCTTCTCCGGTATGGCTTCATCCCCCAGGGATATCAGGACCTGATGAGCAACGTCCGGCACACCTTTGACAATGCCCTCGGGAGCGTCACCGAGCTCTTTTCGGGCGCTCAGAATGCCTGGCCGCAGGAAGGGGTCCCGCACCAGGGGTTTTCCACGTCCGGGGTCGTCCTGCCCTTCGTGCGCGCCCTCCTCGGGCTCGACGGGAACGCCCTGAAGAAGGAGCTCCTTTTCGAGCCGGCGCTTCCGGCGGACTGGTCTCACGTCGGGATCGCGAACTGGAAAATCGGGGAGGGGGTGTTCTCGTTTGACTATTCGCGCGAGGAAACGAGGATCACTCTCCGCGTCCGCTCGGCCGGCGGGAGAGGCTTCAAGCTATTCTTCGCCCCGGCTCTCGGCCTGGGGACCAGGGTCCGGGGCGTGAGGTTGAACGGCGCCTTGCTGCCGTTCACGCTCGATGAGCCCGCTTCGGCCCAAGCCGTCCGGCCCCGCGTGGAGCTCGCCTTGAACGGCGATGACACGGTTGAATTGGCCATAGACCCAGCCCCCGAAATCGTCCCTCCCAACACTCCGTCCCGGACCGGCGACCTCAACCGGGGTCTGAAAGTCATCCGGATGGTCCTCGCCGGGCGGGACCTCAAGGTCACGATCGAGGGGTTGGCGGGGGAAAGTTACGTCCTGGAGGTCATGAACGGGGCGGGTGTTGATTCCGTGACGGGCGCCGGATTCGACGGCCGCCGCCTCACGATCGATATCCCCGGCGGGAAACGGGGCGAATTCATAAGGCGTGACATCACGATCCGGTCGAAGGGCTGATCTTGAGCGACGCGGTCGGAAATGAAAAACCCCGTGGAGAGCGGGTGAGTCCCTTCTCCGCGAGGTTCTATCCGCTGCGCCTCTTGGGAGAGGCCTTCCAAGAGTCCCTTTATTTCTTGACGGGGGGAACGGCGGTCTTTGTCGCGTCGTAGCGGCGAACGACCTCTTCGGTGATGTCGATGCTGGGCTCGAAATCGACGACGCCGCTGCCCTGCAGGTCGAGGACCAGGTCATAGCCTTTTTCCTTGCGCAGCTGCTGGATGATAGTGACCATCTCGGTCCGGATGCGCTGGACGATGTTGGCCTGGAACTGTTGGAAATCGCGGGTCGCGTCCTCTTCGTAGCGCTTCCTCTCGGTCGTCTTCTTATCGATGTCGGCCTGGGTCGCGATGAGGGCTTCCTGGGTCATGGTCAGGCGGCCCGTGTTCAGCCTGTTCTCAAGGGCCCGGATGGAGTCATCGAGCCTCTGGATGTCGCCCTTGATCTTCGCGTCCCTTTCCTGGAACTGGACCACGGCCTTCTTGCCTTCGGTGGACTGCTCGAAAGCCCGGGCGGAGTTGACGATCGCGAGCTTGAGGGGCTGCTGCGCATAGACGGCGACGGTGGATACCAGGACGAGGCCGATGATCAGGGGGATGAGGATTCTGCCTTTTCTCATGACAACCTCCTATGGGTTATGCGGATATCGCTCTCATTCCCCTAAGGGAATGGGTTCTCGATTTTACCACGATTGACGGTTTTTTTTAAGTATTTCTTTAAAACGACCCTGAAGGATCCGGATTCCGGACCCTTTCCGGGGGGGGATCGAGTCTCAAATCTCAACCTTGAAGACGCCCTTGAAGGCGAACCCGAAAATTATGGACAGGACGAAATAGGCCACCAGCCAGTGGACGGACAGGCCAAAAAAGCCCAGGCTCCTTCCGGGATACAAGACTTCGATCGACGTCACCGGCGTATCGGCCGGAAGGGATCTCTCCCCGGGATAAAGGAGCTGCTTCAGGAGCAACCGCCCGACCGTCAGGGTCGAAACCTTCGACAGGCGGGGGCCGGCGACGGCCAGGGGCTTGGTCAAGGTCCGGCCGGCCACCCGGAAAACCAGACTGACCGGCCCTTGTCCCGTCGCCCTGATCCTCCAGCCGATCTCTTGTCCATCGGGGATCCGTACGGCGGGCGATTCGACAGAGAGCCCCGGCGAAGGCTCGAGGGCCACGTCAAGAGCCAGGACGTCCGCGCCCCGGGCCAGACCGAGCTTGACCAGCGTCTCCTCACCGGGCTTGAGCGGCGCGGCGCCGAACCAAAGGTTGAGCTGGGCCAGGATGAGGAGGAGCGGGACGACCATGACCAGCATGGGCTTGGAATTGCAGGCGATATAGCGCAGGTTAGCCCTCAGGATCCGGCCCTGGGCCTGAAGCGAGATCCGCATGTTGTCCTTGAAGAGACGGAGCTCCAGGAGGTGGGCCTTGATGGCGTTCTTGGCCTTCCGGATGCCGTCCTGGTTCGAGGTCAGCTTGAAGACCCAGAGCATCAGGAAGGCCGTGATCAGCGAAACGAAGACCATCCCGAACCAGGGGGACAGTCCCCGGAAGGGATAGAGCAGGACGTCGAAGATCCCGCCGCTGATGAGATTGACGATCCCCATGGTCCTCAGGAGATGTAGCCCGAGCCCTTTGAGCTTTTTCTTGATCTCCTCTTCCGAGTCGGCCTCTTCGATCTTGGCGATCTCCTTTTCCAGGCAGTGGGTGATGAACTCGTCGGGCGAAGAATAGCCGGCGATCTCGGCGTATTTCTTGATCTTCGCGTGGAGGTCCTTATCGATCTTGATCTTCGCGCTTCCCATGTCGTCACTCCTTTTGGAAGATGGTCGTTCCGATCATGTCCCTTGGTTTCTCGATGCCGAAAACGTCGAGGATCGGCGCCGTCAGGTCGTAGAGCGCCGGCTTCCCCGGCCGGATCGGCCCGGTTGGCCACGACGATGCCGGGGATGACGTCCGGCGCCGTCATGTGGTCGCCGCTCCATTTCTTCTCGTTGTCCTCGAAGACATCCTTGGGCATGCCCGCCGAGGGGGGACTTGCCAGGAGATACGGTAGCTGCGATTGAAGCCGAGGACGATGTCGGGGGCCTTGTCCACGTAGGGGCCATGATAGACATCCGTGGCGACGTAGGCCTGGAGGATGGCGCGTTCGCCTGTCTTCGGGTCGGTCAGCGCCTCGAGCTTCCGGGCGATCTCCCGGACGAGGTTCTCTTTCTCGGGGCCGGGCGCGACGATGCCCTTCGAGTTCACGGCCCTTCTGGTTGATATAGAGGCCGTTGAGGCCCACCCCGTAGGCCGGGTCTTGGCCCAGTCCGTGTTGTCGAAGAAGAGCGTCTCTTCCTGTTTCCAGGGCTTGGTCAGCCGATGGTAGCCGTTCTCGCAGAGCCAGGTGTTGAGGTTGAAGCCCCGGCGGAAGGGGTTGAAACCGTGGTCGGACATGACCAGGAGGAGCGTGTCCTTGTCGACCTTCCTGAGGACCCTGTCCAGGATCTCTGTCCATCTCGCGATAGATGTCTTCGATCGTCCGGCCGTACTTTTCGGCGAGCTTGGCATCGTAGGCTGGGTGCTCCGGGTCGATGAGCCGCCAGAACATGTGCTGGCGCTGGTCCGTGCTCGAGAAGTAATAGAAAAAAAGCCCCTCGTCGAACCGCCCCAGCTCGAACTCGAGCTGGTCCGGCTCTCTTGGAGGACAACGTCGTCCTGGGCCAGGAATTCCTCCTCGTCCAGGACGTCGTTGTCCAGGGCGGCCGTGTCGGCCGGGCAGGCCCTTGGTGAAGAACGGGCCGAAGCGCCGGTCGAGGTCCCTGGCAGTAGGAATCGGGCGTAGAGATAGGCAGGGCGGGGCCGGCCGGGTCGATGTGGATCGGGGCTGACGTACAACTTGAACTTGGGCCGGACCTCCTTGAGATAGAACTGGCAGATGCCGCCGACGCTCTGGGTCGGGAGGAGGCTGAACCGGACCCTCTTCCAGCCGCTCCATTCCTTCTCCTTGAGGATGAACTCCTGGCCCTGCAAGACGATCTTGGCCGCCGGGTTGACCGGGTCGATGAAGACCTTGAAATCGATCTCGGTCTCGGGGTTCCCGGCCCGGAAGCTGTTCGCCGGGCCCGGCAGCTTGGCTTCGACCCGGTTGCCGATGACGTAGACGTCGTGGACGCGGCCGCCGCCGCCGTGCTCCTCCTTGATCCGCTTGGCTTCGTTCGTGTAGTAGTTGAAGATGCCGTAGGTGCCCTTGAGGTCGGGAGTGTTCATGCCCGAGAGGGTCCGCTGGCGGGTCGCGACCGGCGGATAGTTGGAGGGCATCCTGATGACCGTGGAAGGGATGCCGTGCTCCTCGAGGACCTGCCAGAAGGCCCTGCCGCCGCGGAGGTTCCTGACCGTGCCCCCCGAGAGGGGCAGGATCGTGTTGCCGATCCGGAGCGTGTGCTTGGCGGCCGTGGTTTCCGTGGCCGAGAAGTCCAGGATATGGGCGGGATGTGAGGTTGAGGGATCGCGCCGGAAGAAATCGAAGATGCCGTGGCCGCCGGGGTCCGTGCCGGCGATGAAATTCGACCAGGCCACGGGGGTCTGAGGCGGGATGCTCGACCGGAGCGGCCGGAAGTCTCCGCCCTGTGCGGAGCAGCCTTGCGGAAGGCCGGGAGCTTCCCGGCCTCCATCCAGCCGCTCGACCAAACCGTGGTCCATGCCGTCCATCCCGAGGACGATGACCTTTTTCGTCGCCCGGGCCTTGCCGAAGACATCGCGGGACGAAGTTCTGCCCGCCGCCGAGGGTCAGGGCCGCCGAGGCCGCCGCGCCGACCTTCATGAATTCCCTGCGGCTCATGAGCTGATGATCTTCGCGGACGGCTCATGATGGCTTCTTTCCTGACGTCGTTCCAAACGGATCCGCGGCGTCGACGCAGGCTGCGGCCGTCCATGTGGGCCGGCGGCCGGAGGCCGAAGAGCTCGAGGGCCGTCGGGGCGATGTCCATGATGGAGGGATCCTGGCCCTTGATCTTGAGGTTCGAGAAGAAGACGCCGGGGACGAGGGCCGGGTCGATGCAGTGGTCGCCGCTCCAGGCCTTGTCGTTGTCCTCGAAGACGGTGTCGTTGACGATGCCCGTGACGCCCTCCCAGGAGGCCCGGTAGCCCTTCGTTATAGCCGATGATGAGGTCCGGGGCGTTGTCCTTGTAGGGCCCGGAATAAACCGCGTCCGCGTCGTAGACCTTCGTGATGGCGACGGCCCCCGTCGCCGCGTCCTTCAGGCCGGTGAGCTTCTGGAGGAGCTCGGCCTTGAGGCGCTTCGCCTCCTCGCCCGGGCTCGACGGTCCCCTTGGCCTCGCGGCCGCGGACGTTGAGGTAGAGCGCCGCCGAGCCCGAGGGCGTAGGCCCTGGTTTTTTCCCAGTCGACGTCCTTGAACCACTCGCCGCTCCGCGGCTTCCCGTCCTTGAGGGCCAGGTAGCCGTTCTTGAGGAGCCAGGAGTTGAGGTTGACGCCCGCGGCGGAAGGACTTGAAGCCGTGGTCGGACATGACGATGAGGACGCTCCGCGTCGTCCAGCGCCTTTCGGACCCGGCCGACAAGGTCGTCCATCCTGATATAGAGGTCCTCGATGACCTGGGCGCTGAGCGCCGTTCTGGCCGGGCTTTTTCAAGGCGGGGTGGCCCTTGTCGAGGTAGCGGAAGAACATGTGCTGGATGCTGTCGGTCGTCTCGAAGACGATGGTCACGAGGCCCCGGGGCGTCTTTTCCAGGGCGTTCGAAAGCATGGCCTCCCACTCGGCGTGGTTGGAGTAGGTGAGGTCGAGGAAGGGCTGCTCGCCGAGGACGCCCTCGTTGAGGGCCCAGGTGTCGTTGGCCTCGCCCAGGGTGATGTAGCGGCCCAGGAGCTTGGCCAGATAGACGGAGTAGATGAACGGATGCGAGATCGGCAGGGCCGGCTTCTCCGGGTCGATGTTCAGGGGCGTCACGTACATCTCGAAGTGCGGCTCGAGCCCGGTGATGAGGAACCGGCAGATGGCCCGGACCTTGATCGCCCAGGCCGGGCCGGAAGGTCGGCCGGGACCCAGGGGCTGAACGTCTTCTTCGTTGAGGAAGAACTTTTCTCGCCGGCGACTTCGACCCAGGCCCCGCCCTTGGCCCTGTCGAGAGTCGATCGTCAGCGGCAGGCGGATCTCCTCGGGCTTCTTGAGCATCGTGTTTTCGGGCCCGGAAAGGTGCGTCCGGATCCTTCCCCTCGCGATCTCGACGGCGATCGCGACGCCGCCCTCGTGTTTCCGGACCTTTTCCCCGTCCGTCGTGTAGAAGAAAAACGTCCCCTGGCTGCCCTTCATGTCGGGCGCGCACATCCCGGAGAGGAGGTGGCCCTTGAATTTCTCAGGCGGGAACGTGATCGGGACCCGGAGGATCGGTGCTGAAGATCCCCTTGTCGCCCAGGATCTTCCAGAACGGGACGCTCTTCCGGAGCCCGCGGATCTCGGGCTTGGAGAGCGGGATGTTGTACTTCCCGATGGAGAGGACGCGTCGGGGCTTGCCGATGCGGGCCGAAGAAAGGTCGGGAAGGTAGGTCCGCGGGTCGCGGCTGAGGAAGTCGAAGATGTTGTGCTTGGAGGGCTCGGACCCGGTCATGAAAGACGACCAGGCCACGGGCGAGATGGCCGGGGTCGTCGTCCTGCAGCCGGGCGTAGGTCCCGTCCTTCCTGAGCCGGGCCAGGTTGGGCAGCTTCCCCTCGGCCATGAATTTTTCCGCCAGGGTGGGCTCCATGCCGTCCAGCCCGAGGATGACCATCCTGTTGATGTTGCTGTCTTTATAGGCCCTCTGTCCCCGCAGGACGCGCCACAAGAAGCGGAAAGGCCAGGCCAGGAACGAGAAGACGGCCATGAAAAATGTCAAAAAAAGGACGAAGAAGGAGGAGAGGAAGGCGAAGCCCGCCCCGGGCCCGACGTAGGCGTCGAGCCGGGCCGTGAGGCGAGAGGGCGGAGACGGCGATGAGGCCGATGAGGAGCCGCGTCATTCGTCGTCTCGCGATCATGCGTAGTTTCCCAGGATGATCTTGGCGATGTCTTTGATGGCCAGGTCGGGGCCATGGTCCTCGGCTGCAAAGAAAAACGCGTCGTCCCAGGTGTGCATGCCCTGGAGGTCCGAACGGCCGAAGACCTCTTTCGTCTTGACCGAGCCCTTCATGTCGAACCCCGGCTCGCCGAGGACGACGAGGTCGGGCCCCTTCTCGGCCTGCGGTCCGGAGTAGATCTCCTCGGACAAGAAGACCTTCCGGACGACCTTCCGGCCCTCGAATTCGAGCTTTTCGAGCTTGCGGGCGATCTCCGCGCGGAGGGACTCCCTCTCCCTGAGGTCGACGTTGCCCGGCGGGAAACTTCCCCTTGACGTTCAGGTAGATCCGGTTCGGGTCCAGGGCGAAGGCCCGGCTCGCGGCCGCGATGTCCTCCAGTCCCTTCGGCTCGGTCACGTTGAACGCCAGGTATCCGTTCTGCTCGAGCCAGGCGTTGAGGCAGACCTCCTGGACGATGCCCGTGAAGCCGTGGTCGGAGAGGAGATAGAGCCGCTCTTCGCTCCCCGTGGCCTTGCGGAAGGATTGGACGATCTTGCCGATCAGCCGGTCGGCCTCGCGATAATAATCAAGGAAGCGCCCGTGGAAGGGATGCGATGTGTCTTCGTAAGCCGTCCAGAGAAAGTGGTGGAGCCTGTCGGTGCCGGTGATGACGAACTCGAAGATAGTCCCAAGGCTCTTCCCAGAAGAGATCCAGGGCCTTTTCGCTGGCCGGCCAGGGTCCTCGCCAGCTCTCCCATGAGAACATCGCGGATCCGCGCGCGACCTCAGGATGTCGATGTCCATCTGGTAGCCCATCCGTTCGAGGGCGGCCCGGGCGGAGGGAGGGTGCACGGCCTTGGCCAGCTCGATGGCCACGAAGCCGGAGACGAGGACGCCGTTGATGGGCCGGGCCGGGTAAGTGGAGGGCTGGTTGATGACGATGCTCTTTTGCCCTTTGTCTCCGAGGGTATCCCAGATCGTCGGGGTCTTGACGTCCTGGAAATTGGGGTAACGGACGCCGTAGGAACCCGGCTTGAAATCCGTGAAGCCGAAGATGCCGTGGGTCCCGGAGTTCCGGCCCGGTCATGAAATCGGTCCAGGATACGGCCGAGATCTCGGGCAGGCTGGCCTTCATCCTATGGAGGTGCCCCGATTCGACCAGCCCGCCCAGGGCCGGCATGACGCCCTTTCGCGGCCAGGTCGAGGGCCATGCCGTAGCGGGACGCCGTCGAGGCCGATGACGCAGGCGCGCTTCTTCCTCCGGAGCTTGAGGATCGGCATGTCACGCTTTTTCCTGCCCGGCGGCCCTGAGGACGCTCGCCAGGAAGACCTCTTCGGGGACAGCCCCATCCATGGTGACCGTTTCATTGATGACGGTCTTGGGGACGCCGTAGACGGTATATTTCTGGGTCAGATGGGGGAATTCGGTGGCCTCGACCATGTCGCATCTCACCCGGGGAGATTCGACGGCCATCTGGTGACCGAGCCGGACCGCGACCGTGCAATAGGGGCAGGTCGGGGTCACGAAGACCTGGATGTGGACGTCCTTGTCGAGCGTCCCCAGCGATTCCCTGGTTTTCTGTCCCAGCTCCGTCCTCCCCTTGGAAACGTCGACGATGGCCTCGACTAAGCTGGTGTATTCGTAGCCCGAAGGGATCCCATAAAAGCGGATGCCGTGGTCCTTGTCGCCGAGGACGACGGTGGCCGGGATCTTGTCGATGCCGAATTCGGCCACCTTCTCCTGCTGGGCCACGAAATCGAAGACCTGAAGGTCGATCTTGTCGGAGAGCGACTTCACCTCCTGCAGGAGCTGGCGGGTCTCCCGGCAGAACTGGCACTCCAAGCCGGGGACGCGGCCAGGGACGATGAGGACCGCCGGCTCCTGGGTGAAAAAGAGGAGGGTGACCTTGCTCGCGAGCTCTGCTTCGAATTTTTTCCGGGTGATCTCGCGGATTTCCGCGTTGAGCAGGTCCATGAATGACATCCTTATTCTATCTTCCGGACATTTTACCGCGAACGGCCCGGGTTATCAACGCACCGGTTTAGACCCAGATTTGCCGATAGAGACTCGGTCTGAGCCTATTTAGGGGCGTGTGCTCTCTAGCGGGAGCCCGATCTTGTCAAAAAGGGACCCTCGACGCGATCGCTTTCAGCAGGTTCATCTTTCGGGCGTTTCTTCGGAGGGCTCTCCCTGAGACTCGGGTTTATGGATCAGGATTCTTATCGGTAGGGGGAGCGTCAAGTCAGCAGGAACGTGGACAGCCGGCGACGAAGCTCGAGGAAAATCGCGAACTTCTCCGCCGACGTGGCCAAGCGAAGAACCCACCGCCGGCCGTGCCGGATGAGGCGCCCGGCCACTCCGACGAGCTGCCAGCGCAGCGTGCCGATCGTCCTCGGCCTCCAGTCCACGTCAAGGAACAAAAGCTTTTGAGCTTGGGTCAAGTTATAAGCCAGCACACCGATCGAAAACCACAGGCTGTTGGCCGCAAAGTCGCCGCTGGACATCTGCTCCATCCCGAACCCGATCTTCAGCTCCTTGATCAGGTTCTCGACCTGGCCGCGGCGGTTGTGGAACCAGACGACTTCTTCGGGAGCAAGTTCATCGCAGTTCGTGGCGACAACGTGATAACAGTAGCCTGACGGCTCGAAGAGCTGAAGCTGAGGATCGCGCCAGCGCTCGACGACCAGCCGGACCGCCTCCTTGGTCTTGGAGACCAGATGGACGGCCGTGCCGACCTCACGGTCCGTCTCTTCGCCCTCCGGGCCCCAGAGCCGCTTCCAGTCCCGTACCGTCCTTATAACTTCTTTCATTGCAGGCGATTGGTCGGCCGTGATCGTGAACCCAACACCTCTCGCCTGGCACCAACGGATGACATCTGACTTGTAGAACGCGCTGTCGGAACGAAGCCGCCTGATCTTCGGGCAGAGCCCGGAACAGTGCTCTAGGAAGGCCAGGGCTCCCGTCTGAGCGTTGATATTCCCTTCCCGGAACTCATGGGCGAGGCAGACACCGTTCTCAGCCAAGTAGCCGAGCATCGGCTGATAGCCTTTGACCTTCTTATAGGTCCAGGCCGCCTCCTTCTTCTCCGATTCGATCACCGTGGTGTCCACATCGAGCGTGTAATCCGACCCCGGAAGCCGCCCGAGGATCGCCCCCGCGACCTCTTCGTTGACCACGCCCATGGCCGTACTCCGCCCTGCGCTCCGGTTCGGGCCAGCCAGTCCCCAAACGTCGATAGCGACGGCATCTTCTCCAGCCCGACCAAGGCCCGCAGCGCGACGTCGTCCTGGATCTCCCGCAGGTCCTCGACATGCCGGCCGCCACCCTCCATCATCAGCAACAACGGTTCGAGATAGGACCAAGCCTCGTAGCCCCGGTTGGACCCGGGCCGGGGAAACGACCGCTCGACTCTCTGCTTGACCTCGAAGGCTCGGACAAGCTCGGCGAACACAACGAGCCCGCTCCGCGGCGTGATCATCTCGTCGGTCCGCTCAAGCTTGAACGGAAGGATGGCTTGATGTAACATGAAAATGCCCTCCTGGTTAAGGTCTTCACCCTCCGGGTGAGGATGATTGTTGCCAACAAAACCTTATACCAGAAGGGTTTATCTCGTAAAGCTCTTCCCCTATCGGCAAATCAGGATTGCCTCCGCTGACGTCCGGACTGAAAGTTGACATTCAAACAATTGAAAAATAAAATAGTTAAGCCGTGTTCGCCAATCTCCGTGAGAAATTGTCCCGGACCCGCCGGGCGTTCCAGAGAATCGAGCAGCTCTTCCGGAGCGGGAAACAGAGGGAAGAGATCCTGGACGGCCTGGCCGAGGCCCTGATCCTGGCCGACGTCGGGGTCGGGACAACCGAAAAGATCATGGAGTCCCTCCGCGCGGCGACCCTGAAGGACGACTCCGGGCTAGCCCTGGAAAAAGCCCTCAAAACGGAGCTCGAAGCCGTCCTCGCCCGGCACATGAAGCCGCCGGCCGCAAGCCAGGGTCCGGCCGTCGTCCTGATGGTCGGCGTCAACGGAGGCGGCAAGACGACCTCGACGGCCAAGCTCGCCCATTATTACCAGCGCGCCGGAAAGAAGGTCATGATGGCCGCGGCTGACACGTTCCGGGCCGCGGCCCAGGAACAGCTCGTCCTCTGGGGCCGGCGGCTCGGGATCCCCGTCGTCAAAGGCCAGTACGGCGCCGACCCCGCCTCCGTCGTCTTCGACGCCGTCAAGTCGTTCAAGGCCCAGAAAGGCGACGTCCTCCTTGTCGACACGGCCGGACGGATCCATACCCGCACGAATCTCATGGTCGAACTCGAAAAGATCAGGCGGGTGGCCGGCCGGGAGATGGAGGGAGCCCCCCAGGAGACGCTTCTCGTCCTGGACGCGACGGTCGGCCAGAACGCCATCCTCCAGGCCCGGGAATTCCTGAAGTTCTCCGGCCTCACCGGGATCTTCCTGACCAAACTCGACGGGACCGCCAAGGGGGGGTCCGTCATCGGGATCGCCGACGAGCTGGCCCTCCCGATCCGCTTCATCGGCGTCGGCGAATCGGAGGACGACCTCCACGAGTTCTCGCCGCGCGAATTCGTCGAGGCGCTTCTCGCATGAGCCGGGCCATCGATCTCGCTTTCATGGAAATGGCCTACGGGCTCGCCGAAAGGGCCCGGGGCCGCTCGAGCCCCAACCCGCTCGTCGGTTCGGTCATCGTCCGCGACGGGAAGATCGTCGGATGCGGCTATCACGAGGAGGCGGGCAAGCCCCATGCCGAGATCATGGCCCTCCGTCGGGCCGGGCGCAGGGCCAGGGGAGCGACGATCTACATCACGCTCGAGCCGTGCGTCCACTGGGGCCGGACGTCCCCCTGCGCCGACACCCTCCTCGCGGCGGGATTGAGAAGGGCCGTTATCTCGGCCTATGACCCGAATCCGATCGTCCACCGGCGGGGCGTCCGGAAGTTGAGGAAGGCGGGCCTGGACGTCAGCGTCGGGCTCCTCCGGGAAAAGAACGCCCGCCTGAACGAGGCCTACATCAAGTACATCACGCGAAAGGTCCCCTTCGTGACCCTCAAGGCCGCCTTGAGCCTGGACGGCAAGACCGCGTCCCGGACCGGCGACTCCCGCTGGATCTCCGCGGCCGGAACGAGAGATTACGTCCATCTCCTGCGGGGGGAATACGACGCCCTGATGGTCGGCGTCAACACGCTCCTCCGCGACGACCCGCGCCTGACCGTCCGCCATCCGAGCTGGGGAGAAAAGACGCTCACCCGCGTCATCCTCGATTCAAGACTCCGGTTCCCGCTCACGGCCAGACTCCTGGACACTATCGCGCACGGTCCGATCATCGTCTTCACCGGGCGCGGGGCGTCCTCGGCGAAGGCCGAAGCCCTGAGAAAAAAAGGCGTCGAAGTTGTCGGGCTCGGCCGGTCCCTGAAGGACGGCGGTCTCGAGGCCGTCCTCGTCGAGCTCGGCAGAAGGGAGATCGCGGGCCTCCTCGTCGAAGGCGGGAGCCGGCTCCACACGAGCTTCATCGAGCGCGGGCTCGCCGATAAGATCTTCCTCACGCTCTCCCCCAAGCTCGTCGGCGGCCGCGACGCGCCGGGCCTTTGGGAGGGAAAGGGCGTCGAGAAGGTCCGGGCCGCCTTGACCTTGAAAGGCCTCCGGCCGTTCGGCCTCGGGGACGATATCATCCTGGAAGGATATTTCTGATGTTTACGGGAATCATCACTCACGAAGGCCTTTTCTCCGGATACCGCCGCGCCCGTCAGGAACTCCTCATCGAAGCGCCCGGCCTCACGGGCAAGCTCGGCCCCGGCGACAGCGTCTCGGTCAACGGAGTCTGCCTGAGCCTCCTCGGCGCGGAGAAGGGCGAACTTCGCTTCAACCTGTCCCTGGAAACCACCCGCCGGACGACCTTGGGGGCCCTCAAGCATCACGACCGTCTCAACCTGGAGCTTCCGCTCGCCCTGGCGTCCCCTCTCGGCGGCCACCTGGTCACGGGCCATGTCGACGCTGTCGGCAAGATCCTCCGGACGGCGGAAAGAAGGCCCGGGCGGAGGATCACCGTGTCCTTCCCCAAGGGCATCCGCCCCTTCCTTATCCCCAAGGGCTCTGTGGCGGTCAACGGCGTCAGTTTGACGATCGCCTCGCTCGGCCCATCGTCCATGGACATCGAGCTCGTCCCGCTGACCCTCAAGGGGACGAACCTGGGCGGTCTCCGCGCAGGGGCCTCGGTCAATCTCGAGTGTGACATCATCGGAAAATACATGTATAATTGGCTCGTCAAGGGACAACGAACGGGCTGACAAGGGCCCTTCGAACGGGTTTTTATCCCCAACCGAAAGAACCATGGACGGCAAAGACAAGACAATTACCGTCGAGCAGGCCGTGGCCGAGATCCAGGCCGGCCGCATGATCATCATCGTCGACGACGAGGACCGGGAGAACGAAGGCGACCTGATGGTCGCGGCCGAAAAGGTCACCCCCGAGATCGTCAATTTCATGGCCAGCACGGCCGGGGCCTCATCTGCCTGCCGCTGACGCAGGCACGCCTCGAGGAGCTCCAGCTGCCCCTGATGGTCAGCCGACAACACGGCCCGCTTCCAGACGGCCTTCACCGTCTCCATCGACGCCAAGGAAGGCGTCACGACCGGCATCTCGGCCGCCGACCGGGCCAAGACGATCCTGGCGGCCATCGACCCGACGACCCAGGCCCGAAGACCTGGCCCGGCCGGGGCACGTCTTTCCCCTCCAGGCCAAGGAAGGCGGCGTCCTGGCCCGGGCCGGCCAGACCGAAGCCGCCGTCGACCTGGCCCGCCTGGCCGGGCTCGATCCGGCCGGCGTCATCTGCGAGATCATGAACGAGGACGGCACCATGGCCCGCATGCCCCAGCTGGACAAGTTCAGCGCGCGAGTACGGCATCCCGATCCTGACCATCGCCGACCTCATCAAGTACCGGATGAACCACGAATGCCTGGTGCGGAAGATCGACGAGGCCGACCTGCCCACGCGCTACGGACATTTCCGGATCGCCGTCTTCGAGGACGTCATCCAGCACGGAGCACCACGTCGCCCTGGTCAAGGGCGAGATCCGGCCGAGACGCCCGACGCTTGTCCGGGCCCACTCCCAATGCCTGACCGGGCGACACCTTCGGTTCCGCCCGCTGCGACTGCGGGGAGCAGCTCCACCAGGCCATGGCCCTGATCGAAAAGGAAGGGCGCGGCGTCATCCTCTACATCCTCAACCACGAGGGCCGGGGCATCGGCCTGGCCAACAAGATCCGGGCCTACGCCATGCAGGACCAGGGCGCGGACA
>CAWCND010000006.1:0-19867 GCA_963796835.1 Candidatus Aminicenantota bacterium | reverse complement strand
TGCCTCCGCTGACGTCCGGACTGAAAGTTGACATTCAAACAATTGAAAAATAAAATAGTTAAGCCGTGTTCGCCAATCTCCGTGAGAAATTGTCCCGGACCCGCCGGGCGTTCCAGAGAATCGAGCAGCTCTTCCGGAGCGGGAAACAGAGGGAAGAGATCCTGGACGGCCTGGCCGAGGCCCTGATCCTGGCGACATCGGGTTAGGGACAACCGGAAAGGTCATGGAGTCCCTCCGCGCGGCGACCCTGAAGGACGACTCCGGGCTGCCCTGGAAAAAAGCATCGAAACGGAGCTAGAAGCCGTCCTCGCCCGGCACATGAAGCCACCCGGCCGCAGGCCAGGTTGCGGCCATCATCCTGATCGTCAGCGTGAACGAAGCAGCAAGACAACCTCGACGGCCAAGCATCCGGCATTATTACCAGCGCGCCGGAAAGAAGGTCATGATGGCCGCGGCTGACACGTTCCGGGCCGCGGCCCAGGAACAGTCGTCCTCTGGGCGCGGCTCGGGATCCCCGTCGTCAAAGGCCAGTACGGCGCCGACCCCGCCTCCGTCGTCTTCGACGCCGTCAAGTCGTTCAAGGCCCAGAAAGGCGACGTCCTTCTCGTCGACACGGCCGGACGGATCCATGCCGCACGAATCTCATGGTCGAACTCGAAAAGATCAGGCGGATGACCGGCCGGAGATGGAGGGAGCCCCCCAGGAGACGCTTCTCGTCCTGGACGCGACGGTCGGCCAGAACGCCATCCTCCAGGCCCGGGAATTCCTGAAGTTCTCCGGCCTTACCGGGATCTTCCTGACCCAAGTCGACGGGACCGCCAGGGGGGGTGCATCATCGGGATCGCCGACGAGCTGGCCCTCCCGATCCGCTTCATCGGCGTCGGCGGATCGGAGGACGACCTCCACGAATTCTCGCCGCGCGAATTCGTCGAGGCGCTTCTCGCATGAGCCGGGCCCTCGATCTCGCTTTCATGGAAATGGCCTACGGGCTCGCCGAAAAGGCCCGGGGCCGCTCAGCCCAACCCGCTCGTCGGTTCCGTCATTGTCCGCAACGGGAAGATGTCGGCTGGGGCTATCACGAGGAGGCGGGCAAGCCCCACGCCGAGATCGTCGCCCTCCGTAGAGCCGGGCGCGGGCCGGGAGGCGACGATCTACATTACGCTCGACCGTGCGTCCACTGGGGCCGGACGTCCCCCTGCGCCGACACCCTCCTCGCGGCGGGATTGGAAGGGCGTATCTCGGCCTATGACCCAAATCCGATTGTCCACCGGCGGGGCGTCCGGAAGTTGGGAAGGCGGGCCTGGCGTCAGCGTCGGGCTCCTCCGGGAAAAGAACGCCCGCCTGAACGAGGCCTACATCAAGTACATCACGCGAAAGGTCCCCTTCGTGACCCTCAAGGCCGCCTTGAGCCTGGACGGCAAGACCGCGTCCCGGACCGGCGACTCCAGCTGGATCTCCGCGGCCGGAACGAGAGATTACGTCCATCTCCTCCGGGGGGAATACGACGCCCTGATGGTCGGCGTCAACACGCTCCTCCGCGACGACCCGCGCCTGACCGTCCGCCATCCGAGCTGGGGAGAAAAGACGCTCACCCGCGTCATCCTCGATTCAAACTTCGGTTCCCGCTCACGGCCAGAATCCTGGACACTTCGCGCAAGGTCCGCTCATCGTCTTCACCGGGCGCGGGGCGTCCTCGGCGAAGGCCGAAGCCCTGAGAAAAAAAGGCGTGGAAGTTGTCGGCTCGAGCCGGTCCCTGAAGGACGGCGGTCTCGAGGCCGTCCTCGTCGAGCTCGGCGAAGGGAGATCGCCGGCCTCCTCGTCGAAGGCGGGGGCCGGCTCCACACAAGCTTCATCGAGCGCGGGCTCGCCGATAAGATCTTTTTCACGCTCTCCCCCAAGCTCGTCGGCGGCCGCGACGCGCCGGGCCTTTGGGAGGGAAAGGGCTCGAGAAGGTCCGGGCCGCCTTGCCTTGAAAGGCCTCCGGCCGTTCGGCCTCGGGGACGATATCATCCTGGAAGGATATTTCTGATGTTTACGGGAATCATCACTCACGAAGGCCTTTTCTCCGGATACCGCCGCACCGTCAGAACTCCTCATCGAAGCTCACGGCCTAACGGGCAAGCTCGGCCCCGGCGACAGCGTCTCGGTCAACGGAGTCTGCCTGAGCCTCCTCGGCGCGGAGAAGGGCGAACTCGCTTCAACCTGTCCCTGGAAACCACCCGCCGGACGACCTTGGGGGCCCTCAAGCATCACGACCGTCTCAACCTGGAGCTTCCGCTCGCCCTGGCGTCCCCTCTCGGCGGCCACCTGGTCACGGGCCATGTCGACGCTGTCGGCAAGATCCTCCGGACGGCGGAAAGAAGGCCCGGGCGGAGGATCACCGTGTCCTTCCCCAAGGGCATCCGCCCCTTTCTTATCCCCAAGGGCTCTGTGGCGGTCAACGGCGTCAGTTTGACGATCGCCTCGCTCGGCCCATCGTCCATGGACATCGAGCTCGTCCCGCTGACCCTCAAGGGGACGAACCTGGGCGGTCTCCGCGCAGGGGCCTCGGTCAATCTCGAGTGTGACATCATCGGAAAATACATGTATAATTGGCTCGTCAAGGGACAACGAACGGGCTGACAAGGGCCCTTCGAACGGGTTTTTATCCCCAACCGAAAGAACCATGGACGGCAAAGACAAGACAATTACCGTCGAGCAGGCCGTGGCCGAGATCCAGGCCGGCCGGATGATCATCGTCGTCGACGACGAGGACCGGGAGAACGAGGGCGACCTTACGGTCGCGGCCGAAAAGGTCACTCCCGAGATTATCAATTTCATGGCCAAGCACGGTCGGGGGCTCATCTGCCTGCCTCTGACCAGGGAACGCCTGGAGGAACTCCATCTTCCCCTCATGGTCGCCGACAACACGGCCCGCTACCAGACCGCCTTCACCGTCTCGATCGACGCCAAGCAAGGCGTCACGACGGGGATCTCGGCCTACGACCGGGCCAAGACCATCCTGGCGGCCATCGACCCGCAGACGAAGCCCGAGGACCTGGCCCGGCCGGGTCACGTCTTTCCCCTCCAAGCCAAGGAGGGAGGGGTCCTCGCCAGGGCCGGGCAAACCGAGGCCGCCGTCGACCTGGCCCGCCTCGCGGGGCTCGCTCCGGCCGGCGTCATCTGCGAGATCATGAACGAGGACGGGTCCATGGCCCGCAGGCCCCAGCTCGACAGGTTCAGCAGGGAGCACGGCATTCCGGTCCTGACCATCGCCGACCTCATCCGCTACCGGATGAACCACGAAACCCTGGTCCGGAAGCTCGAAGAGGCCGACATGCCCACGCGCCACGGTCATTTCCGGCTCTTCCTCTTCGAGGACGTCATCAGCAAGGAACACCACGCCGCCCTGGTCATGGGCGAGATCCGGGGAGAAGAGCCCACGCTCGTCCGGGCCCATTCCCAATGCCTGACCGGCGACACCTTCGGCTCGCTCCGCTGCGACTGCGGAGAGCAGTTCCGGCGGTCCATGGAGATGATCGGAAAAGAGGGCAAGGGGGTCGTCCTCTACATCCTGAACCAGGAAGGCCGCGGGATCGGGCTGCCGAACAAAGTCCGGGCCTACGCCCTCCAGGACCAGGGCGCGGACACGGTCGAGGCCAATCACCGGCTGGGATTCAAGACCGACCAGCGCGATTACGGCATCGGCGCCCAGGTCCTCGCGGCCCTGGGCGTCCGCAAGATCCGCCTCATCACCAACAACCCCCGGAAATACATCGGCCTGGCCGGCTACGGGCTGGAGATCGTCGAGCGCGTCCCGCTCGAGGTCGAGCCCAACGCCAGCAACGTCAAGTACCTGAAAACGAAAAAAGAGAAGATGGGTCACATCCTGGACCGGGTCTGAGGCCCGGTCCGGACCTGGCTAGATGCTAGGCGCTCCCGCGGGGGAGAATGGCAGAGGAGACCCGGAGGCTTTGAGCAAGGACGAACGTCATCCGGCGCACCCGGCGGCTGAAGCGCCGGCCTTCTCCTCTATTTGCAGCCGGTTCATTCACAAGCTCGCCGCGACCACGGACAAGAAAAAAAGGCTGGGCATCCTCAAGGCCTGCGCCAAGGTCAGGGCGCCTTGGGTCGAGGAGCTCTTCTGGGAAGCCCTTAGCGATCCCTGCGAAGGGGTCCGCGGTTTTGTCTTCCTGGAACTCGCCCGCAAGCGGACGCTCGACCTCGGCCGGGCCCTCGGCCGGCTCGGGCGCCCTCCCTGGTACGCCAGGAGCGCCGTCCTGAAGCTCCTGGGCGTCCACCGGGCCCTGGAGGCCGTCCCCAAAATAAAAAAAGCTCTCGAGGACACGGCCAATGCCGACATCCGGCGGTCGGCCGCAGAGGCCCTGGGCGAGATCGGCGGGGAAGAGGCGCTCAGCCTGTTGGTCGAGCTGAAGAAGGACCCGAATCCCTATGTGAGGCAGGCCGCCGAAGAGGCCATCCTCAAGGCGAGCGAAGTCCGGTTCATCTGACATCGCTCGGCACACCGCTCGGCAGAGGCAGACTTGTCCGGTCACGGCAAAAGGCGCCTCCCCGATCTCGTCCCGATGTGACGGGCGAACCAGGGGAAACTGGAATGTGGGAAAAGGCCCGACCCAATGTGGAGAGCGGCCGTTCAGCTGGCCGCGGTCGTGTTCTGGCAGGCGGAACAGCAGGTCGCGCTCAGATTGCAGCTGTTATTGAAAGTATGCGGGGAAACGGCGGCCATGTTGGCGTGCTTGCAATTGCACAGGACGGCCTCTTCAGGCCGGCCTCGAAAAAGGATCACCAGTTCAGGGGTCTGCCACGGTTTTTTCATCGACATTCTCCTCAGCCGCTTCCTTGCTTCCTTTTCCACCGTTGATAATAAAGCTTTTAGGGTTCCTTGTCAACATCTATTAAGGGCCTTTTCGCGCGAATGCGCGAGCTTGCAAAAATTGTCAACGGGCGCATCCAGCTCGCCGGTCTCCAGATAAGCGTGGGCTGGGCACCAGAGACAAAGGTTGATGATCGGGCACCTGGCGCACCTTTCCAGATAATCCTTCCGGGCCGTTTTCCTGGCCAGGACCGCCGGCACGAAGCTCGTCCAGGCCTCGGCCAGGCTCCCCTTTTTCAGGTCGAAGAAGAGATCGGGATGATAGAGCGAGGCGCAGACCCGGAAACGGCCGTCGGACCCGACGACGAAACTCCTCAGCCCGGCGTCGCAGCGAAAGAGGTGCCGGCAGTCAGACTTTGAGAATTCGGGGACGATAAGCCGGTCGCAACCCGTCTCCAGCGCCCGGAAACGCTCCCTGTCACCCCGCTCGAGCCCGACCACTTCGGCCGGCGTCAGCCGCTCGGCCTCGATCTCCTTGTTGCGTCCGGGATCCCGGTCGAAACGGTAGTGCAGGAACGGGTCGAACCGGAAATAATCCTTAGTCCGCGCCCGGCAGAACTCGGCGATCGCCGGGAGCTCGTGATAATTGGAGCGCAAAGCCATGGCCTTGAGCCGGACCTTGACGCCGCCGTCGAGGAGGAGATCGAGCCCTCTCCGGAAGGCCGCGAACGAGCCGGGCATCCGGGTCACCCTCTCATAGGTCCCTTCCGTCACGCCGTAAGCCGTCACCTCGATGTCCCGGGGCGGATATCTTTTGAAAAGCCGGATGTGCTCGGGGCCGATGAGGGTCGCGTTCGTGTAGACCGAGACAAGAAGTCCTTCCCGCTTCAAGGCCAGGTAGACCTCAACAAAATCCTTCCGGAGAAGGGGCTCCCCGCCCGTGATCAGGCACCAGAGGACGCCGAGGGAGGCGGCTTCGGCGCCGATCCGACCGACCTCGCCCGCATCGACTTCCCGCCTTTTCGCGGCCTTGTCTCCGGCCGGGACGTTGATATAGCAATGGCGGCAGTTGAGGTTGCAGCGGTCGGTCACTTCAAGATCGAAGCTCAGCGCGGCCCTCCTCTTCCCCATCTTCTCCCAGAGCGGAAGGGCGGGCAGCTCTTTGCGGGAAACGAACCGCCGGGTCATGACGGACTCCCTCCGGGTCTCCGGCTGGACGCCTTGCGGACGGCTCCCAGGGCTTTCGTCAGCAACCCGGACCGCGAGAGAGAGGCGATCACGGCCCGGCCCGGGCGCCGTCCCAAGAGGACGCTTTTGCCCGACCTTTCGATCCGGCAGACGGTCCCCAGGATCTCGTCGAGCGATAGCGCGCCGTCGGCCCCGGGAGTGTTGTCTCCCTTCAGCGAGAAAAGGCCCGAGCATTCCCCGACGATCCTGTGGACGGCCGCCTTGCCGGTCGCGGGATGGAGGAACGCCACGATGTCTCCCGTCCTCGGGCGCGCTCCCGCGAGCGGACGCACGGTTACCACGTCACCGTCCTTGATGAAGGGCGACATGCTGAGCCCTCTGGCCCGGAACCGCAGGGGCTTCCCTTTCGCGAGGACCGCCCGCATGAGCTCGGTCAGGGCTTCGCCCGAGAGGGCGAGCTCTCTATTTTTCCTCAGGAGGCGGGCGGATCTCATGGCTCGATCGCTCATCCTTTCCGGACGATCATCTTCCGCCGGGCGAGCTCCTCAAGGAGCCCGACGACGTCTTCTTCGATGCGTCCGGCCGGCGCGTCGAACTCGGCCACGAGTTCATTCACGATGGCTCGCAATGGTCTCAGGCCGTCGAGCCTCTGCCAGATGGCCCGGCCGGCCTCATTCAGGGTGAAGAGCTCGTCCTCGAGGTCCCCGATGCCGGAGACGAGCGGAACGATGATGAGCTCTCCCTCGATCTCCCTGACGACGACATCTTCCGACGGCCCGTAGGCCGAATCCAGGCTGATCCGACTTTCCATGGTTCTTCTCCTCAGCATTCCCCGCGGCCTCCGGTCCGCGCCGTTTCCCGACCCTCCGGCGAAGCTCTCAGCCGTTCGACCCGGGCCTGCCAGTCGGCTACGGTCCAGGCCTTCTCCCCTTCTCCGATGACGCCGGCCGAGACCGCTTGAGCATGGGTGACCCCGCAAAAATACTCGACCGGAGTGTCGAGAGTGCCATGCTCGGCCCATGACCTCGCCGGGCACTGCAGGCACAAGGCCTTAAGAAAGCAACGGCCGCAGCGCTCGAGATAGGCCGGGTCTGACGCCCGCATCTCCCGGACCTTCGGAAGGAACTCCTCGACGGCGCTTCGCAGAGAACTTTTTTTCAGGTCGAAGACGGTCTTGGGATGCCGCAGGAGGAGACAAACCTGGAAACGGCCGTAGGCGTCGACGCTGCCCGTGTCGGCGAGGCAGCCGAAGAGGCGGCCGCCGCTCGGCCCAGCGAACCGGGCGACGAATCCCCTGAGCTCGGCCGCGTGGGTCTCCGCCTTGCGGGATTCCAGCTCGACGTATTCCCGGGGTCCGATCCTGAGCTTCCGGATCCGGCCGTTCTTGGCTTCATTGTCACGGCGCGATCTCAGGTCGAAAAGCGCGGCGTAGGCGGGACGCCCGGCCGGGCCGGAGATCCCACGGGCCCAAGCCTCGAAGCGGTCCATCTCGCCCTTCGTGTCCGGCAGAACAACGCCTTTGAGCACGAACGGGATGCCGTGACCGAGGAGAAGGCCGATGCCCCGCCGGGACGCCTCGTGCGCGCCGGGGTTCCCGGTCACTTTCTCCGTGGTCTCGCTTGTCATTCCGTAGACGGAGACCTCCATTATTTCGAGCGGCGGGACCTTCTTGAGGACCGCGGCGAGCTGCGGTGTGAGGAGAGTGGCGTTGGTGAAGATCCTGACCCGGAGGCCCAGCTTCCGGGCGGCCATGTAGATCTCCTCGAAATCCTCCCGGAGGAGGGGCTCCCCGCCCGTGAACCTGACGCTCAGGCAGCCGAGAGAAGCCGCCTCCGAGAGGATATCCTTGATCTCCGCCGCGGTCGATTCCCGGCGCCTCGCCCCGTCGTCCCCGGCCGGCAGGTTGATCGAACAGTGGGCGCAGTCGTTGTTGCAGCGCTCGGTGAGCTCGACATCGAGCCTGGCCAGGCGTGGTCGCCCGGACTTCCAGAAGTCCGCCCGGCCGGACTCGACCTTTCTCGTGAAGGCCTGCGCCGCCGGGCTCATTTGAACATCTCCTCGACGACGCCGACGATCCGGCCGCTCATGTCAAAATACATGTCGTAGCACGGGGTCCCGGCCGCGATCTCGCCGGCCAGGGCGAGGATCCGGTCCCACCAATCCGCCGTCACGAACGGCCGGACGAACCGCGGCAGGAGGCCCTTGAGAACGGCCCTCGGGTCTTCGATCCGCTCGATCCGGTTCTCCCTGGCCTGTCGGAGGAAAAGGAGGGCCCGGAGCGGGGCAGAACCCGGGGAGACATCGGGAACTTCGCCGTGGCTCCAGGTCCCGTGGATGCGGAACCCTCCGGCGTCTTTCCGGACGATCATCCGGTCGTCGCAAAGGACCTCGGCCCTCCCCGTGAGCATCTTGACGATGGTCGATTTCCCGGCCTCCGAAGGCCCGGCGAAGAGAAGGCCGCTGCCGTTCAGGCGGACTCCCGCCGCGTGGACGAACGCTCCGCCGACGAACGGCAGGACCCGGGCCAGCAGGATCTGGTCGGAGGCGAGGGTTGTCAGGGAATCGAGGCCGCCGCCGAGGAACAGCCCGGCCGAAGGGTTGAAGATCCCGGCCCGGGTATGGTCATCGTTGAAAACGATGGCCTTGTGGATCCTCTTGTCGGCCGGGTCGGGATAGATGCCCAGGTAGATCCAGGAGTCGCCTTTCCGGAAGATCGCCCACGGCGGTTTTCGGTAGACCTCATGCCCCAGGTCCTGTCCGTCAAGGTCCGGAAGCGAAAAGTGATGGCGGATCCTGATGTCGCTCTCGGCCGGGCCCGAAGTCCTGAAGCGCTCGAACTTCGGCTGGAAGGTCGAGTCCGTGATCGGCAGGTCCGCCTCGACCCGGATGGTCAGGCCGGCGATCCCATAGGAGCGGCAATGCGTCCGCTCCCATTCCTTCCTGAAGGCCCTCTCCTCCCGGGCGATCGCGCAAAGATCATCGATCCTGGCCGAGTGGTCGCGATGCTCGAGGTACGCGTAGACAGGACACCAGCGGCATTCATCCCGGAGGTCGCAAGCCCCGCAATTCTCGAAATATTTTTCCCCCGGCTTGGCCTTGTCGGCCAGCGCAGGGAGGCGCTCGTCCCAGGCCTCGCGGAAGCTCATCCGGCGGAGGTCGAGACGCAGGGCCGGGTCCTTGACGAAGCCGCAGAAGCTCAGTCCACCGTAGGGGTCGATATGGAATTCCGCGGCGGCCGGCGAGACATCCCGCGTAGAGCCCGCCGCCCAGCGCGGACGGACACGATGAACGGCCTTCGCCGAGGCCGCCCGACGGGCCTTCCGGCCGATCGATCCTGAGGACATCGGCGCGGGGCCACCGCTCCTCCCGGATCTCCCTGTTCTTGCCGGGGTCGCCGTCGGCCGCAAGATTGAGCCAGGCCGCTCCGACCCGCCAGGACGGGCTCCAGGATCCGGCCAGCCGGACCATGGCTTCGTACCCGTCGAGGTTGCTTTTCATCGGGACGATCTGGACGGTGAACCGGGCGCCTGCATCGCTGAGAAGGCCGATGCCCTTTTTCAGGGCTTCGAAGGAGCCGGGATTCCGGGTGACCCGGTCGTGGATCTCGGCCGTGGCGCCATAGAGGGCGATGAGCTTCGTGCCCCGCCTCCTCATCAGGCGGGCGATCGCCGGCGTGATCAGGGTCCCGTTCGTGTTCAGGGTGTATGCGGCTGAATGTGTCGTGATGTAGTCGAAGATCTCGGCGAAATCCGGGCGGAGCATGGGCTCGCCGCCGGAAAGGGACCATTCCCGGCAGCCCAGCCTCCGGGCCGCATCGACGATCGTCCGGATCTCCTCGATCGTGAGCTCGCGCTTCCCCTCCGGGGAGCCCGGGGCGAGTCTGAGCCAACAGTGACAGCAGTCGTTATCGCACCTGTAGGTCAGGTCGATGGCCCCGCTTAGAGGAAGGCGCGGCAGGCGCGGCCTCGGCTCCCGGCTCACGAATCGGCTCATGGCAATCCGCTCTTGTCCATCTCAGGAGACCTCTCTTTCTGCCCTTTCTGCGCAGGGCCCTACGGTCTCCGGAACGGTATCCGTCCCCAGGGCATTATGGGCGGGACGCCCGGACCGGTCTATGGTCAGAGCCGGGGATTCCGGGGGTGATTTTGGCCGGTCGCCATCCCCCGGAGGGGTGAGACGGGGGCCGGTCTTCTCACCCCTCTTCGCCCCCGCCAGGGTCTTTCCGGGAGTCGAGAACGAAAGTCACCGGGCCGTCGTTCACAATGTGGACGTCCATGACCGCCTGGAAGATGCCGGTTTCGACCGTGATCCCCCCGGCCTCGACGGCGCCGACGAAATGGTCGAAGATCTCCGCGGCCCGGCGGGGCTCCTCGGCGCCGTCGAAGCTCGGCCGCCTGCCCTTCCGGACCGATCCGGCCAGCGTGAACTGGGAGACGGCCAGGACCTCGCCGCCGAGGTCGGCCAGCGATAGGTTCATCTTCCCTTCGGCGTCCGGGAAGATACGGAGCTCGACCGCTTTCCTGGCCAAGAGGCGGGCCTCCTCCTCCGAGTCGCCCTTCTCGACGCCCACCAGGAGGCAGATCCCCTTCCCGATCCGGCCGACCGTATCTCCCTCGACCTCGACCCGGGCTTCCTTGACCCGCTGCAGCACGATCTTCATCCTGCCTCCTTTCGGGCGCGGGGCCGCACGGCGTGGAGAACGGTCCCGACGAGACTTTTCGCCTCCTTCGGGCTGAGGAGCCAAAGGGACAAAATATAGAGGCCGACGCCCAGAACGATGGCCGTGGCCAATCCCGCGGCCTGACGGGCGAAGGGCGCTCGCGCGACGTCGATGATAGGCCGGAAGAACAGGAGGGCCACGGCCATCAGGGCTGAGGCGGCCAAAGCTTTGCCGGCCGTGACGGCGACGGCCCGCCTGTCCATGGGCCCGATCTTTTTCTCGAGCCACGCGAAGAGGGCGGCGAAGTTGACCACCTGCGACAACGACAGGGCCAGGGCCAGGCCGCCGACACGCAGGCGGCCCATCAGGGCGAACGACAAGCCGACGTTAACGGCCATGACGGCAACGCCCACGACGACGGGAGACCTCGTGTCCTTGAGCGAGAAGAAGGCCGGGGCGATCATTTTCACCCCGGAAACGAAGGGCAGTCCCAAGGCGAAGAACAGGAGGCAAGCCGCGCTCAGGGACGTCGATTCGCTGTCGAACTTCCCCCGCTCGAAGAGGACCCTGATGATCGGCCGGCTGAGGACGACGAGCCCGGCCGCGGCAGGAAATGTCACGAACGAGGTCAGTCTGAGGGAAAAGCCCAGCGTCCGCTTCAACTCCGGCATGTCCAGGGCGGCGGCGTGTTCTGAAAAGGCCGGCAGGAGGGCGGCGGCGAGGGCGATCGAGAACAGCCCCATGGTCAGCTCCTCGATCCTCGACGAGTAGTAAAGCGCGGCCGTGCTTCCCCGCCCCAAACCGGACGCGATCATCCGGCTCAGGGCGAAGTTGACCTGGTAGACCCCGGCCCCGAGGACCCCCGGCACCATGAGGGCCGCCACGCGGCGGACCGCCGGATGGCTGAAGGACAGGCCGAAGGTGAAGCGCATCCCCTCCTTCCGGAGGAAGGGGACCTGGACGAGAAGCTGCAGGACGCCCCCGGCCAGAACGCCAAGGCAAAAGACCCGGGCCGGCTCTCGCGAGCCGCGGGCCAGGCCGGCAGCAACGGCGATCACGGCCAGGTTGAACAGGATCGGCGTCGAGGCCGGGACGAAGAACCGGCGGAACGAATTGAGGATGGCCGAGGCCAGGGCCGCCAGACTGATGAAGAAGAGGTACGGGAACATGACCCTGGTCATGGCGATCGTCTGGGCCCACTTGCCTTCGGTCGCCTTGAACCCGAAGGCGATGACTTTGACCAGCCCCGGGGCGAAGACGATCCCCAGGACGGTCGCGAGGCCCATGACCAGGCGAGATCATAGAAAAAGACGTTGCCGAACGTCCAGAGCTCCTTCCGGTCGCCCTTTTTCTTGATCTCCGTGAAGGTCGGAACGAAAGCCGCCGTCATAGCCCCCTCGCCCGTCAGGCGGCGGAAGAGGTTGGGAATGGTAAAGGCGATCGTGAAGGCGTCGGCGCTGTGGCCCGTGCCCAGGAAATAGGCCTGGAGGAGGTCCCGGACGTAGCCCAGCAGCCGGCTGACGAGCGTCGGCAGGGCCACGGAGGCCGTGGACCGCAGGAGCCGGCTTCTCTGTTCGTCGCGTTCCATCAGGCGGGGGCCGTCTCGCTCCAGAGGGGAGGCTGTTTGACTTTGAAACCAGGATATTCTATCATAGACGCCTTTCAAGGAGTGAGATCATGGCCCATCACGAATCCGCCATCCGGCAAGAGCGGCGCAGCATCCGCAGGAAGGCCGTCAACGCCCGGAACACGTCCGCGCTCCGCACCGGCATCAAGAAAGTCCGTGAAGCGGTCGAGAATAAAGACCAGGAATCGGCCCGGAAGCTCCTCCCCGGCGTCATGTCGACGATCGACCAGGCCGTCAAGAAAGGCACGATCCACAAGAACACGGGGAGCCGCTACAAATCCCGCCTCAGCCGTCAGGTCGCCGGGCTGGGCGTCAGCCCCGCGAAATAGCCTTCCTCCGGACCCGCAGCAGACAATACTCCTTCAGGAAGACCTCGAGGAGCGTCCTCGCGTCGGTTTCCGTCGTCTTGATCCTGATGTCCACCTTCTGGAGTTTCCTCAGGACGGAGGCGAGCTCCGTCCTTGACAGCCCCTCGACGGCCGAGAAGAACCCGTCGTGTTTCCTATCGTAGAGGCTGGAATGGGCCTTCTGGATATAGGGAAAGAACTCCTGGAAAATCTCCTCCCTCGTCTTGCTCCTTTCGCGGAGCCAGGTCTGGGCCGCGAGGACGTTCCTGAAGAAAGTCGTCAGCCGTCCGACGATGAGCTCCGGCTTCTCGCCCTCCGCGAAGAGGTGGCCGAGGACCGTGACTCCCTGTTCGAAGTCCGCGTTCGTCAGAACCTCGTCGATCTCGTAGGATTCGTAGCTCCTGAGCCAGGCCGTGGCCTGGTTGACGTCCTCCTCGCCGATCCCCCGCTTGTCGCCGACGAAGGTCGCCAGCTTTTCGAGCTCGTTCGAAAGGAGCCTGAGGTCGGAGCCGACGATCTCGTACAAGCGGGCCTTCGCTCCCTCGGTGAGCGATTTTCCGAGCGTCTGGGCCTTCCGGTCGGCCCAGTTCTTGACGCCCTGCGCGTAGAGACGCTTGACCTCCTTGACCAGGACGGAGGACTTCGGCAGGGATGAAAAGAACCGGACAATGGAGTCATTCTTCCTGACCTTGCCGGGCATGATGACGACGAGGGTGGTCCGGGCCGCCGGTTCGGCGAAGTAGGCGCGGATGATCTTCTGGTCAGTCTCGCTCAGGAACTTCGTCCCTTTCATCTCGTCCCCGCCCGCCTCTGGGCGCTGACCGCCGCCCCTGTCGGAGCCCGGGCGCCGCTCCGGGATCGAAACGACAAGGACCCGCCAAGCATGGAAAAGGAAAGGCACGGTCCGGGCGGTGTCGATGACGTCCATCCATTTCGACTCGTCGAGGTAGTACCTGTCCAGGCGGAAGTCCTCGTCCGAGGAGGCGGCCAGCATGTCCCTGAGCTGGCTGACGAACTGGTCGGCAAGAAAGGTCTCTTCGCCGTAGAGGAAATAACAGGCGAGAAGGCTGTCCTCGCTGACCTCGGCGTTGAGGAGGGCGCTGTGCACCTCAGAACCCTTCCAGGATGGTGGCGATGAGGCTGCGGGCGAACGCCTCGGCGATCTTGTCGATGGCTTCCGTCTGGACGGACTCGAAGTCAAGGCCGGGGGGGACCTGGTACTGCTCGACGTAAATGAAGGACGGGTTGGAAAAGAGGGGTTTTTCCGCGGCCCTTTCCTTCAGGACGATCTTCGTCCTCACGGTAATAGTGTAGCGGTCGGCCTGGGCTTGTCCCGTGAAGCCGACCGGGGTCGCCGAGAAGGAGATGACCTCACCTTCGAGGACGGCGTCCGCCTTCTCCGGGTCGGCCACAATGGTCACCTTTCCCCGGGCGACCATCTCATTGATCACGGCCCGGGTCAGCCTGATGTCCAGCTCGTAGCGGGTCGTCATGTTCTTGAAGACCGGGATGCTCATGGTCTTGATGGACGGTGGGAGGAAGCTCCCGGTGCCGCGCAAGTGATAGCCGCAAGCCGCGGCCGCCAGGGCGATGACCGCCGGAAGGATGACGATCGACAACCGATGATGATTCGCCATCAGCCTACGATGTTGACGAGCTTGTCCTTGACGCAGATGACTTTCCGCGGCGTCCGGCCGCCGAGGGCGGCCTGGATCTTCGGCAGGGCCAGGGCCCGCGCCTCCATTTCGGGCTCGGCCAGGCCCGGCTCGGCCTCGAATTTGTCCCTGAGTTTCCCGTTGACTTGGACGACGACCGTGACGATCTCCTCGCGGGCAAGGTCCGGATCGAACTCGGGCCAGGGCGACCGCATCAGCAGGCCCTTGTGACCCGTTTTCTCCCAGAGCTCCTCGGCCATGTGCGGGGCGAACGGCGACAGGATGGTGACGAGCGTTTCGATCGCCAGGCGCAAGACCGCCCGTCCGCCGGACGTCCCTCTCAGCCCGTCCTTCTCCTTCTTGACCAGGTTCAGGAACTCCATGATCGAGCTCACGGCCGTGTTCAGGTGGAACCGGATTTCGATGTCTTCGCCGACCTTCCGGAGCGTCTGGTGCATCTTCTTGATGACGCGGCCTCCGGCCTCCCCGGCCGTGAGATCCGCTTCCGGTCCGGCCTCGAACAGGTCGAGATTTTCATGGACGAGCGACCAGATCCTGGTCAGGAAACGGAAACAGCCCTCGAGCCCTTCCTCCGCCCAGGCGAACTCCTTGTCCGGGGGCGAAGCGAAGAGGATGAAGACCCTCAGGGCGTCCGCGCCGTATCGGGCCAGGATATCATCCGGGTCGACGATATTGCCCTTGGACTTGGACATCGCCGACCCGTCCTTGGTGACCATCCCCTGGGCCAGGTAGTGAGGGAACGGCTCGCTGACCGCCGTGAGGCCGAAGTCCCTCAGGACTTTCGTGAAAAACCTCGAATAGATCAGGTGGAGGATGGCGTGCTCGACGCCGCCGATGTAGAGGTCCACCGGGAGCCAGAATTCCGCCGCGGCCGGGGCGAAGGGGAGGTTCTTTTCGCCCGGCGAGCAATAGCGGAAAAAATACCACGACGAATCGACGAAGGTGTCCATCGTGTCGGTCTCGCGGCGGGCCGGACGGCCGCATTTCGGGCAGGTCGTCCGGACGAAGCTCTCGAGCCGTTCGAGGGGCGACCCCTCGGCGCCCGTGATCTCGACGCCGTAGGGGATCTCAACGGGGAGGTCCTCGTAGGGGACGCCGACGGTCCCACACTCTTCGCAGTAAATGATCGGGATCGGGGTCCCCCAATACCGTTGGCGCGAGATGCCCCAGTCGCGGAGGCGGTAGACGGTGCTCCGGCGGCCGAAGCCCTTTTCCTCGGCATACGCTCCCATCTTCTCCATCGCCTCCTCGGACCGGAGGCCGGAGAACGGACCGGAGTTGACGAGGACGCCATGATCCTCGAAGACCTCGGCCGGCGCACCCTCGTGCGGCCTCGTCTCTTCCACCGGCGGCGCGATGACCGTCCGGATGGGGAGGCCGTAGCCCGTGGCGAACTCGAAATCCCTGGCGTCGTGGGCGGGAACGGCCATGATCGCGCCCGTCCCGTAGTCCATGAGGACGTAGTTGGCCAGCCAGACCGGGATGAGCTCACCCGTGAAGGGGTTCAGCGCCCTTTGACCGGTGTCCACGCCGTCCTTCCCGGTCTCGCCGGACTCCCGCTTCAGCCGCATCTCGACGACGGCCCTGGCGACCCAGGCCTTGAGCTTCTCCTCGCCCGGCCCGGCGATGAGGCCGGGGACGGCGGGGTGTTCGGGGGAGACCGCCAGAAAGGTCGCTCCGCAGATCGTGTCCAGGCGCGTCGTGAAGACCTCGAGCGCCTCCGGCGACCCTTCGAGTCCGAAATGGACATGGGCCCCGGTGCTCCTGCCGATCCAGTTCTTCTGCATCTGGAGGACGTGCTCGGGCCATTTCCCGAGGGATTCGTGTCCCGCGAGGAGCTCATCGGCATAGTCCGTGATCTTCAGGAACCACTGCTCCATCTTCTTCTGGGTGACGACCGTGTCGCAGCGCCAGCAGCCTCCGGCCACGACCTGCTCGTTGGCCAGGACGGTCCGGCACTGGGGGCACCAGTTGACCCAGCTTTCCTTGCGGAAGGCCAGGCCCCGTTCGAGCATCTTGAGGAAGATCCACTGGTTCCAACGATAGTATTCGGGCTGGCAGGAATTGACTTCGCGGTCCCAGTCGTAGCTGAAACCTATTCTCTTGAGCTGGGTCCGCATGTGGGCGATGTTGGCGAGGGTCCAATCCCGGGGATGGATGCCGTGCTGGATGGCCGCGTTCTCGGCCGGCATGCCCAGGGCGTCCCAGCCGATGGGATGGAGGACGCTTTGCCCTTTCATCGTCTTGAAGCGGGCGATGACGTCGCCGATAGAGTAGTTCCGGACGTGGCCCATGTGGATGCGACCGGAGGGATAGGGATACATCTCCAGGCAGTAGAACTTGGTCTTGGACGGGTCCTCGGTCGCCCGGAAAGCCTTCTCGGCCTCCCAGCGGCGCTGCCACTTTTCCTCGATGGGCTGGAAGTCGTACGTCTCCTTCATGGTTCGAGCTGTCCTCGGAAGATCGGATTTCGGGCCTATCGCCGGCCCGAAAAGGCAAAATTCATCTTAGGTTCATCCCCTTGAAAAGTCAAGGAATGCGGATATACTAAGTCCGGCCATGGCGATCCTGGAAGTCAAGAATCTCTCCGCCGGATACGACGGCGGCTTCGTCATCAAGGACATCTCCCTGGCCCTCGAGCCCGGAGAGTTCGTCGCCGTCCTCGGCCGGAACGGTTCCGGGAAAAGCACTCTGATCCGGGCCATGCTGGGCCTTCTCGGGAACGTCCGGGGCGAGGTCGTCCTGGGCGGCGACGATCTTTTTCGCCTTGGACGACGCGAGATCGCCCGGAAGATCGCCTACGTCCCCCAGCTGGCCGAGCCCGTCTTCGAGTTCACGGCCCGGGAGGTCGTTCTCATGGGTCGCTATGCCCGCCAGTCCCGGTTCGAGACGCTTTCCGCCGGGGATGCCGAGGCCGTCGACGAGGCCGTGCGCCTGACGGAGGTGGCGGGCCTGCTGGGGAAAAAAGTGGGCCACCTGAGCGGTGGCGAGCGGCAGCGGGTTTTTATCGCCCGCGCTTTGGCCCAGGACACCCCAGTCCTCTTCCTTGACGAGCCAAGCCTCCATCTTGACATCAGCTACCAGGTCGAGATCTACGCCATCCTCAAGGGCCTTCAGAAGGACAAAGCGAAGACGATCTTGGCCGCCGAGCACAACATCAACCTCGCCGCGGCCTACGCCGAACGCCTGGTCCACCTGAAAGGCGGGGGGATCGCGGCCCAGGGCGGGCCGGCCGAAACGATCACGGCGGCCATGGTCAGGGCCATTTTCGACGCGGAGGTCGATGTCAAGCCGAACAGCCGCTCCGGCCTCCCGGAGATCTCGCTCGTGACGGGAGGAAGGGGCCGGTGAGCGAGAGGTCCCGCCGCGGGTCCGCCGCCTGGACAGCGGCTGCCTGGTCGATCTTCCTCCTGGTGGTCGTTCGCTCCGCCGCCGGGCAGCCCCAGTCCATCCGCGACGACCTCGGCCGCCCCTTCCCGTTGCCCGCGACGACACCGGCTCGGATCGTCTCGATGGCCCCGAACATCACCGAGATCCTCTTCGCCCTCGGCCTGGGCAGGAACGTCGTGGGGGTCACCAGGTTCTGCGATTATCCGCCCGAAGCCGGATCCATCGCGAAAATAGGCGGGCTCGTCGACCCCAACATCGAGCGCGTCCAGGCCCTCGCGCCGGACCTCGTCATCGCTTTCCGGGGAAACCCGCTCCGGATCGTCAACCGCCTGGCCGCCCTCAAGCTGCCTGTCTTTGTCTTGGACATCGGGACCGGTCTCGATGCCCTTTACCCGCTCATCGCCAGGATCGGGCTGGTCACCCGGAGAGAAAGGGAAGCCGATGGGCTCGCGGCCGGCCTCAGGGCCAGGCAGGAGGCCGTCGAGACGGCCTTGGGCACGGTCACGGAGAAGCCCCGCGTGTTCGTCGTCCTCCGCGGCCAGGGGCTCTGGACGTGCGGCGGCGAAAGCTACCTCAACGACCTCATCGCCAGGGCCGGGGCGGTCAATATCGCGGCCGCGATGCCCAAGAAATGGGTCCTGTACAGCCCGGAGCGGATCATCCGGGACGATCCGGACGCCATTTTCATCCTTTCCAAGTCCGAGGAGGACTTCGCGGAGGCCCGAGAGTGGCTGAGCCGCGAGGTCCATCTCGACCACGTCAAGGCAGTCGTCGGGCGCCGGATCTATATTGTCGATGAGAATTCGGCCAGCCGCTTCGGCCCGCGCCTCGTGGACGTCCTGGACCGGATGGCCCGCGCCCTCCATCCCGAGCGGTTCGGAGGAAGGCCGTGAGAGCGGAAACGGCCCGCCGCCTCCTTCTGGCCCTCCTCATCCTGCTTGCCGCAGCCGGCTTTCTCCTGTCTCTCCTGACCGGTCCCGTCAAGACCTCCGCCGCCGACCTGTGGGACGTCGTCCGGGGCGGGGGGACGGGCATCCAGGCCACGATCTTCATCGACCTCCGGCTCTCGCGGGCCGTCCTGGCCTTCCTGGTCGGGGCGAGCCTGGCCCTCTCCGGGGCCATCCTCCAGGGATATTTCCAGAACCCCATGGCCGACCCCTTTGTCGTCGGCGTTTCGTCCGGGGCATCGCTCGGCGCGGTTCTGGCCCTTTCCCTGGGTGTCAGCGTCGCTGTCCCCGGCTTCTCCGGGCAGGGACTGATGGCTTTCGTTTCGGGACTGGGGATCGTCTCGTTCGTCTACCTCCTCTCCTTGAGGAAGGGCGGCTTCAAGATCGAGACCCTTCTTCTGACCGGGATCGCGGCCGGAGCGCTGGCCTCGTCCCTGACCTCGTTCCTTCTTTTTATGCGGTCGGATTCCTTCGATCAGGCCGTTTTCTGGCTCCTCGGCAGCTTCCAGCTGGCCGATTGGAAGCAGGTCGGGACCGTCGCCCCTTACTTTTTGATCTGCCTGGCCGCTTCTCTCTGGCTAGCCAAGGACATGAACCTCCTGGCCATGGGGGATGAGACGGCCAGGGCCCTGGGCTGTCCGGTCCGCCGGGTGAGGAAGGCCTTCCTCGTCCTGTCCTCTCTCCTGGCCGCGATCTCCGTTTCGGTCAGCGGGATCATCGGCTTCGTCGGCCTCGTCGTGCCCCATTGGATCAGGCTCCTCATAGGCCCGGACCATCGCCGGCTCTTTCCCTACGCATCCCTGGCCGGAGGGACGTTCCTCCTCTACTCGGACCTGATCGCCCGGACCATCCTTCCCTCGGAGCTTCCGATCGGCGTGATCACGGCGGCCGTCGGTGCTCCGTTCTTCCTCTATCTCCTCCACCAGAAGCGTTGATCCAGGATCTTCAGATAAAAATGGCATAATTCTTGAGGTTTGGGGGGATAGCTGATGCGATAGAAGAAAAATGCGTAGGGGGTGTTCCCGGAGGAGGGCGTGTGGAGGGTCGAGCGGGCACGGATCCTCGACCAACGGGAGAGGAGAGCGAGGCCCGGAACCGAGGCGGGTCTGGCTCGCCGGGCCAAACCCGCGACCCGACGAAGGGAACCCCCCAAGCTCAACCTCGTTTCAGAGCGGAGGCCACCCCCGAAGTCTTTTGACGATGAATCCCGAAAGCCACC
>CAWCND010000005.1:0-84987 GCA_963796835.1 Candidatus Aminicenantota bacterium | reverse complement strand
TGGCGCCGGGGCCGCTTGCCAGTGAGGCAGAGTTGTGCCATCATGAATAATCGTAAACGGAGATCGTCGGAAGAGAAGTTTCATGAGGCCCAACCGATGTATCGCGGCGTTCCTCACGATCTCCGTCCTCGCCGGCTTCGCCTCGGCCGCGGACCAAAAAAAGAAACCCGCCAAGGATCCGGACCAGGATCCCCAATACCAATGTGATAAGGGGGCCATTGCCCTCCGCTACGGGCTTACGGACGAGGCCATCCGCTACGGGAACCTGGCGGTGTCCCTCGACCCCAAGCATTATTGCGGCCATAGCCTGCTCGGGACCGCCTACTATAAGAAGGGGGAAGTCGCGGCCGCGACGGCGGCCTTCGATAAGGCCCTGGAGCTGCGGCCGGACCTGGCCGAAGCCCACTTCAATGTCGGCCTGGTCTCGTTCGACACGGGCGCCCTGGACAAAGCCGAGTCCGAATTTATGAAGGCCCTCGCCATCAAGGACGACGCCAACACGGCCTACTACCTGGCCAGGGCCCATCTCGGCCAGAAGAAGCTCGACCTGGCCCTGGACGATGCCCAGAGATCCCTCAAGCTGGATCTTCTCGCTCCCACGTACAACCTTAAGGGGGTCATCCTCAACCAGCTCGGCCGCTTTGCGGAAGCCGCCGGGAGCTTCCAGGCCGGGTTGGTCCTCGCCCCGGACGACATCAACATCCAGGTCAACCTCGGCGTCGCCTACATCAACAACAACGAGCCGGACAAGGCCCGGCCCGTCCTGGAAAAAGCTCTCCTCCGAATCCAGGACCCGGCCCTCAAGGCCCAGGTCGAGGGCTACCTGAAGTCGATCAAGCTCCCGGGCGGGCGCGCCTGAACCGGTCCTGGGCCGACCGGGTGAACGCGGAAATTCAGGCTGAATGTCTTGCCGGGGTGAACGAACGCCCGTCTCGCGCGTCTTCATGAGTGAGGCGGAAAAAGAGATGGAAGCCGTGATGCCAGGCCTGAAAGTCGCCCCGCGGCCGGACACCTTGCCCTTCACCCAGGGTTCATTCGACGCGATCTATGAAATGTACAAGGAGCCCGTCTTCCGCCTGGCCCGCGCCCTGACCGACAACGCCCGGGACGCGGAGGACCTCTTCCAGGAAACCTGGCTGCGGGCCGTGCGCTCGGGCCGCGAGGAGCCGCGTTCGGGCGACACCAAGGCCTGGCTGTTCACCATCACGGCCAACCTGCACCGGGACAGCCTGAGGAAGAAGAGGATCCGGAGGCTGTTTTTTCTCGAGCGGGCCCGGGCGATGACGGACGAGGCGGCGGACGCGGACACCGGATGGGAATCAGGCCGGTTCCCGGCCCGGGACTTCGCCGCCCGGGGGGACTTCCGGCTCTGCCTGCGCCGGGCGATCTCCCGGCTCCCCGCCCGGCAGCGGGAGGTCTTTGTCCTCAAGGACATCGAGGGCTATAAGCACGAGGAGATCGGCCGGATGCTCGGCATCCCCGAGACGACCGTCCGGACCCTCCTTCACCGGGCGGTGAAGGGCCTTCAAAGAGACCTGGCGGCGTTCGGGCCCGCGTGGTCCCGGACGGAAGCCTCAGAGGAGAATAAATCATGACCTGCAAGGCGATCGAACAGCTGATCCTGGAAAGCGAAGAGCGTCCCCTGGGCGGCGACGAGCGGCGGATGGTCGAGGACCATCTCCGAGGCTGCCCCGGCTGCCGGATGTTCCAGGCCTGCCGTCTCACGGTCCGGAAGGGCGCGCGCGACCTCGGCGGGGCTGAGCTGCCTCAATCCGTCGAGCTGAGGACCCGGCAGCTATGCCTTGAGGCTATGGAGAAGGATCCGTCGGCGGGAAAAGCGAAGATCCCCGTTCCGGTCATCGCCGCCTCGGCCCTGTTCACGGTCCTGGCGGCGATCTGGCTGACCGTGGCCCTCATCGACGTCAGGCCGGGGCAGCCGCTGCCGTCGGGCGCGTGGGCCGCGATCGTCTTCATCGCCCAGAACGTGCTGGTGCTTTTTCTCTCGCCGGTCATCCTGCGGATGGCCCGGCCATCAGAGAACGGGACATCGTCTTCCCGAGAGCAAGGGATAAGGAGGTTCACATGACAACGAACAATAACCACGCCACATGGGCCCTCGTGATCTTGATCGGGCTCGTGCTGCTCTTCGCCTTCCGGTCCATTTTCTTCGTCCTCCCGTTCGGCTTATTCCCCGGCGTCTCGCATGTCTTCCGGGACGCCGGCCATTCTTTGGGCGGAGTGTTCAGGTTCATTCCGTTCATGTTCATGCCCCTCGCCCTCATGGCGCTCTGGGTTTTCGTGATCATCTGGGTTTACCGGGACGCCGAAAGCCGAGGCATGAGCGGGATCCTCTGGGCGCTTCTGGTCCTGATCGGGAACGTCGTCGGGCTGCTCATCTATCTCATCATGCGACACGAGATGCCCGTCCGGCGGGCGGATGCGAGCGCGGCCGCGCCCGCTGCGAGCTGCCCGGGGTGCGGGAAGCCCGTCGCGGCCGGGTACGCCTATTGTCCCTGCTGCGGCAGGCCCAGCAAAGCGGTCTGCCCTTCATGCAAGAAGCCGGTCGAGACGGACTGGAAGGTCTGCCCGTATTGCGGGACGAGCCTCGAGCCCGGCAAGAGCGAACAGGCATAAAGATGGCGCAACGTTAAAGGAGCGGAGGAAGCCCGGAAACTCCTCAAGCCGCAATTCTAGCGGCCGGCCTCCCGCCTTAGGTGAAGATGATCTGGCCGCCGGCCGAGATCTCGTAGAACTTGCCGACGTTGATGATCGAATCCACCTGGGGGCAGAAGTCCTCTTTTTTCAGCTTGAACATGTCGACCGTCGCCTTGCAGCCGTAGAGCTTGCAGCCGGCGTCCGCGACCATCTCGATGAACTCCGGCACGGGCGGGATGTCGAGCTTGTCCATCGTCTTCATCATCATCGACGTGGCCATCGCCGAAAACCCCGGCAGGATGCCCAGGAGGGACGGCATGTGCATGCCCGGGGTTGCCGACCGTGGCGATCTTGATCTTCCCCATCCGCTTCTTGATGATGGCGTCCAGCCCGAAAAAGGTGAAGAACAGGTTCGCTTCGATCCCTTCCATCCGGGCGCCGTTGGCCATGATCAGACCCGGGTAGACGCCGTCGAGCCCGCCCTTCGAGATGACGATCGAGACTTTTTTGATTTTCTCTTCCATGGCTCGATCTCCGTCCCTCAGACGCAACCCTCGGGCTTTTTCAGGCCGGCGATCTTGGCCGCCTTCTTGGCCGGCCCGCCCGGGAAGAGCTCGTAGAGCTCCTTGGTGCTCGATGACGCCGGTCTTGTTGAGCTTCCGGATCGCTCGGCGCCTGGCCGGTCTCCTTGAATTCCTTCTGCATGAACTCGATGACCTTCCAGTGGGAGGGGGTCAGCTCGGCGATCCCTTCTTCCCTGGCGATGGCCGCGGCGACCTCGCGAGTCCACTGGGCCTGGTTGGTCATGAAGCCTTCGGCATCAACGTCGACGACGACGTTCCCGAATTGTTTCTGAGGCATGTCTGGCTCCTTCAACTGAGATATTGATATTCTATGATCTTCCTTGATATCGGGGCCGCTTAAGCGCCGTCCGGGCGCTTCTTGCCCGCCATCTTCATCCGGGACGGGATGAACGGGATCGGCCGGGCCCTCAAGAGCATGTTCCAGTAGATCCAGCGGAAGGCCAGCTTGCCCAGGTGGTTCGATCCGGCTCGGCTTGAGCAGGGGCATCGGGCCGATCTTCGGAAAGGGGAAGTGTCCCGGGAGCGGCTCGGTCTCGTAATTGAAGTCGATCAGGATGGCCTTGCGCCGGCCCGTCTCGACGAAACAGTTGGAATGGCCGTCGAAGTCCGGCTCCAGCGGCTTGCCCTCGATCGCCCGGAGGATGTTCGGCCGCGAGGACCTCGGACTGGAAATGGGCGACCGACCCCGCCTTGGAGGCGGGCAGGTTCGACGCGTCGCCGATGACGAAGATGTTCTCATGGGACTTGGACTGCAGCGTCTTCGGGTCTGTCGGGACGTAACGGAGCTCGTCGCCCATCCCCGACCGCTCGATCATCTCCGAGCCCATGTTCGTCGGGACGGTGACCAGGAGGTCGTAAGGGACCTCACGGCCGTCGTACCAGATGATTTTGCGGGCGGCGGCGTCGATCCGCTCGGCGCTGAAATCCGTCACGCGTCCGGATGCTTCCGCTTCTCGAGGAGGGCCCCCAGGGCCTTCGAGGCGACGGGCTTGGTGAAGGCGCCGGAGAGCGGGGTGACGTAGACGAGCTCGATCGCGTCACGCCGGTGATGGCGGCGAGAGGCACCAGTCGCAGAAGAAGGCGAACTCCAGGGGCGCGACCGGGCATTTGATGGGCATCTCGTTGACGTGGATGACGAGCCGGCCGCCGGGGAAGGACTTGAGCTTTCCGGCCAGGGCCGTGGCCCCGTCGGCGGTGTAGAAATCGAAGATCGTGTCGCGCCAGCCGTCGAGCATTCCCGGGGTTTCCTGCGGAGCGATCTCGGCCCCGGTCGCGATGATCAGGATATCGTACGGGACGCGGCGGCCGTCTCCAAGGGCGACGGCGTTCGCCGGCCGGGTCGATCCGCTCGATCTCGGCGACGATGAACTCGACGCCGCGGGGGAGGAATTTCGATTTTTCCTTGCGGACATCATCCTTGGTGTAAAAACCGAAGGGGATGAACAGGAACCCGGGCTGATAATAGTGGTCATTGTCCTTATCGATGACCGTGACCGACCATTCCGCTCCGTCCAGGCGCTTGCGGAGGAGGTTGGCCATGACCGTTCCGCCCGTGCCTGCGCCGAGGATGACAATTCTCTTCATGCTGTGTCCTTATTGCATGTCCGTGAAAAAACTCTACAAATATTAGAGGATAGATCATGTTTAGTCAAGAGAACCCGTCGAGTCCCCGGCCTGAATGCCGGGGCTTGTTCGGGGTTACTAAGCCGGGCAGGATATAATTGTCTTCAGATTTCTCTATCGCCCGGCTAGTACTCGGGGAGCAGCAAGGATTATGTAATATATTTACTGCTCCCCGTAGTAACCCTGAGCCTCGCTTCTTGTCCCCGAGCTGATGAAAGGCGGGGCTTAGCGTCGGCGAACGGGTCAAGAGAACCGGTCGAAACGGAAACGGCATCAGGTTTTCATTCCGCCGTTTTTTAAGACGGGCGGAAGGTCTCGGCGCGCACGGTCGCCTTCCGGATCCGTTCCTCGACCGGGTTGACGCCGATCCCCGGCCCGTCCGGAACCCGGATCTTGCCTGGGCCGCTGAGCTCGATCGCCGGGTCGATGATGTCTTCCTTGTAATAGCGGCGGCTCGCCGACAGGTCGGCCGGGAGCTTGAAATCCGGGAGCGAGGCGATGTGCAGGTTGTGGGCCCGCCCGATCCCGCTCTCGAGCATGCCGCCGCACCAGACCGGGACTCCGCGCCCCTCGCAATGATCGTGGATCTTGCGCATCTCGACGGGCCCGCCGACGCGCCCGACCTTGATGTTGATGACCCGGCAGCTCCCCATCTCGAGGGCCGCCCGCGCCGTGTCGAGCGACAGGATGCTCTCGTCGAGGCAAAGAGGCGTCTTCATCTCCCGCTGGAGCTTGGCATGGTCCCACAGGTCGTACGGCGCGAACGGCTGCTCGACGAGAAGGAGGCTGTAGGCGTCGAGGGCCTTGAGCGTTTCCTTGTCCTCCAGCCGGTATGCTCCGTTGGCGTCGGCCTGGAGCATGATGTCGGGATATTCCCGGCGCACGGCCTCGCACGCCTTCACGTCCCAGCCCGGCTTGATCTTGATCTTGATCCGCCTATAGCCCTGGTCGAGGTATCGGCCGATCCCGGCCACAAGGTCCGTGAGGGAGTCCTCGATGCCGCAGCTGACCCCCGCCTCGATCTCCTTCCGCACCCCCCCGTAAAGCGCGTGGAGCGGCCGGCCGAGCTTTTTTGCCTTGAGGTCCCAGAGGGCGAGCTCGAGCCCCGCCTTGGCCATGCGGTTCCCCCGGAAGACCCCGGCCTCGCGGGCGAAGTCCCCGGGCTCCTCGATGCCCTTGCGGAAGAGGAGGGGGATGAGGAAATCCCTCAGGACGTGCCAGGCGGTCTCGGTCGTTTCGCTGCCGTAGAGGGGCGCCTCCTCCGCGACGCATTCGCCGTACCCGCAGGTCCCATCGGAGAAAGCTTTGACGATGATGAATGTCCGGTCGAACGCCCGGCCGAACGAGGTCTCGAAGAAATGGACGTAGGGCAGCCGCAGAAGCGACATCTCGATCCGTTCGATGGCCATCTCTTCAGCCTCGCTTTCTCTCTTTTCTCAGGACATAGAAGCAGCGGTCGCCGAAGAGAAAATGCTCGGCGAGGTAGCCGCGGCCGAAATAGGACGCCATGGCCCGCCGCAGGCCCGTCTGCCACTCGGCGATGAGGTCGCATCGGAAGTCCAGCGCCTTGATGTCCCGGGGCGCTTCGACAAGGAGGACATCTTCCTCGAGCTTGAGCCTAGGCCTCGCCGGCGGGGCGAAGGCGCCCTCCTCCCCGCCTTTTCGTTCCAGGGCCTTGGGAAGCTCCGCCGCGACGTAGCAGGGTTTCTTCGCCTTCCCTTCGGCCCGTCCGGCCACCCGCCCGGCCCCGATCCGCCACTCGATGAGGAGCCGGTCGGTGGGGATGCCCGGCCCCAGGCAGAGGGACGGGGTCAATCCGTAAAAATTGGGGAGATATGTCTTCGAAACGGCCCCCAGGGCCTGGAGGTTGAGGTTGGCGTTGCGCGTCAGGAGGGGGTCGAAGGTCCAGGTGATGAGGTCATATCCCCGCTTGAGGGCCTCCTCCCGCTGGGCCCACTTGAGGGCCTTGCCCAGCCCGTAGCCCTGGAACTCGGGGAGGACCGCCAGGAGATGCGAATGCTGGCAGAATTTGCCGCCGAAAACGGCCGGGAAGGAATAAACGAAGCCGGCGAGCTCCCGGCCGACGAACGCCCCGAGGAGGATCGCCCCCATCCGGCTCGAGACCGAGAACTGGTGCGCCGGCGTCAGGTCGACGTCCTCGTGGTTCCATACGGCCCGCTGGATATGGAGAAGCTTCTCGAATTCCTCGAACAAGTCCAGGGCGCGGATCTTGACCTTCTCAGCCAAGCTTGATCCTTTTCTGCGAAGCCAGGCGCTCGTAGATCGCGATGATCCTCCGGGCCATGGCTTCAGCCGAATATTTTTCCCGGACGGCCGCGGCCCCGCGTTGGGCCAGGCGGGCCGCCAGGTTCCTGTCCATGTAGAGCTTCAGGACCGTCTCGGCCAGGGACCGCGGGTCCCGGGAAGGCGCGAGGAGCCCTGTTTCCCGGTGGACGATGATATCCGGAGCTCCTCCGGTCTCCTCGGCCACGACCGGCACCCGGGAGGCCATGGCGTCGAGGAGAGAGCCGCCGAACCCGATCAGGGGCGATGTCGTGACGAAAACGTCGAGGGAGGCCAGGACCCGGGCCATGTCCGAGCGGAAACCGAGGTAATAGACGGCGTCAATCGCGGGAATATCGTGGCCTTTCCTGTCCGGCTCCAGCCGGAGCGATCCTTCCCCGAGGATGATGATCCTCGCTTTGGGGGCATGCTCCCGGATGACGGCGGCGGCCTCGATGACCTCCCGATAGCTCCGGGGGTCCTCCAGGCCGGCCACGATGCCGACCAGGAAATCGTCCGGGGCGAAAGAGAATTCCTTCCGGAGAAAGTCCCGCGGCCCGCTGTCCTCGTAAGACGAGAAATCGATCCCGGCCGGGACGACCTCGACGGACTTTTCGGGAAGCCCGCCGCGAACGAGGACGTTCCTGACGCCCTCGGAGCCGGCGATGACCATGTCGATGTGCCTCGCCGGAGCCCGTCCCCGCCGGCCTCCGGGGTCGGTCTGCCTTGTCAGGACGCGGATGGGCACCTTGGCCAGGGACGCCGCCGGCGACCCCACGGCGAGCGCCGGGGCGTCATGGAAGTGGACGAGGGCGCAGCGGCCACGCCTCATGGCCCCCGCCACCCGCAGGATGGCGCCGAGGCTCCGCCCGCCCGGCATCCTGATGGCGAGAACGGGAAGCCCTTCGGCGGCGGCTTTCTCGTGGAGGGGGCTTTTCGGCTGGACCACGAGCCGGGAAACGAAGCCCCTCGCCCTGGCCTCGCGGGCCAGGATGAGGGCCTGGCGCTCCGAGCCGCTCCATTCCCGGCCGGCGTCAATATGGAAAAGGCTCAATGTGCTCTCCTTTTTTCCAGATCGAGCGGAGCTTGGCCGAGCAGAGGAACTCGCCGTAGCCGTCGAGGCAGGCGATGACGAGTCCGGGGAAGCCGTCGAGGAGTCCGAGCTTTAGAAAATATGTTTTCAGGCACCGGAGCGTCGGCAGGAAAAGAAGGCGGAGCAGATGCGCCTTCTGCTTGCGGGCATAGAGCTTCTGGGCGGCCAGGCCGGAGAACTTGTTGACCCTGGCCGCGTGCTCGCCGATCGTCCCGAAGGGGAAGTGATGGATGGGCCCGCGGAGCTTTTCGACGTCTCCGTCGACGACGAGGCGCTCGTGGACATAATCCCCTTCCCAGCGGGCCCGGTCCCGGCGGAAGAGGCGCACCCTCCGGTCCGGGCGCCAGCCCGAATGGCGGATCCAGCGGCCGAGGTAGTAAGCCTCCCGCGGGACGGAGAACCCGGCGCAGGGCGGCTCCTCGGCGCGGAGCTTCAAGAGTTCATCCCGGAGGGCCGGAGAGAGACGCTCGTCGGCGTCGAGCGAGAGGATCCAGGGGAAGGAGGCCAGGGTGTCGGCGTAGTTTTTCTGGTCGACGCAGTGGATCCAGGCGCGCTCGTAGACACGGTCGGTGTACTTGCGGGCGATCTTGAGCGTGTCGTCCGTGCTGAGGCTGTCGACGACGATGATCTCGGAGGCGACCCCCTCGAGACTCCGGAGCGCGGCCTCGAGCCGTTTCTCCTCGTTGAAGGTGATGACGACCGCGGAAATTTCCACCCGGCCATCTTAACACAGCGAAAAAAACCAAGGCAAGGGGAAGAGGGGCAGTCCCCCGGTCGAGGGACGGCCCCCCTTGATCACTTGATATAATCGCTCAGGGTGATGTTGCGGGTTTCGAGCGTCGTGCCCATGACCTTCGCGATATTGGCCATGGCGATGTTGTAGGCGACGAGGGCGTTCAGCTCGGCCGACCGGGCGCTGGACAGGGCGTCCTGGTAGGTGAGGACGAAATAATTCGTCGACAGCCCGACGTTGAGCTTCTTCATCTCGGCCTCGAGCTGTTTTTCGGCGAGCTCCCGGGCCACGCGATAGGCATCCACGCTCTTAGCCGCCGTTTCCAGGGTCAGGACCGCATCGCTGACCTCGAGGGTGATCTGCTGCTCCTGGCTCTTGAGGCGGGCCTGGCTCTGCTCAAGGTCGAGTCTGGCGTAGGCATAATTGGCGCGGCCGACCATGTCTCCGAAGGGGATGGACAGGGTCAAGCCGACCGTCCAGTTATTATAAAGGAACGCGAAGGTGTCGTGGAAGGCCTGTGAGGCGCTGCCCTTGATAACTCCGATGGGGGGCAGGAACGGGTTGCCGTCCTGATAGACGATCTGGTCGCCCGCGACGCCGGGGCTCCCCTTGGTAAGCTTCAGGTCGAGCTGAGGCAGGAGCTGATTGCGGGCGACAGTGAAATTGATGTGCTTCGTGTCGATCGCGTATCTCGAGGATTCGAGCTCCGGCCTCCTGGCCATCGCCCTTTGAAGGGCTTCCTCGAACGTGATCTGGAGGGGCTTGAGGGTCGGCTTGTCGGTCGGAACGACGAGCCGGCCCTTCGCCTCCGGGTCCGCGCCCAGGTTGAGGAGGACGCCGAGCTGGTCTCGGCTGCGCCTCACCATGGCTTCGGCCTGGAGGATGTCGGCTTCCCTCCGGGCCACGGTCGCCTCGGCGTTGAGGACTTCGATCGGCGCCTTCTGCCCGACTTCGACTTCCTTTTTCGTCTTGGCCAGGAGGTCCCGCCCGAGATCGAGGGACTGGCGGAGGGCCTTCAGGTTCTCAATAGAATAAACAAGGTTCCAGTAAGCCGCTTCGACGTTGTAGACGGTCGTGATCAGGGTCGTCTTGAACTGGCTGCGCGAGATGTCGAGGGAATTCTGGGCCACGATGATCTGCTTGCGGCTGACCTTCCAGCCGAAGTTCCGGAGAAGCGGCTGGGTCAGGACGAAGGTCAGGCCGCTCTGATATGTAGGATTGTAGTTTTGATACAGCTGATTATTTCTGGTCCAGTTGTAGTCCAGGGTCGCGGAAAGAGAGCCGCCGAACGGGATCTGCTGGACGAGGGAGAGGTTGGAATCCGTGTAATTCTGGATATACGTGCCCGCGTTCTGGAGGGCCCAAGGCGCCGGTTGCGCATACTGGTTGCCCGTAAAGCCGTACTGGAGCGTCGGCATGTAGATCTGCTTGGCCTGGGAGAGCGACGCCCCGGCCAGTTCGGGGCTGATGACCTCCGCGGCCACATCGAGGTTGTTCTTCAAGGCTTTGACGATGGAATCCTCGAGGGTCAGGGGCAGCTCCTTGCTCTCCTGTCCGAACGAGGAGAGGCCGAGGATGGCCAGGCTGAGGATCATCGCGCTGAACGTTCGCTTATTCATGTCATTCCTCCAAAGCGAAGTGTTGTCGACAGAATGCCGGTCTATCAGATCCGAAAAGGGGCGCAGAAGGCCGCCTCCTAAGATATATACGTTTTCTCACGGCTTTCGTTCCGCTTTCATTCGGGCCAGCGGGTCCCGAGGAGGGTCATCTTGTTGAACAGGGTCTTGCGGCTCACCCCGAGGAGCCGGGCCGCCCGGGTCCGGTTCCCCCCGGTCTGCCGAAGGGCGTCGAGAATGATCTCCTTCTCCGCCCGCTCGGTGACGCCCTGGACGGCCTCCCGGAGCGCTTGGGGGGGCCGGGCCGAAGGATCGGCCCCGTCCGTCTGCGCCACCGGCGAGCGGAGCCGCGAGGGCAGCGCCGCCTCGTCGACCCAGGGGCCTTCGGCCATGACCATGGCCTCGTAGACCACGTTCTCGAGCTCGCGGACATTCCCGGGCCAGGGATACGCGGCGAGGCGGGCCATCGCCGCGTCCGTCACCCCGCTGGCCTCTTTCCCGAGCTCCTTGGCGTATTTCCGGACGAAGTGTTCGGCCAGGAGCGGGATGTCCTCCCCCCTCTCCCGGAGCGGCGGGAGCTCGAGCGAGAGGACGGCCAGCCGGAAATACAGGTCCTCCCGGAAGGCGCCCTTCCGGACCTGCTCTTCGAGGTTCTTGTTCGTGGCCGCGATGACCCGGACGTCGACCGGGATCGTCTCCGTCCCGCCGACCTTGACGATCTCCCTCTCGCCCAGGGCCCGGAGGAGTTTGACCTGGGCGTCCTGGGAAAGCTCGCCGACCTCGTCGAGGAAGATCGTCCCCTCGTGGGCCAGCTCGAACTTGCCCGTCTTTTCGGTTCGCGCGTCCGTGAAGGCCCCCTTGACGTGGCCGAAGAACTCGCTCTCGATGAGGTCCCGGGGGATGGCCCCGCAGTTGACCACGACGAACGGGCCGTCCTTGCGGGGGCTGGCGAAATGGATGGCCCGGGCGACGAGCTCCTTGCCGGTTCCGCTTTCTCCCGTGACGAGGACCGTCCCGTCGACCCGGGCGATCTTCTCCATGAGCTGGAAGACCGAGTTCATCCGGCCGCTAGTCCCGATGATGTTCGAGAACCGGTAGCGCGAGACGAGCTCCGACCGCAGGCTCTCGACCTCCGTTCCGGAGGGTCTTGACCTCGAGGATCCGGGCCACGGCGAGGAGCATCTCCTCGTTGTCCACGGGCTTTTCGAGGTAGGCGTAGGCGCCGAGCTTAGTGGCCTCGACGGCGCTCCGGATCGTCCCGTAGGCGGTGATGATGATGATCCCCGGCCCGGGCTGCTCCGCCTTGAGGCGGGCCAGGACGTCGAGCCCGGTGATGTCGGGGAGGTTCATGTCGAGGAGGACGGCGTCGGGCTCGAGGAGCCGGGCTTTTTCGAGTCCGGCTTCTCCTGTATCCGCCGTCCCGACCTCGTAGCCGTGGTCCTCGAGGAGCAGGGAAAAGACGTCGCGGATGTTCTTCTCGTCGTCGATGATCAGGATCCTGGGCTTCATGCGGGGCCTCCCATTCTCAGGCCGCGGGGAGTGTCACGAGGACGGTCGTCCCTTCGCCGGCGCGGCTCCTCACCTCGATCTCCCCCTGGTGCGACTTGACGATGCTGTAGCAGATCGAAAGGCCCAGCCCCGTCCCGCCCTTTTTCGTCGTGAAAAAGGGGTCATAGATCTTGTCCATGTTCTCTTCCGCGATCCCCTGGCCCGTATCGATGATCCGGGCCAGGATCTTCCCGTTGGCCAGGGGCAGGACCTCGCAAGTGAGCTTTCCCCCGCCTTCCATGGCCTGGATGGCGTTGAGGAGGATATTGAGGAAGAGCTGCTTGACCTGGGACTTGTCCCCGTTGAGGAGGACCGGCCCGGCGGGGAACCTTGTCTCCACCTCGACGCCGGCGGAGCGGGCCTGGAAGGAGATCAGGTCCAGGCTTTCCTCCAGGGTCACGGCGAGGTTAACCTGCTCTTTTTTGATCTCGGACGGCCGGGAGAATGAGAGCAGGGCGGCCAAGATCTCGTCGATCCGGTCGGTCTCCTGGAGGGCGATCGCGAGGAGCTTTTTCTCCTTCTCTTCCTGGAAGCGGCTCTCCAAATATTGGAGGGAGGACTTGATGGCCGTCAGCGGGTTCCGGATCTCGTGGGCGGCGCCGGCGGCGAGCTCGCCGATCGTGGCCAGCCGGTCGGCCCGGATCATCCGCCGGAACCTCTCCCGCTGCTCCTTGTAGAGCAGGGCATTTTCCAGGGCGATCCCGGCCTGGGACGTCAGCGATTCGATGAAGGCCATCTCCGGCCTGGAAAACTCTTCCGGAGGCTCCTTCGGGCCGATGCAGAGGATGCCGATCAGGCGGTTCATGGACTGGAGCGGATAGCAGAGCTCGAAGCCGAAGGTCCGGAAGATGTCCCGTTCTCTTTCGGTCAGGAAATCGAAGACGCCGGGCTGGCTTCGGACCTCGAGATAGGTCTTGTTGATCTTGAGCCACTTGGCCAAGTGGTCCTGGGGCGAGAAGGCCAGGCTCTTGAGCCGGCTCTCATCGATCCCGGTCGACGCCGAGACCCGGAACTGGGCCAGCTCGCTATCGTAGATGAAGAAGGCCAGGACCTCGACGGGGACCGCTTCCCTGACCGTGCCCAGAAAGTTGAGGGCGATCTGGTCGAAGTCCTCGATGAGGTTAAGGCTCTCGGCGAACTCCCTGAAGATCAGACGCGTCTCACCCGCGGCGACCTTCCCGCGCGCCGGCTTGGCTTTCGAAGAACGGAAAATCGGGCTCATGGAATCATGCCTTCTCGGATCGGGATGCCTTTCGAGGGTATAAGGATATCCCAAACCAGGGAAATTGTAAAAGGTGCCCGGATGGGTAATTTGGGTAATAATTTTCTCATTTTTGGGTAACGCAGGTAACAACAGTGGTCGTCCCGTCCCCCGTTTATCCGGTTATGAATTATGCTATCATACCTACTAACTGCAAAAATCGGGCCGTTTTGGGGCGGGGCGGCAGGAGGGGGCATGTCCCCCTCAGGGACCGGTCCCTTGTCAACTTATTTTACGCGTTGCGGGAAGAGGAGCTGTCCGATAGGGTCCGGATAAAAACGGGTGAGGGGGCCAGCGGTTGGCACCGGACTTGCAAATATGGAAGTGACACCGTTGGAGGAATACGCATGAAGATCATCAAAATCCTCGCCATCCTGGTCGCGGTCCTCATCGTGGCCTGGACGCTGGCCGCCCAGACCCAGGAATCCCAGAGCATGAAGCTCCTCGAGCTGAAGAGCGCCCAGCTCGCCTTCGACGCTGAGCAAGGCCGATTTCAACAGGTACGTCAAGCTCAAGGAGCACGGCCTGACGTCCGAGCAGGAGTTCGCCAGCGACCAGACGGCCTATCTCCAGGCCAAGGTCGATTACCAGCAGGCCCTGATCAACTTCATGGGCAGCGAGGCCCGCATCAATGTCGCGAGCGCGGTCAAATACCAGGACGCCGGCGGCAAGAAATTCGTCCGCGTCACCCTGCGCTACTCGTCCAAGGAGCTCAAGCAGCTGGACAACCTGAACATCAAGGCCGACGACCTCTTCCCCCTCGACTTCATGAAGGAGCTCAAGGACGTCTCGGTGTCGCTGAAGTCCGAGGCCAAGATCGTCTCCGACCCGTACGAAAAGACCATCACAGTCCTGCCCCTCGAGTCCGAGCGGGACGTCACCTTCCAGCTCCTCAAGGACGTCGAGAACCTCGATGTCAGCGTCTCCTATTCGGGCAAGACGAGACGACGTCCGTCTACCTGCAGAAGGGCGTCAGCGCCAACATCGTGACCGTCAACTCGGCCCAGTTCTCCCAGGAGGCCGACCTGGAAAGCACGGCGACCTACGACCTGTCGCTGGAAAAGTTCTGCGGCGAAGCCAACGTCTTCAAGCTCGACATCGCCAACCTGCCCCACGCGATCACCTACGAGTTCTCCGACCCGACGACCTAGGCCCGGCTCTCGCAGATCAAGTTCACCGAGGGCGTCACCAGCATGAAGCTCCAGCTCAAGCTCTACCTGCCCAAGAACGCCGACGCCCAGGTCGTCATCGACAAACCGCATCGAGTTCTTCGTCCTGGCCATGGACAACGAGCAGGACGGCGAAGCTCCGGGACATCAACTGGCCAAGCAGGCGCCGCGATCGGGCCCAAGGACATCGACGCCATCAAGGCCGGCAGCGTCCGCGCTCGAGCTCCTCCCGCGCGGCGTGGGCAAGGTCGAGGTCCAGGCCGTCAACCTCTACCATGAGATCAAGGTCGGGGAAAACGTCGAGCATGGACGTCCGGGTCAAGAACGCCGGCACGCGCAAGCTCAACAATATCCGGGTCTTCTCCGACCTGCCGCTGAACTGGCGGGTCGAGATCCAGCCCGACCTGATCGCCTCCCTGGAGCAGAACAAGGAGCAGGTCGTCACCATCAAGTTCATCCGCCGGCCGACGTGTCCGGTCGGCGACTACGAGCCCAAGATCAGGACCGAGTGCAGCGGCCGACAACCGCAAAGTCGAGTCCGAGGACAAGATCGTCCGCATCCACGTCGCCTCCAAGACGAACTTCCTCGGCATCACGGTCTCTGGTCCTGCTCCTGGTCGGGCTGCTCGTCGGCATCGTCGTCTTCGGCATCAAGCTGACGCGGCGATAATGAGAAAGGGGACATGTCCCTGCCGCGAATTTGCCGAAGGGACATGCTCCCTTTTGATAGAGGAAGGTGGCCATGTTCGGCACGATCTTCAAGAAAGAGCTGCTGGACCAGGTCCTGAGCCCCAAATTCCTCATCGTCTCCCTGCTCTGCCTGGTCCTGGTGCCGGCCAGCCTTCTCCTCAACTACGCCAGCTACGGACGCGCCTTCCAGGAATACGACGCCGCCCGGAAGGAGGCCGAACGACCACGACCGTCTACCGGCGAGCCGAGCGTCCTCTGAGCACGTTCGGCATCGGCCTGGAAAGCGTCCTGCCCGAAGAACGTCGTCTTCTCCAAGTACCAGACGGACGCCAAGGGGACCCAGGTCCAGAGCGAGGTCCTGAGCAACATCAACGGCAAGCTCGACTTCGTCGTCATCGTCGAGCTTCCTGCTCGGCCTCTTCGCCGTCCTCTACGCCGGGACGATGGCCTGCGGGGAGAAGGAGGCCGGGACGCTCAAGCTCGTCCTGGCCAATCCGGCCCGGCGGAGCACCGTCATCGGGGCCAAGTTCCTGGGCGGCTTCGGCGTCCTTCTCATCCCCTTCGCCGTCAGCACGCTGATCGGCGTCCTGCTCCTCCTTCTCGAGGGCTTCCCGCTCTTCGCCGCCGGCAACGCGGCCCCGCTCCTCGCCCTGGCTCATCCTGTCCGTGCTCTACCTCGCGGCCATGTTCTCCCTGGGCCTGCTCATCTCGACGCGGACGCACCGGACGAGCCTGGCCCTCCTGGCCGGCTTCTTCGTCTGGATCTTCCTGACCTTCGTCATCCCGAAGACGAGCGAGCCCATCGCCGGCCTCATCCGCCGCGTCCCGAGCGAGGAGGTCATGAAGGCCAACCGGGCCCAGGTCCGGGATCAGATCGAAAAGGAGAAGGGCAAGGCGCTGGAACCGCTGATGGAGAAGTACCTCCCCGACAACGGCCAGGGCAAGTGGGACTGGGACGCCTACACCAAGGCCCGCGGGCCGGTGGCTAAGGACTACGAGGAGCGGCTCGACCAGACCCTGCAGAAGTTCGACGCGGACTACGAGCGCCAGAAGGCGGCCCGCCGCGCCCTGAGCCTGAACATCGCCCGGCTCTCGCCGGCCTCGGCCTATACCCAGTCGGCCCTGGACTTCTGCCACACGGGGCTCCCCGACCTCGAGAACTTCTCGCGGAGCCTCCGGGCCCACTATATCCAGCTCTACCGCGTCGTCTTCAAGTACGCGTTCGATGACACGTTCACCTCGGAGGACGGCCACTCCGCGCGGTCTATGGGTGGGGACATGCGGCCGGAGGGGAAGATCGACTACCCGAAGTTCCGCTACGAGTTCCCGGGCTTCGCGGAGACCCTGAAGAGCACGGCGCCGGACATCATCCTGCTCGTCCTCTTCAACCTGATCTTCTTCGCCGCCGCCTATTATTCGTTTATTAGGTACGACGTGCGCTAGACGCGAATCGGGATAATGTACATACAAGTGTACACATAATGCTAAAGGACATCATCAAGAAGGAGATCCGGGAGGCCATAGCCGGTCCCCGGTTCATCTTCACTTTCCTCCTCTGCACGATTCTCATCCTGCTTTCCGTCTTCACCGGGATTGCCACCTATCGAAACGACCTAAAAGAGTACTCGGCGGCCGCCGCCCTCAACCAGAAGAACCGGGAAAGCGCGAGGACCGACTACGACTTTGCCACCCTGGGGGTCAAGATCGACCGCCCCCCCCAGGTCCTGAGCTCTATTGTCAGCGGCGTGTCCGAGGCCGCCGGCCGGGCGGCGAAGGTCGATTACACCTATGACCCTAGCCTGACCGAATCCAAGTACGAGAGCAATCCGATCCACTCTGTTTTCGGTACCCTCGACCTCGCCTTCATCGTTAAAATCGTGCTCAGCCTCTTGGCCATCCTTTACACGTATGACCTCGTCGTGGGGGAGAAGGAGCGTGGGACCCTCAAACTGATGCTGGCCAATCAGCTCCCCCGCGATCGCCTGTTGATCGGGAAGGTCCTCGGCGGCTACATCAGCCTGGTTGTTTCGCTGGTCATCCCGCTCATCCTCGGGCTGCTCGTCCTGCTCGTCTATCCGGACGTCTCCTTGTCCTCCGAGGATTGGCTGCGGGTCCTGGTGATCTTTTCGATCTTCTTTCTCTACCTCTCGACCTTCTTTGCCCTTGGCCTGTTTGTCTCGTCAAGGGTCCAGAAGAGTTCGTCTGGCTTCCTCACCCTGCTCATCATCTGGGTTGCCTTCGTCATGGTCGTTCCCAAGATCTCGGTCTTGGCCGCGGCCCAGATCCATCCGATCCCGGCAGTCCAAGAGATCACGGCGGAGAAGGACGCCTTCCTGATCCAGATCCAGGCCGAGAACGCACGACGAAATCGGGAATGGGGCGAGCAACACGCCATGAACAACACCAACTATGTGGAAGAGTTCACGAAATGGATGGCCGACAGTCAGCAATGGCTGAGCTCGCAGATCGATAGCTATAATGCCGCGCTCGACCGGGACTACGAGCTCCGAAAACGGTCCCAGGACGCTCTGGCCATAAATCTGTCCCGCCTCTCCCCGGCCTCGGCCCTGACGTTCTCAACGATGAGCCTGGCCAGGACCGGGCTCGACGAATCCTACAGATTTCTGGCCTCTGTCCGGGCTTTCAAGGCCGATCTCGCGAAGTGGATCAACGATGAGTTCATGAAGCACTTCAAGTACGACAGGGCTAGATGGGACCGGCCCCTCTTCAGCCGGACAGAACTGCCTCAGCACAAGTTCGAACCCGAGCCGTTGAACAAGTCGCTGGCCAGGGCGCTGCCCGATATCGGGCTGATGCTCGTCCTGACCGTCGTCTTCTTTGCCTGCGCTTATGTGTCTTTTCTGAAGTATGACGTTCGGTGAAATAACGGATAAAAAATTAAAACGCCAAACCATAATGAGGAGGTAACATGGCAAAACCACAACCCATCCTGAAGACGGACGACCTGTCCAAACGGTACGAGGACGGCGTCCTGGCGGTAGACCACCTGAACCTGAACATCTACCCGGGTGAAGTCTACTGCCTGCTCGGGGCCAACGGCGCGGGGAAGACGACGACGATCAACCTCTTCCTGAACTTCATCCCGCCGACGACCGGGACCTGCTACGTCAACGGCATCGACGTGACGCGAGGACCCGCTCGAGGCCAAGAAGTACGTCTCCTTCGTCTCGGAGAACGTCATGCTCTACGGCAACTTCACGGCCCGCCAGAACCTTGACTTCTTCGCCAAGCTCGGCGGCAAGACGAACCTGACCAAGAACGACTACTACCAGGTCATGCGCCGGGTCTCGCTCCAGGAGAAGGCCTTCGAGCAGCGGGTCAAGAACTTCTCCAAAGGCATGCGGCAGAAGCTCGGGCATCTCGATCGCCGTCATCAAGGACGCGCCGGGCATCCTGCTCGACGAGCCGACCTCGGGCCTCGACCCCAAGGCGGCCGAGGAGTTCCTGGAGATCCTGAACGAGCTCAAGAAGGAGGGCAAGGCCATCCTGATGTCGACCCACGACATCTTCCGGGCCAAGGAGATCGGCGACCGGGTCGGGATCATGAAGGAAGGCCGCCTGGTCATGGAGCGGACCCGCGAGGAGCTCCAGTACGAGGACCTGGTCAAGATCTACATCGACTACATGAAGTCCGAGCCGCTGACGTTGTCCTAAGGGGCTGGCGCCGCCGGCGCGCGGCGACCCACGGCCGATGCGCCGCCGGTACCCGGAGACCAACGCCATGCTGAAAACGATCATCAAAAAAGAAGTGCTGGAGACGATCTTCAGCTACCGCTTCCCACTCTTCGCCGTCATCTGCCTCCTCCTCATCCCCCTCGGTATGATCGGTCAACCAGGCAAACTACGCCAAGCGGGTCCGGGACTACAGCGAGCAGGTCCGGCTCGCCGACGAAGCCGCCTCGGCCATCAAGATCCAGGACGTCATGGCCGGGACCGTGGCCATCAAGGGGTTCCGCCGTCCGGCCCCCCTCTCCGTCTTCACCCAGGGCTTCGAGAGCACCCTCCCCCGCTATTATGATTTCACCCAGGACGGCTTCAAGCCGGGCGAGTCGGCGAGCGACGACGAATCTATCCTCTCGGTCCAGGGCAAGGTCGATTTCGTCTTCCTCGTCCAGATGGTCATCAGCCTGATCGCCCTGCTCTTCGCCTCGGACATGATCTCGGGCGAGAAGGAGTCGGGGACGCTGCGGGCCATGCTCGCCAACCGCCTGCCGCGCGACACGCTCCTCGCCGGGAAGATCGGCGGCGGCTATCTCGCCCTCTGGGTGCCGTTTCTCTTGGCCTTCCTGGCCGGGGCCGTCGTCCTCATGCTCGGGCGCCTTTCCCCTTTTCGCCGGCGGCACTGCGGGCCGCGTCCTGGTCATCTTCCTGGTCACCTCGCTCTTCGTCCTGACCTATTTCACGATCGGCATCGCCGTCTCGACGAGCACGGCCAAGGCCCGGACCTCGCTCGTCGCCATCCTCATCATCTGGGCCGCCTTCCAGCTCATCATCCCCAAGCTCGGCGACATGGCGGCGCGCCTCATCCATCCGGTCCGGACCGAGACCGAGGTCTCCCTCCAGAAGTCGCTCCTCGTCCGCTCGCTCGACATGGACCAGGCCAAGGAGCTCGGCCACCAGTAGGACCTCATCTTCGGCTCGATGTCCCAGGAGGCGCGGAATCGACAGGACAACCCCGACTCGCCGGAGAATAAGAAGTGGGGCCCGATCCGGGACGAGATCCAGCAGAAGACCCGGGAGAAAAAGAGCCAGCAGCTCGCCGCGATCGACGAGACCTACGCTCAAGAAAAGAGGCGCCAGCTCAACCTGGCCGTCAACCTCTCGCTCATCTCCCCCAGCGCCGCCTTCGCCCGGCTCCTCGCCGACGTCTGCGGCACGGGTGAGCTCGAGCGGGCCAAGTACCTCGAGGCCGTACGGGCTCACCAGAAGGCCCTCGACAACGAGCTCTTCAGCAAGGTCAAGCGGACGCTCATGATCCACGAAGGCGGCCACATGTCGATGGGCTTCTCGGCCATGCCCGTCGACGCCTCGAAGCTGCCGAAGTTCTCGATCACGCCGGCGACGATGGCGGAGGCATTCAAGGCGAACGTGCGGAGCCTCCTCTCACTTCTCTTCTGGTTGATCGCGCCGTTCGCCTTCGCCTACGCCAAGTTCAGCAAGTACGACGTGAGGTGACGTTTGAAAGGGAGGAGCGCTAGATTGGGAGGTCAATCGCTATGACCAAAAGCCGTATTAATAAAGTTATCTGCTCCATTGCCAGCCGGGAATTGGTCGATCAACTCCTCAGTGCGCGTTTCTTGATAATCATGGTGTTGGTGGTTTGCCTTGTGCCCCTTGCCGTATACGTTGGTCTTCAGGACTATAAGAGCAGACTTCATGATTACGACCGTCTTGTATCGGACAAGCAAAAATTAATAGCCGGCGAAGCCGGGAAGAGCGTCTCGGGACAGGACAACCCCTGGACTCCCGAAAACGAGCTGGCTGTGTTCAGGGCAGTTCGACGGCCCGATCCTTTGAGCGTCTTTGTACGCGGATTGGACGGAGCCCTCCCGGAATACTGGGATTTTACGCCGGCAGGGATCGAAGAAGGCCCGTCGGCCTTAAGACCCAAACGATTGTCAGACCTCCTCGGCCAGTTGGACATGGAATTCTTGGTCAGGGTTGCGCTGGGCCTTTTGGCCATTCTGCTGGCCTTTGATGCTGTGTCGGGGGAGAAAGAGATGGGAACTCTCCGGCTGGCTTTCAGCCAACCCATATCCCGGGCCGGATTTCTCACAGGAAAGCTCATCGCGGGGGCCATCACTCTTATTGTCCCGGTGGCGGCGGCGTTCCTCGTGGCGTTGTTGAGTTCGAAGATATTCGGGATGGAATCGCTGTCCCCGGACGGGAGCCTGAAGCTCTTGCTTATCTTCATGGCCTCGAGCATCTACCTCATTTGTTTTTATTCCCTCGGGCTGCTCATCTCATCCCTGACGCGGAGCCAGAAGACCTCGATCATCATTCTGCTCGTCATCTGGGTTGTCCTGACTCTAGCGGCCTCTCCCGTGGCCACGTTCACGGCCCAGGCCGCGAGCCAAGCCCCAAACCGTCACATCATCGAAACCCAAAAAAAGACGCTTGACGATAGTTTGCGGACAGAAACCGAAAAAGCCATGGGCTCAGCTTATGTCGAGGTCACCGGGGTTACGAACCGGATGAGTTATGGCGACTATCTTAAGAACAAGGAAGAGGTCAACCGGCGGATTGCTCCCATCATTTCGGCCTATGTGACCAGGCGACGTCAGTTGCTGTCGGAAGTTCAACAGGACGCCGACCGCAAGGAGAATCGCCAGAACCGGATCGCCCGTACAATCATGTGGCTGAGCCCGGCGGCCACGTACTCAAACGTCGCCACCGACCTCTCCGGCACGGGCGACGAATCACGGGCGTCGTGGCTCGAGGCCACGCAACGTTATTCAAACCGCTTGGGAGCGGCTCTGTTTGAAGATCCGCCTATGATTACCGTGCAAGTCGGCGGTATGAGCCAGACGATCGAAAGACGCAAACTGTCGACGATTTCGGACCTTCCGGCTTTTGCGCCTCCCAAGAACGATGCCGCGGCAACGATTCAGGGGGCTCTCCCTTCGATCATGATCCTGCTGGTCTATACCGTCGTATTCATTCTAGCCGGCTTTGCCGCCTTCATCCGCTACGACGTGAGGTAATAATTCGGGGATAGGCAAGACATGCTGAAAACGATCATCAAGCGCGAGATCCTCGAATACCTGAAATCCGCCAAGTTCCTGATCGGCCTGGGGATCACCTTGGCCCTGGCGGCCGGCAGCACGGTCATCAACGTCCAGGATTACAAGGGACGCCTGCAGGACTACCAGGCCGCTGGTCAGGAGATGAAGAGCGATCGCTTCTATCAGCATTTATACCGGCAGCCCCAGGTTCTCAGCACCCTGATCCAGGGTAAGGACCGGAAGCTCGGAAATAGCATCACGGTTACGTATCTGCGTATCCCGTCCACCACGTCGGGCTACATGGGCGAGGGAAGCAGTCAGTACCATCGCCTCGTCTCGGGCTTCGCGGCCGTCGATTTCGCCTTCATCGTCCGGGTCGTCCTGAGCCTGATGGTCATTTTCATCGCCTACAACGCCGTTTCCGAAGAAAAATCCTCGGGAACGCTGAAACTGACGCTCTCCAATCCAGTGCCGCGGGACCAGCTCCTGCTCGGCAAGTTCCTGGGCGGATGGTTCGTCATCATGGGCTCGCTCGCCGTCGCCGCCCTCGCGTCCCTGATCCTCGTCCTCTCCCATTCGTTCATCGCCTTCGGCGCGGAGGAGTGGTCCTCCCTTCTGGCCTTTATCGGGCTTTCCGCTCTCTACCTCACGGTGTTTTATGCCCTCAGCCTTTTCGTCTCCGTCCTGGTCAACAGGCCGTCCATCTCTCTGATGATCCTGCTTCAGGCTTGGGTCTTCCTGATCGTCATCTATCCCAACCTGGGGGTCATCGCCGCCGAAAACCTCACCAAGCTGCCCTCCCGCGCAGCAGCTCGACCAAATGAAGACCGCGGCGTTCCAGCCTTACGAGGCGGAGCAGAAGAAGGTCCAGGAGGCTTTCAACCAGGGCGTGCAAAAGGGTGAGGTGAGCAGCGAGCTCAGCTTGCGGAATACCGAGCTCTGGGCTAAGAAGGCCGACCTCGACCACCAGGTCGACGAGGAGTACGGCCGGCGGCTCTCCGCCCAAACGAGCCTGGCCCGCGCGATATCCTCCCTTTCGCCGGCAGTGCTCTTCGACCAGGCCGCCGAGCGGTTCGGCCGCACGGGGATGGCCGAGTACGAGCGCTTCATGGGGGAGGTTTATCGCTACTGGCAAAAGCACGTCGAGCGGTCAAAGCTCATGGACACGGACCGCGAGGCGTATAAAAAAGCGCCGCCCATCTCTTTCCGCGTCCCGGTCGAATCGACGGCCGAGGCCTTCGCCGCGACCTGGCTCGGTTGGCTCCTGCTCGCTTTCTTTGGCCTGGGCTTTTTCGCTCTCGGGTACACGGCCTTCCTGAAAAAGGACGTGAGGTGACACGATGAAGACGATCATCAAGCGAGAACTTCTCGACCACCTGAAAAGCGTCCAGTTTTCCGTCCTGCTCGCGGCGAGCATCGTTCTGTTTGCCGTTAACGGTCTCGTTTTCGTCCAGCACTACGCCCGGGTCAGGGCCGATTATCAGAAGGCCATCGCCTCGGCCGACCGGGAGCGTAGCACGATGATGACGCGCACGTACAGGAGGCCGAGTCCGCTGGTGTTCATGGCCGAGGGAGGAGAAACGACACGTCCCGCAGGTTACTGGTTGGGCCCAAAGCTGACGCTGATGACCCTGCCCGCCGAGACCGTCAATTTCAAGTTGCCGGATGTCCCGCAACTTGACTGGGCCTTCATCGTTAAGATCCTTTTCAGCCTGTACGTGATCCTCCTCGGGTTCGAGGCCGTGTCGGGAGAGAAGGAGCGAGGGACACTCAGGCTGGTGCTGTCCAACCCCGTCGGCAGGTTGAAGCTCCTGACGGGGAAATACGTGGCGATCATCTTGAGCGCCGCCCTCCCCCTTGTCGCCGGCCTCCTCATCAGCCTGATCGTGATCGGCGCTCTCCTCCCGGGTCTGATGGGGGCGCAGAACCTGGCGCGCATCGCCTTTTTCTTCGTCCTCGCCCTGGCGTATCTGTCCCTCTTCGCCTTCCTGAGCCTCCTCGTCTCCTCGCTCATCCCCCGCTCCTCGCTCGCCCTCCTCGTTCTCCTGGCCTTCTGGATCTTCTCCGCGTTCTTCATACCCGACACGGCAAGCATTGTCGGCCAGAAACTCGCCAAGGTCCCGAGCGAATATGTCATGGCCAAGCGCGTCGGGCCGACCATGCAGAAAGAGGTCTTCGACCGGATCAACAAGGTCGTGGACAGGATCAAGAAGGGCGAGTTGAAGACCGAAAAGGAGGTCCGGGAGGAGTCCGACCGCGCTTACGAGGACGGCCAGGACAGCGTCCGCAAGCTCTATGACGATTATGACAATGCCATGCGGGAGCGCGCCGCTCTCGCCCAACGGATCTCCCGCATATCGCCGGCCGCCCTCTTCCAGTACTCGGCCGAGGCTGTATCCGAGACCGGGCCGAAGTCCGAAGCCAGGTTTCTCGCCGACATCAGAAATTATTCCAGGGTCTATGACGATTATATCCTCAAGAAGGTCGGGAAGGTCGTCGGCACCTCCCCGTGGAGCTTTTCGACCGGGGCGACCCTGAACGGCAAATACATCAGCCTCCAGTCGCCCTGGCCACAGGAGTACACGGGGGACAAGTCGGACTTCCCTGGATTCTCGGAGAGCCGGCCGTCGCTCATCGACGGTCTTCGCGACGGCCTCTGGGATATCGCGGGCCTGCTCGTCTGGAACATCCTGCTGGCCGGGCTGGCCTTTTCGGCTTTCCTGAGGACGGACGTGAGGTAAGGAGAAAGGGAGGATCGCCATGATGCGAGTGCTCTTCCTGAAGGAGATCCGGGAGGCCTTCGCCAGCCGCCGCTTCTGGGTCATCCTCGTGCTCTGCCTCGTCCTCATCCCCCTCGGCGTCGAGGTCAGCCTGAAGGACTACCGCACGCGCCTCCAGAATTATCGGGAGGCAGTCCGCATCTACCAGGAGCAGACAAAAACGGCCAGCGACGTCCTCTATAAAGGTGGGGCCAAAGCCTTCGCACCTCCCTCGCCGCTGAGTTTCATATCGTTGGGCCTTGAACTTAACCTGCCCAATGTCGCGGAGACGCAAGCCAAGTACGGAGAGCCGCCCGCGGTCATGCGCCTCAGCAACAACCAGGGCCGCGACAATCTTTACGAGTTCTTCTACGGGCCTCTTGACCTGATCTTCGTCGTCGGTGTGGTCATGAGCCTCCTGGCCGTGATTATGAGCTACGGGGCGATCGCCGGAGAGAAAGAACAGGGGACGCTCGGGCTCGTCCTTAGCAACTCGGTACCGCGGGCCAGGCTCATCCTGGCCAAGGCCGCCGCCAACAGCGTTGTGCTTGTCATCCCGTTCCTCCTGGGCCTGACGCTAAGCGTGGCTGTTCTGGAAGTCCAGGGGGCGGCCCCTTGGGGAAATTCCGGGGGGCTGACCTTCATGCTTCTCGCGGTCCTCCTAGCGGTGCTCTTGATCGGGACCTTTTTCAATCTCGGGCTCCTCGTCTCGGCGCTGTCGAAGCAGGCCGTCACGGCGCTTGTAGCGCTGCTCCTGGCTTGGGTCTTCCTTTACGGCGTCTACCCGCGCCTGGCCGCGGCCGCGGCCCAAATCCTTTACCCCGTTAAGTCGGAGGCCCGCGTCGCTCTGGAAAAGGCCCAGATCCGCGCCAACATCGAAAAGGCTCGCGATGTGGAAATCGGTCAGGTGGCTAAGGCCATGCCGGATGACGAAAAGTCCGGGGCCTACAAGGACGGCGAACAGAAACAGCTGGACATCCGCAATAAATTCATGGCCGAACTCGAGGCGAGCTGGCAGACGCTCGAGCACGACGTCCAAGCGCGCCGGAACGCGATGGTCGCGCTCACGGCGGACATCGCCCGGCTTTCCCCGGTGTGCGCCTTCGTCAGGCCGCTGGCCGAACTCAGCCGGACGGGCTGGCTCGAGTACCGGCGCTTCGACGTCGAAGCCCGCGAGTTCGAGAACATCCTCAACCGGGACATTTTCACGAAACAGAAGATGATCCGGATGAAGATGGGGATCAATACTGGATTCGACGGGGACATAGGAGCCGCGGCTCCTATCTTTCAGTATCAGCCGGCCGCCGTAGAAACTGTCGTCCGCAACATTCTGCCGGACCTCGTCCTGCTCATCCTCTTCAACCTTGTCTTTTTCGCCGGCGCGTTCATCGCCTTCATGCGCTACGATGCGCGTTAGGAGGAATGCGATGTTCAAGGCCCTATTTAAGAAAGAGCTCCTCGAGAACATCCAGAATCTTCGCTTCCTCCTGGCTCTCATCCTCTGCCTGGTCGTCATCCCGCTGGGCTTTACCGTAAGCCAGAAGGACTACGTGGACCGCCGCGTGGCGTACGACAAGGTCATCCACGATTACACGGAAACGCACAAGACGGTAGGGGACGTCATGAGGAACGGCGGCGCCGCCTTCCGGCCGCCAGCGGCGCTGGGACTTCTGGCCGGTGGCGTCGAAGCAGTCCTGCCGAGCGCGGCCGAAACGGCGGGCTTCATCACCTATCAGGGAGCCATGGTTCAGTTCAACAACACCCGCCGACCCGACAACCCGTTCGCCTCTCTCTTCGGACATCTCGACCTGGCGTTCATCGTCTCGACCGTCCTGGCCGTCCTGGTCATGATCTTCACGTTCAACGCCGTGGCGGGAGAGAAGGAGCGGCGGACTCTGGCTCAGATCATGGCCAACTCCGTGCCGCGGCCGACGGTCGTCACGGCCAAGATGGCGGCCGGTTCGCTCCTCCTCGCCGCGGCCTTCCTGGTGGGCATTACGGCCGGTGTTCTGCTGACCGCGGCTCTGGGCATCGATCCATTCAGAGAGCCCGGGACGTGGGCGCCGTTCGGGATGGCGGTCGGCGTGTCGCTGCTCTTCCTGCTAACCTTTTATAACTTCGGGCTGCTTGTATCGAGCCGGAGCCGCAGCGCCGTTGCGGCCATGGTAACGCTCCTCTCGTTCTGGGTGGTCATGGCCATGATCCTCCCGAAGGGGAGTGTCGTAGTCGCCAAGATGCTCCTTCCCGTAAAGTCCCAGCAGGTTGTCGACCTCGAGAAAAGCCAGGCCCGAGACCAGATCAGCCAGGAACTCGGCGCCGCCATTGTCCACCTGACCGAAACGACACCAGTCATCAAGGACATGTCGAGGGACGAGTACTTTAAGGCCCGGCGAGCCAAGAATCCCGCTGTCGAAGCGTTTGAGAAGAAACAGACAGAGCTCGAGGGCGAGTTCAAGGCGAAGAGCAATGCCGCCCTGGAGCGGATCGACGCCGAGTTTGACCAGCGGAAAGCGCGTGAAGCGGCGCTGGCGAGAAATCTGGCGAGGCTCTCGCCGGTGAGCTGCCTAGTGCATGTCCTGACCGAACTTGCGGGCACGGGGTTCATGGAAGAAGCGAAGTGGCGCGAGACGCGGACACGGTTCCGGCAGATCCTCGACCGGGAGATCGCAAGCAGACAACAATCTATCGGTTTCAAAGATATATGGCTGACAGCCTTCGGCCGGCTGGACACGAAGGCGATGGCGCCCGGCATCCCGCCCGAGCCCGTACCGCTCGAAAAGCGGCTGGCGGCGGTTTGGGTCGACCTGGTCCTGCTCGCGATCTACGGGCTACTGTTTTTCGCCGGCGCCTACGTATCGTTCCTGAGATACGACGTGAGGTAAAACCATGACCTGGACCATCGCCCGCAAGGAGATCGCTTCGAACCTCCTGAGCTATAAGTTCTTTATCGTCCTCCTGCTGATCGTCCTGCTCGTGGCCACGAGTCTGTTCATCATGCACCGCGACTTCAAGCTTCGGATGGCCGACTACCAGGTCATCCGGCCCAAGGCGGGGGACCGGATCGCGCTCGTCGCTCCCAATCCCCTGGCCATGTTCGCGAAGGGCCTGGACGACGCCCTCACCCGCTCCTTCGAGGTCAGCGGAATCGGCATCGAGGTCAGGGCCGGCCAGTCCTCGGGCAATATCATTTACTCGTTCTTCCCCGCCCCCGATTTCCTCTACGTCGTGCGCGTCGTCCTCTCGCTCGTCGCCCTCCTCTTCGGCTTCGACCAGGTCAGCCGCGAGCGCGAGCAGGGGACGCTCAAGCTCCTCCTCGGGAGCTCGGTCTCGCGGGCCAAGGTCCTTCTCGGAAAATGGGTCGGGAACTTCCTGAGCCTCGCCGTCCCCTTCCTGCTGGTGACCCTCCTCGGCACGGCTGTCCTTTTCCTCGACCCCGAGGTCCGCTTCTCTCCGGGCCAGCTCGGGCGCCTGGGGTTGATTCTGGCCCTTTGCCTTCTTTACCTAGGATTATTCCTGAGCTTCGGTATGCTCGCCTCGACCCTGACCAAGCGGGCGGCGACGTCCATCGTCGTCCTTCTCTTCGTCTGGGCCCTCTTCGTGTTCATCATCCCCAACCTCGGCACGCTCCTGGCGCGCCAGTTCGTCAGCGTTCCGTCGGTCCGGGCCCTCAGCGAGAAGCGTCAGCAGACCTGGACCCGCGAGGTCCTCCTCAGCATCAAGGACAACAACTGGCAAAGTCACTTAAGGGCCATCAGTGACGAGAACGACAAGCTCGCGCTGGACTATCGTTTGAAGTTCGAGCGCCTGGTCCGGTGGTCCCGGAACATCAACCGGATCTCGCCCGCGGCGAGTTTCCTCGATGCGGCGAGCGAGATCTCCGGCACGGGCATCGGCGAGGAGGTCCGGCTGAAGGGCGAGATCGTCCGCTATAAGGACTCGATCATCGACCAGATCATCGCCGACCAGGTCACCGAGAGCGGGCATCAGCGGTACGTCGCGCCCGCGTTCTCCTACAAGCCGAGGCCGCTCGCCGAGATCTTCGCGGCGGGCGCCCTCTTCGACACGGCCTGGCTCGTCTTCTTCAATATCCTGGCCTTCGCCCTGGCCTATGTCGCGTTCATCCGCTACGACGTGAGGTGACGCCATGCTCAAGACGCTCATCACGAAGGAAGTCCGGGCGAACCTTCTGTCCTTCCGGTTCCTGGCGAGCTTCGTCATCCTCTTCGTCGTCGTGGCCGTCACGGCCCTCGTTCTCGCGGGCGATTACACGCGGAAGCTCGACGAATACGCCCAGCGCCAGGCGGAGACCGAGACATACCTCAAGAACTACGCCCACTTCAACCGGATCGGCAATATCCTCCAGCCGGCGCAGCCGCCCATCCCTTTCCAGGCGCTCGTGCGGGGGCTGACGGCCGACATCAACATGGAGGAGTTCGACGACGATCCCCTGCCTGTCATGTTCCCGCTCATCGACCTCGTCTTCATCGTCACCATTCTCACGAGCCTCATCGCTCTGATTCTCGCCTATGACGCGGTCTGCGGCGAGAAGGAGGACGGGACGCTGAAGTTGATGCTCTCGAACGGCCTCTCGCGGTCGAACGTCGTGCTGGCCAAGTTCGCCGGCGGCGTCGCGACGCTCGTCGGGCCGTTCCTTGTCTCGCTCGCAACCGGGATGCTCATCATCCTCCTCCATCCGCGGGTCAATTGGGCGGGCGCGGACTGGGGCGCCCTCGGGCTCATCATCGCCGGCGCGGTCCTTTACTTCTCCGTCTTCTATCTTATCGGCATCCTCATCTCGTCGGTTCACCGGTCGAGCGCTTCGTCGATCATGACCTCGCTCTTCGTCTGGGTCCTGCTCGTCCTGGTCGTGCCCAACCTCAGCCCCTATGTCTCCTCGTTCCTCAGGCCGGCGCCGTCGCGGATCAAGGTTAACCGGGAGCTGAGCCGGATGTACGACACCGACCGCGACGACCTCGGGCGAAAGCTCATGGCCCAATACCGGGGCGAGGTCCTCAAGCAGTACCCGGTGCTCGCCGAGCGGCTGTCCGAGGCGGACGTCAAGAAACGCGTCGCGGAGGACCCCGGATACCGGAAGGCCTACGAGGCGGATCGGGCCGCCGTCGAACGGGCCTGGACAGAAGCCAACCGGATCCAGAGCGCCAAGGGGGAGGTCCTGACCAATGACCTCCGACAGAAGGAGAAGGCCCAGACGGACCTGGCCCGCTCAATCTCGATGGCCTCGCCGCTCGCCGACTTCAGCTATCTCACGACGGACCTGTCCTCGACCGGGACGGAGAACATGCTCCATTTCGGAAGGCTGGCCGAGGCCTGGGGCCGGGCCTTCTATCGCGATTACCAGCCAAAGAAGATCGACGAACTGCGGGCCAAGGACCCGACCGCCGACGCGTGGAACACGGCCATCGACATGACGGATTCGCCCCGGTTCCGATATATCGAAGAGGGCCTCGGGGGGCGGGTCAAGGCGGTCCTGCCTCCGTTCGCGGTCCTTCTCGGCTACTGCGTCGTGCTGTTCGCGGCGGCTTACGTCGCCTTCATCCGTTACGACGCCCGCTAACTAGCTGGGGGACGCAACGTCCGTCCCCCGTGGGGAGGGGGAGCATGATCATGGCAAGAAAGAATCGTTTGCTGGGGATCGTTCTGGGAATCCTTCTTCCATGCATGTGCGGGTATTCGGTGGAGGAAATGACTCTCCAAGTCCACCTCTTCAAAGGGGCCTGGACCGAGGGCCATACGGTGCCGAAGGAGGTCACGGTGATGACCGCAGTCTCGCATCCGGTGATCGAGGCGCTCAAGGCGACGGTCGCCGGACCGGAGGAGGCGCTGAAGACGGCTGCGGCGGCAGCCCTCATGGACACGTTTGAGCTCAGGACGGTCGATCACATCCTGTCATTTTCCAAGCCGTGGAGCGGGAGAGACATCCGGCTGGCCGAAGCCAAGACGATCGGCCGGACGACCTTCCTTTTCAACTTCGACACGAAGCGCCTCTCGCCACAGAAGGTCGAGCTTGCGACATCGCTCTTCATCTCGAATACGGACGGCGAGGCCGGCCCGACAGATGACCGTCTAACCAAAGAGCTCCTGGACGCGCTTGCGGCCGGCAAGCTTAGCGCACGATGGGAAAAGCTCCTCGACCTCAAGCTCGATCTCGAGATGGGCAACCCGGTGATCGTCGATGTGCCGGCCGAAGGTGGTGCCTATTTCATGTTGATCACCCTGATGGGCGGGGCAAAAACCGCGAGCCCACTGGAATTCGCCGGCGGGCCGAAAGTGCTTCACAAGGTCATCCCCTCATATCCAGACGAGTTGCGGCGGCGGGGCATCGAAGGCCACGTCGAGCTCCAGGTCGGGATTGATGCAGAGGGGAATGTCGGCGGAGTCAGGATTCTCAAGTCCGTATATCCTTATCTCGACAACTCGGCCGTCCAGGCCCTCAAGCAGTGGAAGTTCGAGCCGGTCCGGCAGAACGGCGTGGCCGTCCCCGCGGTCATCACTCTGACGGTTAATTTTACGCGCGAGTCCTACCGCCAGGCTGAAGAAACGGCCGCAGGGGAACAGGCTCTTCCTGCCGGTTCTGAGGCCGCCTCACAGGCGGAATTGTCCGGGATCCTCGAGAAGTGCGCCGATTACTGCGAAAGGTTGAAGGGAGCGGCCCTGGATTATATCAGCGAGGAAACGATCCGCGACGTCTATTTCAACCTCCCGACCGAAGAAGAGCAGAAAAAGAACCCCATCGTCCTCTCGCTGGTTAGCCGGTTGGACGGCTCTGTGAGCCAGCTCGGGATCTCGAGCCTGCCGTTGCCAAATCCCCACTGGACGGAGAGGAATAAGTATGTGTGCGATTACCTGTTCGTCAAGAAAGGCGGAGGGATCCAGGACAAGCGGATCATCCTCGAGGAGAACGGACGGAAATCTCCCGATAGGTCCAAAAGCCTTGAGGAAAGGCGGTTCACGACGTTGACGCCCTTCCTCGCCCCGGTCCGGCTCCTTGGACGTGACCGGCAGCCGCTTTTCGATTACCGGATCCTTAAAAGCGAGGCGATCAAGGGACGGCCAACCGTTGTGATTGAAGTCATGCCAAAACCCGGGAACGCAGCCGGCGTTGAACACGCGAAGGTCTGGGTGGAGAAGAAGAGCTCCCAAGTTCTGAAGATCGAGATAACCGGCTTGCCTTTCGAAGGCTACGAAAGCGTTCTCGGAGAGCTTATCCAATACAACACCAAGGCCAAATTCGTCGCAACTTATTCCTACCTGTTCGAGAAAAACGGCTTGGCCTTTCCGAGCGAGGCGAGGATCCGTGTCAGCTATCCTTATCCGGGGATCACGCCCGAGGCTTTCATCATCGAGAAGATCCGAACGGACATGAAATACGACAAATACAAGTTCTTTACGGTGGAAACGGAAGGGGCCGTCAAGAAATAGGCGGTCGGACTAGCCGGTGTTAGCTTCGAGGTCCCTCCGGCGCTCCGCCAGGATCCGTTCGTATTCCAGCGGATGGAGGGTCCGGAGCTCGCGGCCCGTGATCTTCCCGTTCAGCCAGACCTTGCTCATGGGGAAGACCTCGGGATTGAGGTGGACGTTATACATGTGCCAGATGATGATCGCCAGGAAGGCCAGCATCGCCTCGTAGCTGTGGACGATGATGAAGATGTCGTGGACCCAGAGCGGGAAAAGCCGGAGGGAGAGATCGACCTTCCACATGAAGAAGCCGCTGACGATCATGACCGCCGCCCCCCAGCCCACGGCCCAGTACTCGAATTTCTCGACGAAGTTGTACCTGTCGTAGCGGGGGGCTTCTTTGAACAGCCAATAGGGATGCCGAGCGAAGAACCTCTTCCCGATCCCCAGCCTCAGGAGGAGCCGCGTGATCCCCAAGTTGTAAAAGAACTGCTCGAAGGCGTCGCGGAAGTCCCTGGCCCGGGGGGTCATGGCCTTGAGATTCGCCCGTCCCCGGGCCGTGAACAGCGTATAGAAAAGGTGCCAGACAAGGTTCGCGGCCAGGACGACCGCGGCCGTCCGGTGGAGGACTCCCCTGACGGCGAAGGCCCGGCCGGTCGGGATGGAGCCACTTGAAGAACTTGAACTTGTAGAAGAACAGCGGCAGGCCCGTGGCCATCAGGGTGATGAATGTCACGATGAGGAGCCAATGCTGGAACCGCTCGGCCAGGTTCATCCGGACGAAGGTCTCGTCGTCGCGAACGAGCTCACGGTCATCCATGGGTCTTTCTCCGGACCGCCCGCCCGAACAGGTCGGCGGCGATGAACAGCAAAAAGACCCCGATGATCGCGGCGATGACGACGATGTAGACCGTCTTGACGATCTGCGGGGCCCTGTCCCTGATGTCGGCGGTCGTCCCCGGGGCGTTATGGATCTTCCCCTTGGCGAAGTGCCTGCTCGCGCCGGGATGGCACCGGCCGCAGGTCTTCGGCAGGTTGGCCGGGGAGACCGAGGACTTGGCGTCCGCGGGATCGCGGATGTCGTGGAACCCGTGGCAGCTGGCGCAGTTGGCCACCCGGGTCTCGCCGAATTTCGAGGCCGTCCCGTGGTACGATTCGGCGTACGTCTTCATCCGGTCAGGCACGAAACCGTATCGCCGGGACAGGGCCATGTCGTCGTGGCAGCGGCGAGCAGACCTCGGCGACCTTCGTCGCGTAGACCGTGGACTCGAGATCCGTAGGGGAACGGATGTCGTGCTCGCTGTGGCAATCCGTGCAGACGGGGACGTCCTTGACCCCCTTGACGTAATCCTTGCCGTGGACGCCCTCCAGGTAGTCTCTCTGGATCCCGACGTGGCACTGGCCGCAAGTCTGGATGATGTTCTTTCGGGAGACCTTGGACACGGCCTCCTTAACGCTCCGGATGTCATGAGCGCCGTGGCAGTTGCTGCAGTTGGCCGAGAGGGTCAGCCCGGCTCTCTCCAGGGCCCGGTAATGGGCGCTCTTCTCGTAGAGCTCGACGAAGGCCCCGCCTCTTGCGCTCCTGACCTGGCGCTGTGGCAGCCGAGGCACGTCTGGGGGAGGTTGATGGCGAAGGTCCGCGATTCGACGTCGTCCTTGGCCCGGATGTCGTGGGTCCCGTGACAGTCCTTGCAGCCCACGGCCATCCCGTCCTTCTCCACGGTGGCCGCGCCATGAACGCTCGCCTTGAGGACCTCGGCCTCCTTCTCGTGGCAGCCCGCGCAGCTCACGCTCCGGAGCTTCTCCGCGTGGGGAAAGTCCTTGACCGTCCTGAGGTCGGCGTGGCAGTCGACGCAGGAGACTTCCGCCTGGCCGTGGACCGAGGCCCGGAATCTCTCCGGGTCCACCGCGACGGACGTCCCGGCCGCCATTCTCAGCCCCGCGTCGGCATGGCAGGCGAGGCAATCCCCGTTCTTGACCGCGGCAGCGGCCGCGGCCGGGCGCAGGCAGACTACGAGGAGAAGCGCGAGGACGAAGGTAGCGCGACGCAGAATGTCGAACCCCATGGGTCAGGGCTTCGAGCCGGGCAAACGTTCACCCTTTTGGGATCGGATGCTTGATCTTCGCCCAGGAGGCGTCGAAGTCGAACGTCGTGCCGTGGGCGTCAGCATGGCACTTCAGGCAGCGGGCCTTGATCTTGTCGGGACTGCCGTAAAGGACCAGGCCGTTCTTGACCGCCTCGTCCTTGTCTTTCATGACGGACAGCTTCTTGTATTCGCTCCCGGGGCCGTGGCAGACCTCGCAGGAAACCCCCTCGGCCTTGAGGTCGGGGGATTTCTCGCAGAGCGGGGCGTGGCACTTCAGACAGACCGGGCTCTCGGTCGGATTCCCGGCGACATTGAGAGCCTTCGCCTTCGCGGCGGCCTCCGGCTTGCTCAGGGCCTCGAAGGACTTGGAGTGCTTGCCCTGTTCCCAGATCGTGTATTGCTGCCCCTGCTTTTCCGTCCTGTGGCAGATCTGGCATTTCTGAGCCCCGACGTAGGTGGCGTCCTCAGCCAGGGCCGGGCCGGCGATCAGGACGAAGGTGGCGACAGCGGTCAGAATCACGGCGTTCCTCATGAGGTCTCCTTTTCTGCGTGTGACGCCCTCCATTCTAGGAGACGGGTCGGGCCTTGTCAATTCCGGAGGCTATGCTCTTTAGAGATCTGATAGATTCAAGAAGGTCAGGGCTTGGCGCGTCCCCTCATCTGACGGATCTTCAGGTAGAAGGCCAGGGCGAAGAGGATGAGGAAGGCCGTGGCCACGACGAGGCCCGTCCGTCTCAGCCTGGCTTCCCGGAGGGCCGCCTCGGCCGACTCCCTGACCCCGATGAGGAGGGTCTTCCCCTCGCCGGCCTTCTCTTCGATATCGGCGAGGTCGAGGCCGTGGGTCAGGTTGCGGACCGACACGAGGAGGGTATGGATCTCTTGGAGGCGGTATTTCGGGTCCGAGACCTCGACGCCTTTCCGCTCGGCCCGGTCGAGAAGCGCCCCGTCGGCATCGATCTCAGAGGTCAATTCGCCGAGGAGCTGCTTCATCCGGCCCGCCGCGACGAACGGCTTGGAGCCCGGCTCGTGGCACTGGGCGCAGAGGGCGCCCTTTCCCGTCTCGAGCATGGCATCGGTCGGCGCGAGGATCTTGTGTTTCCCGTGGCAGGCCTCGCACTCGGAGACGCCCATTTCGTCGAAGGCCTTCTTATGGGGGCTCTTCGAAAAGAGCTCGCCGGTCGAGGGGTGGCACTGCCGGCAGACGGAAGCGATGGACTTGACGTCGGGCGGGGCCGCGCCGTGGTTGCCGTGGCAGCTGTTGCAGACCGGAGCGGACATGTCCTTTTTTTCGAAGAGCGCCTGGGCGTGGACGCTCTGCTTATATTCCTCGAGCTGGCCGGTCGGGATCCCGTACGCCTTCATGTACGGCGGCGTCGGCGTGGCAGCGGCCGCAGGTTTGAGGGACGTTCCAGGGAAAGGTCCGGGACTTCGGGTATTTGGCCGTCTGGATCCCGTGGACGCCGTGGCAATCGGTGCAGACAGCGACCTTCGTGTCCCCTTTCTTGAGCAGCTGGCCGTGGCGGCTCGTCCGATACTGGTCAAGCTGGTCGACGCTGAGACTGGGGATTGAAGGTCTTGCATGTAGGCGGAATCGGAATGGCAGCGGGCGCAGAACGCGGGGACCTGCGGCCCGCTTCGGGGCGCCCCTGAAGGTCTTATCCTTCGCCTGGTCCTCGTCGTCCTTGGCCGGGTTGCCGCCGTGGCAGTCCTTGCAGCTGCAGGCCGAACTGCTGGTGGATATCCAGCTTGAAGCCCTCGACGGGGGCCTTGAGCTCGTCCTCGAGCTTGCTGTGGCATTCGAGGCAGCTGTTTTTCTGGCCCAGGAGCGCTCCCGGGAGGACGAGCGCGCCGATCATCACCGCGCGGCGAATCCGAGTTTTGGTGCATCTCGATCTTATCCCCTCGCTTTACAAACCGGGAAGCGTATAGGTCAGGATGGTCATGGCCACGATATAGGCAAGGATGACGGCCCCGATCCAGCGTGAACGCCGGGCTCGGCTTCCCCTGCGAGGCCCGCCGGTTGAGGAACGGGGCAAGCATCCACAAAGAGCCGCCGAGGATGAAACCCAGGATCGCCAGCTTCTCCCCTTCAATGGAAAAGATATGGCCGGGGATGATCTTGAGGGTCGTGAACATGAAGGTGAAATACCACTCGGGCTTGATCCCGAGGGGTGTCGCGGAGAACGGGTCGGCCTTCTTCCCGATCTCCCAGGGCAGGAAGACGCACAGGACCCCGACCAGGACGAGGATCAGCGTCCAGCCGAGGACGTCCTTATAAATGAAATCGGGGAAGAAGGGGATCTCCTTGACCGGCTTGTCCTTGAGGCTGAGCGGCGTGCTCATGCCCAGGAGCTGGACGAGCAGGACGTGGAGCCCGATGAGGACGGCGGCCGCCAGGGGAAGGATGGCCGTGTGGAGCCAGACGAAGCGGGTCAGGGTGGCCTGGCCGATGGTCGACCCGCCCAGGATGAACGTCTTGAGCGCCTTCCCGACAAGGGGCAGGCTTCCGGCGATGTCGGTCCCGACCCGGGTCGCGAAAAAGGACAATTCGTTCCAGGGCAGGAGATAGCCGCTGAAGCCGAAAGCCAGGAAGAGGACAAAGAGGAAGAACCCCGTGACCCAGGTCAGCTCGCGCGGCTTGACGGTAGGCCTTGAGAAAGAAGGTCGAGAACATATGAATGAACAGGATCCCGATCAGGATGTTGGCCGACCAGCTGTGGACCGAGCGGATCAGCCAGCCGAACTTGACCTGGCTCATGATGAACTGGACGCTTTCGTGGGCCCCATCGACGAGTCGGCGTGTAGTAGATGCAGAAGCATGATCCCCGTGACGATCTGGAGGCCGTCAGGAAGAGAGCAGATCCCCCCGAAAAAATACCAGAAAGAGTGCTTGTGCTCCGGGACGGTCTTCTTTCCGGAGCTCCGAGAGGGAATGGACCTGGAACCTGTCGTCGAGGATAGGCCCACAAGGCTTGGAGATTTTTTTCATCGTTTCTAGGCCTTCTTGGCGACGAAGACATCCTCGCCGACGATCTCGACGTCGTAGATCTCAAGGGGCGCGGGCGGCGGGCCGGAAATGACGTTGCCGGCCATGTCGAAACGGCCGTTGTGGCAGGGGCAATGAAGCGTCCCGCTGAGTCGCCTTCGTAGGGACCGTGCACGTCAGGTGGGTGCAGACGGCGGAAAGGGCCACCAGCTGGCCCTCCTGGGTGTTGATCAGGATCCCCGGGCGTCGAGCCGAACTTGAAGATCTTGAAGGAATTGGGGGGCGAGATCGCCGAGCTTCGCCGCCGTCACCCTTTTCTGAAGCGCCTCGGCCTGACCCGGCGGCAGGAGATAACGGATGGTGGGATAGAGGAACGCGAGGACCGTGGCGCCGAGGGATCCGCCCAGGAAATAGTTGACGAAGCTTCTTCTTTTCACGGAGTTTTGCTGGGAACAAGAGATTTAATGGTTTTGAGGGTCTTTGTCAGAGTAGTCCTCGAGAAAGGCGTGATTGTGGACCCCCCAGCTGCCGTCCAATGTCAGCTTCTTCAGGAGGTCCTCCGTTCTCCGGGCCAGCTTTTTCTGTTCGTCGGACAGGGCCGATCTCCCCGCCTCGCGCAGGGCCGCCTCCAGGTCGGTCATCAGGCCCTTGATGGAGGCCTGCTGGTCGCCCAGCATCTTGCGGTACTCCTCTTTTCCGTGGCACTCGACGCACGGCGCCCTCAGGCCGGACCAGCCGGTTCTCGGCGTCGAGATGGCAGGCGGCGCAGTCGACGCCCGCCTCGGCCATGGCATCCTTGGCTATCACGACGCCTTCGAGAGTCCCGCCCTCGTGGACGGTCTTCTGGAGGCCGTGGCAGGCCCCGCAATCCTTTTTCGGGTCCCGGTGGTGGCAGCTGGCGCAGGTCTGCTTCGTCGCGATGAGCTCGCCGTGGACCCTGGCGTTCGAGTGGCAGGAGGAGCAGTCGAGGCTCTGCCTGACGAGGTGACTTTTGTGGGGGAATTTGAGGCCGAAAACGCTCCCGGAGATCTCCTCGATCCCCCCGTGGCAGCCCAGGCAGGAATCCGAGGCGGCCGAGGCCCGGAACATGATCTTTTCCGGAAGGTAGGCCGAGCCGATCAGCCTGAGGGCCTCGTTGACGCGGTCCCAGGAGGCGGCGATGAGCGCCTGCGAGTAGGTGATGTTGTGAACGCTCTTGCCGCGCTCGACGATGTCCATGTTGAAGGCGGCGTCGTCGAGGAGCGCCCGGGCCTCCGTCCTTTTGGCCTGCCGCGACTCCCGGACCTCCCGGCTGGCGCGCTCATAGATCGCCCGCAGGTCCCGGAGCTTGCTCGCCGCGGCCAGGGCCCAGTCTTTCTGGAGACGGGCGAACCCTTTCCCGTGGCAGGATTCGCAGGCGTCGGCCCGGGCCCGGAGGGTGTCGCTCTTGACGAGCTGGCCCTTCTCTTCGTGAAAGACATGGCATCCCTTGCAGCTCAGGCCCTTCTCGAACATGACGTTGGGCATGGCGTGAGTCGACGCCCTTGCCCGCCCTCCCCGGTGTACAGGATCTTCTGGGCCTGATGGGAGCCGGTGTGGCAGGTCCGGCAGTCGGCGATCGTCTCGATGTCCTTGATGATCTTGTGCTGGATGGCCAGGTGGCACTGGGTGCACTCGATCTTGTGGGCCGTGATATGCGTCGCGTGGATGAGGTTGGTGTTCCCGTACTGGTCCAGCCGGGCCCCCTCGAAATGGCACTTGTAACAGTTCTCCCGGGGCACGGCGCCGTCTCCCACGACGACCTGGCTGTGGCATTTGTCGCAGCTGAACTCCTTCTCGAAGACGACCGTGTGGTCGAAGCGGGTCGAGGCCGGCGGGACGAGGTCCGCCTGTTTGTGGCAGAGGGAGCACCTGTTCGCCTGGGGGTTGATCCCGCTCTTCTTGAAGTGGCAGATGAAGCAGGAGCTTTCGGTCACGGTGATATGCTCGCCCTGGACGATCTGGGAATGGCAGGTCGTGCAGCGCAGGGTCTTGCCCCTCTTGAGGTCGGTGAAATGGACCGTATGGTCGAAGACGACCTTCTTGAACCGGACCTGGCCCTCGAGGAGCCGCTTGTCGTGGCAGCCGGCGCGAAGGCAGCTTTCGTCCGGGATCTCCGCCCAGGGCTTGGACTTCAGGTAGAGCTTCGACCAGTAGCGGGCCGACCTGGACGAGCCCCTCCATCTTGGCCCGGAGCTTTGACCGGAGGCCGGGGGCGTAATGGCAGGTGCTGCACTCGATGTTCCTGTGCGACGAGGTCTTCCAGCTCTGGTAGAAGGGCTTCATGTAGTGGCAGACCGCGCAGAACCGCGACGTCGACGTCAGCTCGACCGACGCGACGAGCAGGACAAGGACGGCCCCGACCGCGGAGAGGGCGATGACAAGCCTCTTTTTTTTTCGTTTTTTCTCAGGCGCAGGGGCTTCCCGGGGCTCTTCTTTCCCGGAGGGCTCGTCGTTCATGCGCAACCTCTCTTCTCTCAGGGCCTCCGCAGATCATCCTGTTCCATGAAGCCGTAAACCCGACCGGCCGCGGACCCGGACCGGAGCGCTTTATTCATATCGAATTACGGGCTTTTTGACAAGGCCGAATTTTTTCAAGAGGCCTTCCGGAAGGCCCGGACGGGAGCGGGGAAGAAGGACGGGCCCCCGCAGGCCCCAAGGCCCGGCGGGGGGGCGTCGGGGTCCGGCGATGCCGGATTTCCCCGGGAAAGCGCTCCGCTCTGGCCCGGAAGCGCAGGCTTTTCCGCGGGGTCCGTATCCCTCCCCAGGGCGTCACCGGAAGGTCCAGGAAGGAGCGCTAAAAAAGTGTTGACAAGAGTATTTTTTTTGTTTATAAACCCTATATGTTTAATATGTTTTATAGTCTGCTTTTATAATTCGGCCCCGTAATCATCGTTATAACTCGAGAGGATGCCAGCGATGATCGTCGTTGATCGAACAACCGCCAGACAGGAGGGACTCGCGTGCTTAAGCTAGTTCGGTGGAGCCCGCTTGCGCTCCTCGCGTTGCTGCCCTTTATCCTCGCGCCCATGCCCCGTCAGACATCCCCCCCCCGGCCGGCGACGGCGGTCCAGGAGGGGGGCTATGTCGGCATGGAACAGTGCGTCTCATGCCATGAGGAAGAGGTCGCGGCACTTAAGGAGACGAATCACGGGAAAAAAGGATTCGAGATGCGCTCGACCCGCGCCTGCGAAACCTGCCATGGCCCCGGCAAGGCGCACGTGGATTCAGGGGGGAGCAAAGGAACGATCAAGAACCCCGCGAAACTGCCGAAGGACGAAAAACAGCGATCTGTCTCGGCTGCCACAGCCGCGGGACGAAGCTCATGTGGGAGGGAAGCCCGCACGATACGACGACGATCGGCTGCGAGGACTGCCATTCCGTCCACAAGCCCAGGACCGAGAAGGCCCAGCTCAAGGCCGAAACCGAGCCGGAGCTTTGTTTCGCCTGCCATAAGCAGAAGAAATCCCAATTCCTCAGGTCCTCCCACCATCCGATCCGGGAAGGCAAAATGGAGTGCTCGAGCTGCCACAATCCCCACGGGTCGGCGACGGAAAAGCTCATCACCGCGGATTCCGTCAATGACAAGTGCTTCGAATGCCACGCCGAAAAGCGGGGGCCTTTCCTTTGGGAGCACGTCCCGGTCCGCGAGGACTGCCTGAACTGCCATGACCCCCACGGGACGAACCACCCCAAGATGCTCACGGTCAGGGAGCCTTTTCTCTGCCAGCGCTGCCACTCCGACACCCGCCACCCGGGCACTCTGTACGACCAGAGCGCCATCAACTCCGCCACGAACAGGATCATCAACCGCTCCTGCAGCAACTGCCACCAGAACATCCACGGGTCCAACCATCCGTCCGGGCAGTTCTTCCTGAGATAAGGGGGATGACCATGAAGAAAGGGCTTATTTGTCTTAGCCTCTCCGGCCTGCTCTTGGGCGCCGCTTCCCGGCCCGCCTCGGCCGACGACGCGGCCAAGGATGACATCGTGATCAAGGCCCAGGCCATCGCCGGCGTCCAGGCCGTCGGCGCAACGGACAGGTCATCGAAGTTCACGGAGTACCGGGACGTCCCGAACGGTTTCGTGTTCGACGCCTTCGATCTCAGCTTGACAAAGGGCAACCACTACTTCGTCCTGAACGCCGAACGGATCCAGCAGAAGGACGCGCGATACAGGCTGTCGTTCGGTGAATATGGGACGTACAAGGTCAATTTCATGTGGGACAAGATTCCCCATCGGTTCAGCTTCGACGGCCAAAGCCTCTACGTCGAATCGCAGCCCGGCGTGTACACGATTTCGAACGGCATCCGGTCGACCCTCGAAAACATGGTCGGCAACGGGGCGGCGAACGCCACCGCCCTCATGCCCGCGGCGCGGGCCCTCCTCTCCGATTACCTGACCGGCGTCCACCCCGTCTCCCTGGAGCTTGAAAGGGACAAGGGGACTTTGGGTTTTTCCTATACGCCCTCGGTCCCGTGGAGTTTCGACATCCAGGGCTCGAGGGAGACCCGCGAGGGAAGCCGTCCCTTCGGGGCGACCCTCGGCTTCAGCAACGCCATCGAGCTGCCCGAGCCGATCAAGGATGTCACATCGAACCTGAACGTCAAGGCCGAATATTCCCGGGAATGGGGGACTTTCCATGCCGGCTATGACGTCTCCCTTTACGACAACGAGATCCAGTCCGTGACCTGGGACAATCCCTTCAGGATCACGGACCAGACCTACAGCTCGGCCTATGTCACGGGCAACGGGTCCGCCATGGGCCAGTCGGCGCTTGCCCCGTCCAACAACGCCAACCGTTTCTCCCTCAGCGGCACCGTCAAGGTCCTGAAACACACCCGGATCAGCGGCGCGTTCTCGTACGGGATCCTGTCCCAGAACGCCAGCCTCCTTCCCTACACCGTGAACACGGCCTTGACCGCCGGATATGCCGGCGCCCTCTCGCCGCCCCGGCCGACCGCCATGGCCAAGGCCGATATCACCTCGTTCGACCTTTCCCTGAATTCGAGAATTGTCAAGTCTCTGAATCTTGACGCCGGCATCCGGTATTACGATTTCGCGAACAAGACCGAGGCTCTGGACATGCCGGGCTACGCCCTGGTCGATCAAACCTGGACGGTTGGAGACACCTCGATCGAGCCCTACGGCTACACGCGGGAAAAGGCGTATGCCGACCTTTCCTGGCACTTCATGCAAAGCACCTCGTTGAAGGTCGGCTATTCCCTCTCCAAGATTAAAAGGGTCGAGTCCGGGGACCCGTTCTACGAGGGGGACCTCACCACCGCAGGGGCGCCCCTGAACAAGAGCGACGAGAACACCTTCAAGGTCTCCCTGGACAGCAATCCGTTGGACTGGCTGCTTCTCCGTGTATCGTACCTCAATTCCCATAGGACGTGGTCGCTCGAAGGACAAGAGGACATTTATATCGCGGGTTTCGACTTCGGGCGGTTCTACGAGGACAACCGGAACAGGAACGCCGTGGACCTCTTCGCGGGGTTCTCCCTCGTCAAGAACCTCAACCTCGACCTCACCTATAGCCTCGGCGAGGACCGGTATCCCATGACCAGCTACGGCTTGACGTCGAGCGACGTCACGACCTGGGGGGCCGATCTCAACTACAGCCTCGGCAAGGCCAGCACGATCTACGCGTTCTACGAGAACGAAATCTACAAAGGGAATCAGGCCGCCCGCGAGTCGGGAAGCGGGACCTTTTCGACAGACCCCACGAACGACTGGACCGCTTTCCTCAAGGACGCCGTCAATACGGTCGGCGGCGGGTTCAACACCGCCCTGATCAAGAACAAGCTCAACCTCGACATTTCTTATTCCTACTCCTCCGTCAAAGGGACGTCCAGCCTGGCCTCCCCTCCGGGAGGGACGCCGGATGTCGCAGTGAACTTCACCAACGACAACCTCGACTCGACGAAGCTTCAGACCCTCAAGGTCCAATTCTCCTGGAAGTTCCGGCCCAGGCTTTCCTTTGTCTTCGGCTACTGGTACGAGCAGTATGACCTCAACGACATCGTCCGGGACGCCCTGGCGGTCGATTACGTGCTCCAGGCGAGCGGCATTTTCCTGGGGGCTCTCGAGCCCAGCTACAAGTACAATGTCGGGTTCGTGAAATTCATCTACAGCTGGTAAGAGAGATCCGGCCCGAAATCCTCCCGGGCTGCCTCGAGAGGCAGCCCGGGAGGATTTTTTTCTTCCGGAGCCGGAAATTCACATTTGGGCCGTGATACGGTAAAATAACGGACTCCAGGGGCATGAAGAACTACTGGTATTTCTTTCTCTTTCTTGTCATCGCCACAGCCTTCTCGTTCGGCCTGCTGGTCGTGATCTCGTTCATCCGCTACCGGCGGAACGATTATGGCGACAAGAGCATGCCCTACGAATGCGGCGTCGAGCCGGCCACCCCCACCGCCCGGGAATCCTACTCCATCCGCTTCTACCTCTTGGCCCTCGTTTTCATCGTCTTCGAGGCGGAAACTTTCCTCCTTTTTCCCTGGGCCGTGGCTCATGACCGGCTCGGTCTCTTCGGCCTGGTCGAGGTCCTCCTGTTCCTGGGGATCCTCGGCCTGGGGTATGTCTACGCCTGGAAGGCGGAAGCCCTGGATTTCAGGAGGAGCCTTGACTGACGGGACTGAAAGGCAGCCGTTCATCCTGACCCGGGCCGACCAGTCTGATCACCTGGGCCCAGAAAAACTCCCTCTGGCCGTTCGGGTCGGGGCTGGCCTGCTGCGCCATCGAGATGATCGCCACGGCCGCGGCCCGCTACGACATCGCCCGCTTCGGCATGGAGCTTTTCCGGGCCTCGCCGCGGCAGGCGGACCTGTTCATCGTCGCCGGCACGGTGACCAGGAAAATGGCCCCGAGCATCCGCCGCCTCTGGGAGCAGATGGCCGACCCGAAGTGGGTCGTGGCCATGGGCAACTGCGCCGTCTCCGGGGGACCGTTCCCGACCTACTCGGTCGTCCAGGGCGTGGATGAGATCATCCCGGTCGACGTCCACATCGCCGGCTGCCCCCCACGCCCCAGGGCCTGCTTCACGGCCTGATGATCCTTCAACAAAAGATTGCCGCCTCCCATCCCACGCAGGAGATCTTCGACCCCCATGCCCGAAGAACTGGCTGATGTCCCGGCCCTGGCCCAAGTCGTCGGGTCCTTGCAGGACCGGTTCGGAGAGGCGATCGGGGGGACGAGTTTCGAAAAACGGGAGCTCGCGGTCAAGATTGAGACGGCAAGCCTGCTCGCCGTCCTGGAATTCCTGAAAAATAGCTTGGGCTTCAACGCCCTGAACGACATGATCGGGTTGGACCACCCGCCCGGGGCCGGGGAGACCGGAAAGCGGTTCTCGGTCCTCTACCAGCTCTACAAGTTCCCGGGAGGGCCCCGCGTCCGGGTGGCCATCGATGTCGACGAGGGCGAGCCCGTCCCGTCCGTCACCTCGATCTACGGGTCGGCCGATTGGGCGGAACGGGAGATCTTCGACATGTTCGGGATCCGCTTCAGCGGCCACCCCGGCCTCCGCCGGATCTATCTCCCGGACGATTTCGAAGGCCATCCCCTCCGGAAGGATTTCCCACTCAAAGGGTAAGAAGCGTGGCATTCAAGGAGATCGAGCTCAACATGGGGCCCCAGCACCCGTCGACGCACGGGGTGCTGCGCCTGAAGCTCTCCGTCGATAACGAGGTCGTCCTCGCCATCGAGCCGGTCATCGGCTATCTTCACCGGGGGATGGAGAAGCTCTGGGAGAGCCTGACCTATCGTCAGATCGTCCCTTTGACGGACCGCCTGGATTACCTGGCCGCGGTCTCCAACAACCTGGCCTACGTCTTGGCAGTGGAGAAGCTCATGGGGCTCGAGGTCCCCCCGAGGGTCCGGTACATCCGGGTCATCCTGGCCGAGCTCCAGCGCCTGGCTTCCCACCTGGCCTGGGTCGGTTTCATGGCCAACGATATCGGAGCGATGACGGTCCTCCTCTACAGCTTCGAAGACCGCGAGGACATCCTGGACATCTTCGAAGCCTACGTCGGGGCCAGGCTGACCGTCCACGGGGTCCGGATCGGCGGGGTGCCCTTTGACCTCGACGAGCGGGTCATCGGGATGATCCGGCGGGTCCTCGACGAAACGCCGAAGAAGGTCGCCGACATCGAGAGACTCCTCGACGACAACCGGATCTGGCTCCACCGGACCCGAGGGGTCGGGGTCATCTCCGCGGCCGACGCCCTCGAGCTCGGGCTCACAGGGCCGGGGCTCAGGGCCACCGGCGTCGCCTGGGACATCCGCCGCGACCTCCCCTACTCGTCCTACGAGGATTTCGAATTCGACGTCCCCGTCCGTTCCGGCGGCGATGTCTACGACCGCTACCTCGTCCGGATGGAGGAGATCCGTCAGAGCCTGCGGATTGTCCGCCAGGCCCTGGACCGCCTGCCGCCCGGGGAGCACCAGGTTAAGGTTCCCAGGGTCCTGAAGATCCCGGCCGGGGAGGTCTTCCACACGATCGAGGCGCCCAAGGGCGAGCTGGGGTTCTACATCCGGTCCAACGGGACGGACAAGCCCGAGCGGGTCAAGATGAAGTCGCCCTCGTTCATCAACCTCCAGTCGCTCGAGCGGATGTCGAAGGGGTACCTTTTCTCGGACGTCGTCGGGATCCTGGGGTCCCTGGACATCGTCCTCGGGGAGATCGACAAGTGACGGCCCTGAGCCTCCTCTTCGACCTGGTCATCCCCGCCCTCAAGATCATCGCCATCATCCTCTATCCGATGGTCATGGTGATCGTCATGATCTGGATGGAGCGCCGCGTCGTGGCTTTCATCCAGGGCCGGCTGGGCCCCAACCGGGTCGGGTTCCAGGGGGTCCTCCAGCCCGTCGCCGACGCCATGAAGCTCTTCTTCAAGGAGGATATCGTCCCCCGGCAGGCGGACAGGCTCCTCTTCAACCTCTCGCCGGTGCTGGTCATGGTCTCGTCCCTGCTCGCCTTCGCCTTCATCCCGCTCGGCGGATCGTTCGAGATCAAGGGCTACGCCATCGACATCTGGATCGCGGCGAGTCCCGTCGGCCTCCTCCTCGTCCTGGGCCTGTCGTCGATCTGGCGTCTTCGGGATCATCTTCGGAGGCTGGGCTTCGAATTCCAAGTATCCCCTGATGGGAGCCCTGCGGTCGGTCGTCCAGATCCTGAGCTACGAGATCCCCCTCGGCCTGACCGTGCTGACCGTTGTCTTCTTCAGCCGGTCCATGGACCTCGTCGCCATCGTCAACCACCAGAAGGACGCCCGGGTCTGGTTCGGCTTCCTCCTGCCGGTCTCGTTCGTCGTCTTCTGGATCTCGGGGATCGCCGAGACCAACCGGGCCCCGTTCGACCTGCCCGAGGCCGAATCGGAGCTCGTGGCCGGCTACCACACAGAGTACTCGGGGATGAAATTCGCTTTCTTCTACATCGCCGAGTACGCCCACATGGTCCTCGTCTCGTCCCTGGTCGTGATCCTGTTCTTCGGCGGCTGGCTTCCGCCTTTCCCGAACGTCAAGGCCCTGGCCTTCCTCGGCGGGCTCCCGGGGTTCGCCTGGTACCTGATCAAGATCATGTTCTTCCTCTACCTTTATATCTGGATCCGGGGGACCCTCCCCCGGTACCGGTTCGACGCGCTTGATCAAGCTCGTCTGGAAGTGGCTGGTCCCCCTGGCCTTTCTGAATTTCGTCATCGTCGCCCTGGCCTGGTATCTCCTATGAAGACCGTTCAAGCAATATCTCCAGAAGTTCTTCCTCATCGACATCCTCCAGGGGCTTCTCGTCACCCTCAAACACTACTTCTCGCCGAAGGTGACGGTCCCGTACCCGGAGAAGGTCAAAGAGCCCGCGGCCCGGTTCCGGGGCATCCTCCGTCTGTACCGCGACGATCGGGGCGAGCCGCTCTGCGTCGCCTGCAAGGCCTGCCAGAGGGCCTGTCCGACCGGCTGTTTCGATATCGAGGGCGCCCGGCCCGAGGGGAGCAAGGTCCTCCGGCCGACGCGGTACGACTGGAAGCTCGACCGCTGCAGCTTCTGCGGGCTCTGCGTCGAGGCCTGCCCGACGGACGCCATCCGCTTCTCCCGGGAGTTCCGGATGTCGTTCCTGGGGAAAGAACACCTCCTTTTCCGGCTCCCGGACATGTACCTGGAGGGCGAGGCCCTTCAGGAATTCATCTGCGGAGGCTGCCGGCGATGATCACCCTCCTCATCTTCCTCTTTTTCGGGGCCCTGGCGGTCGTCTCCGCCGTGCTCGTCATCCTCCAGAGGAACGCCATGCACAGCGTCCTCTACCTGGCGTTCACCGTCCTGGCGGTCTCGGGAGTCTTCTTCTGTTTCCAGGCGGAGTACCTGGGGGCGATCCAGATCCTGGTCTACGGCGGCGGGATCGTCGTCCTCTACGTCTTCGTCATCGTCATCGTCAATCTGAAGGAGATCGTCCCGGAAAAGAGGAGGCTCTTCCCGAAGATCTTCATCGTGGCCATGCCGGCCCTCCTGCTGGCCGAGATCGTGACGGTCGTCGTCCGGGGCGCGCCCGGCGGCGGCCGCCGACCGCGGCCCGGGTCTGGAGCTCACCGCGCTGGCGGAGACGCTGATGACCGACTATCTCGTGCCCTTCGAGCTCGCCTCCATCCTGCTCCTGGCCGTCCTCGTCGGCGCCGTCATCATCGCCCGGAGGAGATATCTCCATGATCCCCATTAGCCTCGTCTTCGGGTCTGGGTCTCGTCATTTTCTTCCATCGGCCTCTTCGGGGTCCTGTTCCGGAAGAACCTGGTCGTCATGCTCATGTCGCTCGAGCTCCTCCTCAACGGCGTCAACGTCATCCTGGCCGGGCTGGGCTGCCATCTTCAGGTCGCCGCGGGGCTCGATCTTCGCCCTTTTCGTGATCGTCATGGCGGTCTCGGAGGCGGCCGTGGGCTTCGCCCTCGTGCTGTCCTACTTCCGGCAAAAGGGCACTTACGGCGCGGACGACCTCAACGGGCTCAAGGGATGAGATGATGTTCGCCTGGATCCCCGTCTTCCCCCTCGTCGGCTTTCTTGTCAACGGGCTTCTGGGGATCAAGTTCTTCTCGAAGCGGGCCGTCCAGACGGTCGCGATCGGCGCGGTCGGGCTGAGCTTCGCCGCCTCCGTCGTGAGCTTCGTCCGGCTCCTCGGCTCAGCCGAGCCGGTCATCGTCAAGAGCTGCTATACCTGGATCCCGGCGAGCCTCGTCCGGGTCTTCGGCGGCCGGCTCCAGTCCTTCGGCATCGATCTCGCCTTCCGCTACGACTCCCTGGCCGCCGTGATGACGCTCGTCGTCACCGGCGTGGGCCTGCTCATCCATATCTACTCCATCGGCTACATGGCGCACGACAAGAGCACGGCCCGGTTCTTCGCCTACCTCAACCTCTTCACCTTCGCCATGCTCGTCCTCGTCCTCGGGCGCCAACCTGGCCGTCATGTTCATCGGCTGGGAGGGCGTCGGGCTGTGCTCCTATCTCCTGATCGGGTTCTGGTTCTCCCGGGACGCGGCGGCCAGCGCCGGGAAAAAGGCCTTCATCACGAACCGGGTCGGGGATTTCGGTTTCCTTCTCGGCCTCGGCCTCCTCATCTCCTCCCTGGGGACTCTCGACATCGGGCGGATCTCCGCCGCCGTCGGGAGCGGGCTCGTCGGCCGGGAACGGCAACGGCCGCCGCCCTGCTCCTCTTTCTCGGGGCGACCGGCAAGTCAGCCCAGATCCCGCTCTACACGTGGCTGCCGGACGCCATGGAGGGCCCGACGCCCGTGTCCGCCCTCATCCACGCGGCCACCATGGTCACGGCCGGCGTCTACATGGTGGCCCGGATGCACGCCCTGTTCTCGTTCTCCGGGACGGCCCTCGACGTCGTGGCCCTGGTCGGGGCGCTCACGGCCGTCTACGCCGCGACCATGGGATTCGTCCAGAATGACATCAAACGGGTTCTGGCCTATTCCACGATCTCCCAGATCGGCTATATGTTCATCGGGCTCGGCGTCGGCGCCTACTCGGCGGGTATCTTCCACCTGATGACCCATGCCTTCTTCAAGAGCCTCCTGTTCCTGGCCGCGGGCAGCGTCATCCACGCCCTCTCCGGGGAGCAGGACATGAGGAAGATGGGCGGCCTGAAGTCCCGCCTGCCTGTCACCTATCCGGTGTTCTTGGCCGGGGCCCTGGCCATCGCCGGTGTGCCGGGGCTGTCCGGCTTCTTTTCCAAGGATGAGATCCTGGCCTCGGCCTTCGCCTCGGGCCATTATGCCGTCTGGGCTCTCGGCCTCGCCGGGGCGGGCATGACTTCCTTTTATATCTTCCGGCTGATCTTCCTGACCTTCCACGGCCGGGAGCGCCTGGAGCCGGACGCCCGCCGCCACCTCCACGAATCCCCGCGGACGATGACCGCCCCCCTCGGGGTCCTGGCGGTCCTGTCCATCGTCGGGGGCTACGTGGGGCTGCCCCGCGTCCTGGGAGGGAAGGACTGGTTCGCCGGCTTCCTCGCCTCGAGCACGGGCGTTTCGAGGCACCCCCTCGCGGGTCCAACGGAGATCCTCCTGATGCTCGTCTCGGCCGGGGTCGGCCTCGCCGGGATCTGGGCCGCCTACGAGATCTACGTGAAAAAAGAAGGCCTCCCGGCCGAGCGCATGGCCGCCCGTTTCAAGGCCGTCTACCGCCTGGTCTCCCGCAAATATTATGTCGATGAGATCTACGACCGGGTGGCCGTCCGCGGCACGCTGGCCCTCGGCCGGCTGGCCGGCTGGTTCGATGCCCGGGTCATCGACGGGCTGGTGGACGGCTCCGCTTGGCTGGCCCGGAAGTCTTCCTCGGCCTCGATGGCCTTTGACGAGGAGGTCGTCGACGGGGCCGTGAACGGGATCGGCCGGGCCCACCGGTCCATCTCACGGGGGCTGCGAAAGCTCCAGACCGGATATGTCTATAACTATGCCCTGGCCATCGTCATCGGGCTCGTCATCCTGGTCTCTCTGGCCGTGACGATCTTCTGAGAAGGAGCGAGGACATGACCATTCTAGGAATTCCCATCCTGACGGGGATCGCGTTTCTCCCCCTCGCCGGCCTCGTCCTCGTCCTGTTCATTCCCGGCCGCCGGGGGGGCGCCATCAAGGCGGCCGCCAACATCATCGCCGGCCTCGAATTCCTGGCCACCCTCACCCTGCTCCTCAAGTTCGATCCCGGGTCGGCGGAGATGCAGTTCGTCGAGCGGGCCGACTGGATCCGGGCCTTCCATGTCCAGTACCTTCTGGGAATCGACGGCATTTCGCTCCTCCTCGTCCTCCTGACCTCGCTCCTCACGTTCCTGGCGACGCTCAGCTCGTGGAGGGCCATCACCGGAAGGGTCAAGGAATATTATGTCTTCATGCTCCTCCTCGAGGCCGGCATGATCGGTGTCTTCGTCTCCCTGGACCTCGTCCTCTTTTACGTCTTCTGGGAGGTCATGCTGGTGCCGATGTACTTCCTCATCGGCATCTGGGGCGGCGAGAGGAGGCTTTACGCGGCCATCAAGTTCTTCCTCTACACGCTCTTCGGCTCGGTCGTGATGCTCGTCGGCATCCTGGTGTTGTATTTCCAATACCACACCTTCGACCTCATGGCCATGCTCCAAAGGGGTTCCGTCCTCCCGCTCGCCCTCCAATCCTGGGTCTTCCTCGCTTTCTTCCTCGGTTTCGCCATCAAGGTCCCGATGTTCCCCTTCCACACCTGGCTTCCCGACGCTCACGTCGAGGCCCCGACGGCGGGGTCCGTCCTCCTGGCCGGCGTCCTCCTCAAGATGGGGACCTACGGCTTTGTCCGGTTCTCCCTGCCTCTCTTCCCGGAAGCGTCGCGGAAATTCGTCCCGCTCCTCGTCGCCCTGGCCCTCATCTCGATCGTCTACGGGGCGCTCGTCTCGCTGATGCAGAAGGACATGAAGAAGCTCATCGCCTACTCCTCGGTCTCCCACATGGGATTCGTGATGCTGGGGATCTTCACGTTCTCCCCGATGGCGGTCAAGGGGGCGGTTCTCCAGATGATCAACCACGGGATCTCGACCGGAGCTCTGTTCTTGATCGTCGGGGTCCTGTACGAGCGGCGCCACACCCGGCTGATCTCGGAATTCGGGGGGCTGTCGTCGCGCCTGCCGCTCTACGCTGCCGTCTTCCTCATCATGACCCTGTCGTCCATCGGCCTGCCCGGGCTGAACGGGTTCATCGGCGAATTCATGATCCTGATGGGCGCCTGGAACGTCAACTGGGTCTGGGCCGCCGTCGCCGCGTCCGGCATCGTCCTCGGGGCCGCGTACATGCTCTGGCTCTACCAGCGGGTCATGTTCGGCCGGCTGGAGAACCCCGCCAACGAGTCCCTGAAGGACCTCACGGCCAGGGAGCTCGCGACCTTCCTTCCCTTGATCGTCCTGGCCTTCTGGATCGGCATTTTTCCCAAGCCTTTCCTCCACATCATCGACAAGCCCGTCGAGAAGATCGTCCGGACCGTCAATCCCGCCGGGACCCTGAAAGACACTTTGATCGGGCCCGGGCCGGGCGACGGCCCGTCACGTCCGGCGGCTCGGGCTGAGGTCCGTTGATGGGTCAGGCATCCGTCGTTTCGGGGCTGAGATATCTCGTCCCCGAGCTCTCTCTTCTCGGGACGGCGGCGGTCTCGTTGCTGACCCACGTCTTCGTCCGGAAACGCGGGCGCCGCTTCGCCGGCCTGGTCTCGCTCGCGGGCTTCCTCGCCGCGGCGGTCCTGCTCGTCCTCGGCCCCCGGAGCGCAGGCGAGATCTTTTCGGGAAGCCTGAGCGTCGACGGGTTCGCCCTCTTCTTCAAGCTGAGCTTCCTCCTCGCCGGATTCCTGGCGGTCCTCCTCTCGTTCCGGTTCTTCGACGTGGAGGGGTCCGAGCCGGGCGAGGTCTATGTCCTCGTGCCGCTCGCCATCGTCGGGATGATGGCAGCGGTCGCCTCGGTCGACCTCGTCTCGACCTACGTCGCGTTCGAGCTCTTCGCCATCCCCTGCTACATCCTCGCGGGGATCTTCAAGAAAGACCCCCGCTCGGGCGAGGCCGGGATCAAGTACTTCTTCCTCGGGACGTTGAGCTCGGGGATCATGCTCCTCGGGATGGCCCTGATCTTCGGGCTCACGGGAGAAACGGGTTACGCGGCGATCTCCGGGTCGCTCCAGGCCGGCAGCCGGATCGCCCTCGCGGGCATGATCCTCGTCTTCGCGGGCCTCTTCTTCAAGGCCGCGATGGTCCCGTTCCACATGTGGGCCCCCGACGTCTACGAGGGGGCCCCGACCCCGCTCGTCGTCTTCCTGTCCACGGCGCCCAAGGCCGCCGTCTTCGCCATCGCGGTCCGGCTGATCGCCGTCGTTTTCAACCGGTACGAAGTCGAGTGGCGCCTCATGTTCCAGGTCATCGCCGTCCTGACCATGTTCTGGGGCAATATCGCCGCCCTCCTCCAGAAGAACGTCAAGCGCCTGATGGCCTATTCGTCCATCGCCCAGGCCGGCACGATCGCCATCGGCCTCGCGGCGTGGGGAGAGCCGGCCCGCCAGGCCATCCTGTTCTATGTCGTGGTCTACGTGATCATGAACGCGGCCGCGTTCGGCATGGTCCTGCTCATCCGGAAAGGCGACACGTTCGGGGAATCCGTCGACGACTTCCGGGGCCTGGCCCGGAGGTCGCCTGTCGCGGCCGCCTCCCTCCTTATCATCCTGCTGTCGCTGACGGGGATCCCGCCGACCGCCGGGTTTATGGGGAAGTATTTCCTGTTCGCGGCGGCCGTCGAAAAAGGGATGGTCCTCCTGGCCGCGGCCGGGGCCGTGAACTCGGTCATCTCTCTTTTTTATTATTTCCGCATCGGCCGGGCGATCTTCTTCGAGGACGGCCCGGAGGGAGCCCCGCCGGACAGGGCGCTCGGCCCCCTGCTCGTGGTGGCGGCGGCGGCCCTGGCCCTGCTTGTCCTCGGGGTCTTCCCGTCGCTCCTGGGGCAGCCCGCCGCCCTGTCCGGACTCGGGAGATAAGGCGCGGGACTTTTTGTCCATATTGTTTTTCTCGATTCCCTATGATATAAAATCCCGGTGACACCAGAGAGCTTCCGGAGACGCTCCGGTCGCCGGAAAAAGGGAAGGGAAAAATGTTCGTCTGGATCTTTCACCGTGTCAGCGGCCTTTTACTGATCCTGCTCTTGGGACTCAAGTTCCTAACGTCGTTCTTCTTGATGACCAAGGGCCAGAAGCCCGACTGGGCCCTCCTCCTCCACACAAACCCGCTCACCGACTCGTTCCTCATCGTCGCCGGCGTCTACCACGCCTGCTACGGACTGAGGACGGTCATCATCGACCTGGGTGTTCGCAAGGAGAAGATGTTGTTCTGGCTCTTCACGAGCCTCGGGACGGCCATCGCGGCGGGCCTCCTCCTCATCTATTACACCAGGAACTACTGAATGATCACGTTCGACGTCCTCATCGTCGGCGGAGGGCTGGCCGGGCTCGGGGCCGCCCTGAGCGCCGACCCCAGGCTCAAGGTCGCCGTCATCTCCAAGGTCCAGCCCCTCCGTTCCCATTCCGTCGCGGCCCAAGGCGGGATCAACGCCGCCCTCGCTAACAATCCCGCGGGAAAGGACGACACCTGGGAGAAACACGCCTACGATACGATCAAGGGCAGCGACTACCTGGCCGACCAGGACGCGGCGGAGCTCATGTGCCAGCTGGCCATCCCGACCATGTACGAGCTCGACCACTGGGGCGTCCCCTTCAGCCGCTTCCCCGGCGGGACGATCGCCCAGCGGCCCTTCGGCGGGGCCGGGTTCCCCCGCACCTGCTACGCGGCCGACCGGACGGGCCAGATGCTCCTCCACACGCTCTACGAGCAGGCCATCCGAAAGAACGTGACCTTCTATGACGAATGTCTGGTCGCCAGCCTGGTCGTCCGCGACGGCCGGTGCCAGGGCGTCGTCGCCTGGGACCTGCCGAGCGGAAGCCTCGTGCCCCTCGCGGCTCGGGCGGTCATCTTCGCGACCGGCGGCTACGGCCGGGTCTTCCTGAAATCGACCAACGCCTACATCAACCTGGGCAGCGGCATCGGCATGGCCTACAAGGCGGGCGTCCCGCTCAAGGATATGGAGTTCGTCCAGTTCCACCCGACCGCCCTCCAGGGAAAGAACATCCTGATCACCGAGGCGGCCCGGGGCGAGGGCGGCTACCTCGTCAACAGCGAGGGGCGTCGCTTCATGGAGGACTATGCCCCCAAGGCCATGGAGCTCGCCCCGCGGGATATCGTCGCCCGGGCCATCCAGAGGGAGATCGAAAAGGGCCACGGCTTCGAGAACGAATACGTCCACCTCGACCTCCGCCACCTGGGCAGGGAGAAGATCCTGAAGAGGCTCCCCGGCATCCGGGAGATCTGCCTCTACTTCGCCGGGATCGACCCGGTCGACCAGCCCATCCCCATCCACCCGGCCCAGCATTACTCCATGGGCGGGATCGACGTGGACAAGAGCTGCGCCTCGCCGGTCTCCGGGTTCTACGCCGCGGGGGAGTGCGCCTGCGTCAGCGTCCACGGCGCCAACCGCCTCGGCGGGAACTCCCTCCTGGAGGCCATCGTCTTCGGCAAGATCGCGGGGGAGCTCGGCCTCGCGGTTCGTCCGCGAGGGCGGCGCCGGCGAGCCTTCCGAGCGGGTCGTCGCCGACGACTCCCGCCGGTTCCTCAACAAGGTCACGGCCATCCGCGGGAGGGACAAGGGCGAGAATATCTTCCAGATCCTCAACCGGCTCAAGGCCCTGATGAGCGACAAGGCGGGCATCTTCCGCAAGGCACAGACGCCGCTGGAGCAGGCCTCTCACGGCATTCGCCGTGCTTGCGGCAGGCGTACGAACAGGCCTTTATCTTCGGGACCTGCCACCGGTTCTGCCAGGAGCTCCTCGTCCATATCGAGTTCGAGCACATGCTGGACGTGGCCGAAGTCCATCCTCCTCGGCGCCTTGCAGCGCGAAGAGACGCGCGGCTCCCACTTCCGGACCGACTTCCCGGTCCGGGACGACGCGAGCTGGCTCAAGCACACCATCATGACCTGGACGGACAAGGGGCCCCTGATCTCCTACGGCCCCTCGACGTCGACCAAGTACAAGCCCCAGGAACGGAAATACTAGAGAGGACGCCGATGAGCACGACATTCAAGATCCTCCGGTACGACCCGACCAAGGACGAGCCGCCCATTTCCAATCCTTACGTCCATGAGCCAAGCCCCGGCCGACTCGGTGCTGGAGGCGCTCAAGGACATCCGCGACCAGCAGGACCCCTCGCTCTCGTTCCGCTACAGCTGCCGCGAGGCGGTCTGCGGCTCCTGCTCCATGGCCATCAACGGCGAGATCGCCCTGGCCTGCCGGACCCTGGTCTACGCGCCGGAACCGACCTCATCGTCCTCGAGCCCCTGCCCAACTTGGAGATCCTGAAGGACCTGGTCGTGGACATGGAGCCGTTCTGGGAGGCCTACCGCTTCGTCCAGCCCTATCTCCAGCCGGAAGGGGACGTCCCGCCCGAAGGGCCACCGCGTCGAGGAATCGGCGCTCGAGGACGTCTTCCAGTTATCACCTGCATCCTCTGCGCCAGCTGCTACGCGGCCTGTCCCGCCGTCGCCCGCGCGACGGCCGCTACCTCGGCCCGGCCGCCCTGGCCAAGCTTCACCGCTTCGTCAAGGACCCGCGGGACAAGCGGCAGTACGAGGCCGCTGGCCAAGGTCGACTACGCCGACCGGCGCCTGGGGCTGCGACACGGTCTTCCGCTGCAACGACGTCTGCCCCAAGGAGGTCCGCCGGCCCACGGCATCGAGGGCGTGCGGCGCGGCCCTGGTCGCCAAGACATTGAAACGGATCGTGAGGAGGAACCGATGAAGACTCAACATTCCCTTTTCGAGGCGCCACGTTCCTCAACGGCCTTCTCGGCGGGAGCCGCGTGACCGCCTCGTCGCCTTCCTCAGCCCGATCCTGAAATTCGTCTTCGCCTCCGTATAAAGAGCCCGACGAGGTCATCCTGCCGCGGCGGACTACAAGGCCTGCCCCCGATACGGTCAAGGTCTTCGCCTGGGGCAGCAAGCCGGGCTTCCTCAAGCTCCAGGACGACGGTACCTACCTGGCCCTCGTCGGCGTCTGCACCCACCTCGACTGCAACGTGACCTGGCAGCCCGACAGAGGCAAGTTCTACTGCGCCTGCCACGGCGGCTGGTACGACGAGAACGGCAAGAATATCGCCGGCCCGCCGCCCAATCGCCGCTGCGCCGCTCGCTGTCGCGGTCGAGGGCGACACCATCGTCATCAGCAAGCCGGGGATGGCCGATGAAAAAGATCGCCGCCTGGTTCAACGATCGGCTGGGCCTGCCGGCCCTCTCCCGGCCTTCATGGACAAAAAGGAGGTGCCCCAGCACAAGCCACACGATCTGGTACTACACGGGAAGCTCGATCCTGCTCTTCCTCGGCATCCAGATCGTCACGGGCATCATGCTGGCCCTCTACTACAAGCCGACTCTCAAGGACGCCAACGCCAGCGTGGGCCGATCATGACCGAGTCCCGCTCGGCTGGATCATCCGCTCGATCCACAGCCTGGTCGGCCTCGTGCATGATCGCCTCGTCCTCATCCACATGCCGAGCATCGCCTTCTACCAAGGCCTACCGGCCGCCGCGGGAGGCTGACCTGGATGACCGGCGTCCTCCTCCTCGTCGTGCTCCTGGCCTTCGGCTTCACGGGCTATCTCCTGCCCTGGGACGACCTGTCCCTGGCCGCGACCAAGGTCGGGACGGACATCCCCAAGGCCATCCCCGTCATCGGGACCTGGGTGACCAGCCTTCCTCCGCGGCGGCGAGGACGTCACCGGCGACACGACTGACCCGCTTCTTCATCGTCCACGTCTGCGTCCTGCCGCTGGCGATCTTCGCCGTCCTGGGCATTCCACCTCTTCCTCGTCCAGCGCCACGGCATGAGCCTGCCCGCTCGAGGCCGAACGCCGGAAGGAAAGGCTCCAGTCCCTGCCGTTCTGGCCGAATTTCATGCTGAGGGAAAGCCGGTCGTGTGGCTCGTCCTGCTGGGCGCTCTGCTGACGGCGGCGATCTTCCTGGCCCCGTCCCTCGGCCCGGCGGCGAACCTGATGTCCCCGGCGCCCGCCCGGCATCAAGCCGGAATGGTACTTCCTCTTCATGTTCCAGACCCTGAAGCTCTTCCCCTCCAACATCCTCGGCATCAACGGCGAGCTCGTCGCCGTGGCCGTTATGGCGCGCCGGGTTCTTCCTCGTCCTCTTCCTCCCCTTCCTCGACAACCGCCCCGCGGAGAGAAAGGGCCGGATCATCACCGGGGTCGTCTACGCCACCTTTGCCTACACGATCGCGCTGACCGATATGGAGCCTGCTATGAAGACGCGCCGCTCGATCCTCCGGTCGGCCCTCCTGGTCGTCCTCCTCGCGGCCGGCGTCGTCTCCGGGGTGGCCGGGGCCGTTCAGGATGTCCCGAAGCCGCCCGCCGCGAAGCCGGCCGTCGAAGCCGCGCCGCAAGGAGATCCATCCGGCCTTTTTGACGCCCCGTGAAAAGAACGGGGTCCTACGTCTTCGTGGGCTGGATCTGGCTCAGCATCGGCGTCCTTCTCTACGTCCTGAGGCTCAAGATCAAAGAGGCCGACCGGGTCTTTCTCACCGGTTTCTATGAGGATCAGGAGGGCGGGAAGGAGCCGGCGAACACGCATGACCGAGACCCCGAAGAAGATCGACGCCCACCTCACCTGGGTCCCCTTCTACTGCAAACACTGCTCCACCTGCATCAACATCTGCCCCGTCAAGAACCTCGAATTCAAGGACGACGAGATGGTTTCCCTGGGGAAATGCACCCAGTGCGAGCTCTGCACAGAAATATTGCCCGGACTTCGCCATCGAGGTCGAGCCCGGGCCAAGAAGAGCCGAAAGAGGCGAAGGACTCGGAGGGCGCCGAATGAAACAGCTCGTCTTCGGCAATGAGGCCGTGGCCCTCGGGGCCCTCCGGGCCGGGATGACCTTCTTCGCGGCCTACCCGATCACGCCCGCCTCGGAGATCATGCACGTCCTGGCAGAGCGGGAGTATGAGATCGCCTTCGTCCACGCCGAGGACGAGATCGCCTCGATCCACATGGCCATCGGCGCCAGCCTGGCCGGCCGGAAGTCCATGACCAGCACGTCCGGGCCCGGCTTCTCCCTGAAGCAGGAAGGCATCGGGTTGGCCCACATGATGGAGGTCCCTCTCGTCGTCGTCGACGTCCAGAGGGTCGGGCCGAGCACGGGCATGCCGACCCTGCCGTCCCAGGGCGACATCCTCCAGACGATTCACGGCAGCCACGGCGATTACACCTCGATCGTCCTCTATCCGTTCTCGGTCGCGGAATGCTACCGCTACACGGTCGAGGCCTTCAATGCCGCCGAGGACTCGCTGAGCCCCGTCGTGCTTCTGCTCGACGGGTTCCTGGCCCAGCTCTCGGAGACCGTCGACCTGGACGCCATCGCGGTCACCGCCCCGAAGCCCCGGACGCTGCCGCCCGCTGGGTCAGGGCCAGAGGCATTTCACCGGGCCTCCTGGCCAAGGACGGGACGCCGCGCACCAAGAACCCGGGCTATTACCGGGAATGGCACGCCCGCGTCAAGGCCAAGATGCTCGCGGCGGCGAAGAACTACCGGTTCTCGGATTCATCAGGAACGAGCAGGCCGAGACGCTGCTCATCGCCTACGGGATCGCGGCCAGGGTCATCCTGCCTCTCCAGGACGAATATTCGATCTTCCAGCCGGTGACCATCTTCCCCCTCCTCGACGACGAGCTGCAGGCCGCGGCGGCCGGGCACAAGCGGGTCGTCGTCGTCGAGATGAACGACGGCCAGTACCGGGGCGAGGTTCAGAAGATCCTGCTCAGGGAGGTCCTGGGCATCCCCGTCCTGGGCGGCGCGATCAGTCTCAGCGAGATCAGGGAGCAGCTCCATGACCTATAAGGACTACGTCAAGTGGCACCGGATGCCCACGACCTGGTGCCCGGGGTGCGCCATCGGGACCGTGTTCAAGCAGTTGACCTTCGTCCTGGCCAACCTGGCCATCCCGCGGGAGGAGCTCGTCGTCGTCTCCGGCATCGGCTGCAGCGGCCGGGCCGCCGGCTACTTCAACGTCGACAGCATCCACGCGACCCATGGCCGGGCCATCGCCGTGGCCGAGGGCGTCAAGCGGGCCAACGACAGGCTCAAGGTCATCGTCTTCAGCGGCGACGGAGACCTGGCGGGCATCGGCGGCAACCACCTCCTTCATTCCTCGCGGCGCGACATCGACCTGACCGTCGTCTGCATCAACAACGCGATCTACGGCATGACGGGCGGCCAGTTGGCGCCGACGACGCCCAGGGGGACGAAGACGCTGACCTCGCCCTTCGGCAGCGCCTACCAGCCCGTGAACATCCAAGGGATCGTCACCGCCAACCGGCGCCATTGGTACGCCCGCGGGTCCGCCTACCAGATCCTCCACCTCCAGAAGCTCCTCCGCGAGGCCATCGAGTGGAAGGGTTTCTCGTTCGTCGAGGTCATGTCGTTCTGCGTCGAAAACCTCGGCCGGCGCCTCGGCTATAAAAACGGCTATGAGATGCTCTTCAAGGTCAAGCAGGACTACAAGACCGTCGCCAAGCCCGAGGGCCCGCTCAAGGAGAACGAGCTAGGAGTCATGAAAGATGACGGTCAGGCCAGCTAAGCCCGAGGATTGTCCCGAAGTCAGCCGGCTCATGGGCCTGCTGATCGACGAGGTCTACGCCAACGAATCCGAGGAGGCCCGCCGGGCCATGAGGGCCAACTTCACCGAGGACGCCCTCAAGGAGCTCAGCGAGGACGAGCACGCCTTGCTTTATGTCGTCGAGGATCGACGGCCGCGCTCGTGACCTTCCTGTTCGGCTGGCTGTTCCACTACGTCCTGACGGTTTACTGGATGTACACTCTGAAGGAGTTCCGGGGCGCCGGGAACATCCATGCCCTGTTCGAGCGCCTCGAGCAGGACCTGCGGGCCAAGGACTGCTATAAGATCGAGATGTACGCTTACGCCGGGCACCAGGAGTTCCTCGACCTCGGCCTCAAACTCGGTTTCGAGAAGGGCGTCCTCATCGAGAAGAGCATGTTCGGATTCAAGATCCAGAACACTCGTGAAATACATCGGCGAGCGGGTCCCGGCCAAACTCGAAAAGAGGATCAAGATCCTGGGCGAGGCCGGCCAGGGGATCAAGCTCCTGTCCCACACCCTGGCCCAGATCCTGGCGCGCTCGGCAACGAGGTCTCCCTTAGCGTCAACTACGACGCCTCCGTCCGTGGCGGCAACATCAGCGCCGATCTGATCTACTCCGACGTCACGATCCAGAACCCCCTCATCGACGAGGCCGACATCCTGATCAAGTTCACCCGGAAGAGGGAGTGGTTCCCGGCCAAGGCCCTGATCATCGACGAGGGCTTCTGCGATGAGGGCGCCATCTCGTGCAGCATCAAGAGCAGCCACGGCACGCTCTACGGCTTCGAGGACGTCGCCATCACCGTGTTCGGAAACAAGGTCTTCATCAACATGATCGCCCTGGGCCGGATCCTGAGGTACATCGGAGTCAGCATCCTCCTCCTCGACTTCAAGGGCCTTCTGCCGCAGCGGTCCCAGCAGAAGAATTTCGAGGCCGTCAAGTACGGCTTCAACTTCCACGACGACATTTGAGCTTCCGGCCTGAGCTTCCTTGTCCTAAAACCGGCCTTCCCCCTTGCAGGGAAGACGTCTTCCCCGGCCGCACGGATGGATCCACTGTCCCCCCGCCGCACCGGAAATGCCGGCGGCTTCAACGGGGGTAGGCGTCGAGGTCGAGGTCCGGCGCGGCGGCCGGCTGGCGGGCGAATTTCCTGAGGGCCACGGCGGCGACCATGGCGGCGTTGTCGGTGCAAAGCTTCGGCGAGGGGATGAAGGCATCCAGGTCCGCTTCCCGGGCGAATTCCTGGAACCGGGTCCGGAGCCGCGTGTTGCGGGCGACGCCGCCGCAGAGGATGAGCGAGCGCGGCTGCGTCTCTTCGGCGGCCTGACGGACGTTGTCCAGGAGCGAACGGGCCACGATCTCCTCGAAGCTCGCCAGGAAATCAGCCAGCGCAGGGCTGTCCTTCGAGATCCCGTTCTCCCGGATGTGCCTGAGGGCGGCCGTCTTGAGCCCGCTGAAGCTGAAGTCGAGGCTCCGTCCTTGGTCCGGGGCACGGCGAAGGGGAATTCTTGGGGTCCCCGCCGCGGGCCAGCCGCTCGATGATGGGCCCCCCCGGATATCCGAGGTCGAGGAACTTGGCCACCTTGTCCAGGGCTTCGCCGGCCGCGTCGTCGCGGGTCCGGCCCAGGACCCTCGAAGAGAGCGGACCGTCCATGAAATAAAGGGACGTGTGGCCGCCGGAAACGAGAAGGCCGAGGGAGGGGAACGGGATCGCCGGGATTCTCGAGAAAGGCCGGCTTCGAGGTGGGCTGCGAGGTGATCGACGCCGACGAGGGGCTTCTTGAAATAATAGGCGAGGCTCTTCCCGAAGGACAGGCCGACGAGGAGCGAGCCGATGAGGCCCGGGCCCTGGGTCACGGCATAGAGATCGATCTTTTCGAGCCCGACGCCGGCCCGCGACAGGCTCTCTCCGACGACGGCGCCGATCGTCCTGATGTGCTGGCGGGAGGCGAGCTCGGGAACGACGCCGCCGTAGGGCGCATGAATTTCGTCCTGGGAGAGGACGATATTGCTCAGGATCATGGGCGCGCGGGTCGGGGTCTCCCGAGCGTCCGGCGCGGTCTCGCTCGCGCGGAGAACGGCCGCCGACGTTTCATCGCACGATGTTTCGATACCCAGCACCAGCATAGCAGTCCACCTGGGACCTATGATACCAGAAAGAATAGGCTCCGGGCCATTCTCCTAAGTCTTCGTTTCGGGGCCAGAAAACGCGGACTTGCGGCTAGAAGCAGACTTCGTTATTGCTCCATCCTATTTATTATAAATTAGTTACTACGGCGCGACGCCATCTTGTCGCATCTTAATCTCGTCATTTTAACAAAATCTTGACAGAACCTTGACGACTCATTGACAACTTGAAACCGAAATTCTCTATAATGCCCTTGAAAGTCAAGGACCGGGGGACACCATGAAAATAACAATGATCGCGATCGTTGTCTGGGGACTCGCGCTCGGGGGTGCCGTGCCTCTCGCCCAAGGCAAGGACAAACCGGTCGCCGTATTTCTGAACCTTGGCACCGAGATCAACATGGTGCCCGAATATTGGAGTTTCGGCTTCCAGGTCGATCTCCACCCGACGAAGCTTTTGATGCTGTCTCCCGAATTCAACGTCTGGTTCGGGAAGTCCCAGGTCCCCGGCTGTTACCTGGTGCCCGCGATCCTATTGAATCTCAAGCTCGGCCGTTTCTTCGCCGGGGCAGGCCTCGCCGCCTTAAGCAACACTGCGAGTGGCTATGCCTACAGCACCGCTTGGGAAATCCGCCCCAAGTTCAATGTCGGCTACAAGACGCGGCACTTCAAGATCCTCGCGGGCGCGATCCCCCGCAACGGGTACGTTTCCGGACTGATTACCGTCGGTGTCGGATTCTAAGCGAAAGAAAAGGGCGGGTGGAAGAGGCCGCGCTCGGTGATGATGCCGGCGATGTATTTCGCGGGCGTGACGTCGAAGGCCGGGTTGCGGACCTCGACGCCGGGGACCGTGATCAGGCGCCCGCCGACCTCGCGGACCTCTCTGGGATCCCGCTCCTCGATCGGGATCCCGTTCCCGTCCTCGAGCCCGGCATCGATTGTGCTCATGGGGGCGGCGACGTAGAACGGCACCCCGTTCTCCTTCGCCAGCACGGCCACGCTGTACGTCCCGATCTTGTTGGCCGTGTCGCCGTTCCGAGCGATTCGGTCCGCCCCGACGATGGCCAGAGAGATCTCCCCTTTCCGCATGAGCCATCCGGCCATATTGTCCGTGATCAGGACGGCGGGGATCCCGTCCCTCGCGAGCTCCCAGACGGTCAGACGCGCGCCCTGGAGAAAGGGCCGTGTCTCGTCCGCGAACACCCGGATCTTTTTCCCCTGTTCGGCCGCGGCCCGGACGACGCCGAGCGCCGTGCCATAGGCGGCCGTGGCCAGCGCGCCCGCGTTGCAGTGGGTCAGGACGGCCGCGCCGTCGCCGATGAGGTCGCGGCCATGGACGCCGATCATCCGGTTCGTCTCCGCGTCCTCGCGCTCGATCGCCTGGGCTTCGGCGAGGAGGGCCTTTTGGAGGGCCCGGAGCCCCAGGCCGCGGGCACTTTCGTAGGCCGTCCGCATCCTCTCCAGGGCCCAGAAAAGGTTCCGGGCCGTGGGCCGCGTCCGCTCGAGCCTCCGGTAGACCCTGTCGAAATCCCGGTCGAGGGACCGTCCGGTGTCGGCCCGCACGGATATGAGCCCGAGCGCGAGACCGTAGGCCGCCGCGATGCCGATGGCCGGCGCCCCCCGGATGACCATCTTCTCGATGGCCCGGGCCACCTGGACATGGGTCCGGCAGCGGACATAGACTTCCCGGCCCGGGAGCTTTCTCTGGTCGATCATGATCACGGAGCGGTTACGCCAGGCGATGGTCGGCAGCATGCGTCACTTCCCGGATTTCTTCTTGACGGCCCGAGCGACCGCCTTCTGGACCTCGTCGTCCTTGAGAAGATGGACGCCGAGGGCGGCCAGCTCCGCCCCGAGGTTCTCCAGGGCCGCCCAGAAATGGGCGCTCTCCTCGGCGGGCTTGATGTCTTCCCCGGCCTGGGCCGCCCGGGCTTCGAACTCGGCCGCGACCTTCCGGTAATCTCCGGCGGAGAGCTCCTTCTTGAAGAGCGCCTTGAGGAAAGCGTCCTCGAGGCCGCAGACCGGATAGAGGGCGGGGAAGGCCGCCCGCAGGGTCTTCATGTCCCGGGCCGAGATCTCGTCCGCGTAGGCCCGGCTCAGGGCGCCGTGCGTCGCGAAGAAGTGGAGGATGAACGCGTCCGGCTTCGTCCGGACCGCCTCCGGGTCGAGCCAGACCTGCCAGGAGAAGATCCTCTCGCGGTAATCGAAGACGCGACGGACGGCCCAGACGCAGGCGGAATAGAGGATGGGGAAAAAGAGATGCGTCTTGGCCGGCAGGAATTCGTTGAGGATCTCCACCCCGCGGCCCAGGGCGCTTTCGATGTCCTTCTTGCTCATCGTCTCGAAGTGGACGGCCTCCCTCCAATTATCACAATCACCCGAAAAAGGAAAGACGGGAGTTTGACCCGTTCGCCGACGCTAAGCCCCCCCTTTAATGCCGGGGACTCGAGGGGTTGACTATCCCGCCGGCCGCGCTTATGCGGTTTAGCGCAAACCGCATTCTCGAGTGGGAGCCGTCCCCGAGGCCCTATTTAACTTCGAGGATGGCCAGGAAGGCCTCCTGGGGGATCTCCACCTTGCCCACGCGCCGCATCCGCTTCTTCCCGGCCTTCTGCTTCTCGAGGACCTTCATCTTCCGGGTGTAGTCCCCGCCGTAGAGCTTGGCCAGGACGTCCTTGCGGAAGGCCTTGATGGTCTCGCGGGCGATGATCCGGTTCCCGATCGCGGCCTGGAGGGCGACCTCGTACTGCTGGCGCGGGATGAACTTCCTCATCCGCTCGACGAGGGCCCGGCCCATCGAGTAGGCCCTGTCCTTGTGGACGATGATCGACAGGGCGTCCACTTCCTCGCCGTTGATGAGGATGTCGAGCTTGACCAGGGGCTCCTCACGGTAGCCCTTGAACTCGTAGTCCATGGAGGCGTAGCCCTGGGTCGCGGACTTGAGCTGGTTGTAGAAATCGAAGACGACCTCGTTCAGGGGGAGCTCGTAGGCGAGGAGGACTCTCTGGGTCGTGATGTATTCGAGCTTTTTCTGGACGCCCCGGCGGTTCTGGAGGAGGTCCAGGGCCGCGCCCAGGTACCGGTCCGGGGTCAGGATGATGGCTTCGATGACCGGTTCCTCGATCTTGAGGATCTTGGACGCTTCGGGGAGCTCGGACGGATTGTGGATCTCCCGGACTTCTCCCGCGGTCGTCGTCACCCGGTAGGCCACGCTGGGGGCCGTCGTGATCAGGCTGAGGTTGAACTCGCGCTCGAGGCGCTCCTGGACGATCTCCCGGTGGAGGAGGCCCAGGAAACCGGCCCGGAAGCCGAGGCCCAGGGCGGGAGAGTTCTCCGGCTCGTAATGGAACGAGGCGTCGTTGAGCCTCAGCTTTTCCAGGGCGTCCCGCAGGTCCTCGATGCGGCTCTCACCGGCCGGGAACATCCCGCAGAAGACCATGGGCTTGGATTCCTTGAAGCCGGCGAGGGGCCTTTCCGCAGGCCGGTTCCTGAGGGTGATCGTGTCGCCGATCCGGGCGTTCCGGAGTTTCTTGATCCCGGCGATGACGTAGCCGACCTCGCCGGTCCGGATCCGGTCGGACCTCGCGGGCTTGGGCGTGAGGTAACCGACCTCCTCGACCTCATGTTCGGCGCCGGAGGCCATCAGGACGATCTTGTCCCCGGTCTTGATCTCCCCGTCCACGACCCGAACGAGGACGACGACGCCGCGGTACGAGTCGAACCAGGAGTCGAAGAGGAGCGCTTTGAGCGGACCCCCGGGGTCGCCCTTGGGCGGCGGGATTCGCTTGACGATGGCTTCGAAGATGTCCCCGACGCCCGTCCCTTTCTTGGCGCTCACCGGCAGAGCTTCGGCGCCGCTGATCCCGATGATATGCTCCATCTGCTCGACCGTCTGGAGGAAGTCCGACTGGGGAAGGTCCATCTTGTTGACGACCGGGATGAGGGTCAAGTCGTTTTGGATGGCCAGGTAGGCGTTGGCCAGGGTCTGGGCCTCGACGCCCTGGGAGGCGTCGATGACGAGGAGCGCCCCCTCGCAGGCCGCCAGGCTCCGCGAGACCTCGTAGGAGAAGTCCACGTGGCCGGGGGTGTCGATCAGGTTCAGGATGTACTCCCCGCCCGAGGGGCTCTTGTAGACGAGCCGGACCGTCTGGGCCTTGATCGTGATCCCGCGCTCCCGCTCGAGGTCCATCGTATCGAGGACCTGCTCCTTGAGCTCTCGGGCCGAGAGGGCGCCGGTCATCTCGATGAACCGGTCGGCCAGGGTGGACTTGCCGTGGTCCACGTGGGCGATGATAGAGAAGTTCCTGATATTCGTCCATGGAATCATCTATAATCGCAGAATTCCCCCGGCCCGTCAAACGATGGGCGCTCAGATGTCGGAGGGGTCCTGTCCCGGGGCCGGGGGATAAGGGCGGCGTCGACGCCACCGGAAACGGGGACAATCCCAATTGCCTGGCTCATCCGGTTTGACATTTCCAGGGCGGGCGAGTATCTTTGAAGGGAGTTTTTGTGTCTCGAAACGGGCGTCCGTCGAGAACAAGGCTTCAAGGAGGTTCACATGCTAGGATCCATCGGAGCGCCCGAACTGCTCCTGATTCTGCTCATCGTGATCATCATCTTCGGCGCCAAGAAGCTGCCCGACCTCGGCAGGTCCATCGGGGAAGGCATCAAGAATTTCAAGGATTCCATGAACGAAGGCAAGGAAGGCAAAAAGGACGATACTCCCAAGAGCTCCCCGCCCCCCGCGAACTGATCCATCCCCTCCACTGACGTCCGGAAAACTCTCCCCGCCCGGATAAGACCATGCCCGCAAAACAGGCCGCGTGTTACGCGGGCTTCGACCTCGGCGGCACGGAGCTCAAGTACGGGGCCATCGACGCCAGTGGCCGCCTCGTCCTCAAAGGGAAGATCCCGAGCCCCGGCTCCATGAGGGACCTCCTGGCGGCCATCGAAGGGATCTGGGGGCGTCTCAAAGCCGATTGTCCCGGCCCGATCAGGGCCTGCGGCTTCGGATTCGCCGGGTTCTTCAGCCTGAAGGACCGAAAGATCCTCGATTCCCCCAACTATCCGAGCCTCGACAACTTTGACCTCGTCCCCGCCCTCCGCAAGTTCATCGATGTCCCGTTCCGGATCGGCAACGACGCCAACATGGCCGCCTACGGGGAATACAAGTACGGTGCCGGCCGGGGAACTCAGAGCCTTGTCCTCCTGACCCTGGGGACGGGGATCGGCTCCGGGATCATCCTCGACGGCGAGCTCTGGCAGGGGAAATGCGGCTTCGCCGGGGAGCTCGGCCATATCACGGTGAACCCGGAAGGCGACCTCTGCAACTGCGGCAATCGAGGCTGCCTGGAGACCGAAGCGTCGGCCCCCAAGATCGTCAGGAACTACCAGGCTCTGTCCGGGACCGGCGGACCAGTGACCTCGCGAGACGTCTATCTCCTGGCCAGGAAGGGAGACAAGGCCGCCCTCGAGAGCTTCGCCCGGTGCGCGTATTACCTCGGGATCGGGCTGGGCATCGTCATCAACTTCCTCAACCCCGAGAGGATCCTCGTCGGGGGAGGGGTCGTCTCGGCGGGCAGATACCTGCTCGCGCCGGCCGTCGCTGAAGCCCGGCGCAGGTCCCATCGCGTCTCGTTCGCCTGTTGCCGTATCGAAAAGGCCGGCCTGGGCAACGACGCCGGCCTGATCGGCGCCGCCGCCTGGGCCGGGGCCCGCGGCAGGGCATGAGGCCCGGGTCCCCGCCAGGGATGCGGGGCTTTTCCAGGCGGGGATGGAACCATCCTCCTCCCCCCAAAGTTGAAATGTTTTGACAACCCGCGGCGAAAAAACTATAAATTGAGGCGGGAAAGCCGATAAAGGAGACCGCTTTGACCAGGAAAACATCCACCGCTATCGCAGTCGCTCTGGCCGCGATCCTCCTCGTCCTGCCGTCCCAGGCCGGCCGCCGGTCGGGATCGCTCAAGGGGAAGATCGTCGATCATCAGGGCTTTCCCCTCTCCGGGGCCTACGTCTACGTGTCCTCCCCGTCCCTGACCGGCGTCCAGAACTTCATCACGTCCGATTCCGGTCTGTACGGCCTCGTCGAACTTTCCCCCGGGACCTACAAGATCATGGTCGAAATGGCTGGGTTCAAGACGGTCACCGTCGAGGGGATCGTCCTTTCGCCCGGAGCGACCGTCAAGACGGATTTCAAAATGGAGCCCACCGAGATCGAAGAAGAGAAGATCACCCGCAAGCCCCAGATCAGCCTCGATAAGGAGTCGTCCCGGCTGGCGGTCTTCCTGGACAAGGACGTCCTTACCCGCATCCCTTTGCCTCGCGATTTTTCGGCCGTCCTTGGACTCGTCCCGGGCCTGGTCTATGAAACTGTCGACCCCGGCGCCTATTTCTCCGTTCACGGGGCTCCGGACACGGCCAACGTGTTCGAGGATGACGGAGTCAACGTGACGGACACGCTGTCCCGGACGCTCCTCACCCGGATCAACGTGGACGTCATCGACCAAGTCGTCATCGAGACGGCGGGCCTCCCGGTCGACCGCGGGCCGGGCCAAGGGGCTTACATCAACGTCATCCGCAAGACCGGCGGGAACACTTTCGACGGAGGTCTCTCGTTCACGTTCACGGGCTGGTACCTCACGAAATCTCTCTGGGCCGGAGAGGAGCTCCCCGCCGGAAGCGTGGCCGCGCCCTCCGCCGCCACGAGCAATCTGGACCTGTCCCTGACGGAAGGGGGGCCCGTGCTTCAGGACATCGGCTGGTTCTTCACCAATCTCCGCCTCAAGTCTGTGGCGGGGTCGAGCCCGAGCATGGACTGGAAGGACCCCTTCGGCGTCACCCACGTCCCCTACGACTGGAGCGACAAGAATTTCGCCTGGACCTTCAAGCTCTCGGCCTACGTCGCCCCGAAATTCAGGGCGACGTTTGATATGGACATCTCGTCCATCCATGAACCCTACTATGAGCCCGACGTCGCCTATAACAGGCCGGGCGAATCCACCCGGCGCCTCGACAGCCAGCCTTCATTCATGTTGAAGGCGGGAGTGCTCTACGCGGTGGACGAAAGGACGGCCGCCGACTTTTCCCTCGGCTTCCTGATCCGGAAGCAGACCATCCTCCTGAACCCGGCCACGGCTGACAGTCCGCAATATGTCGACAGCGGGACCGGATACACCTGGGGGAGCGGGACCGATAATGACCGTGAGAAGCGGAAGCGCTTCGGGGTCCAAGGGAAGATCACCCGGCTGGTGGACAAGGCCATCGGCGTCAGCCATGAGCTTTCGGCCGGCGGCGAATATGAAAGCTCGACGGGGCAGTCCTCGGTGTGGAAGCCCGACGACCTGATCATGGATTATCTCAACGGCAGCCCTTACACCTTCGGCCAGACCGTATCCCCGGTCTCGGGGAACACCGTTGGGACCGGCTGGATCGGTTTCTCGGTCATCCCGGCGGCGGAGGGGGACCTGGCCGTCACGAGGCAGCTCACGCATCTCGGCCTGTTCGCCCAGGACGCGATGAATATTGGCAGCCGCGTCGTCCTCTCGCTCGGTCTCCGGTTCGACCGGTCGGACGCCCAGTTCCTCGGGTTCAACAAGGGCATCGTCGGAAACGCCGTCGCCGTCGACGTGGGGACGAACATCATCGAACCCATTTACGGGTTCAACCCGTTCGGGACGCTCACTTTTGCGGAGTGGGATAATGTCATCACTTGGAATTCCCTGTCCCCCCGTGTCGGCCTGAGCTTCGACCTCTTCGGCACGGGGAAGACCCTTCTCAAAGGGTCCTTCTCGAGACTTCCCGAAGAGCTCGGCCTGGGTTATGCCATGAACCTCGACCCCGTCCCCGCCACGAGGGTCCACAATTTCACCTGGTATGACGAGAACGGGGACGGAGTCGTCGACGCAGGCGATACGTTTGTCATGTTTCCCGAGAATTACGGCATCTACAACACCGCTTCATTCCAGGCCAGGGTCGATCCCGGCCTCTCTGCGCCCATGATCAACGAATGGACCGCGGGCTTCGAGCAGGAGATCACCCACGATTTTTCACTCGCCGCCCGCTACATTTCCCGTTCCGAGAACGGCATCATCGCCGACGTCATGTACGACCCCAACAGCGGGACGCCCTGGTATTCCGCTCAAGGCTCCCCGGCGGGCTGGTGGGTCCCCTTCACGACGACGGTCCCTGCGGCGGGTGCCTATCCCGATACGAACGTGACCGTGTACTTCCGCTCGAACTCGGCCCCCACCGTGGCCGACAGGATCCAGAAAGTCCCCGAGCTCAACCGGGATTACCGGGGACTTGAGCTGTCCTTGCGGAAACGGATGTCCCACAACTGGCAGTTCTACGGGTCGGTCGTCTGGAGCCGGTCGACCGGGACCGCCGGACCGGCCTCGCTCCTGAGCGCGGGGATATCCACGCCCCTCCTGACTCCGAATTCCTTCGTCAACGTCACGTCGGACTCGAGGACCAGCTACGACCAGCCCCTGGCCATCCGGCTCATGGGGACGGTGCGCTTCAAGTACGACATCTACCTCAGCGCCTACTACAGGTTCACGAGCGGGATGCCCTGGGCCCGGACGATCACGATCGTCCCCCCCGCCGGATGGGCCGCCGAGCACAACACCGACACGACGCCGGTGACCGTGTACCTCGAGAGCCCCGGGACGCGGCGGTACAACAACTGGCAGACGACCGATCTCCGGCTGGCGAAGGAGTTCATGCGCGGCGGCCGGGCCCACTGGTCGATCTACCTCGACATCCTGAACGTGTTCGGCAACAAGTACAGCATCATCGATAACAACGACGGTTTCTGGTACCCGAGCGGAGAAGGAGCGAGCTCCGGGACCCACCTCCTGAGCGGCACCTACGGCCAGGCCGTTTTCCTGAGCGGGACGCGGACCGCCATGATCAGCATCCGCCTAGGGTTCTAGCCGGAACTCGAGGACTTTCTTCAGCTCTTCGTCGCCCGCGCGGCTCCTGACCGAAACGTAGAGGGCGAGCCTCTGGCCCCGGAGCCGGCCGGACTCGTCGTTGAGGACAAGGGGGATCTCCACACGGTAGCTCTTGCCGCTTTTCGCCTTGAGCTCGTCCTCCCCAAGGTCCAGGGCGTACAGGCCCTGGCGTTCCCAAACGCGGCGCCCTGATCCGTCCCGGACCTCGACCCGGACGTCGAGATCGGTCTTCAGCCGGGCGTCCTTGAAGTCGAACCAGATCCCCGCGTAGGGGATGTCGATGACGACCCGTCTTCCGGACGCGGGATCTTTCGTCCGGCCCTGGACGATCTTCACGCTGTAATCAAAGAACTTCTTGTCCTGTTCGAAGGTCTTCTGGAAATGGCCTTCGGCGATGTTGAGCGCCTGGAGGTGCTCGAGGTTGATGGCCGTGAGGATGAATTGGCCCTGGCAGTGCTCGTCGATGAAGATCACGGGGAACCCCCCGTAATACCAGACCTCCCGGCAATAGCCCGACCCCTCCACGGGGTACGTCTGGCGCTCCGAGGGCGGGCCGAAAAGGATGAAGATCCGCCCCCGGTCCGTGAGGTAGCCGGGCCTTCCCTCACCGCGGAAAAGATTTTCGGCGTTCCGGACCCGGTCGTAATATTCCATCTTGAAAGCGTTGGTCTCGGAGTCGGGGTCGGGGTTCCGCCGGGCCCAGAAATCGTCGATGAACTGGCCCTTTTCGGAGTCGGGGAGCTCGAGGAAGATCTTCCGTTCCTCGCGGGTCATGATGTACTGGACCTTGGACAGGAAATCGGCGTAGGTCGGGCTGAGCTGGTGCTCCAGGCGATAGAGCCGGCAGGCCGAGGCCCCGGCCAGGAGAAGGAAGAGGACCCAGAGGGCGCTCCCGGCCCGGGCTCCCCCCCGTCCGTCCGGAACGGCCGAGGGGACGATCGTCACGGCCATCTCTCTCCTCCCGGCCATTAAAGTAGTCTCACGGGAACGATAAATCAAGGCCGGGGACGCCTTTCAAACCGTGGCCAGCATCTTCTTCACGCCCTCGAGCTCGGCCGGCGAGGAATCCCCTTTGAGATAGGCGAAGGCGATCTTGTTGTGAAGGAGGGGGTCGGTGGCATCCGTCACGACGCCCTGGCGCGACAATGTCTCCCATTCCCCGGTCCCCGGGATCGGAGAGAAGAAAGCGACCCTGGCTCGCGCGCCGAGGCCGCGGACGAAGCGGATGCTGTCCTCGACGCTTGCGGCGCCCTGGCCGGGAAGTCCCATGATCAGGTAAACGCCGATATCCCGTCGGGCGTAACCCGCATCCTCCAACGCGGCCAGCGCTTTCGGCAGGTCGCCGGGCGCGGTCTTCGGCGCCTTTTCGCGGACCAGGGATTCGTCGGAGGACTCCAGGCTGAGGTAGAGCGACGTCATGCCCGAGGCGCGGAACAGGCGCGCCAACCGGCCGTCGATCTCCCGGATGTGGAGGCCGTTCGGGACGTGCAGCCGGAGAGGGAGCGCCGAGGCCGCGATCCTTTCGAGCAGGGGCACGATATGCTCGTCCTTGTCGAGAAGCAGGGCATCATCATAAAAAGCGAAGTGGGCCGTCCCGAAGCGGGCGTGATGCGACTTGATCTCGGCGGCGACGGAGGCGGGAGGCCTCTGTTCGAAGCCGTCGGCCAGCAGGCGGCTCGCGCAGAAGGAGCAGCGGAACGGGCATCCCCGCGAGGTCAGGACGGGGAGCCAGGTCTTGTCCCCGAGCAGGTCGAATGACGGCGAGGGCAGGGAATCGAGCCCGGAGAATTCCGGGGGCGGCGGGACCCCGTTGCCAAGCACGTCCCGCAGGGCGGCGAAAAGCGTTCGTTCTCCCGGGCCGGAGACTACGACATCCGCCCCGGAATGGGCTTTCGCGTGCTCCGGGCAGAGCGTGGCGTAAATGCCTCCGAGGATGACGGGCACCGCCCCGAACCGGCGCCTGACCAGGTCCACGGCGGCCTGGACGCCCGGATACCAGTAAGTCATGGCGCACGTCAGGAGGACGGCGTCCGGCCGGGGGGTCGCGGCGAGGGCTTCCTCGAAGAGACCGACCGGGATTCCGTAGCGGGAAAAACGGCGCGGCACCGCGGCAAGCAGGACGGGCTTCGGGACCTCCTCCTTGGGGAAAGGGCCGCGGCCGTCCGGCTTCATCTTCGCCCGGCCTCCGAGCCCCGGGTGGAACCTGTCCAGGCAATCGATGAAAGACAGCCGGAAGGACCCGTGCCTCTCGAGGAGGGCGGCGATCGAGAGGAGCCCGAGCGGCTTCAGCCAGAAATCGTAGGCCGTGAAATCGTAGATCCAGGGGTTGACGAGGAGGACGTTCTTCGCAGGGGCCATATTTTCACGGCGGGCCCGCCCTCGGCCGGGGCCGTTCCAGAAAAAAGATGGTGCGAGTCTATATATAAATTTATAAACGCTCTCAGGCACACCGATTTTAGCATTCCCCTTGGACAACTTCAAGAACTCATGACCCCCGCCTTGACGGGAACCTGAGAGGGATATTCTGCGGAGAATGAAAAAGAAAAATAAAAGGGGCAATAACTATTTTAATGGAGGTGTCCATTGAACACAAAACATAAACTAAAAGCCGTCTTCATCACAGAGGACGGGGTCAACTTCCTGTGCATTCGTCAGCTCTACGCCAACGATTTGCGCACGGGCCAGTTCCTGGATGAAAAAATCTACCAGGGCCGGAGATTTAAACTGATGGAGGAAACTAATGACAACAGCAATCGAAACGGTCGAGCCTGACCGAGAACAGGCGTCACAATTCCTGCAAGCCCTCTTCGGGCGCTACTTCCAAGACAACGACGGCTACGTCGAGCTGCGGTTTGTCGGCCAGGACGCCAGTTCCAGATTCTACTCCAAGGGGGAGATCGGGGAAAGCGACTGGGCCGACATCATCGAACTCAATCGAGACCACCACGTCTATGTCGGGGTAAACCCGAGACCCCTCAGCAAGAACAAGAAGCAGGACGACATCGAGGACATTGTCTGCCTATGGGCCGACGTGGACGGGAAGGATTTCGAGGGCGGCAAGGAAGAGGCGCTTCGACGAGTCGAGAGATTCTCGATTCCGCCGTCCATCACCGTCGACTCAGGCCACGGGTTCCATTGCTACTGGGTTCTCAAGGAGCCGATCATCGGCCTCGAACCCGAGCAAAAGGTCCAGATCAAGCAGGTCCTTTCCGGTTTGACAACGGAGCTGGGAGCCGACCGGAGCAAGCTGCACCTGGACGCCTGCCTCCGGCTGCCGGGGACCGTCAACATCAAGAATCCCGAAGCGCCGGCAACGTGCGCCATCGTGAACCTCACCGACAGGACTTTCGGACTTGAGGATTTTTCCAGGTTCACGGATCTCGGCTACCGGGAACCCCCGGCACCGGACGAGCCCCTCCCCGCCTTCGGGTCCAAGACGAAATCGATCAGCCTGGAGGACGCGCAGTCGGCCAAAGCGGACGTGGAGGGATTGAAGATCTCCTCGAAAACCAAGAACCTCATCATCACCGGTTCCCTGCTGCGGGAGAAGGGCGCGGACAGGAGCAGGTCGGGGAGGGACTTCTCCATCATCTGTTCCCTCATCTATTGGGATTATGACTATCCGACCATCCGCAGCATTTTCTTCAATCCCTTTCTCGGCTGCTCGAACAGGATAACGCAGGAGGGCAACGGCGAGAAGGATCTCAAATGGGACGTCCAATCGGCGCTTAAGAAGGTGCAGAAACGGAGGAGCAATGGCACACCGCAGAGCACGCAGATAGCCGCGATCAAAGCCACCAAGTACATGACCACGGACCAGAAGCGCCAGGAGATCGGGGCCTTCATCGTCCAGGACCTGCTGACCGGCCCAGAGGCCGTGGGCCGCGGGTTCAAGGACAAGGACACGGGGGCCTATTACTTTTTCGACAAGGAGGAAAAGATGCTCATGGCCCTCACGAGCACCGATTTTTACTGCTTCATGCGGGAACGGTTCGGCCTCGCCAACAAGGATTTCGAGGAATATAGAGACGCCGTCATGGCCGCGATCTGGGCTTCCAAGAGCTCGGTCGTCCCGAGGCGGTTCGCCTATTGGAGCCAGGACAACTTCACCCTGTACGTCAGCGACAATGCCAACGGCGTCTATAAATTGGATGGGGAAAAAATCGAGCTCTGCGACAACGGCATCGGCGGGGTCTTTTTCGAGTACGACCCATCACTTCTGCCCTTCACCTTCAACCGGGACATGAATCCGATCAACTATTTCGAGTCCCCGGCCAAGCGAGGGAGCATCGAACTGGACGATCTGGGGCTGGACCTCGAGCTGTTCGACAGGAGCGACAACCTCCTGAAGCGGTTCCTGATCGACAGGGCCTCCTTTACCCGGGATGCGGGCAACCGCCTTTCGCCAGAAGCGCACAGGCTGCTCCTCGTCGTCTATTTCTACTCCCTCTTCTTCGAGTCCCAGATGCGCGAGAAGCCCGTGGCCTGCTTCATAGGGACCAAGGAGAGCGGGAAGTCGTTCCTCGCCTCGTCCATAGGGAAGATCTTTTTCGGGGACAGGTACGAGAGCACGGGCCTGCCCAAGTCGCCCCACGACTTGGCCGTGGTCATGGAAAAGAGGCCCTACCTGGTCATCGACAATCTCGACAGCTACCTCAAGAGCGAGATGCTGAACCTCCTGTGCGCGGTCGCGACCGGCGTCACGGAGGCCAACCGCGCGCTTTACACGGACAAGGACATGATCTGGTTCACCCCCCGCTGCTTCCTGGCGATCACGTCGAGGGAGCCCAAGTTCAATCGGGACGATTTCGTCAGCAGGCTCCTGGTGTTCAACATGCAGAAGATCGACAACCTGCTCTCCCGGTCGGAACTGGTCGACTCGCTGCTCCAGAACCGCTCGGCGATCATGACCGAGGCCCTGGAGAACCTCAATTCGATCGTCAAGATCCTCCTCCTCCAGGAGGACCGCAAGCTCTGCGCGGGGAAGGCCTGGCAGCCGACCCCGTGCTATTCGCGCCTGGCCGACTGGGAGACCTTCGGGAGGAAGATCTGCGGCCCCTCGACAAGGGACAAATTCACATCGACTATCCAGTCCATGAACCAGACGAAGGACGAGTTCGTGCTGGAGGACGATTACCTCTACCAGGTTCTGAATTACGCGGTTTACGAAAACGAGCAAATTGTCCGAGATCTTTCCGCCCAGGAGTTGTATTCGAGAATGGTTGAAACCTCCGAAGAAATGAAAATGGAGGGCTTCGCCAAGCACTACGGGAACGCCAGATCCATGGCCAAGCATCTGGCAAACATCGTCAACGAACTGAGACAGAAATTCGAAGTCGAGATAATCGAAAAGAGCGGGAGGAGGAGAACATATAGCTTCAAGGCCATCGGGCAGGCCAAGACAAACACGCATGCCGAGGAACCGAAGGCGGCTGATCCAGCGCCTGCGCCAACGGAGAGCCTTTTTGAGTATTGAGGCAGGACAGGGACGCTCGATAACGATAGAGGCCGTTGCGGAGGCCTGGTTATAAAACCCTGGCGCTTCCCATTCCTGATAAATGGACGCTGGCTAGGCGATTGATTGGCCTCATAAGCAAGGACGGTGATGTGGGGCCTATTTTCTCACTCCCTTGAAGCCCCCTGGTGAATGTAGTGAATATAGTAAGGTCGCGAAATATTCCTTAGGAGAAAATGCGCTGTCTTTTTGACACAATTATATAGGGGTTATTAAAACCGCTGTTCTATACTCACTACATTCACTTTTCCCCCTTTGACAGAGGGGCTTGGGCCCCTAAGAGATGTTCCCCCCCCTGCCCATTTATGCCAACGGCCACCACAGTGCGCTGTACAAAGGGACTGATTGCGCTTATATTAAACATCCTCGAATCTCGTAACTCATAAATCTGTCAAGTGGGGGGGGAGATGAATATGCGAGTGATTAACTTCAACATCAAAGGCGCCCGCATCCCTGGCAAAAAGGACCATGCGACGCAGGAGCGTTCTTGGCACTTGCTTGCCGCATACGGCGCAGACCTCGCTCTCGTTCAGGAAGCGGAGCTCAAGGCGATCCCGAATTGGGCAAAAGAGCGATGGTCCATAGTCACGGGCGAACCTTCGATCCTCGGCGATTCACAGGTCGGATGGGGATCGGCGATTGCGGCTCATAAGAGGCTTAAGCTCTGTTCCCGCACCGACCTGCTCGACCGAAAATGGGCAAGGCCTCTTTATGATTACGCAGTTTTCGGCCAGATCGAACTGCCGGATGGCGATCCAGCCCTGGTGGTCAGTGTCCACGCTCCTGCCAAAAGAGTTCCGGAGTACCTTGAAAGTGTTCATAAAGCTGGAGTGCTTACGCCCGAGGAGATGGCAACAATAGCCCAGCCCGGGGACGCGGCCTGGGCGGCCGACCTGTTCTTTGCCGCAATCTCCCCACTCGTCGAACATGAGCGGTTCCTGGTCGGCGGAGATTGGAACAACTCGCGGTTGTTCGATCTGGACCCGACGCTCCGCAAGCCCGGGCAACCGCCCTTCGCGGCCATGTTCTTCACTCGAGCGTGTGATGCCGGATGGTTCGAATGTCATGGCAGCAAGAACGAGGAGCGCAGCTTCCTCGATCTGAAGAAACGCCCTCATCAGCTCGACCATCTGTTCTGCGATAAGAAAACGGCCGAGAAGATGGAAGGCTGCTTCGTGAGGGCAGATTGGGTGGCGCCGGAGCTCTCCGACCACGCCCCGATGGTTACCGATTTCCTATGGCTATGAGGAGACTCCAGGGAACGGCAATTTCATCCCTGATGCGCCGCTCCAGCCCCTTTCCTGTACCGCAGGCTACACGGCAGAGGGGTTTTGTCTTCCTGCTAGAATGGCGAAATTGACGCCTCTCTTAGCGCCATATTATATTTTGGCTAATCCTTGAAAAATTGGAGGGGACATGAAACGAATCGTGACTGCAATTTCTTTGCTCGCCTTGGTCTCGGGAGTCGCTGCCCATGCACAAACCAAATCAGCTCAGCCAAGTCCCGAATACAGGGTGTTGGATGCCTGGACCGGGAGCTGGCTTCTTCTTGGAGAAGCAAGGGACACGCCATCAGGGCCTGTCTACAAGAGCGAATGGAGCTACACGGGTCAACGAATCCTCGGAGGCTTTTTTCTGGAAGTCCGCCACCGGGAGAAGCTCAAAGGCACCGTTGAAGAGTTCTTAGAGGTGAAGGGATACGACCCCCAAAAGAAGGCCTGTATCTCACACGTCTATGGTGACAGTGGATGGTGGGAAATCTCTTCGGTGACCTTTATTAACGAGAGAACCTGCGTCGAAAACGGGACGACGTATTATCCGGAAGGTCGAACAAAGCAATGGCGGTTTACATGGACCTTCGGCCCTGACGGAAAGTCCGTTTCCGTGAAGGAGGAAGACGATAAGGATGGCACCTGGTGGACCGCCTATGAGGGCAAGGGGGTCAAGAGCCCGGGGAAATAGATGAGTCTCGCTTCCCCAAAGGCCAGAATAGGCCGCAAGAAGGGGAAGCGACGATATAAAACCGAAAATATAGGCGGAAATCTAGAAAGGAATACGGAAAGACCGCGCTTTTAGAAGGCTCCCACTCAGGCCACATAACTCGCTTATTCGCCGGCGGCTACCCTATCCGACAGGGGTTAGCTGATAATAGGACTGTGCATCCGATGTTTGGGTTCAAGTCCCCTCACTTGCCCGACCAGCCACGCCCTTGACACCGCTGACCGATGGACGGATGATGCTCCTAGGGGGAGCGCCCTGATGAAAAAAATGATTTTGTTCATGGCCGTCGTTGTCACAGCGGCAGCCGCTCAAGTGCCGCCACCGCCCTATCAGCTGAAGCAATCGGCTGAGGGCAAGCCGGTCACCGCGGAATGGGTGGTGAAAGGGCATACCGAGTCTGCCGTGCACCGCGCCCTTATATCGGCGCTGCTGGTGATGGGATGGACGGTGGAACAGCAGGACCCCGAAGGTATGGCCGCTGTGAGTCCGCCCGACATCGTACCCAGAGCGGCGCTGTCCATTGAGCTGGAGGCATTGTCCTCCGGGACCACAGTGACAGCGTTCTGGCGATGGCTGACGCCTGCCGGCCTGGCCTCACCACGCGCCGAGGCCAAGGCCTTTTATGACAAGTTGTTCACCAAGACGGCTGCCGCGCTGAAATAGATTGTGCATCGGAGAGGAGGGCATGGCGATGACTTTCTGGAACATATTCTTTTCAGTCCTAGCTGGCATTGTCGCTGGCACCGGCATAAATCTCTGTGTAGGCTGGGCGATAAATCGGCAAGCAGAAAAAAAGGACATAAAGAACCTGAAGTTTGAGATTGATTTCAATATTAAGAAAATTGGAGAGCTAAAGAAAGAGTTCCAAGAATATCGCAACCATCTCGCAGCTGGCACACTGAACTTATATTGGGGCTATTTCCCGTTGTCGCGGATGATGACAGTCACCATGCAGCAAATGCATCTGAAGGGCACGCTTTACAAACACCTCAGTCATGAGGAAATAACTCTGCTGCAGACGTTTACGATTGAGTTCTCACAGAACTCCGAGCAACTTCTAAACACCCAGGTCGCCTATAACCGCGACAAATTCCTCTCCGAACCTCAGATCAAGGTCAAAGCTGATTTCGAGATAAGGCTGTTCGAAGAGCGGCTGCCACAGTCCATCGCGGCCCTTGAGCGGATAAAAGCCTCCCTGAGCAAGTGAAACCAGCGGTGGCAACCAGAGGCTCGATACTCGCTTCTCGGGACCAAATCACTACCGTTCCAACTTAGATTAGTCCGTTCTTCAGGGCATGCTAAAACCGGCTATCCCAGCCTCCATCCGAATCATCCTGCCCAACGGCTTCACCCAAGAAATCTGCGGACCCCGCGGAAGCTGCGAGTGCGGGCGGCACCCTGCCCTCAGCCCGCCTCGGTCAATCTCAGATTGTCGGGTCCACATCCTTGGCCAGGGTTGCGTGCCCTTGCCCGTTCTAGGCCCTCTCGCGGGCCTTCGTCGGGGCTTCTAAGTTGCCCTTAAGATGTCCCAGTTAATACTTGGGGCATCGGGAAACAACCTCCCCTGATCCGCCCCTCCCCGAGCGCGGCCAATCGTCATGCAAATTTTTTGGCTAGACTATGTGCATCTTGCTAGAAACACGGTAGGGTCAGGGGTAAGGAGGATAAGATGACCGATTCAACGGGCCTTCATACCGAAGGCGGGAAACTCTTTGCCGGCGAACATCTCGTCCTGAAGGGCTGGGAGTCCTTCACGGGTTGGTTCTGGTTCGGCGTTGAGGAGGTCGAGCCAGGCTGCTGGTTCGGGCTCGTCCAGGGCTTCGAGGAGGAGTGGGGCTGCTTCTCCACGGACGAAATGGCGCCCCTCATTAAGGCCGGCCAAATCTGGCCCATCAAGACATGCGATCTTCCCTTCGCGGGAAGGAGGGGCCGATGACAGGCAAGGCGGGAAGGCCGAGGGGCACGTCCCTCAATGGACGGGTGCGGTACCTGACAGACCAAGAGCTGCAGGCCTTCTTGAAGGCCTCAGGCAGGGCAGGCAGGAAGTGGGACGCGTTCTGGTCTCTCACATACTTCTTCGCCATGAGAGCGGGGGAAACGGCCACCCTCAAAGTTGCCGACCTCGACCTGGCCTCCCACCAAGTCACGGTCAGGGCCGAGAAGGGCGGGACAAGCAGGGTCTACGACCTGCCCGAGCAGATCGAGCGGAAGCTCAAGGCCTGGCTCAAGGAGAGGGCCGATAACCCCGAACACGAAGAGAACGAGTTCCTATTCCCATCCAGGCTGTTGCCCCGCAGCGGGCACCTGACGAACGAGTCCGCCTGGCGGGCATTTCAGAGGACCGCCGAGAAGGCGAGCCTGGCCGGTCCGCACAGCCCGCACGACCTGCGGCACACGCGGGCTTCCCAGATGGTCCAGGCGGGCGACACAATCGTCCAGGTCGCCAGGTGGCTGAGGCAGAAGCGGGTCTCCTCGGCCGAGCGGTATCTGGCCGACCTCGACCGGGCCGGCCACGAGAAGGCGATGGCGGAGAGGGCGGCAAAGTTCATCGGAGGAGGACGGTGATGAGACGACTCAACCCATCTTACGCATCCCGCCAGCCGTGGAAGCGAAAACGCTTAACCCGGCCTTGGCGGGAACCCACGGCCGCCCAGATCAAGGCCGGCCTTGACCTCTATGTCCACCTGGTCGCCAAGAACCTGGGCATGGGGTTCGCCCAGGCCAACAGGGAATTCAGGATAACGGATCGGGAGTACCGGGATATTTGCCGAATGGGGGCCGTCCTCGAGGTCCCGTACGAGTGGCCCGATTGACCTGCCGAAGTTCAGACAATTCGTTGTTGCGGCTCAGGCTTTTTTCCCACAGCACCAATCTTCCCCGAGAAACTATTTTTCTCCCGCCTATGTGCAAGAGCCTGCCAACGGATGTATAATATTAAGTAGAGTTCGGAAAATAAGTCCGGACAAATCCCGCACGAGCAAAAATCAGCAAGCCAGGAAAACGGATTCGTCTGCCTGTTTTTGGAGGGAACTATGGAATACTTCGAGGCTTTCGACGGGGGCCATGTCGTCGACTTTCCCGAATATCGCGCCGTTAGCGGGGTGAAACGGGGAAGGCCGAAAGGCTGCCTGCAAAGCGAAACGGCGAGGGCGAAAATCAGCGAGGCCCAGCGGGGCGAGAAGAACTCCATGTTTGGACGCCGGCAGAAAAGGCGAACCCGCAAGCTCCAGTCGGAGGCGATGAGAAGGCTGTGGGCGCTGAGGCGGGAGGTCATCGCCAGGATGGAGGCCCGTGAGGCGGCGATGCGGGGGGAATCCAGGTCGGAGCAGCGGAGCTGAGGCCAAGTCAGCATCCTCGGCCTCTATCAGGACTACTGGAATTACGTGCTCCTTTAGATAAAGTCCTGGCCGGCGGGCAAGTATCCATACCTGCCGGCCAGGCAATTTTTTAGCGGAGGAAAACATGAACGAACCTACTGAAATCCAAAAAGAAGCGGCAGCCGAGGCACGATACGTCGAGGCGCTGCATGCCGGGTTCAAAGGCAGCCAAGAGGACTACGAGAGGATCTATCGGGAAAATCTCGGCAAGGCGGTCGAGGAGGTGAAGCCCAAGCCGATTCCGCCCCTGAGCAGGGACGAGATCATCAGGACGAGATGGCGGCAGGCCGCGGCAGCCGGGTACATGGGCACCCTGCACGAGTACCGGCAGATGTTCGAGAAGGTCTCCAAGTCGCGGAGCCTCGGCGAGGAGGAGCTCATCGAGCCCGACCTCGACGGCTACAAGTCGGTCGCGGACGGGCCCGACGCTCAGTGCCTGGCGGAGCGGCTTCAGCGGGCATTGGACGAGGTCTTCGAAAAGGCCTGGCTGCTCGTCGACTTTTCGGAAAGCACGGCCATCTTCACCTGGGCGGATTATTTGACGGAGGACGGCAAGGGCAAGGAGTTCTTCGCCCAGAGATACCGCAGGCCGGCCTTGGGCGATCAGTGCGTTTCGCTCGAAGGCGAAATGATCCCGGTCGACGTGACGTTGAAGAAATAACGAGGGGCGAAATGCCCAGGGTACGGGAAAGCGAGACTTAGAAGGGCCCAGAAGCCCCGCGAGATGACCAGAGAGGGCCAAATAAGGAGGGGGCGTGTAGCTAGGGCAGGGTTTTAGCTAAATATTCCTAGAAGGTCCAGAGAGGAGAAACCGTGGCAATGACGAAGCTCGTAGAGAGGCGGCTCCTGGAAAAAGAGCTCGAGGAGGTCCTGAAGCTGCCTCCCAGCCTGGCCAGGTCCCGCGAAGTCCGCGCGATCGTCCAGATGATCAACTCGCTGAAGCGGAAGAGCGGCGAAGAGAATAAATGGCAACCTCCAATGTTGACATAATCCAGGCGATCAACTCGCCGAAGGCCTTTAGGCGGTTCTTTCAGGACGACCTCTCATCCTGGGAGAGCTGGTTCTCCTTCCTCCGCGTCATCTACGGCCTCGAGCTCGTGCCCGGGGACCTCGAGCTCTTCCGCGCCTGCACCGAGAGGGGAAGTCCAGCGGAAGACGGCTATGATGTCATCTACCTCATCAGCGGAAGGAAGTCGGGAAAATCCACCGTCTGCGGCCTGATAGCGGCGTTCACGGCCATCTTCGGGAACTGGGGCGACGACTTTTCGATCCTCGTCGTGGCCCCCACCATCCGCCAGGCAAAAATGGTCTTCAGGTCGGCCCGTCAGATGCTGGGGTATTTCCCGGGGGCGATCAAGCGCGAGACTGGCGAGGAGATCGACCTCAAGAACGGCGGGCATATCTTCATCAGGACGCCGTCCTACAAGCATATAAGGGGAGAGAACGTCGCCCTAGCCATCCTCGACGAGTTCGCCCTATTCGAGAGCGAAGGCGCCCTCCCCGCCGACGAGCTGGCGGTCGCCATCGAGCCCTCCCTCCTGCCCGGCGCCAAGATGATCTATTCCAGCACGGCCTTCGGCAAGGCCGGCCCGCTCTGGGACGCCTACGAAAAGCACTGGTCCCTCGACGTCCCTGAGCTCGTCTGGAAGTCCTCGACGGCCCGGATGAACCCGACCTTTTCAACGGCCAAGATCGAGAAGGCGGTCAGGTCGGACCCTGCCAGGTTCAAGGCCGAGTACCTCTCGGAATTCAGGGATGACATTTCGAGATTATTTGCTGACGACGGAGAAGTCACCCGCCATTGTACGGGTTCGGAGTCTGGGCCGAGGGAACGGGTCAATTATTACGCGTTCTTGGACGCGAGTTCGGGGGGAAAAGACTCCATGGCCTTGCAATTTCGCATGGGGAGTCCGGGCGCGTCCATCTGGACCTGATCCGCGAAAACAAGGCGCCCTTTAATGACGCGGAGAAGATCATCGACGAATACGCGGACATCCTGAAGCGGTACCACATAAGCGAAGTCCTCGCGGACAAACATGCCCAGGCGTTCGTCGGGCACCTGTTCGGAAAGCGCAACATCTCGGTGAAGTTCCATTCCCCTTCTGCCACCGATCTGTATTTGAGTTTTGCGGGCCATCTCAGGGCCGGAGACCTTGTCCTGCTGAACGACACCGTGCTGATCGACCAGTTGACGCATCTGCGGCGGAAAATCTCCTCAGGCGGCGGGGAGCGGATCGATTCCCCTGCCCACAAGCTCGACGACGTCGCGAACGCGGTTGCGGGCGCCGTCTGGCATTATTATCAGTCCGTGAATGAACGGCAGCCGGTCGAGGGCGTCGTCCTCCAGAGGCGCGAGCACCCAGACCTACAGCGGGAAAAAGAGTTCCAGGCCAAAGATGAGTTGGCGGACTGCGAGAAAGAGATGATGGAATATATCGCCGACGGCGGCAGGCCTCGGCATCCCGGTCAAGCCTGGGCGCGAATTTATTTCCTTAAAACGCCCCTAAGCACTCGCTTCGGGCGTCCTAAAATACCTCCGCTTGAAAAACAAAACTACGGTGACCAGGCGGGTGCAAGGCGAAATTCTTTTTATTCTCCCTTATCGGTTTTCAGGGAAAAATCGAGGGCCGAGAGCTTTCCTCCTTCGGATTCCTTGATGAACACCTCGATCTTTGCCCTGATAGCGTCTCGGACCTGGCGTGTCTTGGCCAGGCGTTCTTCCCATGACCCCGTGAACGAGGCGGGGTCGGAAAACTCCAGATGAGTGTCCTCGTCATCCCCGGGAAGGTGGGACAGCGCTGGGCGGTTTCGGCATCACAGACCGCAATAACGTAAGCGAAATAGGCGCCGCTTTTGTAAAGGTCGAACACGCCCTTGGTAATGTTTCTTGAAATGTCGATTCCCACTTCCTTCATGGCCTCGACGGCCAGCGGGTTGAGCGTGCCCGGATTGAGCCCCGCGCTCGAGGCGGAGATCGTGTCCCCAGCAAAGCGTTGAGGAATGCT
>CAWCND010000004.1:0-5411 GCA_963796835.1 Candidatus Aminicenantota bacterium | reverse complement strand
ATCTGGCGGATGCGCTCCCGGGTCAGGTGGAGCCTGTCGCCGATCTCCTGGAGCGTCATCGGCCGGTCGTCGTCCAGGCCGAAGCGCAATTTTAGCACAGTTTCTTCCTTTTCATCCAGCACGGCGAGCATTTCCCGGATCTGGTGCTGGGCCGAGGACTTGATGATCTGGTACTCGACGGACTCCGCCTCCCCGTCGCTGAGCCGGTCTTCGATCTCGAAGTCCTCGTCGGAACGCTTGTCGCTCAGGGACACGTTCCGCTCTTCGAGCAGCTCGAGGTCCTCGACATCCGTCTCGGAGATCCCCAGGGCCCCGGCGATCTCCTCCCGTGTGGGCTCCCGGCCGAGCTCGGACTTGAGGGCGGCCGTTTTCTTCTTCATCAGGGAGATCTGGTCCGAGAGCTTCTGGGGGATATTGTAGATGTGGGAGTACTGGGACAGGGCGTGGACGATCGCCTGGCGGATCCACCAGACGGCGTAGGAGATGAACCTCACGTTCTTGGCCGGGTCGAACCGCCGGGCCGCCTCGATAAGCCCGATATTCCCCTCGTTGATGAGGTCGAGCATGCTCAACCCCATGCCGCGATATTTCTTGACGTAGGAGACGACGAACTTGAGGTTGGCCTTGATCAAGCTCTGGAGGGCGTCCTTGTCCCCGTGCCGGACACGGTCGCCGAGCTTCTTCTCCGCGTCTTCGGTGAGGGCCGGGAACTTGGCGATCTCCTCCAGGTAATGCTTCAGGTTCCTTGAATCCAGGAAATCCCGGTAATCCATGGTCAGCGTTCCGGGTCTTCCACCTTGACGACCCCGGCCGGACGGACATGGACCAGGGCGTTCCGCCGGACCTCGAACTCGTCCTCCCGGCCCCGGAAGAACTCGTTCCGGACGTATTCGAGGAATTCCCCGACCTCGGCCTCGATCTGCTCGATCTTTTCCCTCATGTTGAGGACGACCTCGACGCCGGCCAGGTTGACGCCCAGCTCGCGGATGAGGTTGAGGACGAGCTCGAGCTGCTTGAGGTCGTCGGTCGAGTAGAGCCGGGTATTGCCCTCGCTCCGAGAAGGAGTGATGAGGCCTTCCCGCTCGTAGAGCCGCAGCGTCTGGGGATGGATGTTGTACATTTTCGCGACACTGCTGATATGGTAATACTGTCGCGGTTCCCTTTTCGTTCCCTTCCGCACTTTTTTCATCTCAGCTCCCCCCCGTATTTTCGCGCGGGTTCGGCCCGGAGATCCGTTCGAGTTCCTTCATGAGCTCCCGAACCCTCTGGTCGTCGAACGGAGGCGGGACGATGGCGACCTCGACGAACTCATCGCCCCGGGCCTTCGTGCCCGGCGCCGGAGCGCCCTGCTCCCTGATCCGGAATTTTTGGCCGGACTTGGTCCCGGGCGGGATCCGGATGGTCGTTTTTCCCCAGAGCGTCGGGACCTCGATCTTGGCCCCCAGCGTGGCTTCAGGGACCGTGATCGGGACTTTGAGGGAGATATTGGAACCCTCCCGCCTGAACAAGGCGTGGGGGGCGACTTCGATCGAGATATAAAGATCCCCCGGGGGTCCCCCGTTCCGGCCGGCGTTCCCCCGGCCGGGGATGCGGACCCGGGATCCCGTGTCCACTCCGGCGGGAATGCGGACGGAAATGTTCGCCGATCTCTGGACGGCCCCCTCGCCCCTGCAGTCGGGACAGGCGTTCCCCGGAGCCTTCCCCGACCCGCGGCACGAAGGACAGGCTCCGGAAAATTTCATGAAGCCCCGCTGCATGTTCGACCGGCCGGTCCCGCCGCAGGCCGGGCAAGCCCTCGACCCGCTTCCCGAGACCTGGCCGCTGCCCCCGCATGTGTCGCACTCCGCGAGACGGTTTAAGCGAATCCTCGTCTGGACGCCGCGAATCGCGTCCTCGAAGCCGATCTTCATTGTGTAATTGAGATCTTCGCCCCGTCCGGGGCCGGCTTCGGCCCGTCCGGACATCCCGGGGCCGGAGCCGCCGAAAAGGTTTTCGAAGAAATCCTTGAAAGAGGACGAGCCGTAGTCCGAGAAGTTGAAACCTTCGAATTCGGGAGAGGCCCCCGGCCCCCCCGGCCCGGCCCCGGGCGGGAAGTCGCCCGCTGAGCCGTATTGGTCGTACTGGGTCCGTTTTTTAGGGTCGCTCAGGACCGAGTAGGCCTCCTGGATCTCCTTGAACTTGGCCTCGGAGACCTTGTCGCCGGGGTTGAGGTCGGGGTGATACTTGCGGGCGAGCTTCCGGTAGGCCTTCTTGATGTCGGCCGTCGGCCGCCTTCCGCTCGACGCCGAGGACCTGATAGTAATCCATGTCCTGCCTCACGTCCGCCCGGGAATGGATGAGAGCCGCCGGCCCGACGGCCGGCGGCTCTTCTATCCTCGTGCTCCTGGAGCCCGAAAATCAATTGGTCTTTTTGTCGTCTACGACTTCGGCGTCGATGACGTCGCCTTCCGATCCGGCCGCGGCGCCGCCCGCCTGGCCCCAGTCCGGTTCCCCAGGCGGTCCGCAGGCCGGCGCCAGCGGGCGACGGCCCGGCCGGCTCGGACGGCGAGGTCATTGACGCCGAGGTCGTGGACGACAAAAAGACCAATTGATTTCCGGCGCTCCAGGAGCACGACCATAGCGAGAGCCGCCGGCCCCTGCGGCGGGGTCTTCGGGTCTCCGGCCCCCATGAGGACGAGGAAGGACATGGATTACTATCAGGTCCTCGGCGTCGATCGGAAGGCGGCCGCGGCCGACATCAAGAAAGCCTATCGCCGGCTGGCCCGCAAATACCATCCCGATCTCAACCCGGGCGACAAATCGGCCGAGGCCAAATTCAAGGAGATCCAAGAGGCCTATTCCGTCCTGAGCGACGCCAAGAAAGGGCCCAATACGACCAGTTCGGCTTCGCCGGAGATCGCCCTCCGGCCGGCGGCGCCGGGCCCTTTCCCGGAGCCGGGGGCGGCGGCGGGATTCGAAGGCTTCGATTTCTCCGATATGCGGATCTGCGAATTCCGGGATTTCTTCGAGAACCTCTTCGGCGGGGGAGCCGCGGGACGCGCCGCGTCCCGGGTCGCCGCGCCCGAGCGGGGCGAGGACCTGATGTACGCCATGACCGTCGCCTTCGAGGACGCGGTCAAAGGCGTCCAGACCAAGATCCAGCTGACCCGCCTGGCTCCCTGCGACGCCTGCGACGGGACGGGCGGACGCGCCGGGCGGAGGACGCGGCCCTGCCCGACCTGCGGCGGGAGCGGCCGGAGCTTCGTCCAGAGGGGCTTCATGAAGTTCTCCGCGCGCCTGCCCCGCCTGCGGCGGACAGGGAACGATCCGGGGCGAGGACTGCGCCGATTGCGGCGGCCAGGGACTCGGTCCAGAAAACCGAGATCATCAATGTCCGCATTCCGGCCGGCGTCGACGCCGGCTCGAAGGTCCGCATTGCCGAAAAGGGCAATGCCGGCCGGGCCGGCGGCCCCTCCGGGCGACCTCTACATCACCATCGAGGTCGCCCCCCATCGCGCCGTTCAAGCGCGAAGGAACGAGCCATCTCGATCAAGGTTCCGATCAGCGTCCCCGAAGCGACCCTGGGGGCCAAGATCGACGTCCCGACGCTCGAGGGCCGACGACGATCCGCATCCCGCCGGGGACCAAGTCGGGCCAGAAATTCCGCATCCGCGGCCAGGGCGTGCCCGTTCCCGGGGGGCCGGGCCGGGGCGACGAATTCGTCGAGGTCTCATCGTGCCGCCGCCGTTCGACGACCAGCGGGTCCGCGAGCTGATGAAGGAGCTGGAAAAGATCGCCGCCCCGCAACCCGCGGGCGCGACTGGGGAGGAGCATTGAGATGCGCCGCGCAAGACCGACGTCCGGACCGACGCCAAGTCCTATTATCATATCAGCGCCGTCGCCCAGCGCTACAAAATCCATCCCCAGACGCTGCGGCTCTATGAGCGGGAAGGGCCTGCTCAAGCCCTCGCGCAGCGATCGGCAACACCCGCCTCTACAGCGAGGACGACCTGAAGCGGCTGGAGATCATCCTCAACCTGATCCGCGACCTGGGCGTCAACCTGGCCGGCGTCGAGGTCATCCTCAATATGCGCCAGAATATCGAGCGCATCGAGGCCGAGGTCAACGCCTTCCTCGACTACGTCCGCGGCCGAGTTCTTTTCCGGGCGCGGGCCGACGAGTCCGAAAGCCGGCGGACCGCAGCCTGGTCCGCACGGCTCCGGGCCAGGCTGGTCAAGTTCGAAAAGCCGGATTAAATGGAATTCCAAGAGCTACCTCGAATCCAAGAACCTGCGCAAGTACCTGGAGGAAATCGGCCGTTTTCGCCCAGGTCGGCGAAGGCGAGGAGAAGTCCCTGGGCGAGCGCATCCATGCGCGGCGACGAGGAGGCCCTCAGCCGGCTGATCGAGGCCAACCTGCGCTTCGTCGTCTCCTACGTCAAGAAATACCAGGGCATGGGCCTCGGCCTGCTCGACCTCATCAACGAGGGCAACCTCGGGCTGATCGAGGCGGCCAAGCGCTTCGATCCCGAGCCGCAACGTCAAGTTCATCTCCTACGCCGTCTGGTGGATCCGCCAGGCGGTCATCCACGCCCTGACCCAGTCTTCGCGCATCACCCATGTCCCCCAGAAGCTGTCCGACCAGATCCTGCAGAAGAAGCGCAAAGCCGCCCAGCTCAAGGCCGAACTGGGCCATGATCCGACGCGCGAGGAGATCGCCGCGGCCATGGGCCTGACCGTGGCCGACATCGAGGACCTGGAATGCTCGAGGAGCGGGAAGTCTCGCTCAACGACCGCTTCAACGAAGACGACCAGACGATGGAGGAGAAGATCAGCGACGTGACTCCCTCCGTCGAATACCAGATCATCAAGGCCAGCATCGAGCAGCAGCTGCGGGATATCCTGGGTGAGTTGGATGAGAAGGAAGCCCGTGTGTTAAAATGGCGCTTCGGGCTGGACGACGACCAGCCCCTGACGCTGCAGGAAATCGGCGACAAGCTGCGCCTGACCCGGGAGCGCATCCGCCAGATCGAGCAGAAGGCCATGCGCAAGCTGAGCCGCTCGAACAAGCTCCAGCAGCTCCGAGGATACCTGAATTGACCGAATCCACGCCGTGCCCCCGATGCAACGACACCGGCTGGGTCATCCAGACCGGTCCGGACGGACCAACGGCCGCCCGATGCGCCTGCTTCGCGGCGCCGGCAGGCCTTTCTGCGCATGGAGCGAGCCAAAATCCCGCGCCGCTACCAAGACTGCACCTTCGAAAACTTCAAACCCAATCACCCCAGCCAGTCCGACGCCCTCAAGCTGGCCCGCAAATTCGCCGCCAACTACCCCGATCAGAGCGTCGGCCTTCTGCTCATCGGGCCCTGCGGCGTAGGCAAGACGCATCTGTCCGTAGCCCTCCTGCGGGAGCTCATCCAAGTCACAGTG
>CAWCND010000003.1:0-23632 GCA_963796835.1 Candidatus Aminicenantota bacterium | reverse complement strand
CTATGTGGCGCCGCTTGGTTCGTTACGTATTGCTGCAAGGTCCTCGGCAAGCACCAGTTCAAGGCGACAGATCCCGCCCCGATCGCGACATTCGGGCTGAAATCTGTCCCCGCTCATCTGCGGGCCTTCGAGCGCTGCAACGTCCACGGGATCTGGATGAGCGAGGCCAAGGTCGAGCTCAAGTAACGGCCCGATCCCAGCGCGCACCGCCTTCCGCTTTTCTTGACCCGTTCGCCGACGCTAAGCCCCGCCTTTCAATCCCCATCGCGGGATTTACGGACGTGAGTCCGCGGAATCCCGCGATGGGGGCAGGCGCTCCAAAGCCTGCAAAAGTTGGATCCAACGGACGTACCTAGTTCGTGGAGCTTCAGGGCGGGGACAAGAAGCGAGGCTCAGGGTTACTACGGGGAGCAGTAAATATATTACATAATCCTTGCTGCTCCCCGAGTACTAGCCGGGCGATAGAGAAATCTGAAGACAATTATATCCTGCCCGGCTTAGTAACCCCGAACAAGCCCCGGCATTCATGCCGGGGACTCGAGGGGTTGAACCCGAAAAGGCCCAGGTATACCATAAGGGCCATTTTTGAGCCTTCAAGGAGCGTCCCGATGGACAACAACAAGCTCGCCAATCCCGCACCGCTCGGCCTGATGGGCTTCGGGATGACCACCGTCCTGCTCAACATCCACAACGCCGGCTTCTTCCCTCGAGCGCCATGGTCCTCGCCATGGGCATCTTCTACGGCGGCATCGCCCAGGTCATCGCCGGATCATGGAATTCAAGAAAGGCAACACCTTCGGGACCACGGCCTTTACCTCGTACGGGCTGTTCTGGCTGACGCTCGTGGCGACCTGGGTCATCCCCGGGCTGAACCCGCCCAAGGCGGGGCGACGCCCGTGCCTTCATGGGCTGGTACCTGTTCCTGTGGGGCCTGTTCACGTTCTTCATGTGGTTCGGCACGCTTCGGCAAGAACCGGGCCCTCCAGTTCGTCTTCCTGAGCCTGACGGTCCTCTTCTGGCTGCTCGCCGCCCGCGACTGGACAGGGTCGGCCATCGTCGGCACGATCGCCGGCTTCGAGGGCATCGCCTGCGGCCTCTCGCGCGATCTACCTGGCCATGGCCGAGGTCATCAACGAGGCCAAGGGCCGGGAAGTCCTGCTCATCGGGGAGATCAAAAAGACCTAGACCTGGTTTTTTTGAAACCTATTTGAGCCTGACGGCGCGATCCCATAGGAAAATCGCGGAGCCTTCCGCTGGCTCTATTTCAGTTCCTTGACCCGGATATTCCTGAACTCGACGATGGAGCCGTGGCCCAGGAAGCCGATATGGCCGCGCTCCCGCTTCAGGCCGGGATGGTCGCGGTGGTCGATCGTCCCCCCCGCGCTCGCCTGGTCGATGTCGGCATCGACGATCCTCGTTCCGTTGACGTGACCGTGACCCGCCGGCCCCGGGCGATGATCTCCTCGGTGTTCCATTCGCCGACCGGCCGCAGGATGCCCCGCCTGGCCGGGACGACGCCGTAGATCGAGCCGTGGTACTGGTAGGGTTGGAGGTCATGGTAGACGGCGGACCCGTCCTCGAGGACCTGGATCTCCATGCCCGTGTAGGCGGCATCGCCCTCGAGCGGGGCCCGGATGCCGATGCCGTTGTTGGCGGCCGGGGTCAGCTTGAATTCGAAACGGAAGACGAAATCGGAGTATTCCTTTTCCGTATAGAGGTTGCCGCTGCTCCGCTCGGGATAAATGACGATCCTGCCGTTTTCCGCGACGATAACCCTTGGTGTCCCCGGTCCAGCCGGCGAGGTCCCTGCCGTTGAAGAGAGAGACATAACCTTCCCTCTCTCCGCGTCCGTCAGACCGGGCGAGGCCGTGTCGCGCCGGGATCTCTCGGATGTAGATATTCTTGAACCAGAGCGGATCGCCGTGGGCCTGGAGCTCGATCTGGCCGATGGGATAGATCGGCTTGTCCCGCTCCCAGTAATTCTCGAGGACCGTGTTGTCGACGACCATCCTGTCGTTGAGGTAGACCGTGACGCGCTCCCCGATCATGATGATCCGGAACGTGTTCCATTCGCCCACCGGGCGGTCGGCCCTCTCCAGCGGGTTGCGCGCCCCCTTCTGGTTATTGTAGAGACCGCCCGAACCCTCGGGGTTGGCTCCCGCGTCCCAGATCTGGACCTGGGGCGACCCCCGGAGGTAGATGCCGCTGTCCCCGCCCTTTTCGATCTTCCAATCGACGAGCATCTCGAAGTCAACGTAGTCCCTGGCCGTGCACAGACTTTCGCCTTTCCCGTCGAAAATGAGAATGCCGCCGGCCACTCTCCAATGGGAGCGCATGCTCGCGTCCGCCACGGCCTGGGCCCTCTTCAGTTCGTCCGGCGCCATTTTGGCCCGCGCGGGCGGGTCGGCCACGAGGCCTTTCCAGCCGTCGAGGTCGAGCCCGTTGAAGAGCGGGACGAACCCGCCCTGTTTCAGGCGGTCCGCGACGACCTTCGCGGCCAAGTCCCGTTCGCCCTGGTCTTCGCTCGTCGACTCGATCCGCCTGAGGACCGAGATCGCTTCCTCGCCGGAAAGCCACCTTTCCTCCGATGATTGCTCCGACGCCATGTCCAGGAGTCCCTGGACGGCCGTTGCTCTCAAGGTCGGGTTCGCGAGGTATCCGGAGAGAAGGCGGAAGGCCTCGGGCCCACGGAGCGTTACGAGCCCTCGGAGGACGGGCTTCCTGTTGGCGTCGTCCTTCGGCAGGCCGAGGGCGCACCTGAGCATGTCGAGCTTTTTCGCCTGCGGATGATCGGACCCGTTGACCAGCCGGACGTAACCTTCGAGGGCGAGGAGGAGATATTTTTCATTCGTTGTCGTCGAGACGACCCGGAGGAGCTCGTCGGCGGCCTTGAGGTCCGGCCACTGCGACAGGGCATAGATGGCGGCGGCCTGGACCTGCGGGTCCTTGTCGCGCGTCCCATCGACGACCGCCCGGAGTGCCCCGGACCCGCCGACCCGGGGAAGGACCTTCAAGATGGCGGCCCTCCTGGCGGGCGCGGCCTTCATCATCAGGCCGACGAGCTCGTCGGCCCTCCGTTCCGAGTCGGGGTTCCGTCCGGCGGCCGCCGCTACGGCGTTCTGGAGGCGGACGGTCTCCTCGCTGGCCGCGGCCGCGAAGAGGAGATCGAGAAGCCGGGAGATGTCCCCCTCGCCGGCCAGCTTGGCCAGGGCGTCCAGGGCCGCTTCGCGCACGGCCGGCTCCGGGCTCGCGGCCTGACCGAAGACGAGGTCGACCCGGTCACGGGCACCTTTTTCGGCCAGGATCCCGATGAGCGCCGCCCGGCCGGCGGGAGGCGTCTGATCCATCCGGCGGACCGCTTCCGGAACGACGAGCCCGGCCTCGAAGCCGAGGGCGGCCTGCTTGGCCGCTTCGACCTCGCCGGCGTCGGAGGAATCGAAGAAGGGGAAGATCCCGGGCAGGACGTCGGCCCCGCCGAGCCTGACGGCGGCGGGGATGGCCGCCAACCGGACGGCCCTGTCCGGGTCGCGCAGAGCTTCGCGCACTGCAGGGAGGGCCGCGGGATCCCCCCGCCGGCCGAGCATGGAGACGATTGTGGCCCGCACCTCGGAGGGTGAGGAAGCAGCCTTTTCGACCCAACGGGCCGTGGCCCCGGTCCCCGGGAGCGACGCCGCCATTTCGAGGGCCGCGGCGCGGAATCGCGCGTCCGGGCTGTCCGCGGCGGCGAGGAGATCGGGAAGCGCTCCGTCTTTGAGCGCCGTGACGAGGAGCTCGAGGGCGTTTGTGGCGATGTGGCTCTCGGACGGCGTCGAATAATATTTGAGAAGGCCTCGGCAGATGGCCAGGCCGTCCGCGACTTTCCCGCCTTCGATGAGGCGGCGCGCGAAAAGGAGGTCGAGTGACGGAGCCTGCGACCTCTCGTGAAGCGGCGCCGCGATCCGGGCCCGGTCCAGAACGGCCCCGGCCCGGGGGTCGCCGATATTGGCCAGGGCGAACAGGGCCGTCTGCCGGAGGTTATCGTCGGCACTTTCGGCCAAGGGCAGTAACTTCTTGACGGCCTCGCGGCTTCTCATCTCTCCCAGCGCTTTGACGATGGTCACTTTGGCCGCGGGCGGGGCGGCATCGAGGGCCTTGAGGAAAAGCCCGGCCGCCTCGGGCCGGCGGGTGGCCAGCAGCGCCTGGGTCGCCGGCTCAGCGAGTCTTTCATCCGTGAGGTATCGGGCCAGGGGTTTGACCGATTCCCGACCTCCGGCGAGCTGGAGCTGCGAGATGAGGAACGCTTGGACCTCCCCGCTCGAGGCCCGGCCGAGCGAATCCAGGACGGCCCCGACATAAAGGACCCTGAACCTCTCCTGCCCCTCCCGGGTGACATAGGCGGCGAGCCCGTTGAGGGCGAACCGGGCGGCGCTGTCATCCCCCTGGCCCGGCGCGAGGACGCGTCCGCAGATCTCCATGACGGCCCCCGGGCCCAGCTTGAGGATCTCGGCCGAGAGGGAATCCCTCTCCGCCGCGTCATACGCGGGGAACCGGCCGAGAAGGCCCGTCACCCGGGCCTTCAAGACCGCGGGGTCGTCGTGGCCCCCGGCGGCAGAACCCGAGAGAAAGACGGCGGACATTATAAGAACGATGGCTGGGGCCTTTCTCATGGCTTATCTCCTCTCCCGTGGCTCCGTTCAGAGGTGCCAGGGGGCCCGCATGGGCTGGTCGGCCAGGCGGTTGGCCTCATCGTCGCCGATGAACCGCTGGGTCTCGGGGTCGAAGCGCAGGGACCGGCCGAGCTGGACGGCGGTTTTCCCCAGGTTGACGAGGGTGCAGGAGCGGTGCCCGTTCCGTTCGTTGAGGGCGAAGCGGCGCCGCGTCCGGACGGCCTCGGCGAAATCCGTGACCTGGGGTTCGGGATCCGGCAGGCCGGCGATGAGGTCCCTGAGGTTCGGGACGTCGGACTCGAGGCCCTTGAGCAGTCTCCCCTTGGGGCCCTCGAGGAAGGCCGCCCCCTTGTCCCTGTTCTCTCCGTCAAGGACGATGGCGCAGCCGTCGGCGTATCTCATCTCGATCCGGCGCCACGAACCGCAGGCGTCGGGATGCTGCTGGGGGGCGTCGACCCGGACCTCGACGGGGCTCGTGCCGTCCTTTCCGAGAAGGTACTGGACGGGGTCGAGGTAATGCATGCCCATGTCGCCCAGGCCGCCGCCGTCATAGTCCCAGTAGCCGCGGAACGTGCCGTGGACGCGGTGCGGGTGATAGGGCTTCCAAGGCGCCGGGCCGAGCCAGAAATCGTAGTCGAGTTCCGGCGGCACGGGCTCGGGCTTGAGATTGGTCCGGCCGCTCCAGTAGAACTTCCAGTCGAAGCCCGTCGCCGCGCTGACCGTGGCCTTGAGCGGCCAGCCGAGGAGCCCGCTCTGGACGACCTTCTTGACCGGCTTGACGTCGGAGCCGAGGCCGTAAAATTCGTCCTCGAACCGGAACCAGGTGTTGACCCGGAAGATCCGGCCGTTCCTCTCGACGGCCCGAATAACCTCCTGGCCTTCGGCGATGGTCCGGGTCATGGGCTTTTCGCACCAGATGTCCTTGCCGGCTTCGGCGGCCGCGATCGAGATCAGGGCGTGCCAGTGGGGAGGGGTCGCGATGTGGACGATGTCGATGTCGGGCCGCTCGAGGACTTCCCGGAAATCCCGGTAGCCCCGGACGCCGGGCCCGGACATCTCGAGCGCGGTCTTGAGGTGTTTCTCGTCGACGTCGCAGACGGCCAGAAGCACGGCCCCCGAGTAGCCCAGGTGGACCTGCCCCATGCCGCCGACACCGATGACGGCCTTGGTCAGGATGTCGCTCGGCGGAACATGACCCTGCCCTCCCAGCACCCGGCGGGGGACGACGGTCAAAGCGGCGGCGGCCGTGAGAGTCCCGCCGATGAACTGCCTGCGGGTCAGGCGACGGCGTATCGGCATGGATCCTTCCTTCCTGGAGCGTTCCGTCAGAATAGCCCCACCACTTTTCCGGTCGCGAGGTCCAGGTCCACGTCATAGAAGACCGGCCGCGTCGGCAGCCCGGGCATGGTCCGCATGTCGCCGCAGAGCGGATAAAGGAAACCGGCGCCCACGCTGGCCCGGATGTCGCGGACCGGGAGCTTGAAGTTCCGGGGCACTCCCTTCAGCTCGGGGTCGTGGCTCAGGCTGAGATGGGTCTTGGCCATGCAGATGGGCAGCCTGTCGAAGCCGAGCCGGGTGTAGAGCTCGACCTTGGCCTCCGCCTCGGGCGCGTATTCGACGCCGTCGGCGCCGTAGATCTCGGTGGCGATGGTCTCGATCTTCTTCTTGATGCCCCACTCGAGGGGGTAGAGGAAGCGGAAGTCCGCCGGTTTCTCGCAGGCGGCCATGACGGCCTCGGCCAGGGCGACGGCCCCCGCGCCGCCGTCCGACCAATGCGTAGACGTGACGGCGTCCTCGGCCCCGGCGGCGATCGCCGCCTTGCGGATGAGCTCGACCTCGGCGGCCGTGTCCGAGGTGAACCGGTTGACGGCCACGACCACGGGGACGCCGAAGCGGAGGGCATTGCGGATGTGGGCGGTCAGGTTGGCCAGGCCCTTGGCCAGGAGGTCGAGGTTCTCGTCGGTGTATTCGGGGGCCAGGGGCTTGCCGGCCACGACCTTCGGCCCGCCGCCGTGCATCTTGAGGGCCCGGACCGTGGCCACGATGACGACGCAGCCGGGCCGCAGGCCGCTCGCCCGGCACTTGATGTTCATGAACTTCTCCATGCCGCAGTCGGCGCCGAAGCCGGATTCCGTGACGACGTACCCGTCCCGGCCGACCAGCCGGAGGGCGATCTGGTCGGCGATGATCGAGGAGTTGCCGTGGGCGATGTTGGCGAACGGCCCGGCATGGACGATGGCCGGCGTGTTCTCGACGGTCTGCATGAGGTTGGGCATGATGGCGTCCTTCATCAGGACGGTCAGGGCTCCGGCCGACGCCGAGGTCCTCGGCCGTCACGGGCTCTCCGGCACGGCTCTCGCCGATGACGATCCGGCCCAGCCGCTCGCGCATGTCGGCCAGGCCCGTGGTCAGGGCCAGGATGGCCATGATCTCGCTGGCCACGGAGATGTCGAAGCCCGTTTCGCGGACCATGCCCTTCTCTTCGGGGCCCAGCCCGATCTGGATGCGGCGGAGGAAGCGGTCGTTGATGTCGATGACCCGGTTCCAGGTGATGCTCGCCGGGTCGATGTCGAGCCGGAAGACGCGGCGCTTCTCCTCGGCGTCGAGGTCGTCGGGATCGGTCTTTTCGATGCCGAGCTTCTTGAGCCGGCGAAGCATCGGCGGCGAGAACCGCCGCCCGCCTTTCTTGTCGGCGGGGCAGAAGGCGTTGAAGAGCTTTCCGTCGTCCTGGGCCGATTCGTGGAGGATGCGGGCGTCGATGGCCGCAGCCAGGAGATCGTTGGCGGCGGTCACGGCGTGGATGTCCCCGGTCAGATGCAGGTTGAAGTCCTCCATGGGAACGATCTGGGAATAGCCCCCGCCCGCGGCCCCGCCCTTGATCCCGAACGTCGGGCCCATGCTGGGCTGCCGGACGACGGTGATGACCTTTTTGCCCAGGTGGGCGCCGAGGGCCTGGCTCATCCCCACCGTGGTCGTCGTCTTGCCCTCGCCGAGCGGAGTGGGGGTGATGGCGGTCACGTCCACGTAGTGGCCGAGAGGCTCGTCCTTGATCCGTCCGAGGACATCAAGGTGGATCTTCGCCTTGTGCTTGCCGTAGAGGTCGAGGTCGTCCTCGCCGAGCCCCAGCATCCCCGCGATTGTGACGATGGGAAGGAGCTCCGTGGCCTGGGCGATCTCGATATCGCTCGGGACGGGCTTGACGGGTTTCACGGACATGCCGGGCGGCTCCTTCACGATGGTGGAATTATCTTAACGGCGGGGCCCGAAGAAAACAAGTCCCCCTGCGCCCCCCGTCTCCTGGGTCGTGATGAGGACATGAATGTGGGCCTTGTGATCATCGCGAGCGATGCCGGCGTGGACTTCAAAAGAAGTAGTAGGCCGCGAAAAGGAGGCGGAGGTTAGCGACGAATTTTGCGCTCTGGACCTTTCCGAATGCGTCGGCCGTCCCGTAGGAGGCGCCGGTCAGTTCGGTTTCGCCCGCGAAACGGATCTTTCCCACGTTATAGATGAGGCGGGGAGATATCCTGTAGAGCTGGCCGATGTTCGGCCCCCGCACGAAGGCGGGGCTGACGATGGCCTGCCGGGCGCCGAGATTCTTGGACCAGCCCGCGAAGACCCCCGTCTGCCAGCGTTCCCCGTTGGTCATGGCCTCCGTCCAGAGCGACACTGTATTCGTCGGGGCGTAGGTCCAGGTATCCACCCCCGGGATAGGTGGGATGTCGCGGACAGCATATCCGCCGAGCATCGTCAGGTGATAGAGGTTTGCGCCATAGACCCCCTCCGTCTTGAACGTCCATTTCAGCCACTTCTGCTTGAAGAAGGCGATCCCCGCGAGGCTCGTCACGGACTCGTCCGTTTGATAACCCGAGGCGGTCGCCAGCCTGGGGGTGAGCTTCAGAAGATCCAGCCCCGCTCCGGCCAGGGTCTCGGTCTTCTTGGCCTCGTTCTTCGAGGCGTACTGGAGCTTCAGGTTGAGCTCGGGCAGAACGGCGTTCCGGAGGTAGACCGAGCTCGGCCCCTCAGGCCCGTCGGAGACGTAGTCCCGCTGGGTTAGGGCCGTCGCGGTCAGGCTGACCCTGCCGAACGTCCTGGTGAAACGGACTTGCGGGCTGCGGTTGAAGGGCTGGAACGGTGAGCCGGTGTTGTGGGAGACGACATCGGGATAGCTCTCGGTGATGAACATCGGGTGCCAGAACTGGCCGATCAGAAGCTCGGATTTTTTCCAGGTGAGCTTGAGATAGGCTTGGCGGAGACGGAAGCCGTTGACAGTGGCGTCCGATGAGCCGAAGAAATCGGCTTCGATGTAGGCCGAGGTCTTGGCGCCGAGGGCGTCCGGACCGGTGATCTTGCCGGCCAGGCGCGTCTGGACGGACAGGATGTTGAAGCTCGACTTGGCGTTGAGGTCCCGGCCCAGGGGGTCGAGGGCGGGTCCCTGGGGGTAAAGGAGGAAATTGCCCTCTCGGGTGCTCACGGTCTGGCGGGAGTCGTAGAATATGTCGGTTTTGACATATCCGGACAACGTGATGCCGAACGAGGACGCGGGCTTCTCGCTCTGGCCGAATGCGGCCGGCACGGTGAGCGCTGCCAGCCCCAAGACGAAAACGATCTTTCTTGAGCGGTTCATGGGACCTCCGGCTGGATGAAAATGGCGAATCCCGTCAATACCGGCAAATGACGACCGTGGGGGCCGTGAGCCGGCCCAGGTCGATGGCCTCTCCACGGGCCCCGGTCCAGAGCTTCCCGTTGACCGTCACGGACTTCGGGAAGCCGAACATCGATGGCGGACGGACATGGAGGACGATCCGGGCCGTTTTCCGGAGCGGCGGGTCGATGGTGGTCACGATCTCCCTTCCGGAGGAGCGGGACTCCGACCGGACGTCCACCTCGCCGAAAAGCGTCGGCGCCCGGCGGACATCGACCGTTTTCCCCTGTTCAAGCCAATCCCGCGGCGTCCCGGCGAGGAGATGGAGAGCGCCGCCGTCCTCAAGGACGAGGGCGATCCGGAGAAGGGCCAGGACCCGGCTGTTGGAATGCATGTGCGGCATCCTGAGCGAGTCCCAGGCGTCGCCGGACGACCCCGTGACGATGTCGTTGCACTCAAGGGTCGCGTAGGTCGTCCGCGACTGGCCGTAGGCCAAGACGCTGTAGAAGGTCCAAAGGAACTTTTCGGTCTCGCCCCGGAGGAGCTGGGTGAGTGCCTGATTGTATACGTAATGCGGGTCGATATACCCCGGCCGGACGAGGGTCGGCAGACCGCTCGTCATAACATATTTCTCGATGGTCCGGTTGATCCAGGCCGCCTTTGAGTCGCCGGCCGGGAAAAGGCCCATCTCGACCATGGAGATCGGGCTGCAGAGGCTGTACCAGCTCGCGGCCAGCTTCTCGGCCGTCGGGGGCTGGTTCATATAGGGTCCTTGGGGGAAAAAAGGAGGGTCCGTGTCACGGAGGATCGAGCGCTCGGCCGACTCCAGAATGCACGTCTTGTAATCATCGGCCTCGGCCCGGAGCCGGGCCGCCTCCCGGTCCATCCCGATCTCGGGCAGGACGTCGGCCGCTCCGCGAAGGCCGCCGTAGGAATAGGTGTCCGTCCAGTAAAAATAATTCAACTCGGCGTTGTCCGAGGCCCGGCCTTTCGGGAGGAGGCCGTAATGGCGGGGCCTCTCGCCGCTCGACATCGCCTTGGTCCGGGCCCTTTCCCGGATGATCCAGTCGCAGGACTTGATCATCTTGGGCGCGACCTTCCTCAGCCAGTCTTTATCGCCCGTGAGCTTGTAATGCTCGGCCAGGGCCCACAAGATGAAACCGTTGTCCCCCATCCAGGACAAGCCTGGGACGTCCCCTGAAAAGAACCCGTCGGCGGAGGAAACATCCCCCTCGGGGGCACGCCGGCCCTGGCGGGACAGGAAATAGTCAAGATAGGCCGCCGCGTCCTGGTGGTAGCCGACGCGGTCCGCGGCTTGGATGATGCAGGCGCTGTCCCCGGCCCAGGCATGTTCGTAGGCCGTGGCGTCCGAGTGGGGAAGGGAATAGCCATGCGGATCGCGGTCGACGAGGATCATGCTGTAGGCCAGCGCGGCCCGGTAGGAATCGCGGACCCGCTTTTCGGGGACGATGAACTCCGCCCCGCGCTTGAGCTCTCGAGTCCAGAAATCCCGGAAGATCGCGAGCTGGGGTTCGACGGCCAGCCGCTCGATATCCCCGGTCTTCTCGGCCCCGGCCGGGACGTAGGGGATGAAGAGATCGATCGGCTTTTCTTCGCCAGGCTTCAGCCGGAAGTCGATCGTGAGGTCAGTCCCAGGCGGAGACGTCTCCGGGGACCCTCCGGCCTTCGGAGAGGGATGGAGGGCGACGGTGACCCTGGAGGCGCTCACCCGGATGAGGATCTTTCCTCCCGTCTCGACCATGAATGGCCGCTTGAAGGCGAGCGGAGCCGGGTAGGCCGGCGGGGTCTTGAGGAGGCTCTGCCCGGAGACCGCCTCACCGATCCTGAACGCGAGGCGCGCGGCTTCTTCCCGCTCGGACTCGTTCTTGACCGTCCAACTGGCCACGGCCATGAGCATCTCCCTGCCGGTCCGGACCGTGGGACCTTCGAGGAGGGTTGCAAAAACGAGCTCGCGGACCCTGAACTTCCCCACCTTCCACCTGCTCAGGACGCCGGGCAGGTACCCGTCGACGAGTTCCTGGACGACGCAGTCCGGGTCGAGAAGTTCGGGCCCGGAGGAGGATCCGGACTGGAGGAGGGGAAGGAGGTAGAGGCCCCCGGGGAGAGGGGTCTTGGGGAAAACGAGGGCGCCGTTCGGCGCCACGTGAATCTCCTCGGGATGTTCCTTCCAGCCGATGACGGGGACGGGATACTTCACCGGAGGGAAGGGTTGCCCTGTGACGACGGCTTCGAATGTGAGATCGGGGGAGATCCTGTCGGGATAGGCCCGAAGGACGGGGCTCCGCTCATCCGCCCGGAGGGCCGGAACGGCCAGAAGAATGAATGCCGCCGCGACGCGGAGGGCGGACCGTCCCGGGGAGGAGGGCGAGGGGCGCGTGTTCATTGGAGAGAGTTTATATTGGCCCGCACGCGAAAGTCAAAGCCCCCGAGCCCGCAATCTTGGAGACTGTCGCCGCTGAGGTTCTGTGGTACAATCCGGACGCTTCGGGAATCGCGATATGCGGGAGAGACCCATGAAAAGAACACGGTTGACGGGCCTGGCCGTTCTCTTCCTGTCCTTCGTTCCCGCGCTGGCGGGAAAGACGCCGGACTTCCGGTTCAAGGGCCAACAGTTCCTCCTCAACGGAAAACCTTTCCAGATCATGGCCGGCGAGATCCACTTCCAGCGTGTTCCCCGCGAGTATTGGGCGGACCGGCTGATCAAGCTCCGGGCTGCGGGGTTGAACACGGTCTGCACTTACGTCTTCTGGAACGCCCTCGAACCCGAGCCGGGCCGGTGGGACTTCTCCGGCCCGAACGACCTGGCCGCGTTCATCCGGACCGCGCAACGGGCCGGGCTCTGGGTCGTCCTTAGGCCCGGGCCTTACGCCTGCGCCGAGTGGGACTTCGGCGGCCTGCCGATCTGGCTGCTCCGGACGCCGGACATCAAGGTCCGCTGCTCGGACCCGCGCTACCTGGCCGCCTGCGAAGCATACATCCAAAAGGTCGCGGGCGAGGTCCGCGACCTCCAGATCCAGCGCGGCGGCCCGCTCCTGATGGTCCAGATCGAGAACGAATACGGGAGCTACGGCAACGACCGGGAATATCTGGCGGCCCTCAAGCGGATGTGGGGTGAGGCGGGGATCGAAGTGCCGTTCTACACGGCCGACGGCGCCGCCCCCTCTATGCTCGAGGCGGGAACGGTCCCCGGCGCGGCCATCGGGCTGGACCCGGGGACGAGCGACAAGGACTTCGCCGAGGCGGCCAAGCTCGGCGGCGACGTCCCCGTCTTCTGCAGCGAGCTTTACCCCGGCTGGCTGACCCACTGGGGGGAGCCATGGGCCCGGGCGAAAACCGAGGACGTCGTCTCGGACATCCGCTGGCTCCTGGCCAACGGGAAGTCCTTCAATTTGTACATGTTCCACGGCGGGACGAATTTCGGGTTCTGGGCCGGCGCGAACTTCAGCGACACGTACGAACCCGACGTCACGAGCTACGATTATGATGCCCCCCTCAATGAGATGGGACAGCCGACGCCGAAGTATTTCGCCATCCGGGAGGTTCTCGGGCGGTTCCAGCCGAAAGGGACGGCGCTTCCCGACCTGCCCAAGCCCCTGCCGTCGATCAACGTCCCGGAGATCCTGTTCCCGGAGAGCGCCCCTCTTTTTGACAACCTTCCCCCGCCCGTCCGGAGCCCGCAGCCGCGGCCCATGGAGAGCTTCGAGCAGGACCACGGCTTCATCCTTTACCGGACGAAGCTCGTCGGGCACCGGAGCGGCAAGCTGACCATCACCGACATCCATGACTACGCGAACATCTATGTCGACGGGAAATACCTCGGCACCCTGAGCCGGGCCCGGAAGGAAACGACGATCGAGATCCCGAAGTCCGACCCGCCCCACCGTTCCCTGGACATCCTCGTCGAAGCCATGGGAAGGATCAACTTCGGCCAGCTCCTCCTCGACCGGAAGGGCATCACCGACCGCGTGACCCTGAACGGAATGACCCTCATGGGCTGGGACGTTTTCAGTTTTCCGATGGAGGAGGACGACCTGGCCGGGCTGAAGTTCCGGGCCGTCACAGCCTCAGAGCCGGGGGCGTTCTTCCGCGGGACGTTCGATCTCGGAGAGACCGGCGACACGTATCTCGACATGACGGGCTGGAAGAAGGGCGTCGTTTGGGTCAACGGTCACAACCTCGGCCGCTATTGGGAGATCGGGCCGCAGAAGCGGCTCTACTGCCCGGCGCCTTTCCTGAAAGCTGGACGGAACGAGATCATCGTCTTCGACCTCCACGTGCTCAAGCCGGCGACGGTCAGGGGCGTCGTGAGCCTCGAATAGGATCATGAAAGCGGACGAGGATAAGCCGTGACGGGGCCCATCCCTTCCCGAACACCGCTTTTCCGGCCTCACCGGATAAGCCGGAGGCCGACGACAAAAGAGAAAGCCGGCGTCCCGTAGCCCCAGACCATTTCGTAGCGCGCGTTGAGGATGTTATCGAGCCGGACGTAAAGGTCGAGGCCGCGGCTGACGGGCGTCGAGATGACAGCCCCGAGAAGGGTGTAGCCGGCGAGGGGGACATCCTCGTAGGGGTAGACGCTGAACTCTTGGTCCAGCCGCTTTCCGACGTAGAGGAGGGATGCGGAGAGGTCGACCCGCCGGAAAAGGCGTGACCCGACCTCGGCCGAGACCTTGTCTCTCGGACGGCGGAGCAGGGCCTCTCCGGTGACCTCGTCGCGGGCGATGAGCCGGGTGTAGGACGCCTTGAGGCGCAGGGATTCGCCCGGCCCGAGCGGCCGGGAGTCCAACGAGACTTCGACGCCGTGCGTCCCCGCCCGGCCGATATTGATGTATCCCTGGACGTAGTCGAAGTCGATGAGGTCACGGAACGAGTTCTGGAAATAGGTCACGCCGAAGCGGAGCCTGTCCCGGACGATGTCCTGCTCGACCCCGGCGTCCCAGCCCGTCACGCGCTCGGGCAGGAGGTTGATGTTGCCGATGGGACCCCAGGCCGTGGGCGGCGCGAAGAGCTGGTAGAGGGAAGGGGACTTGAACCCCGTCCCGATAGTCGCCTTGAGTTTCGTCCCGGTGGCCTCAATGACCCAGGCCGGCGCGAGCCGGAAGGTCAGGGCCGCTCCCGTCCGGCTGTGGATGTCGAGCCGCGCCCCCGCGGCGAGAAAGAGCGAGCCCCCGACCTTCCATTGGTCTTGGACGTAAATCCCCCCCGTCCCGGCCTTCTCGGAGGGAAAGGAGCTTTCATCGGTCCCCGCCGGTCCCGTTGAGACGTAATCCGAACGGCCTGCCTCCTGGCCGAGCTCGAGGCCCGCGGTCATCGTCTGTGACGGGCCGAGAAAGAAGTTGTTCTGCCAGTCGAGCTTGATGAGCCGGCCCGTGTACGTCCCATCCTCGCCTTCGAGAGGATGAGCGTCGTCGGGAGGATTGAAGAGCGTCCGGTCCGAATGCATCCAGGAGATGGAGAGCTTCTGCTCCCAGCGGTTCCCGAGGAAGAGGCCCCGGGCCTGGATCCTGGCGAGGGTGGCCGTGTAATCCTGGATGGCGTTCGGGTCGTCGCCGTAGGGCCCCCCGAAATCGTCGATCGCGCTCCGGGCGCTGATGGACCGGACCATGACATCGAGGTCGATATTCTCGCGGACGGCGAACCCGAACCTCCCGGAGAGAGTCAGGTTCCGGTATCCGTCCGGCTCGGTGTTGCCGGGATAACGGTCCGAAGCGGCCGAGAAGCCGGTTGTCCGGGCGTAGGATAGACCGAAAGAATAATCCGACCGGCCCGCCGAACCCGAGAAACCAAGGTCGCTCGCCCAGGTGCCGTAGGAGCCCGCCGAGGTCGACAGGTCCAGCCGGGGCCGGCCCCGGCCCTTCCGAGTGATGATGTTGATGACCCCGCCCATGGCGTCCGAGCCATAGAGGGGGCTCTGAGGGCCGCGGAGGATCTCGATCCTCTCAACCTGGCTCAAGGCGAGATGGGCCAAGTCGCAGGACCGGGAGGGGTTGATGGGGTCGTTGAGCTCGACACCATCGAGAAGGACGAGGGTATCCTCGCTTCCCGCCCCTCGGATGAAAACGGAGGCCGCGCCGCCCGGGCCGCCGTTCTGTGTGATGGACAGGCCGATGAGGTCCTCCAGGGCGTCGAGGACCGTGGACTTCCGCGTCCGGGCGAGATCCGCTTCCGTGATGACGGTCACTGAGCTGGCCACCTCCCGGCTCGGCGTCTCCATCTTGGTCGCGGTCACGACGACGTCGTATCGGAGGGGTTCAGGGGGAGGGGGCTTGACCTGCTCTTCCTGGGCCCCGGCGATCAGGCCGCAGGCGAGCATGAGCAGGACGAAGGCGGGCGCGCGTTGAACCATGGAAGGATCTCCATCGCCGCCCCCGCCGCTTTTATCCCGGGGGACCGGGGGGTAAAAAAACAGCCCCCCGTCTTCCGCCCGAAGACCGGTTGCCCGGGGCCTAACGAAGGTTTCCTGACTCCCGGATCGTCCTCCTCCCAGGCCTTCCGACCCCTTGGCCGTGGCATCGTCTGGGATTCGTCCCCGGTTACAGTAGCGGGGGCTGTGTCCGCGTCTCACGGACTTCCCTCCGATTAAACCCGTCCCGTATTTTAGCAAAAGAGAGCCGAACTCTCAAGGAGAAAAAGAGGGGTATGAAAACAGGGATCATCCCTCTTCGTTTTCTAAGCATTGGGAGAGGCTGCCCTGGTCTTAATCCCAGATCAGGACAGCCTCTCCAGGGAGGGGTGGATTGAGAAAGAAGCAGGATGTAGGTTCAAACTCCCGCTCAAAGGAGGCCTTGAAAGGAGGATATGTGTCGGCTCGAATCTTCTGTTGTTTCTTGCCGTCATTTTCGCACTCAAGTTATGTAAACAACGGCAGTCCTCAGAGCGTTGCATTCGTGAAGGAAGATAAAAGCGTGATGTGATCAGAAACGGAGGTGAAAGAACAAATTTTCGATTTTCGCCGAATTCCCTTTTGCTACTATTAACTATTATACCACACGCGGGGGGGCAAATCAAGGCTTTTTTCCGAGTTTTAGAAAAAGACTTTTGTTGCCTTATTCTTGCCCCATTATTCAGGTAAAAACATGGCTTTTTCCCAGAGTTCTGCCGGGAGGTCTCGGACAGCCCTTTTCACCTGGGGTTTACCCTGAAAAAAAATCCGTCAGGAGACGAGTCAAGACGGGGAAACAGGGGTTTTTCGAAGGGGAAACGGGCTCAAAGAGGGGGTTTTTAGGCATATCTGGACCAGGAGGACGGCCAAAACGCCGATATTCCCGTGAATTCGAGGAAATCGTCCGCCGCGGAGGCCTCCCGGCCGGGATATTCGTCAGAACAGGGTGGCCGGGGTCTGGCCGGGCTTTTTCTGGTCTTCCGGGCCTAGGCTCCAGCGGAGCTCGCCCTTGGGGTCCGAGAACCGGAAGTAATAACCCCAACCCCCGGCCCCCTGGAGGACCTTGATCAAGACCTTGTTCCAGCCTTTCTTGAGGTTCGCCGAGAATCGGTCCTGGTCCGGCACGGCCGGCCGGTAAACGGGGTTCGTGTGGACGAGTTCGCCGTTGACCCAAACCCGGACTCCGTCGTCGCTCCCGAGAAGGACCGAAGCCTGCCGATCGTCCGGGGAAAAGACATAGACCAGCCCGTAGGCGAGAACCTGTTCGTTCGGCTTGATGAGCTCGTCAAGCCGGATATACCCGGTCGGACCCGCCTGGATGGTCCGCCAGCCGATCTCGACGTCGTTTTTGCCCTTGTACTTTTTCGTGAGATCGGTCTCCCTTTCGGGAGGGTAAACCGTCTGGAGATCGTTCATGTCCGCGGCGGGGAACGGCCCGATGAGGTTCCATTCCATGACGAAGCGGCGGGACGACGGATTGAGGCTCAGACCGACGAAGGCAATCTCCATCCCGGCGGCCTTTTCGTCTTTCCCGGCCGCTTCGAAGAAGAGGGAATTCGGTCCGGCCTCGAGAAGGATGTCCTTGAGGGTCAAGGCGGTGAGCTGGCCCTCCCTCGAGTAACCTTCGAACGTCCCCAGGGCCTCGAAAGTCCCCTCAGGGTTTTCTGGCGTCACCCGTTTCTTGAGGATGTGGAAATTGCCGGAAGCGGGCGCCTTGAGGAAGTACAAGCTGATCGAGTAGAGGTCGCGGACGTCCGCGGAAAACCGGAGCTCCGCCTGGGTCCCCTGCACGGCCCCATCCGTCCTGAGGAGCGGATAGCGGGTGCCCGAGGCGTCGTAATAAGACGTCAGCGAGCTCGTCAGCCGGAGCGCCGAGACCCGGAGCCGGGCTTCCCGGTCCTCATAGACGGTCTGGCCTTCGGACTTGACCTCCTCCCACTTCGGGAAGATGAAGTTCTCCGGGGATTCGAGGGCGTAGGGGAGGCGCTTTTCTGGTCCGGGGAGGGCCGGAAAGGGAACGTGAGGCTCGGTCTGGTACCAGTAGGCGACCGAGGAGTCATAGTCCGAGCGGTCATTCTCATTGCCGTGCTCGATCGTCACCCGGATGGATTTCTTAAATGGAATGGGGTCGGGGATGTGGAACCTGTAGACCGTGGCCTTCGACCCGGGCTGGAAATCCTCTTCCTGGAGCGGGCAGCCGTAAAAAAGATTCTGGCCCTGGCGCATGCCCCAGGCGTCGGAAAAATAATCTTCCGAGCCCGTGCCGTGGAGGGACGGGGCGGATTCCCCGTCGACGTAGATCATGTCGTCCCCCTCGCCCCACCAACCCATGGTTCTCTGGAGAACGCTGAGGTTGCACCCGACGTAGTGGCCGGCGCCCACGGCATCGAGGATGACGTAGTTCTTGTTCCCGGTGCAGGGGAAGTCCTGCCGGTATTGGGCGTGGAAGTACGGGGCGTCCGGCCGGAGGCCGTCGAGCTCCCGATAATCGATGTAATAATAAAAGGCGTCGACGGGCTTCGTCCCCTCGTTGGTGACAGTGACGCGGCAGGACCAGCGGAAGGGCATGTACCAGTAGCAGTTCCGAGCCCGGCCTTCCGATGAACAGGCGATCGGAAGGGACGAGAGGTTCCGGTTGAGGCCGTGGCCGACGCCGAAGAAATCGCCGATCGGGGCCTCGACCGAGGGGACGTCCTCGCCGTCCCAGTACACCCGGAGGACGATCTTCCGGCCGTAGAAGGCCTCGCCGGCGATGGTCACCCAGATGTGGTGGATGGCCGCCGGACCCTTGATCTCGGCCAGGAGGGCCGTCTTCCCCGGTTCGATCGAGATCGAATCCCGGTTCCCGCCCGTGCGGTCATAGGAGGAGATCCTCTTGCTCCGGAAGCTCTGCTTCTCGCCGAGCTTGCCCAGCATGTCCTGGCCCGTGAGGGCGGACAGGGAACACAGGGCCAGGGCCAGAAGCCCGAGCATCATGCGGACGGATGGCCGGACGGGGGAGCCGGCCAAAAGTGATTTGTTTCGCATGGTCATATCCTTTTCGGGGAATATACCCCAAAATCCCGACGGGAGTCTATCGGACAGCGGCGGGGCGGTCCTTCAGCCAGCCGGTCCTGATCCGCGATTTCCGGTCGCGGCGGGTGTAGGGCTTGATGTCGAGGACGGGAGTGCCGTCGACGAGGTCAAGCCCCGAGACCTTGAGGACCGGTCCGTCCCGCGAGAGCAGGCGGACGACGCTCATCCCCAGAGGGTTGGGGCGGTGAGGGGAGCGCGTCGCGAAAACGCCGCGGGGCCGGGATTCTCCGGGCGGAACGGTCCTGAGCTTGAAGCCCGAAGCCCGGTGGAAGGCGAAAATGACAATGATGTGGGAAAAGCCTTCCAAGCTCTCGAGAGCCGGGGCGAATTCGTCGAAGACCGCGATCTCGCCTGCGACATGGTCGAGAAAACGGGGGGACGCGAAAGCCGGCGACGGCAGATCTTCGGGGTTCTTGAAGAGAGACCGGACGACGCCCACCGGCTTGAGCAGGAAGTCTCCTGCCGGCGGGCGGGCCGGCCGGCCGCGGCGGACCCTATTCATTGATGAAAGTCAGCCATTTTTCGTACCGGGGCGTTTTCCCCGTGACGGCGGCCCGGTAGGCCGTGATCATCGCCTGGGTCACCGGACCGATCTTCCCGCCGCCGATGGAGCGCTCCGTGCGGGCCCCGCCGGGAACGGACGCGTCGATCACCCTGACGACCGGGATGAGCTCGACGGCGGTGCCGCTGAAAAAGACCTCGTCGGCTCCAAGAAAGTCCTCCTTGGTCATCGGGCCCACGGCGGTCTTATACCCGGCGTCCCGGGCGATCTCGAGGAGGCTCGTCCGGGTGATGCCCTCGAGGACGGACTCGCTCCGGTCGTTCGTACGGAGGACCCTGTCCTTAACGATGAAGATGTTCTCCCCGGGGCCCTCGGCGACCCGGCCCTCGATGTTCAGGAAGATGGCCTCATCGCACCCCTGGGCCCGGGCTTCGAGCCCGTTGATCGTAGACTGGACGTAGATCCCACCCAGCTTGGCGGCCATGTTCAACTGGCTATGGTGGACGCGGCGCCATGGGCCGATATAGCCGCTGGTCCCCTGGCCGGCCTTCTCGCCGAGGTAGGCCGGCCACTCCCAGGCGCCGATGACGAGCTCGATCGGGCAGGCCCGGGGCACCAGGCCGAGGTTCCCGTACGAATAGAACAGGAGGGGCCGGATATAACAGCTCTCCAGGCGGTTCTCCCGGAGGGTCAGCTTGATGGAACGGATGATCTCGTCCTTCGAATATGGGGACTCCATCTTGGCCACGGAGGCGGAGAGGAGGAGGCGGTCGATGTGCTCGGAAAGGCGGAAGACGGCCGGCCCTTTGTCCGTGGAATAGGCCCGGATGCCTTCGAAGACGGAGGTTCCGTAATGAAGGGCGTGCATCATGGGATGCATGAAGCCTTCCGACCAGTCGTAGAACTTGCCGTTCAACCAGTACTTGGCGGCCTTGGGGAAATTCGCATTGTCAAACATGTCTGACTCCTTGAGGAAGGATGGATGCGATGATGGCGGGGAAAGATCGGGAAAGGCTTTCGCGCCCTTCGCCGAGGGCCACTTCACGGGTCAAGAAGGCACAACCTCATGCGTCGATCTTGAGATTTATCGGGGACATGTTCAAAAACGAATGCTAACATACATCACGGTCGAAGTAAAGCCGCGCGTCATCCCGGTCCGTAGAACTTTTTCCGGCCGTGGCGGACGGCCCTGATCTTCCCGGACTCGAGGAGGCGCCCGGCAGCCTTGAGGACCTCGTCCCGATGTCTGCCGAGCGAGGCCGAGATGTCTTCGACCGTCACCGGCCGCCGCCGGACCATGGCGACGATCGCCGCCTCCAAGCCGCCCGGCTCCCGGGGTTGCCGCCGCCCGGCAAAGGCCGCGACGATCTCCGCCCCTTCCCCGAGGGCCCGGCGGATCCTTCCGAGCTCCCGGACCGTCAGCGGGCGGGCCGATCGTTCGGCGGGAGGGCGGACGACCGTGTTGAGATGGACCCGGTCCGGACCGATCGCGGCGATCGCCTTTTTCAGGGCCCGGATGTGGGCCGGCGAATCGTTGACGCCCTTGACCAGCATGACCTCGAGCCAGAGCCGGCCCTGGAACTCCCGCCGGAAACGGGCCAGACCTTCGATCACCTTTGCTGCGTTGAGAGAGGGGTGGGGACGGTTGACCTTCCGGAAAAGGGCGGCCGTGGCCGCGTCCAGGGAGGGCACCACGACATCGGCCTGCCGAAGCTCGGCGCGGACGTCCCGCCGGGTAAGGAGCGTGCCGTTGGTCAGGACGGCGACCGGAACGCGGGTCATTCTCTTGATGCCCCGGATGAGAGGCCCCATGTTCCTGTTCAGGGTCGGCTCCCCGGAGCCGGAGAACGTGATGTAGTCCACCCCCGGACATGCGGCGAGTGCTTCCCGGACCTGGGCCAGCACATCCCGGACCGAAAAATAGGCCCGGCGCCGGCTTGTCGTCCGGCCGGCGGAGCCGAGCTGGCAATACACACAGTCGAGGCTGCACGTCTTATCGGGGAGGATGTCAACGCCCAGGGAAAAGCCCAGCCGGCGGGAGGGGACCGGGCCGTACACAAACCGGCGCTTTTCGGTCTTTCTCCCGACGGGTCTCACCGCCGCTCTGCTCAAGTTTTGTCCTTGTGCGTCTGGATGAACATCCGGAGGGAGCGGTCGTAGGTCTTCTCGACGCCGTCGGGGAACAGGCAGGCCGGAAGCTCCTTGTGGCTCCAATGGTAGGCCAGGCATTCGCAGCAGACTCCCTTGCGGCCGCAAGGCTCCCAGCTGCAGTTGCAGTGGGCCAGGTTCTTCTTGCTGTTGCATTCTCTCATGCGATGGCCTCTCTCTTGAAGGATCCTTCCTTCTTATAAGAGAGCCGGACGGCAAACAGGACACTATTTTTAGCCGCGATGCTTTGGAGGCGGCTTCCGCGCCTTTTTTTGTTTCGCCTCAGCCCCTATCGAAGCCTCGGATTGTGTTCGCCGCGCGTTTCGTGTATCATACGGGGATTCAACGGCTTAATGAGGAAAGTTCATGAGGAAATCCAGGCCGGGGTACACGGACAAAGAGGCAACGGCCGGCCTCCGGGCCAAGCTCCCGGCGATCGAGACGTTCCGGAACCAGTTCCCGGATTATGAGATCACGGTCGAGGTCCCGGAGTTCACGTCGGTCTGTCCCAAGACGGGTCTCCCTGATTTCGGGACGCTCGTCGTCCGTTATGTCCCCGACCGCAGGGTCCTGGAGCTCCGATCATTGAAGGAATACCTTCTGGCCTACCGGAACCTCGGCATCTTTTACGAAAACGTGGTCAATCGGGTCCTCGAGGACATCGTCCGGGCCTGCCGGCCGAAGAGCGCCTCCGTGACCGGCGAATTCAACCCCAGGGGCGGGATCCATCGGCCGTCGAGGCCCGCTACCCCCGGCCCGGCTCCCGGAAGCGCTGAGGACCTCCGCCCTTTCCCCCAGGACCAGCAACATCGGCCCAGAGAGAATGCCCTTATGATCGGACTGAAGAACGGCGCGAAGATCGGGAAAACCGACCTCCTGATGCTCATGACCGTCCTCTTCTGGGCGGTCAACCTGTCCGTGATCAAGATCGGGCTGAGGGAGCTTACCCCTCACGCGTTCAACGCCATCCGGCTGACGATCGCCTCCCTCGTCTACCTCGGCCTTTCGCCTTCGGCCGCGGCAGGCCCGCCCTGGCCAAGGGTGACGGCTGGAAGGCGGTCGGCCTGGGGATCCTGGGGATCACCGCCTACCAGCTCTTCTTCATCCAGGCCATCAGCCGGACGAATGCCTCCACGGCCTCGGTAGTCATGGCCACGAGCCCCATTTTCATCGCCCTTCTCAGCACGGCCCTGGGCCAGGAGCGGATCCATTGGGCGGGCTGGATCGGGATCCTCATCTCCTTCGCCGGTTTCTTCCTCGTCATCGCCAGCGCGAACGGCGGGCGCATTCTTCACGGGAGCGGGACGCGCGGAGCGGTCCTCATCATCCTCGCCAACATCTGCTGGGCCGCCTACACGGTTTTTTCCAAGCCCGTCCTCGAGCGGAACTCTCCGGTCGCACTGGCGGCCGTGGGCACGGCGGCCGGCACCTTCCTTTACCTTCCCTTCACGGTCAAAGAGGTCGCCGCCGTCGAATGGCACAAGATCTCCTGGGCGGGCTGGGGGGCGGTCCTTTACTCCGGCCTCGTCGCGATCGTCCTCTGCTTCATCATCTGGTACTATTCGCTCCGGGAAGTCGGGAGCTCCAAGACGGGGATCTACAACAACCTGACCCCGATCTTCGCCGTGGCCTTCGCCGGCCTCTTTCTCGGAGAACATTTCTCGAGGAGCGAAGCCGTCGGCTCGGCCGTCGTCCTCGCCGGGGTCTACCTGACGCGTTCGGGATACCGGTTCTTCGAGCGCCGGCGCGCTTCCCAGATTTCGTTTGATATTTCGGGCCCGAATTCTTAGAATGGGACAAGGAGGACGATGTTCATCGAGATCTTCAAGTCCCTGCGCCCCCAGCAGTGGATCAAGAACTTTTTCATCTTCGCCCCGCTCATTTTTTCCCAGAACATCTTCAACCGTCCCCTCCTCGTCAAGACCATCGAGGCCTTCGCGGCGTTCTGCCTAGTCTCGAGCGCCCACTACATCTTCAACGACCTCCGCGACCTCGAGGAGGACCGCCGCCACCCCCTCAAATCCCAGCGGCCCCTGGCCTCGGGCCGGCTTCGGAAGGGGACGGCGGTCGTCGCCCTTCTCGTCATCGGCGCCGCCGGGCTCGCCCTGGCCGCCGCGATCAACCTCCCGTTCCTGCTCATCTCGGCGGGCTATCTCGTCCTCCAGACCGCGTATTCGATGTGGCTCAAGCACGTCGTCATCCTGGACGTCTTCGTC
>CAWCND010000002.1:0-46607 GCA_963796835.1 Candidatus Aminicenantota bacterium | reverse complement strand
CGGAAAACCCCGAACGGGGCGTGTTCAAGACGATCGACGGGGGGAAGACCTGGACGAAATCCCTCGATATCGTTGAGCGGGGACGGGCCATCGGCTGCGTTGACCTGGCCATGGATCCTGCCCATCCGGACACGCTCTATGCCTCCGCATATGACAGGCTGAGGAAGCCGTGGACCTACGAGGTCGGGGGTCCCGGGTCCGGCATCTACAAGACCGTCGACGCGGGCAAGACCTGGACGAAGCTCGCCGGCGGACTTCCCGGGGGGATCATCGGGCGCATCGGGCTGGCCATCTACCGCCAAGAACCCGAAGCGTCCTTTATGCCATGATCGAGAACGCCAACAAGCCCGGGATGTCCGAAGCCGACCGCCGGCAGGAAATCCTCGACGGCAAGTCGAGCCAGGGCATGATCGACGGTGAGATCTACCGGACCGACGACGCTGGCGCCACGTGGCGAAAGGTCAGCCCGGACAAGAGAAGCATCGGCGGCAATCCTGGATATTATTACGGCCAGATCATCGTCGACCCGGCCGACGACATGAATGTCTATATCCTGAGCGTCGGCGTCCTGGCCAGCCGCGACGGGGGCAAGACCTGGACGGCGCCGTTCCGGTTCGGTGGAGACAACCATGCCCTTTGGATCGACCCCATGGATTCCCATCACATGCTTCTCGGCTACGACCACGGCATGGGGCTCACATGGGACGGGGGGAAGAACTGGTATCACCCTGACTTCCTGCCCCTAGCCCAGTTCTACGCCATAGATTTCGACATGTCCTATCCCTACCGCGTCGCCGGGGGGCTCCAGGACAACGGCTCTATGATGGGGCCGAGCACCAAGCGGGGGAGCGGCGGCGGCCGGATGTACGATTTTGAAGGGACCGGCGGGGGTTTCGCGAGCGGGCCTCCGATCCATCTGGAAGATTGGTCCACGGTCGGCGGCGGGGACGGCATGTACAACGTCTTCGACCGGAAGACCAACCGCTACCTTTATAACGAGTACCAGTTCGGGCCCCTGACCAGGACCGACCTGGTCACGGGCGAGACCAAGAGTATCGCCTACCAGTCCCTGAAGCCCGACCTCCGCTGGAACTGGTGCTCGCCGGCCCTCGTGTCCAGCCACAACAGCGACACGATCTACCACTGCGGGAACATCGTTGTCATGTCGACCAACCGCGGCGAAACATGGACCGAGATCAGCCCTGACCTAACGACGAACGATAAGTCCAAGCTGCAGGCGGACGGCAAGGGGGGCGACCAGAGCGTCCAGTACTGCACGATCACGACCTTTGACGAATCGCCGCTCGTCCCGGGGCTCCTCTGGGCGGGGACGGACGACGGGAACGTCTGGGTCACCCGGGACAACGGCCAGTCCTGGGTCAAGCTCAACGACAAGATCAAAGGAAACCCGGGGTACTGGGTCAGCCGGGTGGCGGCCTCAAACTCAGACCCGGGAACGGCCTATGTGAGCTATTCCGGCTTCCGCAATGACGACTTCCGGCCGTTCATTTACAGGACGACGGACTACGGCCAGACCTGGTCACCGGTCGTCGGCGACCTCGCCGAGGGCCCGGTCAACGTCGTCCGCGAGGATGTCAAGAACCCGAGGTTGCTTTTCGCCGGGACGGATTTCGGCGTCTACGTCTCGATCGACGCCGGACAGCGCTGGACCAAGATGAAAGCGAACATGCCAACCCAGCCGGTCCACGACTTGAAGATCCAGCCGCGCGAGAACGACCTCATCATCGCGACCCACGGCCGCGGCGTCTTCATCGCCGACATCAGCCCGCTTCAAGAGCTCTCGGCCGAGGTCTTGGCGAAGGACGTCCACCTGTTCGCGATCAGGCCCAAGGTCCGCTGGGTCGGGTTCGACCGGGCCAATTCGAGCTCCTTGAACTTTGCCGGCCAGAGCGAGCCGGCGGGGATTGTCATCAACTATTACCTCAAGGCCAAGCCTAAGGATGATATCAAGATCCAGGTCTTCAAGGGGAATCTGCTGCTCAACGAGATCAGGGGTACGGCCAATCCGGGACTGAACAGCGCCGTCTGGAACATGACCGGCCGGAGGGAGACGGACGCCCGAGGAAAAAAAGGCTATGCAGGAGCAGGCCCGGCGCATGCAGGAAAGGGGCTACGGCGGCGGGATGGACATCAACTATGCGAGCTTTCCGGTCCAGGAGGGCGAATACAGGGTTGTCCTGGCCGCGGACGGCAAGACGTTATCCGGGACCGCCACGATCCTCAAGGACTTCTGGTATCAATGATCCAACCGGGCCCTGGCCTCCCGGCGAAACTCGAGCCGGAGACTCGATCATGCCCAAAATGACGGCCGATGAGCTCCGGCGCAGGGTGGGCCGTTTTCCAAGGGTCGAGCTCATTCATCTCCCGACGCCTGTCCGCAAGCTCGAGAACCTCACGGCGGCGCTCGGCGGCCCATCGATCTACATCAAGCGCGATGACCTGACCGGCCTGGCCTTCGGAGGGAACAAGTCCCGGAAGCTCGAGTTCATCGTCCGGGACATGCTGGACAAGGCGGGCCGACGTCGTCATCACCTGGGCCAGCCTCCAATCGAACTGGTGCATGCAGACGGCCGCCGCCGCCCGCAAATTCGGCTTGAAGCCGGTCCTCGTCCTCTTCCGGACCACTGACCTTGAGCCCGCCCCCGATGGCAACCTTCTTCTGGATTATATCCTCGGTGCGGAGATCAGGATCAGGGAAGCCCCGGGCGGGAAGGTCGTGAAATCCGCCCAGGCCATGGGCGTTCTCGAGGAGGTCGCCGCGGAAGTCCGGGCCCGGGGACTCAAGCCTTATCTCGTGCCGGTGGGCGGGGTCGCTTCCGAGAGGCGACATGGACAGGCCCCTCGGGGCCATCAGCTACGTCAACGCCTTCGCGGAGATGATGCTCCAGATGGAGTCCGCCGGCGTCCGGGTTGACGCCGTCGTCCATTCGACGGGGTCGGGCGGGACCCAGGCGGGGCTGGCCGTCGGGGCGAAGGCCCTGTCGGGCCACTGCCGGGTCGTCGGGATCAGCGTTTCCGATCCTAAGGAACCATTTTCCCAGGACGTCGTGGAGATCGCCCGGGCCACGGACGACGCGCTCGGCCTCGGCCTGGACTTCGGGCCGGACGATGCCGTCGTTTTCGATGAATATATCAGGGACGGCTACGGGGTGGTCGACCGGGAGGTCGCCGAGGTCCTCCGCTTTGTCTTCGAACGGGAGGGCATCGTCCTGGATCCCATTTATACGGCGAAAGCCGCCGTAGGGATGATCGACCTCATTAAAAAAGGATATTTCCTGAAGACGGACAATGTCGTTTTCTTCCACACGGGAGGAACGCCGGCGCTTTTCCCTTACCGCGACCGGATCGTGGAATTCCTCTCGAAAAGTTAGCGGGCCACCGTCCACTCCGGCCTGTCATGGCGGATCTTCTCTGTCGGCCGAGAATCAGGCCGATTCATCGAGGCCGTGTTCGAGGTCGTCGAGGTCGAGCTCGCGGACCTTGAGCGGGAGGGGATCCAAGGCGTGGGGGGCTTTGAGCCCGCTGCCCGTGAGGACGAGGACCGAGGTTCCACCGGCGGGCAGGGAGCCTATCTCCCGGAGCTTGAGAAGCGCGGCCAGGGTGACGGCGACTCCGGCTGGCAGAAGAGCCCTTCTGTTGCGGCTAGGGCCTTTTGAGCCGCGACCATATCAACGTCCGAAACGGACATGAGGATCCCGGCGTGCTCTCTGATCATCTTGAGAACGGCGTTCCCGGCCGGCGGGGCGGGATTGGAGATGGCATGGGCGATCGTCCGGACCTCTTCCGACCGCTCATATTTCAGTTTTGCTGATCGGAAGGCCCGGACCAGCGGGGCGCAGCCTTCAGCCTGGACGCCGACGAACGTCGGATAACTGCGCGCGAGGCCGGCCCGTCCGAGGTCCTCGAAGGCCCTCATGAGGCCGAGGAGATGCCCGCCGGAGCTCAGGGGGACGAAGACGTAGCGGGGCGCCTCCCGGCCGCCGAGCTGGAGAAAGATCTCTAAACCCGTGACTTTATAGCCCTCGACCCTGAAAGGATCGATCGAGTTCATGAAATAGATCCCGAGCTTTTTTCCGACCTCGAGGCTCCGATAGAATAGGCGGCCGTAATCCCCCCGGACTGTGACGAGAGTTGCCCCGAAGATCCCCGCGGCTTGGAGGCTCATTCTCGAAGTTCCCTCCTTGAGAAGGACATAAGTCTTGAGCCCCGCCCGCGCTCCGTAGGCAGCCGTCGAAGCGGCCATGTTCCCGGTCGATACGGTTCCGATCTTCTTGAAGCCGAGGGCAACGGCCTTCTGGATGGCGACGGCCGTGCCTCTGTCCTTGAAGCTCGCGGTGGGGTTCTGGGCCTCGTTCTTAGCGAAGAGATCCGGAACTCCGATATGAGGACCCAGCCGGCCAAGCGGGACGAGAGGCGTATTCCCCTCACCGAGGCTGAGCGAGAGGTCGAAGGACCCGAGCGGCAGGAAATCCGCGAACTTTTCGAGAGGATGGGACCTATCCGCCGATATGGTCTTCGGACCAGGCCCGGAAGACAGGGCCAGGAGCAACGGCTCGCCGCAGTCCGGACAGAGGGGCGCGAAGGGGTCATACGGATAGCTCTTCCCGCAGAAAAGGCAGGCGACGGCGTCCATTGCGCGGCTCCTCAGGCGAAGCCGGATTATAGCGTGAAAAGCCGGACAATAAAAGGAACGGCCGCCCTCCCCGGCGAGCTCCGGGTTGTCAAGGTCCTCTCGTCCGGGGTAAAATCCTAGCGCCATGAAGAACCCCGTTGTCCGGGATGACCGTTATTTTATGACGGCAGCTCTCCGGGAGGCGGAGAAGGCGGCCGAAAAAGGAGAGGTCCCGGTCGGAGCGATCGTCGTACGGAATGGCAAGGTCGTGGCCAGAGGCTCCAATCGGCCGGTCCGCACATGCGACCCTTCGGCCCACGCCGAGATCGTCGCCCTGCGCCGGGCGGCCCGGAAAACGGCGAATTACCGGCTCCCGGATTGCGACCTCTATGTCACTGTTGAACCGTGCGCGATGTGCCTTGGGGCCGCGGTCCAGGCCCGGGTCCGGAGGCTGGTCTACGGGGCCCTCGACCCGAAGGGGGGCGCTGTCCGTTCCATCATGACGTTCCCGTTCGGGAAGGCCAACCACCGTCCGGAGGTCCTCGGGGGCCTGATGGCAGAGGAGTGTGGCCGGCTGCTCCGGGATTTCTTCCGCCGGAGGAGAACCCCCGATCCCGGGCGGAAGCCATGATCAACCATCCCGCTCCGAACCTGTTCAAGAGGGAGGATTTCGGTTATAATCTTTTGGCCTCGCGGCTTTCCACGGGAAACGGAGAGGTGGCCGAGTGGCTGAAGGCGTCGGTCTCGAAAACCGATATATCGAGCGATCGGTATCGCGGGTTCGAATCCCGCCCTCTCCGCCAAACATGACGATCCCGAGAAACCCGGGTTTCCGGGAACGGTTGGACGAAATAGAATGACAACGATCCCCATCGCCCTGACGGGTTTCGGCAACGTCAGCCGGGCCTTCGTTACGCTTCTGCGGGAAAAGGAAGGGGACTTGGAGTCCCGATACGGGCTTCGCTTCACGGTCATGGCCGTCGTCAAGGCGGAAGGGTGTCTCTTTTCCGGCCATCCTCTGGACGTTGGACACGTTTTCAAGAGCGGCGGCTCGGGGGTCGAAGGCAGCCCAGCCTGGCGTCCGGCGATGCGGATCTCTGATATCTTCAAGCCGGCTGGAAAGGGCGGGTGTCTCGTCGAGTGCACTCCCTCGAATCTGAAGACCGGGGAGCCGGGCCTCTCCTATATCATCTGCGCCCTGGAAAACGGCTGGAACGTCGTGACCGCGAGCAAGGGGGCCCTGGTCATCGCTTTCCGGAAGCTCAGGGAAATGGCCGCGGCTCATGGCCTGGCCCTGAAATTCAGCGGGGCCACAGCGGCCGCCCTTCCGACCCTGGACGTCGGACTGGTTTCCCTGGCCGGGGCCGGCATCGAGGGCATCCAGGGGATCCTCAACGGGACCTCGAACTACGTCCTGACCAAAATGGCGGATGGGCTCAGTTACGAAGAGGCCCTCCAGGTGGCCCGCCGCTGGGGGATCGCCGAACCCGACCCCTCCTACCGACGTCGAGGGCTGGGATTCCGCCGCCAAACTCCTCCTCATCGCCAACGCCTGCCTGGGCACGAACCTCTCCCTGAATGACGTGAGGATCTCGGGGATCTCCGGCCTGCCCGAGGGCTACGTCGGGGAGGCCAGGAAAGAAGGGAAGTCGGTCAAGCTCCTGGCCACAGCGGCCCCCAAGAAAACCGGGCGGGGGTGGAGCCTCGAGGTCCGGCCTTCGCTCCTCGACCCATCCCACCCGCTCTTTCATGTCAACGGGACCGAAAAAGGGATCACCTTCTTCACGGACACAATGGGTTCCGTGACGGTGACGGGCGGCCGGTCGAACCCCCGCGGCGCCGCGGCTGCGCTGCTCAAGGACCTCATCAACATCTATCGCGGGCAAATCTGATCCACGCGTCATCCATGAGGTGACAACGAACGGGCGGAAACCAAGGCCGCTCCGTTGACCTCGCCCGGGTTTTTTGATAACTTAGGTTTCTCATCGGCATGCGGTTTGCCGCGTTCCTTCGATACGGAGAGGTGTCCGAGTGGCTTAAGGAGCACGCTTGGAAAGCGTGTGTGCGTCGTAAGGCGTACCGCGGGTTCGAATCCCGCCCTCTCCGCCAACCAGAAACGTCGGTGGGCCGGGAAAGGAAGGAGGGATCATCATGGACAGCAAGGACCTCATCCTCGTCGAGGACCTCTACGGAGCCCATAATTACCATCCCCTGGACGTCGTGATCAATGAGGCCAAGGGCATCTGGATGCATGACGTCGAGGGACGCAAGTACTTGGATTGCTTGAGCTCCTATTCCGCCGTCAACCAAGGCCACCGGCATCCCCGGATCGTCAAAGCCCTGATCGACCAGGCCAAGAGATTGACCTTGACCTCGCGGGCCTTCCGGAACGACCAATGGCCTCTTCTCGCCAAGGAGGTCTGTGAGATGACGGGCTACACCATGGTCCTGCCCATGAACTCGGGGGCCGAGGCCGTGGAGACCGCCATCAAGACGGCCCGCAAGTGGGCCTACCAAAAAAAAGGCGTTCCCCAGGACAGGGCCGAGATCATCGCCTGCGCCAACAACTTCCACGGCCGGACCGTGACCGTGATCAGCTTCTCCACCGAGCCGCTCTACCGCCAGGATTTCGGCCCCTTCACCCCGGGGTTCACCATCGTGCCCTTTGGCGACGCCGAAGCCCTGGAGAGGGCCATCACCCCGAACACGGCGGCTTTCCTCGTCGAGCCCATCCAGGCCGAGGCCGGCATCCTCATCCCCCCCGACGGGTACCTGAAAAAGGCCCGCGAGATCTGTTCGAGGATGAACGTGCTTTTCATCGCCGACGAGATCCAGACCGGGCTCGGCCGGGTCGGCAAGCTCTTCGCCTGCGAATATGAGGACGTCCGGCCCGACATGGTCATCATCGGGAAATCCCTTGGGGGCGGCTGCTACCCGATCTCGGCGGTCCTCGCCGACCGGGAGATCCTCGGGGTGTTCAAGCCCGGCGAGCACGGCTCGACCTTCGGCGGGAACCCGCTGGCTTGTGCCGTGGCCCGCGAGAGCCTGAAAGTCATCCGGGAGGAGAAACTCGTCGAGAACGCCGCCGAGCGGGGACGTTATTTCGTCGAAAAGCTCGGCAAGATCCGGAGCCGGAAGATCAAGGAGATCCGCGGCCGCGGGCTCCTCGTCGGGATCGAGCTCAAGCCCGAAGCCGGCGGCGCCCGCCGGTACTGCGAAGAGCTGATGAAAGAGGGCCTGCTCTGCAAGGAAACCCACGAGCACGTCATCCGCCTGGCCCCGCCCCTCATCATCCGGGACAAGGACATCAACTGGGCCCTCAAGCGCATCAAAGCCGTCTTCAAGCGGCTCGAAAACTCCTGAGCGGAAAAGCAGAAGATCAGGAACGGCCGGCCGAGAATGAAAGACGGCGAGAAGAATTAGGTCGTCCGGGCGGCCCGAACGGTGACGATGAGGGCCGCCGCCAGGATCAAGGCCCCACCCGAAAGCGTCCGCAGGGGGGGGCTTTCTCCAAGAAAGACGATGGCCAGGGCGATCCCGTACACGGGCTCAAGGGAACTGATAATGCTCGCCGTCCGGGCCCGGACGCGCTTCAAACCGTTGATGAAGAGGGAGTGGGCCGCCGCCGTGCCGAAGACTCCTAACAAGGCAAGGAGCCAGAATGTCCGGCCGGTCACCTTGACACCCTCGAGGGCCGCGAACGGCGAAAGGAAAATGAGAGCGAAAAGATCCTGGTAAAACGCGACCGTCAGCCCGGATCGCCCCCGGGCGAGCCTCCGATTGAGAAGGGTCAGAACGGCGAAAGTCAGCCCGGCCCCAAGGCCCCAGAGAACCCCCTGAAAGATCGGGTCCGATAGACCATATCGGGGGACCATCAAGGCAACCCCGGCGACGGACAAGAGCGCGAAGAGGAGGCTCCAGGGGTCCCACGGCTCCCTGAAAGCCAAGGGCTCCAGAAAGGCTGTGAAGACCGGAAAGCTCGAGTAGGCGAGGAGCCCCACGGCCACGGTGGAGACCTGGACGGACCGGAAGAACATGGTCCAATGGGCGGCGAGGACAAGGCCGCAGAGGGCGAGCAGGGCCAGGTCTCGGGCCGGCCTTATTTTCAGGGATTGGCGTTTGAGGGCCAGGACAAGGCCCAGAGCCAACGCGGCGAAAAAAACTCGGCCGAGGACGATCAGGGGAGGCGAGAGGGCGATCCATTTCCCGAAGAGCCCTGGAAATCCGAAGAGGAGGACGGCGATGTGGATCTCGACGAGACCCCGAGTCCTCGGGGCGCGGTCCGTCGCTTCAAGATCAGGCATGCGCGATCATCATTATACCCATTCAAGGCGAATTTTTCTTGATATTTTGCCGGATTATGTTAAGATATGTCTTACTTTTTCGAGGAAACCTGAGGGTTTCCCGTCTGCGACGAGCGGCCGTCATCCATGTCCTATTTGATATTCGCCCGGAAATACAGGCCTAAGAATTTCGAGGAGGTCATCGGGCAGAAGTCTGTCGTCCAGACGATCCAGAACGCCATCACGTCCGGCCGGATCACCCAGGCCTACCTCTTCTCGGGGATGCGGGGAACGGGCAAGACGACCGTGGCCCGCATCCTGGCCAAGGCTCTCAACTGCGTCGACGGACCGACGCCGCATCCCTGCAACAAGTGCGAGTTCTGCACCGCCATCAACGAGGACAGGGCCATCGACGTCCTGGAGATCGACGGAGCCTCGAACCGGGGCATCGAGGACATCAAGGTCCTGAGGGAATCCCTGAAATACAAGGCGATCTATACGCGATACAAGGTCGTCATCATCGATGAAGTCCACCAGATCACCAAGGACGGGTTCAATGCCCTGCTCAAGACGCTCGAAGAGCCCCCGACTAACACCGTCTTCATCTTCGCCACAACGGAATTCAACAAGGTCCCGTCCACCATCGTCTCCCGCTGCCAGCATTTCGAGTTCAAGAAGATCTCCCACAAAGATATCATCAATCACCTGATGGAGATCACGAGGAAGGAAAATATCACGATCACCCCCTCGGGGCTGGCCCTGGTCGCCGAGGCCGCCGACGGAAGCATGCGCGACGCCCAGAGCCTGCTCGACCAGGCCGTGGCCTTCAGCGGGGAGAACATCAGCGACGAGGACCTCAAGACGATCCTGGGGACGATCGGCCGGGACATTCTCTTCGAGTTTTCCACCGCCGTCCTCGACGAGAGGCCGCAGGACATTTTTGCTCTGGTCGAGAACCTCATCGCTTCCGGCTCCGACCTCCGTTTCTTCTTCTCCAAGCTCATCGAGCATTTCCGGGCCCTCCTTCTCGTGAGCTCCGTGGAGAGGCCCGAGGACCTTCTGCTCGTCACGGCCGAGGAGCTCCAGGGCCTCCGGGCCCAGTCCGCGAAGGCGACCGCGGAGGACTTCCTGCGCTACCTCCTGGCGCTCCAGCAGGGGGAACAGGGGCTGAGATACTCGACCCAGCCCCGGATCTACCTGGAGACCTTCCTGATCAAGCTCTGCCAGTTCCGCAAGATCGTCCCCCTCAAAGAGCTCATCGAGGACGTGGAGGACTTGAAAAAGGCTGACGGGGCACCGGGCGGGATCCGCCAGGGCCAGGTTCCGAGGACGGGCCAGGGCTATCCGCCGGGCCCCTCGGACACGTCCCGCCCCTCTCCACGCCCGGCCGCCGGCCCGGCGTCGCGCGCTCCGACGGCTTCGATCGCGCGCCCACCCCAGGGGCCATCCGGCCCCTCTCAAAAAGAAGCCTTCGGCCGGGTCCTCGAGAGACTGGCCAAGGAGCGGGCCCCGTTGGCCGCTCTCGTTTCGCAATACACTTCGGTCCGGATCGGAGATAGCCTGATCGAGGTTTTTTTCGAGAAGGGAAAGGGATTCTTCGGGACGACGATCCAGGACAAGGACGTTAAGGCGGTCGAAAAAGCGGCCCGGGACGTCCTCGGCCGCGAGCTGACGGTTCGCTTCGCCGAAGAGGGAGGAGGGGCCGCGAAAGGCCCTGTTCGTCCCGGGCCAGGGCCGGGCCGGGAGATGGAAACCGCCCTCAAGGACCCCACCGTCCAATATTTCATGAACACTTTCAAGGCCCAGGTCTTATCAGCGGACCCTGTCAAGACCGCCAAGGACAAGGAACCCAAGGGATTCGGTCCCGGGGAGAACGGATCATGAAGAACATGCTGGACCTCCAAAAAATGATGAAGACCGCCAAGGAGATGCAGGACAAGCTCCAGAAGGAGATGGCGGAGATGAGAGCCGAGGGGACGAGCGGCGGGGGGATGGTCACGGTCGTCCTCGACGGCCAGAAACGCCTGCTCTCGCTCCGCCTCGAGCCCGAGGTCGTCAGCAAGGACGAGATCGACATGCTCCAGGACCTTATCGTCGCGGCCTTCAACGACGCGGCGGCCAAGGTGGACGAGGCCCTGGGTCAGAAGCTGGGCGGCCTCACGGGCGGCCTGAAAATCCCCGGGATCGTCTGATGTTCGAATACGCCCAGCCCCTTCAGGAACTCATCGAGGAGCTGCGGAGGATCCCCGGCATCGGGGCCAAGACGGCCCAGCGGATCGCTTTCCATTTCCTCAGCCTGCCCTCCGAGGATGTTGACCGGCTGGCCGAAGTCATCCGGGAAGCCAAGCGGAAGATCTTCTACTGCTCCCGATGCAACAACATCACCCATATCGACCCGTGCCCGATCTGCTCCGATGCCCACCGGTCCGACGAGGCCCTCTGCGTCGTCGAAGAACCGTTCAATATCTCGTCCATCGAGAGGACCGGCGCCTTCCACGGCCGCTACCATGTGCTCCTGGGGGCGCTCTCGCCGCTCAAGGGGCGGGGGCCGGATGAATTGCGGCTGGACAAGCTCATCAAACGGGTCAAGGACGGGCCGGTTAAGGAGATCATCATCGCCACCAACCCCACAGTCGAGGGAGAGGCCACCGCCCTCTACCTCCTGAAGGTCCTCAAGGATCTGAATATCCGGATCACCCGTCTGGCCATGGGCCTTCCTGTGGGGTCGGACCTCGACTTCGCCGACCAGGTCACGATCAAGAAGGCTCTGGAAGGGCGGACGGAGCTCAAGGAGTAACGCTCGGGCGTCGGCGACGACGTTCGGTCATAAAGCGACGGGGAGCCGCGCCCGGGACGGAGGTCCCGGAGCCGACCCCACCCGAATCACCCGCTGCCCCAGGCGGCACAAGGAGTTATCGGATGAAGAAAAATCTCCAGACGATCGACGGGAATACGGCGGCGACTCACGTTGCCTACGCGTATTCCGAGGTCGCGGCCATCTACCCGATCACCCCGTCCTCGACGATGGGGGAGCTGGCCGACGACTGGTCCGCCCACGGCCGGAAGAACATCTTCGGCCAGACGGTCGACGTCGTCGAGATGCAGTCCGAGGGCGGCGCCTCCGGCGCGGTCCACGGCGCGCTCTCGGCCGGCGCCCTGACGACGACTTTCACCGCCTCCCAGGGCCTGATGCTGATGCTTCCCAACATGCACAAGATCGCCGGCGAGATGCTGCCCGACGGTCTTCCACGTCTCGGCCCGCTCGCTGGCCTGCCAGTCGCTGTCCATTTTCGGCGACCACAGCGACGTCATGGCCGCCCGCAACACGGGCTTCGCCATGACCTGCGCCGGCTCGGTCCAGGAAGCCCAGGACCTGGCCCTCGTCGCCCACCTTGTCGACCCTGCGGACCCAGCTCCCGTTCCTCCATTTCTTCGACGGTTTCCGGACCTCCCACGAGGTCGAGAAAGTCGACGTCGTTCGCCTACGAAACGCTGGCCGAACTCTTCGAGCCGAGTACCTGGAAGCCTTCCGCAAGCGGTCCCTCAACCCCGAGCGGCCCGCTCAAGGTCGGGCCAGCAGAACCCCGACGTCTACTTCCAGGGCCGCGAAACGGTCAACAAGCACTAGCCGATGCCCCGGGCTCGTCCAACAATACATGGACAAGGTGGCCAAGGCGCATCGGCCGCCAGTATCACCTCTTCGACTACGTCGGCGCCCCAGACGCCGAGAACGTCATCGTCATGATGGGCTCGGGCTGCCGAGACGGCCGAGGAGACCATCAACTACCTGAACGCGCGAGGGGCCAAGCTCGGGCTGGTCAAAGTCCGCCTCTACCGGCCCTTCGACGCGGCCGCCCTCATCGCCGCCGTTCCCGCCTCGGCGAAGAAGATCGCCGTCCTCGACCGGACCAAGGAGCCCGGGTCCTTCGGCGAGCCGCTCTACCTCGACGTCGCTCTGGCCCTCGCCGGCCGGCCGGTCAAGGTCATCGGCGGCCGCTACGGCCTCTGCTCCAAGGACTTCACCCCGGCCATGGTCAAGGCCGTCTACGACAACCTCGACGGCAAGGCCAAGCACGGCTTCACCGTCGGCATCAACGACGACGTCACCCACACCTCGCTTCCCGTCGGCCCGGTCCTCGACACCGAGCTCCCGAGGCACCATCCGCTGCAAGTTCTGGGGCTTCGGCTCCGACGGCACGGTCGGCGCCAACAAGAACGCCATCAAGATCATCGGCGACAACACCGACTGTACGTCCAGGGCTACTTCCAGTACGACTCGAAGAAATCCGGCGGCGTCACCATCTCCCACCTGCGCTTCGGCAAATCCCCGATCCATTCCCAGTACTTCCTCAATACCGTCGATTTCGTCGCCCTGCCACAAGCCGTCCTATGTCGGCCGCTACGACATCCTCGAGGGCATCCGTGAGGGCGGCACGTTCCTCCTCAACTCCAACTGGAGACGGCCGAGGTCTTCGAGAACCTCACCGAGGACATGCAGAAGACGATCATCGCGAAGAAAGATCAAGTTCTACACCATCGACGCCGTGAAGATCGCCGAAGAGCTCGGCCTGGGCGGCCGCATCAACATGGTCATGCAGGCCTGCTTCTTCAAGCTCGCCGACGTCCTGCCCGAGGCCGAGGCCATCGCCTCATCAAGAAGGCCATCGAGAAGACCTACGGCAAGAAAGGGCGAGGAAATCGTCAAGATGAACTGGGAGGCCGTCGACCGCGCCGCGGCGGCCCTCGAAGAAGTGCCCGATCCCGGCCCAGATCACCAAGTCGGCCCCGGCCACGAAGATCGTTCCCGACGACGCCGACGCCTTCGCCAGCGAGGTCATCGACCCCGTGACCCGGTTCAAGGGCGACAGCCTGCCCGTCTCGAAGATGCCGTATCGACGGGGCCATCCCGACGGCCACGGCGCGCCTCGAGAAGCGCGGCATCGCCATCGAGTGCCCGAATGGCTCCCGGAGAACTGCATCCAGTGCAACCAGTGCTCCTTCGTCTGCCCCCACGCCACCATCCGGGCCAAGCAGATCGCCCCGGCCGACCTCAAGGGCGCCCCCGAGGGATTCGCCGTCCTCAAGTCCAATACGAAGAACGACCGGGAACTCCAGTACCGGATCCAGTGTCTACGTCGAGGACTGCGTCGGGCTGCGGCTCCTGCGCCGAGGTCTGCCCGGCCAAGACCAAGGCCCTGGTCATGACCCCGATCGCGGAGCTGAGGGCCGCCGGCGAGACGCGTAAGGCCGAGTTCTTCGACCGGCTCCCGGACAACGTCCTCGACGGCGTCAAGACCGAGACGCTCAAGGGCAGCCAGTTCCTGCGGCCGCTGTTCGAATTCAGCGGCGCCTGCGCCGGCTGCGGCGAGACGCCCTACGTCAAGCTGGCCACCCAGCTCTACGGCGACCGGATGATCATCGCCAACGCCACGGGCTGCTCCTCGATCTACGGCGGCACGTTCCCGACGTCGCCCTACTGCGTCAACGCGGAAGGGCAAGGGGCCGGCCTGGGCAAACTCCCTGTTCGAGGACAACGCCGAATACGGCTTCGGCATGCGCTTGGCGGTCGACGCCAACCGGCGCCTCCTGGCGGCCTCGATCGAGGCCGCCCTGGCTGCCGGGACGACGCCCGGGCTCACCGACGCTTTGGGCCAGGATGAAGGCGGCCTGGACGAATACGGGTGACGAGGCCAAGGCCGCGGCCAAGGCCGTCCTGGCCGCCCTGCCCGGGGCCATGGCCAAGGCCAACGGGGCCAAACCTCACCTCGGCAAGATCGACGAGCTCAAGGACTACCTCGTCGAGAAGAGCGTCTGGTGCATCGGCGGCGACGGCTGGGCCTACGACATCGGCTACGGCGGGCTCGACCACGTCCTGGCCATGAACCGAAACGTCAACCTCCTCGTCCTGGACACCGAGGTCTATTCGAACACCGGCGGCCAGGCCTCCAAGTCCACTCCGACCGGCTCCGTCGCCAAGTTCGCGTCGTCGGGGAAAAAGACGACCAAGAAGGACCTCGGCCGGATGGCCATGAGCTACGGGTACGTCTACGTCGCGTCGGTCGCCATGGGCGCCAACATGAACCAGTGCCTCAAGGCGTTCCTCGAGGCCGAGGCCTACCCCGGCCCGTCGATCATCATTGCCTACTCCCCGTGCATCAACCACGGGATCGACATGAGCAAAGCCCAGGCCGAGCAGAAGCTGGCCGTCGACACGGGATACTGGATCCTTTACCGCTACAATCCGCTGCTGGCCGCGGAAGGCAAGAACCCCTTCCAGCTCGATTCCAAGGAGCCCAAGCTCGAATATGACGTCTTCCTGAAGAACGAGATCCGTTACCGCACTCTCATCGCAGCAGTATCCGGAGATCGCCAAGGTGCTGTTCGCCCGGGCCGCGCGTAGAAGCAAAGAAGCGCTACGCCGACTACAAGAAAACGGCCGAATAGGCCTCTTTCGTTCCCGCCATCCAGGCCATCGAGCCGGACGATGGGACGGCCGGGACGCGCCGGACTCAGGGAAGGCTCTTGCGGCCGACGAGGACCAGAATGGATTTGTCGGGGTCGAGGACTTCCTTGATGAAGGCGTTGAGGTCGGCCGCAGTGACACCGTCGATACTGTCAAAAACGGTGGACACGTAATCGAACCCCAGGCCGAGGACCTCCCAGACGCCCATGGCCTGGGCCCGAGACTTCTTGGCTTCGTTCGCCCGGAGAATCTGGGTCCGGGCCAGGCTCCTGGCCAGCCGCAGCTCTTCTTCCGTCAAGCCCTTCTCGTAGAGCAGCCTGAGGGTTTCATCCAAGGCCGAGACCGCCCGGCTTTTCTTCGCGTTCTCCGTCTCGAGATAGGCCTCCAGGACGCCGCTGGACTTCATCCATGTCAACCGCGCCCCGACATTGTACGCAAGGCTCCCGGAGGCCCTGAGGTCCCACAACCTGGATCCCGGCCCCCTTCCCAGGAGAACCTCGAGGAGGTAGCCCTTGGCCCAGCTGGCGGCCGTCACGGGTGGGAGGACGAAGGCCCGGCCCACATAGGTCTGCTTCGTGTCCCTGTCGAGGATGATGGTTCGTTCGCCGGGCACGGAGGGCGACGAAGGGGAGAGGAGGCTGTCCCCGGCCCGCGGGGCGTTAAATTTCTGGAAATATTTTTCAAGAAGCGCCCGGACCTTGTCCTTCTCAAGGTCCGAACACACGGAGAACAGCATCTTGTCCTTGCTGAAGAGCCTTGCGTAGTACATCGTGATGTCTTTTTTCCCGATGGCTTTGAGGCTGACATCGGTTCCGAAGAGCGCGCTCCCGTACCCGCTCCCGCCGAAGAACATCCCCATGGCGGCACTGTGGCCCGCCTCTTCGGCGTTGTCGTCTTCGGCCTTGCCGTAGATAGACATAGTCTTCTTGATATTGCCGATCCTCACCCCCGAAAAAAGCGGGGCCTGGACGATCTCCGAGGCCACCTTGAGCGCGTTATCCAGATTTTCGGAAAAGCAGTCCAGACAGATGACCGAGCAGTCTTCGAATACGGCGACGCCCATACGGGTCCCAAGGGCCATGATGTCCTGGGCGGCCGAGAAGTCGGGGACGTCTATGGTCAGCCGGGTCGTGAGGTAGGCCAGGCCGTCCTTGCCCCCGGGGACCGCGCTCTTGCCCCCTGGGATGAAGAGCTGGATGGAGGTTATGAAGGAGGACAGGTCCCTTTGATAAAGGCAGTCCATTCCTGTCTCCAGCCGGATCTTCTCTGGCTTTTCTTTCCAGGGAGGGGGTCCGGAGGACTGCCGCGCGATCAGGAGGAGCGCCTGAAAGGTCAGGCAGGCCGCGACCGCGATGCGTGCCTTGGCCGCTTTTTCGGACTTCTGCCGTCCCAGCCCCATTGCTAACGTCTCCTCCCTGACCCCGCAGCCCTTTTGGGGATGATCGAGATGACGGCGCACTGCCCCTTGCCGAAATAAAATGAGGCCGCTTTCCGCAAGTCTCCCGAACTCGTCCCGGCGATGTGGTCCAGGAACCTCCCTGGATTCTCGCGCTCGTTCTGGAGCATGAACCTCGCCAGCGACGAGGCCAAGGCAAGGCCGGATTCCTCGGCCTGCTCCGCCGCGAACCGGATCTGGTTCTTCGCGCTCCCTAAGAAATCAAAGACGTCATATTTTTCGTCCTCCGGGAAATCGTCCCTGGAGAAGTTCTCGGCCCCGGACTTCCTCAAGTAGGCCATGGTCTCGCGGGTCGCGGCCACGATGTTCACCGGATCCAAAGTCAGGGAAACGATGACGGCGCCTCCGAATCGGCCCTGGATGTAGGCCATGTTCATGTTCTGGACGAGGTCCCTCCGGCTCCTGAGGGCGATGTTCAGGAGCGGATTGCAGCCCCGGCCCAAGGCTTCGGTCAGGAGGTCCATGGCATACTGGTCGGGGTGGTTGAAATCCGGGCCGATATAGGCGATGAAAAGGTAGGCTTCCTTGACGTCTTTCTCCTCTTGAAGAGTGACCCCCTTCCCGAGGGGCCGGGCTTTGGCGATGGAGGCGGGCAGCAGAGAGGCCTTTTCCAGGGGCCCGAAGATGGCCCGGACCTTTTCTTCCATGTCTTGGCTCCGGAATTCGCCCACGATCGCCAGGGCGCAATTGTTCGGAACGTAATATTTCGCATGGAAATCCCGAAGCTCCTCCGCCCGGGCCGCCCGGACGACGTCCGCGAGGCCATAAACAGGCTTCCCGTAAGGATGGCCATCGAAGAGGGACCGCATGGAAAGGTCGGTCCCGTGACGCAGCGGGTCGTCTTCCGTCTGGTCCATCTCTTCGAGAACGACGGCCTTTTCCTCGTCCAGTTCGGCCTGGGTGAGGGCAAAGTCGAAAAGGACTTCTTTCTGGTTCCGAAGCGCAAAATCGGCCTCGCTCGAGGGGAGCGAGATCTCGAAGAGGGTCAGGTCCTGGCCTGTATTGGCGTTGAAGTAGGCGCCATGTCTGCGCACATCGCGGCCGACCTCCCCTCCGGATCTGGTCGCCGTGCCCCGAAAAAGGAGGCAGTGCTCGAGGAGGTGGGCGATACCGTTGTTCGCATCGCTCTCATCTTTGGACCCGGCGTTGACGGACATGACGATATTGACAAGGGGAAGATCGTGCTTCTCATAAAGAAAAACGCGGAGCCCGTTGGGCAGAACGAACCCCCGGCCAGGGCTTCCTGGTTGGCCGGCCCGGGGAAGCAGGGAGGACGGCAGAACAAGCCCCAGAAGAATAACACCGACTCGCCAGGCCCTGCGAATTCTGGTCACGGGATCCCGGAAACAAAACCCTTTTTGACAAGTCTAGCACATTTCCGGGGCGCCCTCCAGCCGGCTCCGGACAGACGCTTAGATTTCGTTTTGCCCAACGCCCCTGAGTGTGCTAGAATTCAGCCCGAGGCAGGGGAGCGCCCATGAAACCAGAACGATCAGCCCGGATCCTCGTCATCGACGACGAGGAGAATATCCGCAAGTCGCTCCGGATGATCCTCGAATACGAGGGCTATGAGTTCTTCGAGGCCGCGACAGGGGAGGACGGCCTCGAAAAGCTCCGGGAGACGGTGGGGATCGACCTCGTCCTCCTCGATATCAAGATGCCTGGGAAGGACGGGATCGAGGTCCTGACGGAACTCAAGCAGAAGCCCTATTCTCCCGAGATCATCATGATCTCCGGACAGGGGACGATCCAGGCGGCCGTCGAGGCGACCAAGCTCGGCGCCTTCGACTTCCTGGAGAAGCCCCTTCATCGCGAGCGCGTCCTCCTCAGCATCCGGAACGCGCTCAAGCAGAACAGCCTGACCCGGGAATACCAGGACCTCAAGAAGAAGGCCGACAAGCATTACGAGCTCGTCGGCAACCACCCTCTTATGAAGGGCCTCTGGAAGGAGATCCTCAAGATCGCCCCCACCAACGCGACGGTCCTCGTCCACGGCGAGAGCGGCACAGGCAAGGAACTCATCGCCAGGGCGATCCACGCGAACAGCCTCAGGGCCAAGGAGAAGTTCGTCCAGGTCAATTGCGCGGCGATCCCCGAAGAGCTCATCGAGAGCGAGCTATTCGGCCACGAGAAGGGCGCTTTCACGGGCGCCACCGAGAAGAAGACGGGCAAGTTCGAGCAGGCCGATGCCGGGACGATCTTCCTCGACGAGATCGCCGACATGAGCCTCAAGACCCAGTCCAAGGTCCTCCGGGTCCTCGAGGAAGGCGAGGTCCAGAAGGTGGGCTCGAACCGGATCTCGAAGGTGGACGTCCGCGTCATCGCCGCCACGAACAAGGACCTCCGGGAGGAGATCCAGGAAGGCCGTTTCCGTGAGGACCTCTTCTTCCGGCTGAACGTCGTCCCCCTGTTCTCGCCGCCCCTCCGGGACAGGAAGGAGGACGTCCCTCTCCTCGTCGAATATTTCTCGAGGGCGTTCGCGGAGGAGAACAACTTCAAGGTCAAGAGGTTCTCCAAGGAAGCCCTCGAGGCCATGACCGCTCACTCCTGGAAGGGCAATGTCCGGGAACTCAAGAACGTCGTCGAGCGGTTGATGATCATGACGGAAAAAGATACAATAGAGGCCAAGGATTTGCCTCTGTCCTTTCACGAGGAGCACGAGGCCGGCCTTCCCGCGGCGGGCGGGATCAAAACGCTCCGCGAGTTCAGGGATATCGCGGAGAAGGATTTCATCCTGGCCAAGCTGGAAGCGAACGGGTGGAACATCTCCCAGACGGCCAGGGAGATCGATACGCCGCGGAGCAACCTCTACAAAAAGCTCGAGCAATACGGAATAAAAATAACGGCCGGAGTCGGCGAGGCGGTTGCCGCTCCTTCCCGAGAGGGACAAGGAGGAGAGGAAAGTCCGAACTCCAAAGGGCAGGATGGTCGCTAACGGCGACTCCGGGCGACCGGGGGAAAGTGCCACAGAAATGACACCGCCCTCCAGGGCAGGCGCAGCCTCCCCGGGGAGCAAGGGTGAAATGGCGAGGCAAGAGCTCACCGCCCTGATGGCGACATCGGGGGCACGGCAAACCCCATCCGGAGCAAGGCCAAACGAACCCCACTTTGGGATGGCCCGTCCCAGGGGGTGGGTAGGCCGCTCGGGCCTCGGAGCAATCCGGGGACTAGACAAATAACCGCCCCCGCTTCGGCGGGAACAGAATTCGGCTTATGTCCGACTCCGGCCGTTTTTTCTATTGAGATGAGTTTGGGCATTCCGGACCGCCGATGACCATGAGAAGGGGAACTTGATGGAGATGAAAACGGCCGTTGTGACGGGCGCGAGCAGCGGGATCGGGGCAGCTATCGCGAGGAGATTGGGGGCCGAGGGCTGGAACCTGGCCCTTGCGGCCCGCAGGCAAGAAGAGCTCGAGCTCGTAGCTTCTCAAGCAGGTCCGCAGGCTCTGCCTATCGTCGCCGACGTGACGCAGCGGGGAAACGTCGAGCGGCTCCTCGACGAGGCCGTCCTGAGGTTCGGGAAGGTGGACGTCTGGATCAACAACGCGGGGCGGGGCGTCGGCAAAAAAGTGCTCGACCTCACGGAAGGGGATTTTGACGAGATCTTCGCCGTCAATTTGAAGTCCGTTTTCTATAGCATACAGGTCGTCATTCCGCATTTTGAACAACGGGAGGAGGGGCATCTCATCAACATCTCGTCCTTTCTGGGAAGAGTCCCGCTGGTCACGTTCCGCTCCGCTTACAATGCCGCCAAGGCCGCTGTGAACGTCCTCACCGCCAATCTGCGTATGGACCTGAGGCAGACTCACCCTCGTGTCCATGTTTCGCTTGTCCTGCCCGGCACCGTCAAGACCAATTTTGCCAGGAACGCGCTCGGCGGCACCCCTCCGATGCCGCTTGGCGGGCGTTCTCCCATGATCCCGCAAACGCCTGAAGAAGTGGCCGAGATGGTCTGGGCATTGATCCAAGATCCCAGGGCCGAACTGTATACCAATCCGGCGTCCCCCGAGATGGTCCGGAGATATTATCAGGATGTCGGTGCGTTCGAAGACGAAATGCTCAAGTTGAAGTGATCGACTGTTCCATCCGCGAATAGGCTTGAAGGGCTCTCATGCCGGTGAAATACCTCGACCCGGGCCGGATCAAGTTTGACGGCCGGCTGAAACACTCCGAGGGAGGCGGCACTTTCGTCTACTTCCCCCATGACGTTGACAAACTTTACGGCGTCAAGGGCCGCGTTCCGGTGAAGGTCACGTTTGACGGCATCCCTTATCGCGGGTCCATGGTTAGGATGGGAGAGCCGCGTCACATGCTGCTGCTCCTCAAGGAGATCCGGGAAAAGCTCGGCAAAGGCGAGGGCGACACGGTCCATGTGACCGTCGAACTCGACGCGGGTCCGCGGGTCGTCGAGCTCGCCAAGGACGTCGAGGCCGCCTTCAAGAAGGCCGGAGTCATGGACCGCTACCGCTCGCTCTCCTTCACGCGCCAGCGCGAGCAGCACCGCTCGATCGAAGAGGCCAAGCAGGCCGAGACCCGGAAGCGCCGGATCGGAAAGGCCATCGAGCAGATACGCGGCATAAGGAAAGCGGGGTCAGAATAAGTCCCGTTCGTCTCCGTGCTCCGGGCGATTGAGCGCCCCGGGACGTCTCCAATGAGACCGTGTATCCAGGTCTTCACACGGGATCGCGAGAGGCCGTTTGACAATCCTGGCCCCCGCGAATATAAGCTAACCCTGATGGACGATCGCCGTGACAAGCCGAGGGTGGTGGCCCGCCGTTTCGCTTGGTGGAAGGACGCACCGGCCGATTCCAGGCGAACCCTCCTGGCCGCGGCCTTCGGCTGGATGCTGGATTCCTTCGACGTCATGCTGTATGCCATGGTCCTGGCCGCCCTGGTGTCGGACTTGGGAATCACCAAATCGGCCGCCGGACTCCTCGGCTCCCTGACCCTTTTCGCCTCGGCCTTCGGCGGGCTCGCCTTCGGACTCGTGGCCGACCGCTTCGGACGGCGGCGGGCCCTGATGGCCAGCGTCCTGATCTATTCGGTCTTCACGGCCGCCTGCGGTTTGTCGACGGGGGTCTTTATGCTGGCGGTCTTCCGGGTCTTCCTCGGCCTGGGGATGGGCGGAGAATGGGCGAGCGGGGCCTCCCTCGTTTCCGAAACCTGGCCGGCCGAGCATCGGGGCAAGGCCCTGGGCCTTGTCCAGAGCTCCTGGGCCATCGGCTATGCGGCCGCGGCGGGCGTATCGGCCGTCATCCTGCCGCGCTGGGGGTGGCGGGCCGTTTTCTTTATCGGCGTCATCCCGGCCTTCTTCACTCTCTGGATCCAGAAGCGCGTCAAGGACCCAGAAATTTGGAAAGCCCGGCGCCTCGCGCACGGACCGTCCGGGTCGAGTTTCAGGCTGATGTTCGGGAAAGGCCGGCTCCATCTCACGGCCATGGTCACCCTGATGAATGCCTTCGCCCTGTTCGCCTGGTGGGGCCTCAATCTCTGGATCCCCTCGTACTTGTCGATGGCCGCCGGCCAGGGAGGGGTCGGGCTGAGCACCCGTCTCATGTCGGGCCTCGTCATCTTCATGCAGGTCGGGATGTGGCTCGGCTATGTCAGCTTCGGCTTCATCAGCGACAGGGCAGGACGGAAAAGAACGTACGTGGGGTTCCTCGTTGCGGCCGCCGCATTAGTCTTCCTCTATTCGAGCACAAAACAGCCGGTTGTCCTTCTCCTCTTGGGACCCTTTGTGGCCTTTTTCGGGACAGGTCATTTCAGCGGTTTCGCGGCCCTGACCGCCGAACTCTACCCCACCCCGATCCGGGCCACGGCCCAGGGGGTCACCTACAACGCCGGACGGATCGTCAGCGCGCTGGCTCCCTTGGCCGTGGGCTCATTGGCCCAGACCAGGGGATTCGGCTTCGCTTTCTCTCTCATCGCCCTGTCCTTCCTGGCTGCCGCCGTCCTCTGGATCTGGATTCCGGAAACCGGCGGCCGGGAACTCGAGTAGCGCTCCAGACAATTTCGGTGACATACAACCCATTACCAAAACTCCGAGCTCGTTATCCAGACACCTATTTTTGTAATGAGTTGTATGTCACCGAAATTAACGGAAGGCGGGGATCGGGAGAGCCGCCGGCTCAGAAAAGCGATGTCACGGCCTGGCGGATGAGAACGAGCAGATGGCCGGGCCAGATCCCGAGCTGGATCACGCCGTACAGGCAGAGGAACATGACCAGGTAGAGCGCCGGCTGATCCGTCTCGATGTCGACCTCGGCCAGGGGGTCCTTCATGTACATGAAGACGATGACCCGAAGGTAATAGAAAACGGAGACGAGGCTGGCCAGGACCGCGATGACGACCAGGCCGGCCTGGCCCTGGCTGACCGCTGCGCTGAAGACATAGAACTTGGCCAGGAACCCGGCGGTCGGGGGAAATCCCGCCAGGGAAAAAAGGAAGATCGCGAACGAAGCGGCAATCCACGGATACTTGAAACCGATCCCCGCGAAATCGTCCAGATCCAGGTATTCCTGGCCCTCCCGGGTCATGGCGACGAGCGCGCTGAAAGCTCCCGCGTTCATGAAGAGGTAGGCGACGAGGTAAAAGAGCAGAGCTGCCCCGTCTCCGGCCAGGACGGCCAACAGGATGTACCCCGAGTGGGCGATGCTCGAATATGCCAGGAGGCGCTTGAGATTCCTCTGCCTGAGGGCCGCTAGGTTCCCGACGGTCATGGTCAGGGCGGCGACCGCCCAAAGGAGCCACCAGATCGCGGGCTGGGCTGCGCCCTTATTCCAAAGTGGCGCCAGGAGCCGGAAGAGGACGGCGAACCCGGCCAGCTTGGGCACGATGGAAAAGAGCGCCGTGACCGGAGTCGGAGCTCCCTGGTAGACGTCGGGCGCCCACATGTGGAACGGGACCAGGGCGATCTTGAAGCCGAACCCGGCGATGACCAAGGCCAGCCCGGCCCACCCGCCCGGTCCGAAGCTCCCGGCCCGGCCCATCAGAGCCGCCCGGATCCCGTTGAGCTCCAGGCTTGCGGCGGCACCGTAGACGAGGGCCAGCCCGAAGACCAGGAAGGCGCTGGCGAAGCTCCCCATGAGGAAATACTTGACCGCCGCCTCCGACGATCCCGGGTCGTTCCTTTTCAATCCGGCCAGGGCGTAGCTCGAGACCGAGAGGATCTCCAGGCCCAGGAAAACGACAAGGATATTCGGCGCCGAGACCATGACCATTGCGCCGGAAAGAGCGAGGAGGAGCAGCGCATAGTATTCCCCGTGGTTCATGCCCTGGCGGCCGACATATCTCAGGCTCATGAGCACGAGGAGAAAGCCGGCGGCCACGAAGGCCAGGCAGAGGGCGACGGCCAGCCGGTCGAGGGTCAGGCCCCCGCCGAAGCAGGACAGACCGCGGCCCCAGGACCGGATGCAGAAAAATCCGCTCAAGATGAGCGAGACCAGGGCGACATAACCGAGGTGGTCCTTGTTTTTTTTAGGCAGGAAGGCCTCTAAGAGCATGTCGACCAAGGCCCCGGCGACGACGCACAGGAGTGGAGCCAAGGCCCGGAAGTTCATCATGGCCCTACTCACGCCCTCCTTCGAAATGAGACGTGGCTCCTTTCTCGGATCCGTCGTGCTTGGAAGAAGACAAACTCACTCCCGCCGTTTTATCTTGGACCTCAGTTTTCTGCCTGACCGTATGGAGATATTGGGTGACCGAGGCGTCCATTTTCCGAAGGACCGTCCCCGGGAAAAGCCCCAGCCAGAACATGAGGACGACGACCGGCCCGAGGACCAGTCGCTCCCGTCTATCCATATCCTGGAACTCGAGGATCTTGGGGTTCAGGATCGGGACCGTGCATGACCCGGCCGAAAAGCCAGAGGAGATAGGCCGCCGATAGGACAGCCGTCGACACGGCGAGCGCGGCCAGGACCTTGTTCGCGGCGAAGATGCCGAAGAAGCAGAGGATCTCCCCGACAAAACCATTGAGACCCGGCAGCCCCATCGAGGAGAGCACGGCGACGAGAAAGACCGCGGAAAACACGGGCATCTGCCGGCCGAGGCCGCCGTGATCCTTGATCAGCCGGGTGTGGGAACGCTCGTAAAGGACCCCGACGCAGAGGAAGAGCGCGCCCGTGCTCAGGCCATGGTTGAGCATCTGGTAGAGCGCGCCTTCCGTCGACTCCATGTTCAGCGAAAAAAGGGCCAGCATGATGAGCCCCATGTGGCTGACGCTCGAGTAGGCGACCAGCGATTTCATGTCCTTCTGGGCGAGGGCCATGAACCCGCCGTAGATGATTCCGATGACGGCCAGGACCGAAAGCGCCGGGAGAAACGTCCGGGCGGCGTCGGGGAAAAGGGGGAGTCCCAGCCGCAGAAAGCCGTAGGCGCCCATTTTGAGGAGAACGGCCGCCAGGATAACGGACCCTGGCGTGGGCGCTTCGACATGGGCGTCGGGGAGCCAGGTATGAAGAGGGAAGAGCGGGACCTTGATGGCGAAGGCCAGGGCGAAGGCCAGGAACAGCCACGTTTGGAGGCCGGGCGCCAGGGCTAGGCCGTAGAGATCCTGGAAGGCGAGCGACCAACCGCCTGTCGCCTGATGATACCTCGCATAAAGGACGAAGATCGCGACGAGCATCAGGAGGCTGCCGAACATGGTGAACAGGACGAACTTGAACGTCGCATAGATCCGGCGCCGGCCGCCCCAGATCCCGATCAGGAAGTACATCGGGATGAGCATGGCCTCCCAGAAAACGTAGAACAGGAACAGGTTCATCGAGACAAAGACGCCGACGATCCCGGTCTCAAGGAGGAGCATGAAAAACGAGAACTCCTTGACCCGGCCGTCCACGGCCTTCCAGGAAGAGAGGAGCGCGATGGGCGTGAGGAAAGTCGTCAGGAGGACGAGGAAGAGGCTGATGCCGTCGATCCCGACATGGTAATCGAGGCCGTAGCCGATCCAGCGGCCGCGTTCGACGAACTGGGCGGAGCCCGACCCGGCCTCAAAGCCGAAATAGATGGCCAGGGCTACGAGGAAAGTCATGAGGGCGACGGCCAGGGCAAAGACGCGGACCTCCCGCTTCCTCTCCCTGGGCAAGAACACTAGGACGAGGCCGCCCGCAAGCGGCAAGAACGTCACCAGACTCAGCAGCGGCATGGTCATAGCTTCAAAACCAGGATGGCTCCCAGAAAAAGGACGACCCCCACGAGAAACGCCAGGGCGTAGTCCTTGATTAGACCCGTCTGGAGGCGGCTCAAGCCGAGCCCTGCGAGATTCGCGGCCGAGGCCGAGCCGTCGAGGGCTCCGTCGATGACCTTGAGGTCAAACTGAGCATAGACAAGCTCGGACCCCCGGACGGCGGGTCGGACGATGACCGCGTCATAGATCTCGTCCACGTAATATTTGCCGACGAGAACACGGTAGATCCACGGAAGGCGCCCCGCCAGCCGGCCGGGGAACAAAGGATACCGGAGGTAGAATAAATAGGCGATGAACAGACCGCCCAGGGCGGCGGCCGTGGAGACGAGGATCAGGTTCCATTCGACCGCTGCGGGAAATGGGGCATTGGCAGCCCGGACGACCGGTTCGATGAAGCGGCCGAAAAAGTTCGCTTTCTCCCCGACGACTGCCGGGAGGCCGATGAAACCCGCCAGGGCTGAAAAAACGGCCAGGATGACGAGAGGGGTCGTCATGATCCCCGGGGATTCGTGGAGATGTCGTTTGGCCTCGTCCCCCAGCCTCGAGTCGCCGAAGAAAACCAGGAAAACCAGGCGGAACATATAAAAAGCCGTCATGCAGGCGCCGAGGAGCCCGAGGGCCCAAACGGCGTAATGCCCGCCCGCAAACGCGCTGGTCAGAATGGCGTCCTTTGAGAAAAAACCCGAAAAGAAAGGAATGCCCGAGATCGCCAGGGCCGCGATCAGGAAGGCGGGGAAAGTCCTTGGCAGGAGCTTCCGGAGTCCTCCCATCTTCCGGATGTCCTGCTCGCCGGACAGGGCATGGATGACGCTCCCGGCCCCCAGGAAAAGAAGGCTCTTGAAGAAAGCGTGGGTCGTGAGGTGGAAGATCCCGGCCGCGTAGGCTCCGACGCCGCAGCCGATGAACATATAACCGATCTGGGAGATCGTGGAATAGGCCAGGACTTTCTTGATGTCCGTCTGGACGAGGGCCATGGAGGCGGCAAAAACGGCGGTCACCGCCCCGATCGACGCGACGATCGACCCGGCGGCCGGCGACGCGGAATAGAGGCCGTTCAGCCTGGCGACCATGTAAACTCCGGCCGTGACCATGGTCGCGGCGTGGATGAGGGCGCTGACCGGGGTCGGGCCTTCCATGGCGTCGGGGAGCCAGACATAGAGCGGGATCTGAGCGGACTTGCCGGTCGCGCCGACAAAAAGCAGGATCGCCGCCAGGGTCACGAGTCCGGGGCCCAAAACCCCGCCGGCGGCGGCCGCGTTGATCTTGGCGAATTCAGGGCTGCCCACGCTCGAGACAAGGAAGAGAATGCCCAGAATGAAGCCCGCGTCCCCGATCCGGTTGACGACGAAGGCTTTCATGCCGGCTCTGGCCGCGGCCGGGCGCTCGAACCAGAAGCCGATAAGGAGGTACGAGCAGAGGCCGACTCCCTCCCAGCCGACGAACATCAGGACGATGTTCGAGGCCATGACGAGGACGAGCATGAAGAAGGTGAACAGGTTGAGGAGGCCGAAGTATCTGGCGTAAGAGCGGTCTTCCGCCATGTAGCCCACGGAATAGACGTGGATCAGGAACCCGACCCCCGTGACGACAAGGCACATGACGGCCGCCAGAGGATCGAAAGAGAACGTGACGGGGGCGGAAAAAGAGCCGCTCGCGATCCACCCGGTGAGGGTGCTCGTGAGGCGGGCCGACTCCGGCGGCATCCTCAGGATGTGAGTCAGGGCCGCGAGCGAGAGAATGAACGAAGCCAGAACCGCCAGGCAGGCCTGGAGGGAGACCGCTTTTCGGGGAATCCTTGAACCGGAAAGGACGAGAACGGCGGAGCTCGCCGCCGGGATGAACGGGATCAACCAGAAGGAGTCCGGCCATTTTAGCCTTTCAGACCGCTCATGTCGTCGGTCCGGATGGACTTCCGCTGCTGGAAAACGTGAAGGACGATGGCCATTCCGACAACGGCCTCTGCCGCCGCCACCGTCAGAATGAAAAAAACGATGACCTGGGCTTCGGCTTTGCCGGGGGCCCTGGCCAGGGCCAGAAAGGCGAGATTCCCGGCGTTGAGCATGACCTCGACCGCCATGAACTGAGTCAGGAGGTCCCTCTTGATGAAAAAGGCCAGGACGCCGAGCACGAAAAGGAGGATGGCCAGGGCGAAGAAAAGCGGACCCGGGGATCACGAGGACTCCCTTTTCCCGGCCAAGGTCAGGGCCCCGACGAGCGCGGCGATGAGAAGCAGGGACGTGAGCTCGAAAGGATAGAGATAATCGGTGAACAGGAGATGCCCGAGACCGGCGGGGTTCGCCCGCTCCGGCCGGAGCGGCCACGGCCCCGGCGGAAAAAAGCCCTGCGGGCGACGATGAGGAGCTCCGCGAAGAGGACGGCCCCCAGGACCGCGGCGAGCCCGGAACGACCCTTCTTCTCTCGGGCGGCAGGCCCCCTTGAGGTTGATGGTCATGATGGCGAAGAGGAAGAGGACCATGATCGCGCCGGCGTAGATGATGACCTGGACGACGGCGACGAAGGGAGCGTCGAGGAGGCCGAAGATCCCGCCGAGAGAGGCGAAGGAGAGGACCAGGAAAAGGGCGTTATGGCCTGGTTCCGGGAAATGATCATGGCCACGACGGAGCCGATGCAGAGGAAACTGAGGAAACCGAAAATAATCCAGGCCATGACGGTCGCGCCCCTATATTAAAGTGACCCGGGCCGATAAAGTCAAGCCGGAATTTCGTGGAGGCGCCGGTGAGGGAGAGGCGACTTTAGCCCGGCCAGAATATCTTTGACAAATGGGCCGGATTTGTTATAATAACGGCGGTACCGCGGGGTAGAGCAGCCTGGTAGCTCGTCGGGCTCATAACCCGGAGGTCGCTGGTTCAAATCCAGCCCCCGCTACCATTTTTTTTTGCCCTTATTTTCCCTGTCGTCGGCAAGTTTGGACCCTGCCCTAGGCGGGGATGAGTCTGCCGTTCCGACCGGACGCCCCTCCGCCAAGGTGCTCGCCGCCCAGTCCAGCCGCTTCTAGCCCACAATATCCTTCAAACCGCTCGACGCCGTGTAGAGCGCGCCCACCCCGGACAGATGATAGGCGACCCGGAGGGCTTCCGCGATCTCTTCTTTCGTGGCGCCCTCTTTCATCGCCGCCAGGGCCAGGGCTTTCACGCCGAGGTCCGCGCCGTGGGCCGCGTCAAAGGCCATGGCCATGAGCAGCTTGACCTTCTTCGGGAGGGCGCCGGAGCCATAGATGAGCCCGTCCATGTCCTTCAGATGACCCATGATCTTCGGATCGATCTTCTGGAGCGCCGCCAGCGGATGCTCTGCCATTTTGAACCTCCTTGGGAATCTAAATATCTGAATAAATGATATCATATCAGGTCAACTCTGACGACTTGATCGTTACGAATTCTTGGCTCCCGCCTCCCATCCAATATAGCTTTTCGAAACGTCAACACAAGCCTTTTCTTCAGACGCCGCCCCTCCCGTCCGCCGTCCGGCCGGGAGCGTCCGGGGTTGAATGTGGCCGGAATATCTGTTATACAATTCCGTGAGTCATCCGAGGAGGCGACATGTTCAAAGATACGACTTATCTCCAGAGGCGAAAGCTGCTCAAAAAGCAGGTCCCGTCCGGGCTCCTTCTTTTCATCGGCAACGAGGAGAGCCCGATGAATTACCGGGACAACGCCTATCATTTCCGGCAGGACAGCACCTTTCTCTATTTCTTCGGCCTGGATTCTCCCGGCCTCGCGGCGATCGTCGACGTCGACGAAAACAAGGACTGGCTTTTCGGCGACGATATCGGCCTTGAGGACATCATCTGGATGGGTGAGCTGCCCAAGCTCAAGGACCGGGCGTCCCAGGTCGGGGTCCGGCATTCCGCGCCCCAAAAAGGCCTTCGGAGAATACGTGGCCAGGGCCGTAGCCGCGGGGAGGAAAGTCCACTTCCTTCCGCCTTATAGGTCCGACACGGCCATCGCGATCTCGACCCTCCTCGGGATCCCTCTCGGGGAAGTGAAGGCAGGGGCCTGCGGGGACTTCATCAAGGCCGTCGTCGACCAGCGGCTGATCAAGTCGAAAGAGGAGGTCAAGGAGATCGAGAGCGCCGATAGACGTCTCCGCGGAGATGTATCGCGCGGCGATGAAGCTGGCCCGTCCCGGTCGCTTCGAACGGGAGGTCGTCGGCGCCATGGAAGGGATCGTCAACGCCCTCGGCTGCAGGATGGCGTTCCCTCCGATCGTGACGATCAACGGCCAGACCCTCCACATGCACGGCTCCGTCAACGAGCTCCGGAAGGGCCGGATGCTGGTCATGGACGCGGGCGCCGAATCCTGGCTCCATTACGCGTCCGACATCACCCGGACGGTCCCGGTCGGCGGGAAGTTCAGCCAGAGGCAGAAGGATATCTACGAGATCGTCCTCGAGGGCCAGGAAACCGCCATCCGGCTCGATCAAGCCCGGCGTCATGTACAAGGACGTCCATCTGAAGACGGCCCGGACCATGGCCTCCGGCCTGAAGGACCTCGGCCTGATGAAAGGGAACGTCGATGAGGCCGTCGCCCAGGGCGCCCACGCCATGTTCTTCCCCCACGGCCTCGGCCACAACATGGGCCTCGACGTCCACGATATGGAGGACCTGGGCGAGAACCATGTCGGCTACGACAAGACCGTCCAGCGCAGCAGCCAGTTCGGCCTGGCCTACCTGAGGATGGCCCGGGAGCTCCAGCCCGGGCACGTCCTGACCGTCGAGCCCGGCCTCTATTTCATCCCCGCTCTCATGAGCCCTTGGAAGAAGGAAAGGAAGCATAAGGACTTCATCGTCTACGACAAGGTCGAAAACGTTCCTGGATTTCGGCGGGGTCCGGATCGAGGACAACGTCCTCGTCACGGAGAAGGGCCGCCGGGTCCTGGGGACGCCCATCCCCAAGACGGTGGCCGAGGTCGAGAAAGCCTGCCGGCAGTAAACGGGCTGAAGATCGCTCTCGTTCAGCAGCACGCGACGCACGATCCGGAGGAAAACCGGGAGCGGGGGAAGAGGGCTTTCCTCGAAGCCGCCGGGGCAGGCGCCGGCTCGTCGCCTTCGCCGAACTCGCGTTCTCGAGGTTCTACCCACAGGCCCCGGCCGGGCCAGAGAGCCTCCTCAAGGCGGAGCCGGTTCCGGGACCGACAACCGAACTGTTCTCCCGCCTGGCCAGGGACGCGGGCGTCGTGGCCGTCCTCAACCTCTTCGAGACGGGACGGGGACCGGACCTACGATTCCTCGCCGGTCATCGACGCGGATGGGAGCCTGCTGGGCGTCACGCGGATGGTCCACATCATGGAGGGCCCCGGATTCCACGAAAGGGGCTATTACGACGCCCGGGGACAGGGAGGATTTCGTCTTCGGGACGGCCGTCGGCCGGGTCGGCGTGGCCATCTGCTACGACCGCCATTTTCCCGAATACATGAGGGCCCTATGTCTCTGGGGCGCGGAGCTGGTCGTCATCCCCCAGGCCGGGTCCGTCGGGGAGTGGCCGGCAGGGCTATTCGAAGCGGAGGTCCGGACGGCGGCCTTCCAGAATGGCTATTTCGCCGCCCTGGTGAACCGGGTCGGCCGGGAAGAGGTGCTCGAGTTCGCCGGCGAATCCTTCGTTGTCGACCCGGACGGCCAGGTCATCGCCAGAGCCCCCCAGGGCGGGGACCATATCCTTTATGCCGACTGCGACTTGCGGAAGAACAAGGCATCCCATGCCCGGCGTCATTTCCTCGAAGACCGGCGTCCGGCGGTCTATCGGAAGCTCGGGCTCACGGAAGATCCGGCGAAGGACTGAGCATGGTCAGCTGGTACGTCATCAACACCAAGCCGAAAAAGGAAGCCCAGGTGGAGAAGCTCTTTGAGGAGGGAGGCTTCACGGTCTACTGCCCGAAGCACCGGAGCGAAAAACAGATCAAGCCTTTTTTCCCCGGCTACGCTTTCCTCTCCTTCGATTTCCCGGGGCAATATCAGATGGTGAAATACACGAGGGGCGTCAAGCGGATCGTCGGCAACGACGAAGGCCCGATCCCCATTCCCGAGGAGGTCGTCCAGGGCCTCAGGGCCCGGGAAAAGGACGGCCTCATCGTCCTCGAAAAATACGGCGCGGAGCCCGGCCTCGGCGACGAGATCGAAGTCATGGAGGGACCGCTCAAGGGGCTGAAGGGCGTGTTCAAGAAAGAGGCCGGCGACAGGGAGCGGGTGATGATCCTCCTGAACTACGTCTCCTATCAGGGCATGCTGCTCATCGAAAAAAGGAAGCTCAGGAAGGTCTGAGCCCCGGACGGAAGCCCGTCGCGCCGGTCACCCCCGACTATTTCGCGGCCTTGAGCTTTTCGAGGAACGGCTCGTTTAGACTGCCGGACGAGAAGAAAACCACTCCGTCGGCCCCCAGGGACTGGCTCGTCATCATCTGTTCGAGCATCCCCTCCGGGGTGTTCTGGTTGTGGGAGGTGCCGATCCCGATCCCGGGGCAGACCCGGCAGTGGCCCCGTCCGTATTCTACGGCTTGCTTAGCGAGCTTCTCAAAAAATCGATTTTGGTTCGTGTACAGCATGGGACAGAGCATGTCTACGAGCCCGTCCCTGGCCCAGGCAGCCCAATCCTGACCGATGAGGACCTTCGCGTTCTCGGCGTTCGGGAAGACGGCGGCGCTGATCCCGATCTTACGCCCCGTGGCTTTGAGGGATTCCCTGAGCTCCCGGACGAACAGGGTCACTTGATCCCTATTCCATTCCAGCCACTCGTTCCAGGCCATATTGCCGGAGTCGCGGGCTTTCACGCTGGCCATGTCCACCCCGGAATATTCCTTGAAGAGCCGGACGGTCTCCGGGTCGAAGCTGAAATAAGGCTCCGCTGGCTCGCAGGGGTAACGGATGTAGTCGAGATGGATCCAGTCGGTTTCGTAGCGGGCCGCGACCTCCATCATCAGGTCTCTTTCGTATTCGCGAACGGCCGGAAGGGCGGGATTGACCGAACCCACGAGCTCCCGCCTCGGGCTCTGGATGAGCCACTCCGGGTGCTCCCTGACCCGGCCGAGGATGCCCGTTTCTGGGAAAACGCAGAACCAGGGGTGGACCTGCATGTCCCGTTTGCGGGCCTCCGCCAGGAACTCCCCGAAGAAGTCCCAGTTCCAGCGCGGGTCGGCGAGGCCGTTCCGGCTCTTGAAATAGACGTATCCCGACATGTCTTTGACCAGGATGATGAGAGTGTTGATGCCGGCCTTCTTATATTCGTCCAAAGTCGTCCGGATCTTCTCGAGCGCGGTCGCTTTTTCCGGGCCGAAGAAGCCCGGATGCATCCAGACGCCGCGGACGGACGCGGGCGGCGGCGCCTCGCTCCCTGATCGGGAGAGGGCGGGAACGGACACGGCCGCCGTCAGAAAGAGCAAAAATGCCGCGATCTTCTTGATCATGGCCATCCCTCCAGTCGGATGTCTGTCCCGTTATGCCAGGCTCGACCGGGACGGGTCAAAAAAGCTCTCAACCCCGCGGCCGGCCGTACCCGCCGCCGCCGGGCGTTTCGACCCGGAGGACGTCGCCCGGACGGAGCTTGATATTGACCTTCGAGCCCAGGGCTTTTTCCCGGCCGCGGGAGATGAGAGTGTTCTTTCCTCTCGCACCGGGCCGGCCGCCGCGGAGGCCGTAGGGCGCGAACTTCCGCCGTTCCGACATGATCGTCAGGGCCGCGGGGACGCGGAACTCGTATTCCCGGATGATCCCATCGCCGCCCGGCGTGGGCGCCTCGACCTCCCGTGCCTTCCCTCAGGCCGTACCGCCTGATCTTGAGCGGGAGATAGTTCTCCAGGGCCTCCAGGGGAGTGTTGAGCGAGTTCGTCATGTGGGTGTGGACGCCGCTCAGTCCGGGAGCCGACAGGCCGGCCCCCATCGCCGCCGCCGATCGTCTCATAATAGGCGAAGGCCCTGATCTTTTGCGGGATCGTGGCCGCCGAAGGCAATGTTGTTCATGGTCCCCTGGCTCGCCGCCGGGATCTTGTCCGGGATCGCTCCAGCCAGGGCCCCGAGAAGGACGTCCACGATCCTCTGCGACGTCTCGACGTTTCCCGCGGCGCAGGCCGCCGGGAACTCGGCGTTGACGACGGAACCCTTGGGGGCGACGATTTCGAGAGGTCTCATCAATCCCGTGTTGAACGGGATGTCCTCTTCGACGAGGGCCCGGAAGACATAAAGGACGGCTGAGCAGGTGATGGCGAAGTTGGCGTTGATCCCGCCCTCGACCTGCCGCGCCGAGCGGCTGAAATCGACGACGGCCCGGTCGCCATGGATCGTCACGTCGACGGCGATCCGGACCGGACGCGCCGTGATGCCGTCGTCGTCCATGGCGTCCTCGAAGCCGTAGGTCCCATCGGGGATGTCTTTGATCGTCGACCTCAGGAACCTTTCCGTGTAATCCTGAACGAGCCCCGCGTACGTCAGGATCCGCCCGAGGCCGTAGCGGCCGATGGCCTCCATAAGCCGCATCCGTCCGACTTCGTTCGCCGCGACCTGGGCCAACAGGTCGCCCCGCCGTTCGTCCGGCGTCCGGACGTTGGACAGGATCAGGCTGAAGACAGCCTCGTTCCGGCGGCCTCTCGACACGAGCTTGAGCGGGGGGATGATCAGGCCTTCCTGGAAAAGCTCGGTCGCCAAAGGCATGGACCCTGGCGACATGCCCCCGACGTCGGCGTGATGGGCCCGGTTAGCGGCGAAGAAGTGCAACTTCCCCTTGACGAAAATGGGGGAGATGCAGGTGATGTCGGGAAGATGTGTCCCGCCACGATAAGGGTCATTCAGGATGACCAGGTCGCCCGGCTCGAACGGGACTGAGTGGATGGCCGCCCTGACCGAAAGAGGCATGGCCCCCAGATGGACGGGGATGTACGAGCCCTGGGCCAGCGTGTCGCCCCGGGCATCGAACAGGGCGCAGGAATAGTCCTTCCGTTCCTTGATATTGGGGGACAGGGCCGTGCGGCCGAGGACGGCGCGCCATCTCCTCCGAGATCGAGATGAAGACATTCTTGAAAAGCTCGAGCTCGATGGGGTCGGCAGCGTGTTTCATGAGGGCCTCGCCGGCCGGATGATAAGGTTTAAAAACCCGTCCACGAGCGCGGAATATCCGGGCGGAAGATAGGACGTGGATTCCGGATCGATGACGAGCGACGGGCCGGCGATGACATTTCCGCGGGACAGGCGCGACCGATCGTAGACCTTTCCCTCGACCCGGCCGCGGGCCGTGAAGATCGGTTGCCTTTTGACGACGGCTCGCGGGTCGAGAAGAGCACGCACCGGCTCCTTGACCAGGGGGATTTTCGGCGTCACGGCGACGGCCTTGATCCGGAGGTTGACGATCTCGACCGGCCTCCCGGCGTGATGATAAGCGTAGAGCTTTTGATGTCGCCTGTGAAAGTCCTCGAGGAAAGCGCGGCCGGCCGTGGGGGCTCTCCGGCATGGGACGGAGATCTCGTAGGACTGGCCGACATATCGGCAGTCCAAGGACCGTTCGATATGGATATCCGCGTCCTCGAACCCGTCGTCCCGCATGTCGCGCCGCCCCGAGGCCTCGAGCTTTGCGAATTCCCTCTCAAGGTCCGCCAGGGAGACCCGGGACGCCGGTTTCATCAGGGACTTGGTGTAATCCTTGATCGAGTCGGCCATCAGGAGGCCGAACGCGGACAGCACGCCGGCGTTCCGGGGGACGACGACGGTGGACATCCGCAGATGGGCGGCCATCTCGACGGCGTGCATGCCTCCCGCCCCGCCGAACGAAAAAAGAGCGAAGTTCCGTGGGTCGTGCCCGCGCTCGACCGAGATAACCCGGATTGCCTTCTCCATATTGGCGTTGGCGATGTCGACGATCCCCAGGGCCGTATCCTGGATGGTCTTGCCGAGCGAGCGGGCCAGACGGCCGATCGCATCCCGGCTCCGGCCGGGGAGGATCTTCATCGTACCGCCCAGGAAGAATTCGGGGTCAAGACGGCCGAGAACGAGATCAGCATCCGTTACGGTGGGAACATCGCCCTTGCCGTAACAGGCCGGCCCCGGGTCGGCGCCAGCGCTCTGCGGCCCGACCCTCATCGATCCGCCACGGTCGCGGAGGGCGACAGAGCCCCCCCCGGCGCCGACGGAATGGATGTCGATGATCGGAAGGCGGATCGGAAAGTCGCCGATCCGGCTTTCGTGGGTCCGCCGGATCGCCCCTTCGATCAGGGACACGTCCGTCGATGTCCCGCCCATGTCGAAGCTGATGACGTTCTCGAAGCCGGCGGCCTTCGCCAGATGGCGCGCTCCGACGACGCCCCCGGCCGGTCCCGAGAGGGCGGTCTTGATGGGCTCCAGCCGGGCCCTGGCCGGCGAGATATAGCCCTCGTTGGACTGCATGATCCGGAGCTCCGCGCTGCCGATCCTCCGATCAACCTCCGACAGGTAGCGGTCCATGACCGGCATCAGGTAAGCGTTGATAGCCGTCGTCGTCATCCGCTCATACTCGCGGTGCTCGGGGAGAAGACGGCTCGAGACCGAGGCCATGAGGCCGGCCCGGTCGAGCTCCCGGGCCACGACAGTCTCGTTCCGGGGGTTGGCGTAGGAGTGGAGGAAGCAGACGGCCACGGCCTCGGCTCCGGACTCCCGGAGCTTCCGGAGGACAGCGCGGACATCGTCCCTGGAGACACGCTTCTCGACGCGCCCCGAAGCCAGCGTCCGCTCGTGAACCCCGAACGATCGCTCCTCGGGGAGGAGGAAGAAGCGCTCCTCGGGCTGCAGGCTGTAGAGCTTCCTCCTGGTCTGACGGCCGATGAAAAGGACATCCTCGAAACCCGCGGTCGTGACCAGGGCGATCCTCCCGCCCTTTCTCTCAAGGAGAGCATTGGTGGCCACTGTCGTGCCGTGGACGATGAATGTCGGAACCTGGAGGCCGAGGATGTCGGCCAAACCGCTGAAGATGGCCAGGGACGGGTTCTGGGGCGTGGAAAGGACCTTCCTGTTGAAGATCCGGCCTTCTTTCCAGATGACAAAATCGGTGAACGTGCCGCCGGTATCCACGCCGATGCGGACGGCCGGCGGAGCCTGGGCATGACCGGACCTTGGGTTGCCGGCCTGGCGTGATTCTCCCATGTTCGAGCCCCTATTTAAGCGTCATTGCCCGGCCCATGTCAAGACAAAGGCAGGGCCCGGTCAGCATCCTTATGATGCACGAAGAAGGATGGCCGGAGCCGAGGCTGGGCGGGGACGCGCCGGGCCGAGGGCCTCATCGTTCCCCGCTATCATCACAAGGCTTGAGAACGGGGCTCAGTGGCAGGTGCTGCAGGACTTCGTCGAGCAGGCCGCGCAACTCGACGTTGAGGCCTTCAAGCGGCTTGAGCGGCCGCCGATGCCGAACGAAGACAGGAGCTTCTCGGCGCCCGCTACGCCGCATCCCGGACAGGCCGCGGTCCCTTCCTTGCCCATGGGGACGAGGCACTCGAAACGGCGGCCGCAGTTCTTGCAGAGGAGCTCGTAGATCGGCATGACGGAATTATTTGGCCTGCTCTTTGGCCAGGGCGATGGCCTCGATCTCGATCTTGACGTCCCGGGGGAGCCGCGCGACCTGGACCGCGGCCCGGGCCGGGCAGGGGGCCTTGAAAAATTCGGCGTAAACCGCGTTCATCTTGCCGAAATCATTCATGTCCTGGAGAAAGACAGTGGCCTTGACCACGCTCTCATAGGAGCTCCCGGCCGCCTCTAGGACGGCCCCCAGGTTCTTGAGGACTTGACGCGCCTGTTCTTCGATGGTCCCGGTGTTCAGTTCGCCAGTCGCCGGGTCGATGGGGATCTGGCCCGAAACGAAGACGAAGCCGTTCGCCACGATGCCTTGCGAATAGGGCCCGATGGCCTTGGGGGCCTTATCGGTCTGGACTTGTTTCTTCATGTGTTCACTCCTTGCCGTACCGGGGATGACTCTGGAAACGAGGGCGCCCACGGATCCTAGGATGAGGAAGAATTTCCTTCGGTTCATCTCAAGTGCCAGCGGCCGGCGCCCTTCTCAGACAGACCGTCCACGGGCCCGGCTCTAAGCCAGCCTGGCTAGGACGGCGCCCAGGAATTGCCAGAATTTTCCCACCGATCCTGTATGGACGCGCTCGTCGGGCGAATGGGGGTGCTCCATCGTCGGGCCGATCGAGATCATGTCCATTCCGGGGAACTTCTCCCCGATGATCCCGCACTCCAGGCCGGCGTGGACCGCTCCCACCTTGGGCTCGTGGCCGAATTCCTTTGCGTAAAGCTCCTTCATGGTCGCGAGAAGGGGCGACCGGAGATTGGGCATCCAGCCCGGGTAGCCGTACTTTGGCTCGATCTTGGCCCCGGCCAGCTCCGTGACGGCAATGAGGACGAGCCGGGTGGCCTCCAGGGCCGAAGCGACAGAGCTCCGGGTGCTGCAAACGATGTCGACTTGGGTCTTGCCGGTCCGGATGATGGCCAGATTAGTCGATGTTTCGACGAGGTCCTTCATCTCCGGATGCATGGCGATCACCCCGTGGGGAAGGGCCAGGAGGTAGTTCAGGAGCCCGCGCTGGCAGTCCGCCGTCAGGGCGAAGGTCTTTGTCTCCTCGGTCCGCTCGAAGGAATACCCGGCTTCCTTTTCGACGGCCTGGACCTCGATGCCGATCCTTTCGAACGACCTCTTGAACGCCGATGAGAGGGCCTTCAGATGGGCCGGAGCGCAGGCCAGGCTCGCCCAAGCCTCGCGGGCGATGGCGTTCCGCTTGTTCCCGCCCTCCATGCTGATGAGCTCGAAGCGAACGGAGCCCTGAGCTTCCCGGAGCATCCGGGCGAGGAGCTTGATGGCGTTCGCGCGCCCCTGGTTGATGTCGAGCCCCGAATGGCCGCCCCTCAAGCCGTGGACCTTCAGCCGGAAGATGTTCTTGGAGGCCGGTTTTTTCCGGGCGACGGGAAAGGCGATCTCCGAATCGGCCCCGCCCGCACATCCGATGGTAAATATCCCTTCCTCTTCGCTGTCCAGGTTGATGAGACGGGTCCCCTTGAGAGAGCCTTTCTGGATCTTGTTCGCCCCCGTCAAGCCGGTTTCTTCGTCGACGGTGAACAGGAATTCGAGGGGGCCGTGGACGAGAGAATCGTCTTCCATGACCGCCAGGCAGGCCGAGACTCCGATCCCGTTGTCGGCGCCGAGCGTCGTCCCCTTGGCCTGGACCCATTCGCCCTTGATCTCGGCCTGGATGGGGTCCTTGCAGAAGTCGTGGACCACGTCGGAGTTCTTCTCGCAGACCATATCCAGATGTCCCTGGAGGATGACGCCCGGCGCGGCCTCGTGGCCCGGGGTGGCGGACTTGCTGACCAGGACGTTCCCGACCCGGTCCCGTCGGGCGGCCAGCTTCAGGCCCTGGGCGACGGATAGGACATAATCGCCGAAGGCCTTTTCATTCCCGGAACAGTGGGGGATGGTCAGGATCTTGGCGAAGTGCTTCCAGAGGTGGGAAGGCTGGAGTTCGGTCAAAGAGGACGGCATGTCACATCTCCTTTCGGCAGTCTCGCAACACATTATGATGCCATAAAAATCGGATGGATTCAAGGGGATGAACCGCGTATAATGAGGCGTAATATCCCATGAAAAGATTCGCCCGCATCCTCGTCTTTGGCATCTGCATCGTCCTGGCTGGGCCGGCCTTCTCCGCGGCCAGGGTCAGGGTCCTGACCAGCATCTTCCCCTTGAGAGAATTTGCTGCGGCGGTCGTCGGCGACAGGGGCGAGGTTTCCCTCCTCCTTCCTCCCGGGGCCGGGGTCCATACCTGGCAGCCGCGCCCCAGCGACATTATGAGGCTGGCCGACGCGGACCTGTTCATCTCCGTTGGATCGGGCCTCGAGCCCTGGCTCTCGGACGTCGTCAAGGCCGTCCCCGGCGGAAAGCTCCATCTCCTCGAGGTCAGCCGCGGCCTGCCCCTTCTCCCAGCCATCCAAGAACAGCCGGAGTCGGCCAAAGGCAGCCACGAACACGGCCCGCTCGACCCTCATATCTGGCTCGATTTCGGGCTGGACCTCACCGTCATCGACCGGATCGTCGAAGCCCTCGCTGAGATCGACCCCGGCGGCTCCGGATATTTCCGTGAGAACGGGGAATCCTATAAAATCCTTCTCCGCGAGCTCGACTCCCGTTTCAGGGAAGCCCTCAAGAACTGCGCCGGAAGGCAGATGGTCGTCGCCGGGCACGCAGCCTTCGGCTATCTGGCCAAGAAATACGGACTCGTCGAGACAGCCCTTTACGGGCTGAGCCCGGATTCCCAGCCCCGGCCCAAACAGATGATGAAGGTCGTCGATTTTTGCCGCCGGGAAAATATCCGGACCGTGTTTTTCGAGGCCTCCGTCCCGCCCGACCTGGCCCGGACGCTGGCGGCCGAAATCCACGGCCGGATCCTCGTCCTCAACGCTGGGCATAACCTGACGAGGGAACAATTGATGAAAGGCGTCGGGTTCTTTGATATCATGGAAGAAAATCTGAAGAGCCTCCGGGAAGGCCTGGGCTGCCGGTGACGTCATGGACCTGATCAAGGCCAGCGAGATCACCTTCGGTTATGATGAGACTCCGGTTCTTCTGGACGTCAGCCTGTCCATCCGGGCCGGGGATTTCCTGGCCATCATCGGGCCGAACGGTTCGGGCAAGACGACCCTCGTCAAGGTCCTCCTGGGGCTTCTGCGGCCTTCGGCGGGCCGCGTCGAGATCATGGGGAAGCCGCTCGGCGAGTTCACGGAGTGGCGGTCGATCGGCTATGTCCCCCAGAAGGCCACCCATTTCGACCCGTTCTTCCCGGCGTCCGTCGAAGAGGTCGTCGGGATGGCCCTCCTTTCGAACAGGCAGGTCCTTGGCCCTATCCGCAGACGCCGCTCGGAACCGGTCGTCCGGGCCCTGCGCCGCGTCGGACTGGAACCTTTCAGGGACTGGCAGGTCGGCCGGCTATCCGGCGGCCAACAGCAGCGCGTTTTCATCGCCCGGGCCCTGGTGACGGATCCGCGCATTCTTTTCCTCGACGAGCCGACGACAGGCGTTGACGCGGAGACCCAAGGACATTTTTACGATATGCTCGACCATCTGAACAAGGACGAGGGGATCACCATTGTCCTCGTCACTCACGATATCGGGATCGTCAACAAGCACGTGACCCAGGTGGCCTGCCTGAACCAGAGGATGGCCTACCACGGGAGTCACGAAGAGTTCTGCCGCTCCGAGGTCTTCCGCGATATGGTCACCAGGGGAGACCACCTGATCTCCCACGAGCACTGAGGGACGGATGGGCATCGCCGCGCTCTTCCACTACGGGTTCCTGCAGAGGGCCTTCCTCGCCGGTGTCTTCATCGCCGTGGCCTGCGCGGTGCTGGGCGTTTTCCTCGTCCTAAGGAAGGACGCGATGATCGGTCACGGCCTGTCCCATATCGCTTTCGCCGGGGTGGCCCTCGGCCTTTTCCTGAACGTCCTTCCCCTGGCAGCCGCCCTGGGGGTCTCCGTCGTGGCGGGCCTCGGCATCCTGCGGCTCAAGGATAAGGCCGGCCTCCATGGAGATACGGCCATCGGGATCTTCTCGAGCCTCGGGCTGGCCATAGGAGTCCTCCTCGCGACACTTGCGGGGAGCTTCAACGTCGACCTCATGGCCTACCTTTTCGGCGACGTCCTGGCCATCGAACCCGCGGAGGTCTGGTTGTCCGTGGGCTTGGCCGGGGCGGTCCTGCTGGCCGTGGCCCTGAATTATGCCAAGCTGCTGTTCATGACGTTCGACCGCGAATCGGCGCGCGTCTCGGGGGTGAAGATCGGCCGCCTCGATGCCCTCCTGATGGTCCTCACGGCTGTCACGATCGTCCTCGGAATGAAGGTGGCGGGCATTCTTCTCGTGGCGGCCCTCATCGTCATCCCGGCGGCAGCGAGCCTTCAGCTGGCCTCGAACTTCAGGATGGCGGTCGTGCTCGCGGCCGGCGTCGCCGTGTTGTCCGTGGTCGCCGGCCTGGCCGTCGCCCTCGAATTAGATATCCCGGCCTCGGCGGCCATCGTCATCTTTTGTTTCATTGTCTTCGCGGGTTTCTCTCTGGTCAAGAAAAGGACGTTTTCTCTGGGCCGGTAGACGGGCCGCTCCGCCGCCGCCCGGAAGGCGGAGTCAGGCCTTCGGCTTTTCGAGCTCCCGCCCGATGACCTTCCTGATCGCACGGCCCGCCCGGTCCATCTCCGCCTTCAGCCTGACGGCCCGACGGCGGACCCTGGCCTTGAACTTCTCGTCACGGATGGTCGGAAGGTTGATCAGAATGTTGAGGTAGGCCCCTTCTCCCGCCGCCGCCCCGGTCAGGCCGCCCACTCCGGCATCGCTGAGGGAGCTCTTATAGCCTTTCGAGGCCGCGACACCGGCAAAGCGGACGGCCTCGACGCACCTTTCCAGGATTTCCAAGGGGACCACGGTCGCTTCCTGAGTGGCTTCTTCGAGGGCCTTTTCTTTTTCCTGAGCCTGCTCCGGCGTCGTTTTTGGGAGGCGGAGGGCTTCCATGACCTTGTTGAACGCTTGGGTGTCCCGGTCCACAGCCCTGAGAAGGTCGTCCTTGAGGGCCTGGGCCCGGACCGCGATTGATCTCATCTCGGCCTCGGCACCCTCGTAGCCTTTCTTGCCCACTGTCAGGTTCGAGACCATCGAGGACAGGGCCGCCGAGAGCGCCCCGCACAGGGCGGCGACGCTCCCTCCGCCGGGGGTCGGTGAATCCATGGAGAGCTCGTCAACGAATTCTCGGAGGCTCATCGAAACAAGCCGCCGGCCGGGATCCTTGAATTGGTTCTCGATGACCTTCTTGTCCGGGTCGAACGGGGCCACGTCGCTGAGCCCCAGCGAGATGACGGCGGTCCGGACGAGCTCCTCTTCGGGGACCCCGGGGCTCTTGCCCTGCTTTTCCAGATAATGGCGCCCGGCCATAAGGAGGGCTTCTTTCGGGATGAGGCCGACCAATTCGCTGCCCGTCACCCGGAGGCCCAGTTTTGCCGCCAGCCTCGAAGCCTCGTCGAAGACCAGGTGGGGCGGGGAGATCCTGTAGTTCGTGAAATTGACCGAGATCTGGGCCCGGCCATAATCCTCAATGTACCAGCCGACGGCCTTGACCTCCTTGAACCGGCCCTGGATCTTAACCGTTTTTCCTTTGGCGTCCTTGACGATCTCGCCGTTCTTATCCCTCTTGGCCCGGCCGCTCTCCCGCAAACTCAGGGCGATCTCGTTGGCCAGCTTCCGGTCTCGGGTGTTCAGGTTGATATTGTAAGCGATAAGGAATTCCCTCGCTCCGATCACGGTCGCCCCGGACTTGGCATTGAACACCGGGGTTCCGTAGTCGGGGGCCCAGGCCGGGTCGTTCAGTTTTTCAGGCAGGCCTTCATATTCGCCGGCCCTGACCGTGGCCAGATTCTTCCGTTCAGGCTTGTTGGCAGCCGCTTCGTAGAGATAGACCGGGATGCCGAGCTCTTGGGCCACGCGGGCGCCCAGCTCCCGGGCCAGACGGACGCAATCCTCCATCGTCACGCCGGAAACCGGGACGAAGGGACAGACATCGGTCGCGCCGATCCTGCTGTGAGCCCCCTTGTGGGTCCTCATGTCGATGACCTCCGCGGCCTTGGCAATGGCCCGGAAAGCCGCTTCCCGGACGGCCTCCGGAGGCCCGATGAAAGTGACGACCGTCCGGTTGGTGGATTCGCCCGGGTCCACGTCCAGGAGGCGGATCTCCGGGACGGCCTCGATCTCTCGGACGATGGCCTGGATCTTTTCCCTGTCACGGCCTTCGCTGAAATTCGGGACGCATTCGACAAGCTTCATCTCTCCACTCCTTGGCGAAGGATCTTCTTGAAAGCTCCCGTGCTGTCGTAGATCTCGACGGTATCGAAACCCTTGAGGGCCACAGGGGCCCAGTCCATCTTCCCGACGATAACGACGACGGGGGTCAGGGGGAGATATTTTTGGGCGGCTTCGATGACTTTTTCCCCACTGACCAGCATAAGATTGTCCGAAGCCCGGGTCCAATGGCCGGCGTCCAGCCCCAGGGCCGCGACCCAGGCCAGCCGCTCGGCATAATGGTCCGGCGCCTCGAACTTCAGGGGGAGCTGGCCGATGAGGAACGACTTGGCCTCTTCGATCTCCGCGGGCACGGCCTTCTCCGACGAGAAGGCCGCGAATTCCTTGATGATCTCCTGGACGGCGGCGAAGGTCGTTTCAGGCGTGACCCTGGCCTTCGCCCAAAAAACCCCGCAAGCCCGGAAGAATTCGGCCTCGCTGAAGGCGGCATAGGCGAGCCCCTTCGATTCCCTGAGTTTCATGAAAAGACGGCTGTTCATCGTTCCGCCGATGACCTGGTTCAGGACAAGGAACGGATAATAGTCCGGGCTTGTCGGCGGCATGACGAGGTTCCCCACGAAGATCACGGCGTCTTCGGAGTCAGGGTGGTCGATGAAACAAACCCTATCTTTGGGATTGGGCGCTGGGGCAGGAGGGGCCGCCGGCCTATCGATCACCCGGCGAGGCCAAGCCGCGAATCTTAGGCCGATCTTCCTGGCGATCGCGCGTGGGTCGACATCTCCTGAGACAACGAAGACCGTGTTGTTCGGAGCATAGAACTTGGTGTAAAAGGCATGGGCGTCCTTCAGGGCGACATACTTGAGGACATCCTCGCCCCAGGTCGCGGTCAGGTAGGGGCTATTCTGGAAAAGGACCCGCTGGAGCAGGCGGTGCCCCACGAACTCCGGGTTCTTCCTGCGGTCTTGGAGCTCGTAGAAAAAAAGCCGCCGGACGGACATGAAATCCAAGTCCCTGAATTCCGACTCCAGGACCATCAGCCTCAGGGTCTCAAGGGCCCTGTCCAGGTACTCCGGGAGGACCTGAAGCGTCAGAACGGTATAATCCATGGAGACCGTCACCGAGAAATCGCCGCCGATGGACTCGACCATGTTCTCTACGTCAGTGCGCGACATATCTCTCGTGCCGCCACCGATCATCCGGGCCGTGAGCGTCGCAGCGTACGGAAGGTCTATGGGCGAATCGCTTTCTCCGGCCCGGATCACGACTTGAAGCGTAAGGAGAGGGGCGCCGGGCAAAGGAGTGACGGCCACGGTCAGGCCGTTGTCCATGGGGATCGACTGGATCTCGGGGAGCCTGAGCTCCCGGAAGGAGTCGGGGATCGGCGGTGTTCGCCGGAACCGTCCCTGGGCGGCGGCGCGGGCCGTCAGTGTTCCGAGCAACGCTCCCGCCAGCGCAACGGCTGTCACCAGCCGGGAAAACCGGGGCGAGGCGCTCATCTGATCCTTATATTCAGAACGACGTTATTGGCCGGGATGAATAGCCTGTTCGCGAGCAGGTTCAGGCTCTGGGAACTGACCTTCATGTACTTGTCGAGCTCGGCCGGGAGGGTCTGGAGAGGGACGTCGGCGAAGGCGGCATCGACGAGATAAAGGGCCCTGTCCAGGCCAGTCGAAAGCCTCCGGAGATAATCGAACTTGAAAAGTCGCCGGGCCTTGTTGAGCTCATCCTCGGAGACGACTCCGACCTTGAGCTTCTCGAACTCCGAGAACAAGGCCTTCTGACAGCGGTCGGCCATGACGTCGGTGGTGTTGAGGGCGAAGGCCTTCAGGGCCAGAACGCCCCGGCGCTCTTCCAGCCCCCCGTAGAAGTCATAGGCCGTCAGGTCCTTTTTCATGATGCGCGTGTACAGCCGGGAGGTGCGGCCGCGGAACAGCACGTACTCGAGGATCTTCAACGTGTAGACGTCGCCGGTCTGGGCAGGAAAGAGCCGGTAACCGAGGTGGAAGCCCGGCGACGGAAGGGAAGGATCCTGCATCGTCTGGACGACTTCCCGGGTCTGCTCGAAATTCGGGCGGGGAGGAGGCGAAACCCCGCTGCCGGGGGGGATGGGATCAAAATACCTGGCGACGAGGTCCTTTGTCCTGGCGATCTGGATGTCCCCGACGATCGTGAGCACGGCGTTGTTGGGGACATAGTACCTGGCGTAGAAGGCCTTGATGTCGGCCTCGGTCAGACTCTCGAGATCCCCGCCGACTCCGATCAACGGATGGCCGTAGGCGAAGTCGGGATAGAGGGACGCGTCGAAAACCGAATAGCTCTCGACATACGGTTCCGTGGCCAGACGCCGCCGGTGCTCAGCAAGGAGCTCCGCACGCTTCTGCTCGAGGCTTCTCACGGTGATCTGGAGCGATCTCATCCGGTCGGATTCGAGCCAGAGAGCCAGGCCCAGCTCGTTCGAGGGGAGTGTTTGATAATACAGGGCTTTGTCGAGAGTCGTCTCGGCGTTGACGATTCCCCCCGTCCTTTGAATGTATCTGAGGTGCTGGAGGGGGCCGATATTCTCGGACCCCTGGAACATCAGATTCTCCATGAGATAGGCCAGGCCGACTTGACCCCGTTGTTCCCGGATCGAGCCCGCCCCATAGGCCATGACAACGGACACGAGAGGAAGGGTTTCGTCTGCGGACAGGATGACCCGCAGGCCGTTGTTCAGCCTGTATTCTTGACCGCGATTCTCCAGCCTGACGGGACGGCCTCCTGCGGCCGGGCGGACACCGGCCAGGACGAGAGGAGCAGGATCGCGG
>CAWCND010000001.1:0-138562 GCA_963796835.1 Candidatus Aminicenantota bacterium | reverse complement strand
TTGTCCCCGGCGGTCGCGGCTTTTCTCGGCATGGTTCTTCCTCTGGCTTCTTCAGGCTTTCCGGATCCTCAGCTTCTTGATCTTTCTCTGGTCAACGTCCAGGACCTCGACGTTCAGCCCCTTGACGGTCAGAGTCTCCCCCTTCTGGGGCAGCCGTCCCAGGCTGTGGGTGATGAGCCCCCCGACCGTGATGAAATCGTCCTCGGCGAGATCGACATCGAAGAGCTTCTCGAGCTCCTCGACTTCGGCCGCCCCCGAGACCGTGAAATCGAGGGGACCGTTCCCCGATGATCTGGGCCTCCTCGGTATCGTACTCGTCCTGGATCTCGCCGACGATCTCCTCGACGACGTCCTCCATCGTGACCAGGCCCGAGACCCCGCCGTGCTCGTCGACGACGACGGCCAGCTTCTGCTTGGCCTTCTGGAACTCCTTGAGGAGCTCGGAGACCGCCATGGATTCCGGGACGAACGCCACGGGCCGGACCAGAGCCTCGATGGGCTGGCCTTGTGCTTCTCGTCGGCGTACTCGAGGAGGTCCTTGGCCATGACGACGCCCTCGATGTTGTCGAGCCGGTCCTTGTAAACGGGGATGCGGGAGTATTTCTCCCGGATGATGAGGTCCTTGAGGCTGTCGATGGTCGCGTCCTTCCGGATGCAGACCATGTTGACCCGGGGCGTCATGATCTCGCGGACGACGGTGTCGCCGAATTCGACGACGCTCCGGAGGAGCTCGTCCTCGCCCTTGTCGATGATCCCCTCCTCCGTGGCCTCGTCGATGAAGGTCTCGATCTCCTCGTCCGTGGCCTCGCGCCCCTCCTCCCGGTCCTCCCGCTGTTCCTCGCGCTCGACGAGGTCCCGGGACAGGGCCAGGACGGGGGCGCCAAGGGCCCGGACGAGCGGGAAAGCGGGGAGGAAGACCTTCAGGACGGCGTTCTTGCCGAGGGAGTTGAGGAGGCGGGGCAGGTAATCGAAGAAGATCGTATAGACGGCGAGGACGGCCAGGAAAAACCAGAGGGGCCAGAACCGGAGGCGCGGGAAAAAGGCGAAGAGATCGACGAGGAAGACGAGGAGGAGGATATTCCTGAGGTATTCGACGGCGATCCTGGTCCCGTCAAAATCGCGACAGGATCCCGGCCCGGTAGCTTTTCTCCCGGTCTTCGAGGAAGCGGCTGAGTGAGATCTTGGAAAACGAGCCGAGGCAGACGTGGAAGAGGGAGAAAAACCGAACATCGGCCAGGAAGCTCAGTCCGAGGCCGGCCGCGCTGACGGCGTTCATCGTCATGGCGAGGTACAACCCGTGCGCGGCCCGCTCCTCCTCCTCCATGCCGGCGGAGTGGTCGTAGCCGAGAAGGTGGAGGAATCCATGGATGGCCAGGAGCTTGAGCTCCCGCTCGAGGCCGTGGCCCTTCTCCCGGCCCTGGCGGAAGGCCACCGGGACGGAGATGATGATGTCGCCCAAGTAGAACCGGCCGTCGGCCCCCCTTTCCCCGAGGGGGAAGCTGAGGACGTCGGTCGGCCTGTCCTTCCTCATGAACTTCCGGTTGAGCGTCCGGATCGGCTTTCGTCCCGACGAAGGCCAGGGTGACCTCCGGGTCCGCGAGGCGGTAGCGGGCGACCAGGCCCTCGAGCAGGCGCTTAAACGCCCTGGTCCGGACCGGGTGTTTTTTCTGGCGGTTGATGATCTCGATCATTCTTCTTTTTCCGTGGCCGGGCGGGCCTCCGGGCTTTCTTGGGCTCGAAATCGAACCCGGGGTACTCGACCCGCGGCTGATAGACGGCGAAGAGGACGGTCAGGAAGGAGGAGGCGACGGCCCGGAGGTCCCGGAGCGAAAAATCGCAATCGTCGAGCTGCCCGTCCTGGAGGTAGGTGTTGAAGATGTCCGTGATGACCCGCTTGAGGTTGTCCTTGGTCGGAGAGCGCAGACTCCGCGAGGCGGCCTCGACGGAATCGGCCAGCATGACCAGGGCGGCCTCCTTTGTCTGGGGCGGCGGGCCCGGGTAGCGGTAGCTCTCCTCGCCGACCTTCTGCTGTTCGGGGTCGTAGGTCTGCTTGGCCTTGATGTAAAAGAAGCGGACCAGGGAGTTGCCGTGATGCTGCTCGATGATCTCCCGGAGGGCCCGCGGCAGTTTCAGCTTCTTGGCGACCTCCGCGCCCTCCTTGACGTGGTTGATGATGACCAGGGTGCTCATGGCGGGCGTCAAGTCCTTGTGCAGGTCGAATCCCCCCGTCCGGTTCTCGATGAAGTACTCGGGCATCTTGGTCTTGCCGATGTCATGGTAGAGGGCCCCGGCCTTGACCAGCTGGGCGTCGAGGCCGAGCTCCTCGGCGCCCTTCTCGGCCAGGGTCGCCACGATGAGGGAGTGGTGGTAGGAGCCGGGCGCCTCGATGGGACATCTGCCGGAAGACGGGGAGGTCCGAGTTCGTCAGCTCCAGGAGCTTGCTGGCCGTGATGAAGCCGAAGGCCGTCTCCACGGCCGGAAGGAGGAGGAAGGCCAGGGCCCCGCTGATGACCCCTCCGATGAGGCCCATGAAGACCTCCGCGGAGAACGGGCCGAGGCCGCTCCTTTTCTCGACGAGATGGACGATGAGGATGACGGCCGCGTTCGCCGGCGGGACGAGCAGGAAGCCGGCCCGGAGCGTCGCCGTCCGCTGGCTCTTCCTGAAGTATCTGACGCCGTAGATGGCGGCCAGCCCGCCGACCAGGCTGAACAATCATGATGTAGAAATTGGCGCCCAAGAGGTACCCCGCGGCCAGGCTGTTGAGAATGGCGTAGCTGAGGCCCAGCTGGTCGGACAAGAGATAGGCGAAAATGAGGGTCCCGACCTGGAACGGGATCGCGTAATGATACGTCTCGATCTGGGCGAAGGAGTTCGAGCTGACGGAGCCGCTGATCGTCGCCGCCAGGAGGAGCGAGATCTTGTAGAGGGCGAGGCTCGCGACCAGGAACATGCCCGTCATCCGGAAGCTCTTCTCCGCCTGGTCTTTTTTATGGACGAGCAGGAGGTAGCGCCAGAGGGCGATAAACAGCAGCGTGAAAAGCAGGAAGCTGCCGCCGAAATCGGGCAGCCAGCTCGACCTCCGATGGAGCCTCTGGTTGTAGAGATCGAGGATCTTCACCGCCTCGGAGCCGGCCTCGTCGCCCTTGCGGATGATGACCCGGCCCTTCTTGATCGTATTGGTCACGGTGGCGATGCGGGCCCGGGCCTGCGACTTCCGGCTCTCCGTCTCGATCTTGTTGTAGGTGATGTTGGGCGTCAGGAAGATCTGGGACAGGCTCGAGAGGAGGGTTTTGGTTTTCTGGGGGATCTCGATCTTTCCGACCTCCTCCGAGAACCGGTCCTCGCTTTCCTTGAGGTCCAGGATATCGCCGACCTTGACCGTTCTTTCCCCGTCCTGGAGGGCGAGGAGAGTCAGGCCGCGCGTCCTGCTCGCCGTGGATGAAAAGGTTCTTGGAGAGGATGATCCCCTGGCCGAAGATCTTCGCCGAGATGCCGACCAGGGTCTCTTCGAGCTCCTTCGAGAATTTCAGCCGGATGAGGCCCGAGACGTCCTGAGGGTCGAGGTCGATCCCCAGAAGGTCCAGGACGGAGGCGCGGAGCTCCTCGGACCTCAGGCCGGCCGGGCTTTTCTGGACCCAGGCCCAGCCCATGACGAAGAGGCGGTGGATCTTATCTTCCGTGTTGGCGAAGACGTTGGGGTCGAAGGTGTAGACGGGCAGGACGGCGTTTTCTGCTCCGGCTTTCAACCGGTTCGTGGCCTCGATGTCCTCAACGGTCAGGTCGAAGGGGGCCACGGTGTCGGATGGCGCAGATCTCGCCGGCGGCCAGGCTGGTCAGGCTCCGGCGGGGGAGGTAGGACAGGAAAAGGGAGATCAGGGTGACGGTCAGGACGAGGAACGTCCAACGGCTCTTGAGGATCTTCTCGAGCGGGGAGACCTCTTTTTCTTCATGGTCCGGCTCTTCGGGAGCCTTCTTGGGTTGGATCTCGGCCCCCTTGAAAAGCTTGATCTTGTCGAAGGATATCAGGCTCATGGAGGGCTCAGTCCGGGCCGGCCTCCGCCTTCTGGTAGGCCTTGATGATCTTCTGGACCATGGGATGGCGGACGACGTCCCGCTCGTTGAAATAGACGAAGCCGATCTCCTTGAGGGGGGAGAGGATCTTGATGGCCTGGAGGACGCCGGACTTCCGGGGCTGGGGGAGGTCGATCTGGGTGATGTCGGCGGTGATGACGAGCTTGGAGTCGAATCCGGCCCGGGTCAGGAACATCTTCATCTGCTCCCGGGTCGTGTTCTGGGCCTCGTCGAGGATGATGAAGGCGCTGTTCAGGGTCCGGCCCCGCATGAAGGCCAGGGGGGCGATCTCGATGATCCCCTTCTCGATGAGCCGGGTCGCCTGGTCGTACTGGGAGAGGTCGAACAGGGCGTCGTAGAGCGGCCGGAGATAGGGGTTGATCTTCTGGGCGAGGTCGCCGGGCAGGAAGCCCAGCTTTTCCCCGGCTTCGACGGCCGGCCGGGTCAGGATGATCCGGTTGACGATCTTGTTCTGGAGGAACGAGAGGGCCATGGCCATGGCCAAGTAGGTTTTTCCCGTCCCCGCCGGGCCGATCCCGAAGACCAGGTCCTGGCTCTTGATCGCCTGGATGTAGGCCTTCTGGTTGAGGCTCTTGGGGTTGACGGACTTCCGGGACAGGTTCAAGGGCTCGGAGGGAGAATAGTGCTCCAGGGCCGTCGCCGGGCCCTCCTCGAGGAGGTCGAGGGCGATCAGGAGGTCCTCTTCTTTCAGGTGGTGGCCCTTGTCCGCGAGCTCCCCGATCTTCTCGAAGTAACGCCTGGCGAATTCGACGTTTTCCCCCTCTCCGTCGATGATGAGCTGGTCCCCGCGGAGGCCCAGGCTGACCCCCAGCCGCCCCTCGAGCCTCTTGAGGTTCTTGTCGAGGACGCCGGGGAAGACGGAGCCGGCCGTGCCGGGATGGGTTATTTTTTCCATGGGTTGCTTTGGGGGGAGGGGGGTCTTCGGTTTCAGCCATTCACAAGGGATTATAAACACTAAACCGCCCTTCTTGTCAAGCCGACCCGGGGCCGGCCTCTTGGCCAGCACCGCGTATCAATATGATGGCTAAGGCCCGGGGAGAACCGGTATCATATGGCTAGCCCCGGGCTGTCTCAGCACCTGTGTCGGCCGGGACGACTCGGGGTTGAAAAAAAGGCCCGCCTGGTATATAAATCTCTTCTGCTTCCGGCGACGGCCCCGCCGCCCCCGGGGCGGCAAGGAGACACCATGGACAAAGAATTCACGACGGTGACCATCCCGACCTCTCTCCATAAGAAGATCGAGGAATTCATCAAGGGGACCGAATACGGCTCCGTTTCGAGCTACGTCACGAAAATCCTCAGGGAGAGCCTCTCCAAGGGAGAGCCCGCCACGGAGGCGTTCAGCAAGGACGAGGAAGAGAAGGTCAAGGAGAGGTTGAAGGCCTTGGGGTATATCGATTGACCCCCGCCCGGGGGGCAGATCCGCTTTTTCCCGCGTTCGGCACGACGATCAGGACAACTTCAAGGAGGAGACCATGATCCAGCCCCACGGCGGCAGGCTCGTCGAGAGGGTCCTCAGGGGAGAAAGAGGGACAAGGCCCTGGCCCGGCCGGAGGCCTGCGCAGTCTCACCATCGACCCTGAGCTCGTCTCTGACGTCGAGAATATCGCCACGGGCGTATACAGCCCCCTCGAGGGGTTCATGGGGCCGGAGGATTTCCGGAACGTCCTCAACGGGATGCGCCTCGCGAGCGACCTGCCCTGGACGATCCCCATCGTCCTCGATGTGGACCGGAAAGCGTCCGCCGATCTGAAAACAGGGCAGGAGCTCGTCCTCCGGGCCGAGGACGGCCGGCCCGTCGCCCTCATGCGGCTCGATGAGGCATACGGGTTCGACAGGGAGGAAACAGCCGAAAAGATCTTCGGGACGACCGACCCGGCCCATCCCGGGGTGGCCAAAGTCCGGGCGATGAAAGACGTCCTTCTGGCGGGCCCCGTCGACCTCCTCGAGGCGACCCCGACGCCGTTCGACCGGTGGAAGCTCAGTCCCAAGGAAACACGGGTCCTCTTTAAGGAAAAGGGCTGGCGGACGGTCGTCGGCTTCCAGACAAGGAACACCCCGCATATCGGCCATGAGTATGTCCAGAAGGCCGCGCTGACGTTCACCGACGGCATCTTCATCAACCCCGTCATAGGAAGAAAGAAGAAAGGCGATTTCAAGGACGAGGTCATCCTGGCCTCCTACGAGGAGCTCATCCGTCATTATTACCTGAAGGAGCGGGCGGTCATGGCCATCCTCCAGATGGAGATGCGGTACGCCGGCCCCCGCGAGGCCATCCACCACGCGGTCATCCGCAAGAACTTCGGCTGCACCCATATCATCATCGGCCGCGACCACGCCGGGGTCGGGAGCTATTACCAGCCCTACGCCGCCCAGGACATCTTCGAGGAGTTCCCGGATCTGGGCATCGTGCCGCTGTTCTTCAGGTCGTTCTACCATTGCCGGAAGTGCGGCTCCGTGGTCAACGAGAAGATCTGCCCCCACCCGGCCTCCGAGCAGATCCAGTTCAGCGGGACGAAGATCCGGGACATGCTGGTCAAGGGCGAGATCCCGCCCCCCGAGCTGATGCGGCCCGAGGTGGCCAAGGTCATCATGCAGTTCAAGGACCCCTTCAACGAATAGCGGGCGAGGACTGGAGGTCAGGCCATGAACGGAAGAAAGTCCTCATCGTCGGGTTGGACTGCGCGGCAGGGGAGATCGTCTTCGGTCGAAGCGCCGAGCTCCCCGTCCTCAAGAGCCTCATAGACCGGGGGGTCTCGGGAAAGCTCAGGAGCTCGGACCCGCCGATCACCATCCCGGCCTGGATGGTCATGGCGACCGGCCTCGACCCCGGCCGGCTCGGCCTCTACGGCTTCCGCCACCGCAAGGGTTATTCCTACGACAAGATGTGGATCGCCAACTCCCTCGCGGTCAGGAAGAAAAAGCTCTGGGACTACATCGGCGAGCAGGGGGGCAAGAGCACCCTGGTCAGCGTCCCGCCGAGCTACCCGGTCTACCCCGTCGCCGGCAACATGATCTCCTGCTTCATCACCCCTCCGGGCCCGGGCAAGGAGTACACCTTCCCGCCGCCCTCAAGAGCGAGATCGAGGAGCGGTTCGGCCCGTACATCTTCGATGTCGTTTTCCGGACCGAGGACCGGGACCAGATCCTCGACGAGATCTACGCCATGACCGAGAAGCGGTTCGAGGTCATGGAATGGCTCATCGCCGGGAAGCCCTGGGACCTCTTCATGTTCGTCGAGATCGGCGTCGACCGGGTCCACCACGCTTTCTGGAAGTTCATGGACCCGGCCCATCACCTTATGAGCCGGGGAACAGGTACCAGAACGCCATCATCGATTACTACAAGTTCCTCGACGAGAAGGTCGGGCGGCTCATCGCCCGGGCGGGGGACGACACGGTCGTGCTGGTCGTCTCCGACCACGGGGCGAAACGGATGAAGGGCGCCTTCTGCATCAACGAGTGGCTCATCGAGCAGGGCGACCTCGTCGGTCAAAGAACGCCCGGGGAAGCCGACGAGCCTGGACGACCTGCCGATCGACTGGGCCAGGACCAAGGCCTGGGCCTGGGGCGGCTACTACGCCCGGATCTTCCTCAACGTCGAGGGCCGCGAGCCCCAGGGCATCGTCCCGCCCGAGGACTATGAGAAGGAGCGGGACGCCCTCATCGAACGGCTGCTGGCCATCCGCGGGCCCAACGGCGAACCTTGGGCGACCAAGGTCATCAAGCCCCAGGAATATTACGAGGAGCTCGAAGGGGAATACCCGGACCTCATGGTCTATTTCGACGATCTCTACTGGCGCTCGGCAGGGACCCTGGGCTACGGGACGAAATACCTGGCCGAGAACGACACCGGGCCCGGACGACGCCGTCCACGCCCAGGAAGGCATCTTCATCCTGTACGACCCGCGGGTCCGGACCGCAAGCCGACCATGAACGCCGACATCCTGGATATCGCCCCCACGGTCCTCGAGATCATGGGCATCCCCGTGCCCGCAGGACATGAAGGGCAAGGTCATCCAAGGCCGCAGTCTTGATCTGGGAGACGAACGCAGAGCTGACGAAAACGCAAAGGAGTTCGACTCATGTGCCAAGAACAGAACGGATTCACGCTGTGGTTCACCGGACTGCCCTGCTCGGGCAAGTCGGCCGTGGCCGACCGCGTCGCCGAGATCCTCAAGGACCGCGGCTGCCGCGTGGAGCGTCTGGACGGCGATATCGTCCGCCAGGACCTGACCCGCGACCTTGGCTTTTCCAAGAAGGACCGCGACGAGAACATCCGCCGGGTGACGTTCGTGACCAAACTCCTGTCCAGGAACGGGGTCGCCGTCCTGACCTCGTTCATCTCGCCTTATCGGGAGATGAGGGACCGGGCCCGCCGGGAGGTCGACGAACTTCATCGAAATCTATGCCAAGTGCCCGCGTCGAGGTCTGCATCCAGCGGGACGTCAAGGGCATGTACCAGAAGGCCATCCGCGGGCGAGATCAAGGAGTTCACCGGGATCTCCGACCCCTACGAGGAGCCCTTGAACGCCGAGATCGTCCTCGAAACGGACAAGGAGACGCTCGGAGGAGAGCGTACGGCCGCGTGATCTTTGGCGGGTTGAAGGACTCGGCCGAGTCTCGGATAATGATTCGTCGAGGAAGCACGGGGAGGGACGCCATGGCGATCCTATCTCGTGACCGGCGGGGCGGGCTTCATCGGCTCGCACATCGGCGAAGCCCTCGTCAAGCGGGGAGACAAGGTCCGGGTCCTGGACAATCTGCTGACCGGCAAAACGGAGAACCTGGCCCCCTTCCTCGACCGGATCGAAGTTCATCGAAGGCGACATCCGGGACCTCGAGACCTGCCGCCGGGCCGCGCAGGAGCGTCGACCATGTCCTTCACCAGGCGGCCCTGCCTTCCGTCCCTCGCTCGGTCGAAGATCCCTGTCCTGACGCAACGAGATCAACGTCACGGGCACGCTGAACCTGCTCTCGGGCGCAGGGACGCCGGCGTCCGGAGCTTCGTCTTCGCCTCTTCCTCCTCGGTCTACGGCGACGAGCCCGAGCTGCCCGAAGCTCGAAGGGAGAGAAGGGAAGGCCCCTGTCACCCTACGCCATCAGCAAGTTCGTGGGCGAGAAATACGGTCAGGTCTTCCACGAGCATTTTCGGGCTGAAAACCGTCGCCCTCCGCTATTTCAACGTCTTCGGGCCCCGCCAGGACCCTGTCTCCCAGTACGCGGCCGTCGTCCCGCTCTTCATCACCAAAGTCCTTCACGGGCGAAGCGCCCGGTCGATCTACGGCGACGGCGAGCAGTCGCGGGATTTCATCTACGTGGAGAATGTCGCCGAGGCCAACCTCCTGGCCGCGCGGCCCCCGGCGCGGTGGGCGGCGAAGTCCATCAACATCGCCTGCGGCGAGAGGCTGACGGTCAACGCCCTTCTCGCGGCCGTGAACGAGGTCCTCGGGACGGACGTCCGGCCGGTCTACGCCGACGCGAGGCCCGGCGACATCAAGCATTCCACCGCCGACATCGGCAAGGGCCGGCGCCTCATGGGCTACGAGCCAGGCGTTTCCTTCATGGAAGGTCTCAAGGAGACCATAGCGTGGTACAAGAAAAGGAGCTGAGATCATGAATCCCGAAGCCTCGAAGCTGCTCAAGAAGATCGATAGGAAGGAGGCCAGGATCGGCGTCATCGGCCTGGGCTATGTCGGCCTGCCCCTGATCAAGACGTTCCTTCAACAAAGGCTTCACGGTCATCGGCTTCGACATCGACCGGACGGAAGATCGACGATCCTCAACCGCGGCAAGAGCTACATCAGCCACATCTCGGCGGCCGAGGTCAAGGGCTATCCTGGCCGGGAAGAAATTCGAGGCCACGACCGATTTCCGTCGCCTCCGCGGCATGCGACGCCATCATCATCTGCGTCCCGACGCCCCTCGACGGGCACATGAACCCGACCTGTCCTACGTCCTCAACACGACGGTCACCGTCGCCGAGCACCTCCGCCGGGGCCAGCTCGTCGTCCTCGAAAGCACGACCTACCCCGGCACGACCGACGAGGACATGCTGCCCATCCTCGAGGCCGGCGGCCTCAAGGCGCGGCCGGGACTTCTTCCTCGCCTTCTCCCCCGAGCGCGAGGACCCGGGCGAACACGAATTTCTCGACGGCCGACGATCCCCAAGGTCGTCGGCGGCCTGACGCCCGGACTGCCTGCCGGCTGGCCGACGCTGCTCTACGGCCAGATCGTCGTCCGGACCGTGCCCGTGTCCTCGACCCGGGCGGCCGAATCGACCAAGCTCCTGGAGAACATCTTCCGCTGCGTCAACATCGCCCTGGTCAACGAGCTGAAGATGATCTTCGACCGGATGGGCATCGACGTCTGGGAGGTCATCGGGGCGGCCTCCACCAAGCCGTTCGGCTTCATGCCCTTCTATCCCGGCCCCGGCCTCGGCGGGCACTGCATCCCGATCGACCCGTTCTACCTGACCTGGAAGGCCAAGGAGGTCGACTACCAGACGCAAGTTCATCGAGCTGGCCGGCGAGATCAACACCTCCATGCCGTACTACGTCATCGAGAAGACGGTCGCCGCGCTGAACGAACGGGGGAGGTCGGTCAAGGGGCGCCAGGATCCTCGTCCTCGGCATCGCCTACAAGAAGGACATCGACGACTCGCGCGAGTCGCCGTCGCTCAAGATCATCGAGCTTGTTCCAAGGCAAGGGGGCCAAGGTCTCTTACAACGACCCCTACATCCCGCGGGCCAGGGCCACCGCGAATACCCCGACATGGATCTCAAGTCCGTCCCGCTGACGGCGGCCCGCTGAAAAAGACGGACGCGGTGATCATCTCCACGGACCACTCCGCTTACGACTATGATTGGATCGTGAGGCACGCGCCGCTCGTCGTCGACACGCGGCACGCCATCAAGCGGAAGCGCCGGAACGTCGTCAAAGCCTGAGCGACTCTGCCGGGGTCGCTTCGCCCGGGCCTCGGGGATGGCCTCCACCCGTTCGCCGACGCTAAGCCCCGTCTTTCAAGGCGGGGACAAGAAGCGAGGCTCAGGGTTACTACGGGGAGCAGTAAATATATTACATAATCCTTGCTGCTCCCCGAGTACTAGCCGGGCGATAGAGAAATCTGAAGACAATTATATCCTGCCCGGCTTAGTAACCCCGAAAAAGCCCCGGCATTCATGCCGGGGACTCGAGGGGTTGACTCCAGAGTGCGTCTTGCGCTAGGCCGCACATGACGTTCCGGCCATTCCCTTTCGGCCCGCATCAAGTCGGGGACTGGCGCCGTGCCACCCATCCGCTATTTCATCGGGGGTTGTCCCTTTCTTTTTTAGCAGATCCGCGGCAGGAGCTCGGAGGTGAGGGGCTCGAGCAACCGGAGGCCCCCCGAGACGGTCCGGAGCAGGAGTTCGCCCGGCTTTCCCACTTGACTCTGGACCTCTCCGATAATGGCGGCCCTCCGCCCTAGGGGGTGCTTCCGGATCCGCCCGAGAAAATCTCCGGCCTTTCGCGCCGGCGCGATGACCACGGCCTTGCCTTCGCAGGCCATGTAGAGGGGGTCGATCCCCAGGATCTCGCTCGCCCCGCGGACGGCCCGGAAACGGGGATCCTGGCCTCGTCGATGAGGACCGGGAACGCGAGCCGCTCGGCCAGCTCGGAGAGGACCGTGGCCAGCCCGCCCCGGGTGATATCCCTCATCCAGAGGGCGCCCTTTTTCCAGAGCGGGAGGAGGAAGAGCAGGGGGGCGCAATCGCTCCGGACCTTCGACCTCAGGCCGAAATCCCCCCGGGCGGAGAGGACGGCGAGGCTGTGATCTCCGAGGGTCCCGGTCAGGATCACGCTTGTCGCCGCGGCCTGATCCTTCCGGCGGCCGGCGCGGCCGACGACGGCGCCGATTCCGGCTGTGTTGATGTAAGATCTTGTCGCCCTGGCCCCGGCGGACGACTTTCGTGTCGCCGGTGACGATGCGGACGCCGGCCCTCTTGGCGGCCGACGCGACGGACTTCAGGATCCGTTCCAGGATGCCCCACTCGAGGCCTTCCTCAAGGATGAACGACAGCGAAAGGTACTTCGGGCGCGCGCCAGAGACCACGAGGTCGTTGACCGTCCCGTTGACCGCGAGCGTCCCGATGTCCCCGCCGGGGAAAAACAGCGGATCCACGACATAGCTGTCCGTCGTGAAGGCGATCCCTCCCGGCAGGAGGGCGGCGTCGGAGAGCTCGGCCAGGATGCGGTTCTTGAAGGACGGCAGGATCAGGCCGGCGATGAAATCGCGCATGAGCCGTCCGCCGCCGCCGAGCTCCAGGCTGATCTTTTCACGCGTCGGCTTCCCGGGCCGCGGTCGTACTTGTAATGGATAAGGCAGGTCCCCTCGGAGGAGACCATGCAGGGGCCGAGGGGGGATTCCGGCGTGCATTTCGTCCCGAACAGGCGGCAGTCCGTCCGGCCGGAGGACGGCCCTCAGGACCTCGCCGCAGCGGCAGCCGGGGAGGGCGCGCCCGGCCTCGGGAGCCCGGAGGCCGTATTTTTTCTCGGCGTCGAACGAGGCGTACTTTTCTTTGAACCGGAGCCCGCTCTGGGGGATCGTTCCCAGGCCCCTCCATGAGGCGTCAAAGGGTTCGAAAACCTCGCCCATGACGGCCCGGGCCGCGGGGTTGCCGTCCGGCCGGACGGCCCGGGAATATTCGAGGGCGACCCGGGCCTTCCCCTCGAGGACCTGGTCGAGGACGGACCGGACGGCCAGAAGAATGTCCCCGGGCTCGAACCCGGCCACGGCTCCGGGGACGCCGAACGTCCCGGCCACGAATTCAAACGGACGAAGGCCGATGACGGCGCTCACATGACCCGGGTAGATGAAGCCGGTGACCGCGACCTCGCCGGCCTCCAAGATAGCCCTGAGGGCGGGCGGGATGAGCCAGAGGGCCCGGAGCACGGAAAAATTCGCGAGACCCTCCGCGGCCGCCTCCTTGACTGTCACGGCGATGGCCGGGATGGTCGTTTCGAAGCCGGCCCCGAAAAAGACCGTTTCGTGCCCGGGATCACGGCGGGCCTCATTCAGGGCCTCCTCCGGGGAATATACGACCTTGGCCCTCGAATTCCCGGCCGGCACGGAGGTCTGGAGAGAGCCCTTCCGGGTCGGGACCCGGGTCATGTCGCCGAACGTGGCCAGAGTGAGGCCCTCTCTCCTGGTCAGGAGGTCGATGGCGGCCTCATGGACGCCGTCCGGCGTGATACACACCGGGCAGCCCGGGCCCGAGATCATCTCGACTCCGGCCTCGGCCAGGAGGGGTGTCAGGCCGGACTTGAAAAGGGACATCGTGTGAGTGCCGCAGACCTCCATGACCCGGACCGGGGAGGGGAGGGCGGAGGTCCTCTCGGAGATGTCGCGGAGGAGCCGGCGGATGGCCCGTTCGTCCCTGAGCTCTCTCATGGGCTTAATTTCGCCATCTCCCGGAAGAGGCGCATGGTTTTCCGGGCCTCTTTTTCATCCATGAGGGAGATGGCAAATCCGGCATGGACGATGACCCAGTCGCCGACCCTAGCCTGGGGCACGAGCGAAAAGTTCGTCCTGACCTCGCTGCCGAGATAGTCGACGAGGCCCTGGCCCTGCTCTTCGAGCCGGATGATCTTGGCCGGGACCGCTAGACACACCTTCCGCTCTCTTCCGCCTCTAATCTACCAGAAGCGTCGGGCCCGGTCCAGGCCCGCTTTCCGAGCGTTTATTTCCACGTATCCCCATGATATAATGGTCAGCCATGTGGGAAAGCCTCAAAGGGTACATCCGGCCCGGGAGCGAAGAGGATGGCCTTGTCGGCCTGATCGATTTCTCCAGGCTTCCCCGGCACGTGGCCGTCATCATGGACGGCAACGGACGATGGGCCCGGCAGAAGGGGCTGGCCCGGATCGAGGGGCATAAGGCCGGGTCACGATCCGTCCAGGAAGCGATCGAAACGAGCGCCAGGATGGGCATCCAGTTCCTGACCCTCTATGCTTTTTCCAAGGAGAACTGGAAGAGGCCCCGCCAGGAGGTCATCCGCCTCTGGGCCTTCCTCCGCGCCTACCTGAAGAAGGAAGGCCGGGCCCTCATGGAGAACGGCCTCCGGCTGAAAGTCATCGGGGAGAAGAAGGGCATCCCCGGGCCGGTCCTCAGGGAGCTCGAAAAGGTCGAGAGAGCCACCGCGGCGAACGGCCGGATGACCCTCGTCCTCGCCCTGAATTACGGCGGCCGGGCCGAGATCGTCGAGGCCGTGCGGAAGATCGTCCGGAGCGGCCGGATCCGGCCCCAGGACATCGACGAGGAGCATTTCGCCGGCTATCTGGACACAGCCGGGATCCCCGACCCGGACCTGCTCATCCGGACGAGCGGCGAGCTCCGGGTCTCGAATTTCCTGCTCTGGCAGATCGCCTACGCCGAGATCTGGATCACTCCCGTCCTGTGGCCCGATTTCCGGATGAAGGACCTTCTCCGGGCCGTCGTCGACTACCAGAAACGGGACAGGCGGTTCGGGGACGTTCATTCATGACAAGAAGGACGGGCCTGGCCAGCGGGCCGGCCGGTCCCACGGATAAACCATCGGAGATCAAGTGAGCTGACATGAGCCTTCGGAAACGCATCCCCACCGCCATCGTCCTGATCGGACTCGTTTTCGTGATCTGCCAATACGCCCCGAGGATCGTCCTCTACGTCTTCCAACAGGCGTTCATCGTGGCCGCTCTGGTGGAATTCTACAGGCTGGCCGAGCGGAAGGGTCTCCTGCCGCAGAAGGCGCTGGGAATCGGCCTGGCCCTGCTCGTGAGCGTGACCTTTTATTTCGCGTCATTCCCGCTGGAGGTCGCGCTTTTCGGGGGACTCCTCCTCTCAGCCGTGTATTTCGTCGCCTACTTCAATACCCAGGAGAAGCTGCCCTATTTTCCCGCGTCCTTCGCCATCACCATCCTCGGAACCATCTACCTCAGCTTCCCCCTCAACTTCCTCTACAAGATCCGGCTCGATGACGGCCCCTTCTATCTGTATTTTCTCTTCTCGGTCGTTTTTCTGGGCGACACAGGCGCGATGTTCATCGGGAAGGCCTTCGGGCGGCACAAGATGACGCCCGTCGCCAGCCCGAACAAGACTTGGGAGGGGAGCGCGGGCGGGATCCTGTTCGCGATCGGAGGGGCCGTCCTGACCCAGCAGGTCTTGCTCCGGGCCATCCCCCTCTGGCGGGCCATCCTCTGCGCCGTCCTCGTCCACGCCGTGGCCCAGGTGAGCGACCCTCTCGAATCGCTCTTCAAGCGGGCCGTCGGCGTCAAGGACTCCTCCAACGCCCTTCCCGGCCACGGCGGCTTCCTCGACCGGATCGACAGTCTGATCCTGGCCAGCCCCCTGTTCTACTTCATCGTCAAGTATTTCTGGAAGTGAGCTGCGGGGATCCATGATCCGAACGATCGCCATCCTGGGCTCGACCGGCTCGATCGGGACGAGCACCCTGGATGTCGTCGACCGCCTGGCCGGCCGGCTTGACGTGACGGCGCTGGCCGCCGGCACGAACCTGTCCCTGCTCGTCCGGCAAATCGAAAGGTACGGGCCGCGCCTCGTTTCCGTGAAAACGGAGCGGGACGCAGACTCCCTCCGCCCGCTGGCCCGCCGCCGGGGATTCAGGCTCGTCTTCGGCCCGGACGGAGCCGAACAAGTCGCCCGGGATGTCCGCGCGGAGGCCGTTGTCTCGGCCATCACCGGGATCGATGGATTCAGGCCGACCCTGGCTGCGGTCCGGGCCGGCAAGCGCGTCGCCCTGGCCAATAAGGAGTCCATCGTCGTCGGCGGCGCCCTGCTCCGCAAGGAAGCCGCCCGCTCGGGGGCCCGGATCATCCCCGTGGACAGCGAGCACAGCGGCGTCTTCCAGTGCCTGGCCGGCGCGGAAGAAAACCCAGGTCCGGCGGGTCATCCTGACCGCCTCGGGCGGCCCTTTCCTGAGGACACCGCTCCGGGACCTCCGGACGAAAACCGTCGCCGAGGCCCTCCGCCATCCCGACGCTGGAAGATGGGGAAGAAGGTCACCGTCGATTCGGCGACCCTCATGAACAAGGGGCTGGAGCTCATCGAGGCCCGCTGGCTCTTCGGCCTGGAGCCGTCCCGGTTGGATGTCCTCATCCATCCCCAGAGCGCCGTCCACGCCCTGGTCGAAATGGAGGACGGATCGGTGCTGGCCCAGATGAGCGCCGCCGACATGAGGCTCCCCATCCAATACGCCCTGACCTATCCCGGAGCGACCGGATACGTCCCTGCCGCCGACTCGACCTGGCGGGCGCTTAGGCGGCCTCGAGTTCTTCGAGGTCGACGAGCGGCGATACCCCCTCTTTGCCCTGGCCCGCCGGGCCCTGGACCAGGGCGGCAGCCTCCCCGTGGCCCTCAACGCCGCCAACGAGATCGGCGTCGAGGCCTTTCTCGAAGGAAGGATCGCGCTTCATGGATATCCCGGCGGTCGTCCAGGCGGTCCTGGACGGGCACCGCCCGCGCCCCGGCCGGATTCCCTCGAGGACATCTTCGAAATCGACCGGGAGGCGCGGCGCGCAGCCCGGCGCATCCTGAAGCAAAGGTAGGACCATGGCAACCATCTTCGGCACGCTGCTCGCCTTCATCATCGTCTTCGGCATCCTCGTCTTCGTCCACGAATTCGGCCATTTCTTCATGGCCAAGCTCGTCGGCATCCGGGTCGAGGTGTTTTCCTTCGGCTACGGCAAGCGGCTTTTCGGGTTCAAGAAAGGAGAGACCGACTACCGGGTCAGCCTCATCCCCATGGGCGGATACGTCAAGCTCCTGGGAGAAGGGATGTTCGAGCCGAGCCGGGCGATCGAGCCCGACGACATGATGGCCAAGAGCCGCTGGCAGAGGCTCCTCGTCATGGTCATGGGCTCCGTCATGAACATCCTCCTAGCCGTCGTCCTCGTCGCGGTGATCAACGGGGTCGGCGTCCCGACGCCGGATCTATCAGGACGAAAAGCCGGTCATCGGCTGGATCGACAAGGACTCGCCGGCCGCCAGCGCCGGGCTCCGGATCGGCGACGAGATCGTCCGGATCAACGAGCGTCCGGTGAAGACCTGGAGCGACGTCGAGATCGCGGTCGGCTCCCGGCCGGACAAGAAGATCCGGCTGGACATCCTGCGGGACGGCCAGGCGGCTTCCGTCGCCCTCCAGACGGAGTCCGTCAGCCGCTATTCCTTCGGCTACGCGGGGTTCCGGGCCAGGGCCTTGACCCAGGTCCAGATGGTCATGGCCGAATTCGCCGGCCGAGAAGGCCGGGCTCAAGCCGGGCGACGTCATCCAGGCCATCGACGGCCAGCCGGTCTATTTCTATCAGTTCATCCAGGTCCTCGAGCGGAGCGCCGGGAAAGAGCTCCAGTTCAGCGTCGAGCGCGGCGGCCGGACCCTGACTCTCCCGGTGACGCCCCGCCGACAGGGAAACGTCGGGAAGATCGGGATCAGCCAGATCGCCCAGTCCGTCCTCAAGAAATACGGCTTCTTCGAGGCCATCCGCCAGAGCGTCCGGGAGAACCTGAAGAACACCTTCCTCGTCGTCCAGTTCCTGAGGGACCTGTTCACGGGCGAGGCCTCGACGCAAGCAGCTCGGCGGGCCCGCTCGAGATCGCCAGCTACTCCTACGCCGCCCTGCGGATGGGCTGGCTGGCCATGATCAGCTGGATCGCCATCATCAGCCTCCAGCTCGGCATCCTCAACCTCTTCCCGATCCCGGTCTTCGACGGCGGCCAGATCTTCGTCCTGCTCATCGAAGCCGATTTTCCGCCGCGACCTCAGCCCCAAGGCCCGGACGATCTGGATGCAGATCGGCTTCGTGATCTTCGTGGTCCTGATCGCCTTCATCATCCTCAACGACATCGTCAACCAGCTCCCCCACGGCTGGGGGAGCCTTCTGCCATTTTAGGCGGGGAGGCGGCCATGTTCCGAACGCCGGAGGACGCGGCAGATCGTGGTCGGCGGGATCGCCCATCGGCGGCGGCGCGCCGATCGTCTGTCCAGTCCATGACCAAGACGGACACCCGGGACGTCAGGGCCACCGTGGCCCAGATCCGGCCGGCTGGAGCGGGCCGGGGCGAGATCGTCCGGCTGGCGGTCCCGGACCGCGAGGCCGCCCGGGCCCTCCGGTCGATCAAGAGCCGGGTCCGGGTCCCCGCTCATCGCCGACATCCATTTCGACCATCGGCTGGCCCTGGCTTCGCTCAAGGCGGGCGTCGACGGGCTCCGGATCAACCCCGGGAACATCGGTTCCCTGGACAAGGTCCGGGAGGTCGTCCGGGCGGCGGGGGAAAGGCAAGTGCCCATCCGCATCGGCGTCAACTCCGGCTCGCTCGAGAAAGACCTCCTGGCCGCCCACGGCGGCGTGACGGCCGCAGCCATGGTCGAGAGCGCTATGAGGCACGTCCGCATCCTCGAAGATTGCGGTTTCCTCTCATCAAGATCTCCCTTAAGGCTTCCGACATCCCCCGGACGTTGGAAGCCTACAGACTGCTGGCCCGGAAAGGTCGATTATCCTTTCCACGCGGGGATCACGGAAGCCGGGCAGGCTCCTCGCCGGGAGCGTCAAGTCCGCCGCGGGGCTGGCGCTTCTCCTGGCCGAGGGACTGGCGGACACCATCCGCGTCTCCCTGACCGCCCCTCCGGAGCGGGAGATCGACGCCGCCTTCCAGATCCTGCAGGTCCTGGGACTGAGGGCGCGCGGCGTCGAGGTCATCTCCTGCCCGACCTGCGGCCGGACCGAAATCGACATGATGGACGTCGCGGCCCGCGTCGAGAAAGCCGTCCGCGGCCTCCGGACGCCGATGAAGGTCGCGGTCATGGGCTGCACCGTCAACGGCCCGGGCGAGGCCAGGGAGTCCGATATCGGGTTGGCCTGCGGCCGGGGGAACGGCGTCATTTTCCGGAATGGCCGGCTCCTGAAGAAGGTCAAGGGCGCGACGATGGTCGGGGAGTTCATCGACGAGGTCCGCAAGCTGGCCCGGGAAATGGACCGCGGACGTTGAAACGCCCGGTCGAGGGCGATCGCGAGGGGTGGCGGCCGCAAAAAAAGGGGGAAGGGAAACCTTCCGGTCTCACCTTCCCCCGTCGTGTCCGACGATCGCGTCAGCGATGAGCGGGGCTCGGGGCCTCGCTCAGTCGCCCTTTTCGGTCTTCTTCTCCGTGATGATGCCGACGACCTCGACCCCCGCGCTCTTGATGATATCCAGTGGACTCCGCGAGGACCCCGTATTGCAGGTCCTGGTCCATCCTGATATAGAGCTTCTTCTCGGAAACGGTCAGGAAGGCCTCTTCCAGCCCGTTCTGCAGGTTTTCCAGGGTCGCCCGGTCATGGTTGATGTACAGCTTGAACCCCTTCGGCTCTGAGGCCGCTTTTTGGATGGACAGGACGACCGGGGGGTTTTCGGGCACATCGGTTGTGAACGCGCCGTTGGGGAGCCTGACGTCGACGCCCTTCTGGACGAGGGGCGTGACGACCATGAAGATGATCAGCAGGACGAGCAGGACATCACACAGAGGGACGACGTTCGGTTCGGAGCGGACTTTTTCTTTGCCGCCCGAGGTGAGAATCCCATGTTATGCCTCTCTTCGGCGGAACTCGGCGCCGGGATCGACTTAGCCTTGCTCTCGTGCTGCGGACGAAGAAGTCGACGACCTGCGACGTCGTGTTGGTCATCTCGGCGTCCGTAGACCTCGATCCGGGTGTTCAGGATGTTGTAGCACCACAGGGCGATGACGGCGACGCCGATGCCGAAGGCCGTGGTGACCAGGGCCTCGGCGATGCCTGCCGGCCACGGCGCCGATGCCGCCCGAGCCGGTCAGGGCCATGCCGCGGAACGCGTTGATGATGCCCGAGATCGTGCCGAACAGGCCGATGAAGGGGGCGGAGGTGGCGATGGTGGCCAGGATCGCTCAGGCCCTTCTTCAGCTCCTGGTTGTACATGGATCGCGGCCCGGTCGCAGCCGCGCGTCGCCGTCTCGACCTGCTGTTCCAAGCAGATGCCCGGCTTCCTTGCCCTCAATGAACTCCGGGATGCCGGCGGCCGTGATGCGGGCCAGGTGGCTGCCCTTGTTCTCCTTCTTGGAGGCCAGGGCCAGGGCTTCCTTCATCTGCCCGGTCTTCAGCATGTCGGCCAGCTTGGGCGCGATTTCCTTGGACCTTGTTCTTGGCCTTGCGGAAGGCCATCTGCCGCTCGATGAACAGATAGAGGGAAACGATCGACAGAGCCGATCAGGAGGACCGAAACCGCTTTGGCCACGGGATTCCCATCGGCTGCCACATTTCGATGAGACCAAATTGCATGGGTCATACCTCCTTTTAATATCGAAAGCCATTCTAGCTTTGTAACTTATTTCAAGCTGGAACCTGACGGTGACGGTGAAGATGACGCCGCCGGGGCCGGCCGTTGATGATCATCGGCTCGTAGACCCACTGCCGGACGGCGTCGATAGCCGCCTGGTCGAGCAGGGGGATCGACCGCAGGACCTTCACGTCTGGACCCGGCCGTACAGGTCGGTCTGCGCCTCGATGATGACGACGCCTTCGACCCGCGCCTGGCGGGCGATCTCCGGATAGACCGGGTCGACCTGCTTGATGAGCTTGGGCGGCTTGATCTCGCCGATGGCCCGGACGGGCGCCTCGACCTCGCCCACGACGCCGCCCAGGACGCCGCCGACGACGCCGCCCAGGACGCCGCCGATGACGCCGCCCTCGACGCCGCCTTCGACGCCGCCCTCGACGCCGACGTCCGAGATCTGCTCTTCGGCGATCTGGTCGGGGATCTCGACGGGCGCGACGAGCTTGCCGGCCTCGAAGACTGGTCTGGGCCTGGACGGGCTTGATGCGCTTGCGTTCTTGGCCGAGGCCTTCTTCTTGGCCGGAGGCGGGGGCGGAGGCGGAGGAGGCGGGGGAGGCGCCAGGAACGCGCTGGTGATCTCGATCTTCGGCACGTTGCCGCGTCGACAGCAGGGGGATGACGACGAGAACGCCGACGATGAGGCAGATGGAAGATGAAGGCGATCGGGAGAGCGACGGCTTTCCGTCCGCGCGCCTTTCTCGCTGACGAAGAACGAGTCCTTGAACATTTCGGGGACGGACGCTCGGGTTTGAGGATCCGGCTTCGTTGGTTCAGCCATTGTCTTTACCTCATGTCGCTAGATGCTATGATGATAACGAGACAGAAAAAAAGTATAAAGTAAACAGATCCGTTTGACAAGACTTCGGTCAAATTATTTCGCGCCCGCCTTTTTTGTGCTTGAAAAGCTGGGTCCAGAACAGGACGACCGGGCAGGACAGGTAGATCGTCGAGTAGACGCCTTCGATCGAGCCGAAGAGCATGATGAAGGCGAAGTCGTTGATGCTCTTGCCGCCGAAGAGGAACAGGGACAGGACGGCCAGGAAGACCGTGCCCGTCGTGATGATCGTCCGGCCGAGGCTCTGGTTGATGCTCCGGTTGAGGATGTCCTCGAAGGGGTCCTTGCGCATGCACCTTCAGGTTCTCCCGGACCCGGTCGAAGACGACGACCGTGTCGTTGATCGAATAGCCGACGATCGTCAGGAGCGCGGCGATGATCGGCAGGTTGATCTCGCGGCTGGTGAAGGAATAGACGCTCAGGGCCATCAGGACGTCCTGGGTCAGGGTGATGATGGCCGAGACGCCGTACTCCAGCTTGAAGCGGAAGCCGATGTAGACGAGCATGCCGATGAGCGACCAGATGACGGCCAGGGTCGCCTTCCTGCCGCAGGTCGGCGCCCGGCCTGGGGCCCGACCGTTTCCTTGCTGACGACGGTCATCTTGCCCGAGGTAGGTCTTCGCCTGGATCTCCTTGATGACGTCCGGGCCGACGCCGGCTTGGGCCAGAAGGCCGATAGTCCTCGATGATCCCGCTGCCCGGCGTTTTCGTCGTCCGGTAGTCGATGACTCTTGGCGGGCTCCGTTCGGCCTTGTCGCCGAACGGCGGTTTGAGCAGGGCGGTCAGGCCGGCGAGGTCGATGGTGTTGAGGTCCTTGAGGCCCGCGGGCCGGTCTCGGCCTTGCCGTCATCGCCGCGAAGGGCCTCGATGACCTTGTTGCCCAGCTTCTCGTGGGCTTCGAGCTCCTGCTGGGCGTCCCTGGCGTTGACGACCTGCATCGTCCGGATCATGTACTCGCGCCTGGGCTGGCCGCTCTCCTGGATGACGCTTTCGCCCAGGCCCGCCCGGCTGAGCTCGGCCCGGATGTCGGACGTCGTGGTCGGGCGTCTTGAAGATGACCCGGATGAGGGTGCCGCCGCCGAAATCGACGCCCATCTTGAGGCCCTTGCCGAAGAAGATGTTCAGCGCTCCGGCCAGGATGACCACGCCCGTGAACGCCAGGGCGTGGAACCTGTATTTCATGAAGTTGATGTTGGGGGTTTTGAAGAATTGCATGGCTCAGATACTCAACTTTTGGGTCTTGCTGGAATGGGTGAGGTCGAAGATCAGGCGGGAGACGAAGACGGCCGTGAACAGGTTGGCGACGAGGCTGATGATCAGGGTCACGGCGTATCCCTTGATCGGGCCCGTTCCGAACTGGAAGAGGAAGACGGCTGAGATGATCGTCGTCATGTGCGAGTCGAAGATCGTCCGGAAGGCCCGGGAGAAGCCCAGGCTGATGGAGTTCAGGACGCGTCTTGCCCCGTGGCGAACTCCTCCCGGATGCGCTCGAAGACAAGGACGTTGCAGTCGACGGCCATCCCGATGCCCAGGATGATGCCCGCGATGCCGGGCAGGGTCAGGGTGGCCGCCGAAATAGGCCAGGGACCCGAAGAGGATGATCTGGTTGAAGATCAGGGCGACGATGGCGTTGATGCCGGAGATCTTGTAATAGATGATCATGAAGGCCATGATCGCGACGAGGGCGACCAGGGCGGCCAGGAGGCCGGCCCGGATCGAGTCCGCGCCGAGCGAGGGCCCGATCGTCCGGTTCTCGAGGGTCTTGATCCCGGCCGGCAGGGCGCCGGCCTTGAGGACGATGACCAGGTCGTCCGCCGCTCTCGATCGTGAAGTGTCCCTGGATGATGCCGCTGTCGCTGATGCGGGCGTTGATGTTCGGGGCCGACTGGACCTTCTTGTCCAGGATGATGGCCAGCTGCTTCCCGATGTTCTCTCCGGTCACCTGCTCGAAGCGCCGGGCCCCGTCAGGCTTGAGCTGGAACGCCACCGCGGGCTGGTTCCACTCGTCCACGGACCGGCGGACAAGGCGGAGGTCCTTGCCCGTCACGGTGGCCACCTTGCTGACAAGGTAGAAACCTCGAGCATCGGCCTTGGGATCTCCCTTGACGACTTCCATGTCGTCGGGGACCTTGCCGCCAAAGTCCTTGAGAAGGGACTCCTCGTCCGTCGGCGAGTAGCCCTTCACGAGCTTCCATTCCAGGACGGCCGCGATCTTGATCAGGCTCTGGACGTGCTCCGGATTGTCGACCCCGGGCAGCTCGACGATCAGCTGTTCCCGGCCGTAGCGCTGGATGATCGGCTCGGCCACGCCGAACTGGTCGATCCGGTTGCGGATCGTCTCGACGGACTGCTCGACGGCCTGGTCCTTCATCGTCTGCATGGCGGGCCCCTTCATGGTGACCGTGGCCATCCCGGAGCTGAAGGTATAGTCCCAGTCGCGAAGGTACTGGTCGAGCTGGTCCCGGGCCTTGCCTTCTTCGTCCGGGTTGAGGCCCTGGATCGTGAATTTGCCCGGCGTCGATCGCGTCATGGAGCCGTGAAGGCGATGTTGTTCTTCTTGAAAAGGTCCTGAAGGCGGAGGATCTCCTGGTCCGTTTCCATCTTCACCGCGTCCTGGGTGATGATCTGCATGACCAGGTGGATGCCGCCCTTGAGGTCCAGACCCAGCTTGATCTTGTCCTGGATCGGCCAGGCGACGATGAGCGAAACGATTAGGACCGCTAAAGTGAGAACAATCTTCCAGCGGAGTGCTTTCTTCATGTGAGCCCCTTCGCGTTGAAATAGCCGGCGATCAGTCCGTTTTCTCCATCCCCGAGTCCGTCGCCCCGAGGATGACCCCCACGGCGCTCTTGGTGATCTCGATCTTGACGTTGGCCGCGATCTTGAGCTCGATCCGGTCTTTCTGGACGCCCATGACCGTGCCGAAGATCCCGGCCGATGTGACGACCCGGTCGCCCGGCTTCAGGTTCTCGACGAGGTCCATGTGCTTTTTCTGCTTCTTCCGCTGGGGCATGATGATGAGGAGGTAGAAGATCGCGAAGACCAGGACGAAGGGAAGGAGAGCGGCCAGCATGTTGGGCCGCTGGGCCTGTCCCGCCGCCGCCGGCTGGGCCAGAGAAAAAAAGGTCCCAAAGATCATGTCGTTTCTTCCTTTGTGGTTTCGTTCGAAGCTATACTCTTCTTCAAGAAACTGAAGGAGTTAGATTGGATAGCATGACGGATTCTCCGGAAGATGTCAAGATAAAAGTGCAGGTTGTGGATGGTATGGAGGATCGCGGCGCTCATCTCCTGGCGCTCGAAAAGGTGGCGCAGGTAGGCCCGGGAGAAATTCCGGCACGTGTAGCAGCCGCAGGCCTCGTCGAGCGGCCGGGGGTCCCGGGCGTACTTGACGTTCTTGATGGCGACCCGGCCGCGGCTCGTGAACAGCGTCCCGTTGCGGGCGTTCCGGGTCGGCAGGACGCAGTCGAAGAGATCGACGCCCCTCTCCACGGCCTCGAAGACGTCCTCGATGTACCCCATGCCCATGAGGTAGCGGGGCCGGTCCGCGGGCAGGATGGCGTGGCCCTTCTCCAGGACCTCGAAAAGCCCGGTCTTGGGCTCGCCGATCCCCAGGCCGCCGTAGGCGTAGCCGGAGAAATCCATCTCGACGAGGCTGCTCGATGGACCGCCGCCTGAGGTCCCAGTGGATCCCGCCCTGGCAGATCCCCCAGAGGTGCTGCCGGCTGTCATATCGGGCGAAGTGCGAACGGGAGCGCTGGGCCCAGGCCGTCGTCAGCCGGACCGCCTCGGCCATCTTTTCCTCCGAATACGGATAGGGTGGAAAATGGTCCAGGCACATCAGGATGTCGGTCCCCATCCGGACCTGGAGGTCGACGACGTCCTCGGGCGTCAGGGAGATCCTGGTCCCGTCGAGGTGGGAAGCGAATCGGACCGCCCTCCGTCAGAGATCGTGACCAGTGGGGAGAGGCTGTAGATCTGGAAGCCGCCGCTGTCGGTCAGGATAGGTTTGGGCCAGGAGATGAAAGAGTGGAGGCCGCCCATGGCCTCGATCGTCTCGACGCCCGGACGCAGCGAAAGATGGTAGGAGTTGAGGAGGATGATCTGCGCGCCGAGGCTCTCGACCTGAGCCCGTGGGTCAGGGCCTTGACCGTTCCCTGGCTCGCCACGGGCATGAAGGCCGGCGTTTCCGACCTCGCCGTGGGGCGTTTCGAGGACGCCGGCCCGGGCGGCGGAGGCGGGGTCCTGGGCTGTCGTCCGGAATCTCTGGCTCATGGGGCGAACCGGAAGTAGATGACGTCGCCGTCCTGGACGACATACTCTTTCCCCTCCAGCCGGATGGCGCCGGCGTCCTTGGCATGCTGCAGGGAGCCGAGCTTGAGGAGGTCGTTCGAGGCGACGACTTCGGCCCGGATGAACCCTCTCTCGATGTCCGTGTGGATGGCGCCGGCGGCCTTGAGGGCCGTTGATCCCGCCCGCACCGTCCAGGCCCGGACTTCATCCTTGCCGACCGTGAAAAAAGCGATCCGGTCGAGGAAAGACACGGCCTGGGCGTAGAACCGGTCCGAGCTCGGCTCCCGGAGTCCGTATCCCGACATGAACTGGGCTTTCTCTTCGTCATCGAGCTCGGAGATCTCGTTCTCGATCTTGCCGCAGAACGCCATGATCCGCCGGTCCTTCTCGGCGCCGGGGACGAGGTCGCCGGGGCTCGTGACCGAGGCCGAGTCCTTCTCGTCCAGGTTCAGGAAGTGGAGGAGCGGCTTCAGGCTCAGGAAGGCGAAGCTGCGGACGGTCTTCTCGTCGGCGGGGGGAGCGGAGCTGATCGCAGGCCCTGTCCGGACTCGAGGCGCGGCCGGAGCCGTTCGAGAACCTCTTTCTCCTTCTCGCCCTCCGGGTCCTTCATCTTTTTCAGGTCTTTTTCGAGGCGCTCCAGCCTGCCGTCGGTCGCAAGAAGGTCCGCCAGGACGAGCTCCTCCTCCATGAACCGGATGTCGCTGGCGGGGTCGACCCGGCCCTTGGGATGGGGGATCAGGTCGTCGTGGAAGGCCCGGACGACATGGACAAGCCCGTCGGCCTTGTGGAGATGGCCGAGGAGGAGGCTCGTCCTGACCTCTCCGTACGAAATCCCGACGAGGTCGGTCAGGTCCAGGGAGGCCGGGACCTTCTTTTTCTCGGGGTAGAGGGCGGCGATCCGGTCGAGCCGGCCGTCGGGGACGGGCAGCGAGCGGACGTTCGGCTCCCGCTTTCCGTCTTCGTAGGCCCTGACCTCGATGCGGGCCCCGGCCAGGAGGTTGAAGAGCGTCGTCTTTCCCGATTTCGGGTAGCCGAAGAGGGTGATATTCACGGGATAAGTAAAGCCGGAATCGCCCGGGCTGTCAAGGACAGCGGAAGCACGGCGGTGAGGGCTGCCCTCCACTCCAGGGCGCGGTTCTTCACTCCGTTACCGAATTGTTTTTTCTGGAGGATGCGGACGTCGGAGGGCGTCCCTCCGGCAGGGAGCGGATTCTGAGGCGCGACCAGCAGAAGTGTGGCGGAGCGGCTCGGAGCGGCACTTCTGGTAAATATCTGAAATGAGTCTTTGCGTATTGCTCCCGGGACTCTCGCTTTTTCCCACTCTGTGATCGCTCCGCACTCCTCACCCAACGGGTGAGGGACCGTGCCCGCGTCGCGCTCAATGTTTTCTCCGGGACATCCCCCCTGAATCCGCTAATCTATTAAAACGCCGCGGGAAGGCGTGAAAAACCGCGCTCTGGAGTGGAGGCCATCCCCTCGGCCCCTTGAACAGGCGCGCCGGGCCAGGATCCGTCGTCCTTATTTAGGGAGGCTGAAGGGTCAGGAAGCGTCAGGAAATTGCGGATTCGATAGAAACCCTGTTGCCGAATTTCGCGTTTTTGATTATAGTAGATGTTTTAAAGGCGGCGCGACATGGAAAAAGAGACAAAGACTAGAGACAAGAGCGTGGTCAGGGAATACTTCGAACTCATCGCCGAGACCGCCGTTTTCGTGTTTTTCGTCATGACCTTCGTTGTCCAGGCCTTCCAGATCCCTACGGGCTCGATGGAGCCGACCCTGCTCGTCGGTGATTTCCTTCTCGTCAACAAGCTGGCCTACACCCGGCCCGTCCTGCCGCTGGAGGGCGCGATCCTCCCTCACAAGTCGATCAACAGGAAAGACATCGTCGTGTTCAAGTACCCGAAAGACCTGACCAAGGATTTCGTCAAGCGGGTCATCGCCCTGGAGGGGGAGAAGGTCGAGATCAAGGACAAGCAGGTTTTCATCAACGACAAGCCGATCCTAGAGCCCTACAAGGTCCACGGCGACAGCCAGGTCTATTCCAAGGGTGACGCCTATCATTATGACGACCTCATCCGCGACAATTACGGGCCCGTCATCGTCCCCCGGGGGAGCTGTTTCGTCATGGGCGACAACCGCGACAACAGCCAGGACAGCCGATACTGGGGCTTCCTGCCGCTCGACAACATCAAAGGCAGGCCCTGGGTCATCTACTTTTCCTACACCGCCGAGCGGGACGCCTGGCAGAAGACGAGCCTCCAGGCCCGGCTAAGGAAGGTCGTCAGCTTCATCCCCAAGGCCCGCTGGGGCCGCATGCTCAAGATCATCAACTGAGGGCCCCCTGCCGGTCGGGCCCGGTTGACCGGGTTCCCGGAAACGATTAAGATGAGAAAAGCGAAGCCATGGACCATCTCCGCACCGCGCCCCTGACCGGATCCGCGGCAGGTTGCCGTTGAACACCGATGCCCTGGACACCGTCGAGGGGACCGTCGACCAAGTCGTCTTCTATAATCCTGAGAACGGCTACACCGTTTGCCGCTTCATCGTCGAGAGCGGCGACACCCTGACCATCGTCGGCTCCTTCCCGCCCGCTTTCCCCGGGGGAGATGCTCAAGGTCAAGGGCCGGTGGGAGCTCAATCCCCGCTTCGGCCGGCAGTTCAAGGTCGAGAATTTCACCCTGACCCTTCCCGCATCGGCCAGGGGGATCGAGAAATTCCTGGCTTCCGGGCTCGTCCGGGGCATCGGGCCCGTGCTCGCCGCGAGGATCGTGGCCCGGTTCGGCGCCGGGACGATCGACATCCTGACCAAGGGCCCGGAGCGCCTGAAAGACGTCGAGGGCGTCGGCACGGTCAAGCTCCGGGAGATCAAGAGATCCTGGGCCGAGCATCAGGACATCCGCGGCCTGATTATCTTCCTCCAGGAGCACGGCGTCTCGACGAATCTGGCCACGAAGATCTACCGGCAGTACGGGGACCGGTCGTTCACGGTCCTGAAGAAGAACCCCTACCAGCTCTGCCTTGACATCTGGGGGATCGGGTTCAAGACGGCCGACCAGATCGCCCTCAAGCTCGGGATGGACCCCGGCTCGGTCGAGCGGGTCAAGGCCTACATCCTTTATATACTCGAAAAGGACAACGAGCAGGGCCACGTCTTCTCCTTCGTTTCCGAGGTCCGCGAGAAGTGCGCCGCGGACCTCGAGGTCGAATCTGACAAAGCGGAGAGGGCCCTGGATGAGCTTTTGCGCGACAAGAGGGTCGTCCGGGAGGAGCTCGGGGCCGACGCCGCCCTTTATCTTCCCTTTTATTACCAGGCCCAGGAAGAAGTGGCCCGGGCCATCCACAAGCTCGCGGGTTTTCCCTGCCAACCACCGGATTTCGACCTCGACCAGGCCATCGCGGCCACGGAAAAGGATCTCGGCCTGGCTTTTTCGGCCCTCCAGAAGAAGGCCATCCGGGAGAGCTTCGAGAAAAAGATCCTCGTCATCACGGGCGGGCCGGGCACAGGAAAAACGACCATCATCCGGGCCGTCGTCGACGTCTTCCGAGAAATGGGGCCGGGAAGCGCTCCTGGCCGCGCCGACCGGCCGGGCGGCCAAGCGGCTGGCCGATACGACGGGCCGCGAAGCCCGGACCATCCATCGCGTCCTCGAGTTCCAGCCGAAGAAGGGGGCCTTCAAGAGGAACGAGCGGAACCCGCTCCGCGGCGAAGCCCTGATCGTCGACGAATTGTCCATGGTCGACCTGCCGCTGATGTACCACCTCCTCAAAGCCGTCCCCGCTCCGATGAGGCTCATCCTTGTCGGCGACAAGGACCAGCTGCCTTCGGTCGGGCCGGGGACCCTCCTCCGGGACATCATCGAGTCGGGGACCGTGGACGTCGTCCGGCTCGAAGAGATCTTCCGTCAGGAAAAAGAGAGCTACATCGTCCTCAACGCCCACCGCGTCAACCAGGGCCAGCCCCTCATCTACCCGCCGCGGGAGGACGAGACCGCCGATTTTTTCTTCGTCCGGAAGGACGACGAAAAGAAGGCCTTCGACACGATCATGAAGCTCTGCACTTGGAGCGTGCCCCGGAAGCTCGGGCTGGACCCCCGCTCGCCGCAGATCCAGGTCATCAGCCCTATGTACAAGGGCCTCGTAGGAGTGGACAACTTGAACCAGGAGCTCCAAAAGCGGCTCAACCCGAAGGGCGAAGGCCTCCATGCCGGGCTCCGCGAATTCCGGACCGGCGACAAGGTCATGCAGCTCAGGAACGATTATGAAAAGGACGTCTTCAACGGGGACATCGGGACGATCCTCCATGTGGACAAGGCGAAATTTCGCCTCTTCGTGGACTACGACGGCCGGACCGTGAGCTACGAGAAGGACGAAATGATCGATCTCACCCTGGCCTACGCCGTTTCCGTCCACAAGGCTCAGGGCAGCGAGTACCAGGCGGTGATCATGCCGCTCATGACCCAGCACTTCATCATGCTCCAGAGGAACCTCTTTTACACGGCGCTGACCAGGGCCAAGAGGCTGAGCATCATCGTCGGCTCTTTCAAGGCCCTCTACATCGCGATCAAGAACGACAAGCCCGTCAAGAGGAACAGCCTGGTCAAGGAAAAGTTGATGCGGATCGGCGGGGGAGAGGGGCGTCCCTGAGGGCCCGTCCGGAGCTTCTCCGCTTGATTGACAGCCCCAGGAAATTCAATATAATGAGCACGTCTTCGCCGCCTCGAAGACTTCAACGCCGGGAGGACAAGAGAGGAATGGCCGAACGCCTTTGGAAGAGCGTGAGCGATGTCATCGCGTTCGCCATCGGACGGGAGATCGAGGCGGCCGAAGGCTATGCCCGCATGGCCGGGATGGCGACGATGCCCGGCCTGAGGGACCTTCTCCTCGAGCTCAAAGGAGAAGAAGAGAACCACCGCAGGCTCCTGGAGAAACTGGCCGCCGCCCCGCTCGAAACGACCCCCGCTCCTCCCTCAGAGGATATGGGGCTTACCGACGCTCTGCCCGACGAGACCCCGGCCGCCGACATGACGCTCCAGGACCTTCTCATTTTCGCCGCCCGGAAAGAGAAGAAGGCCGAGGAGCTGTACGCCGGCCTGGCCCGGAGTCCGGAGGTCGCCGGGGCGCGGAAGATCTTCGAGTTCCTGGCCGGCCAGGAGCGGGTCCATAAGCTCAAGCTCGAAGCCGAGTACGAAAAGCGCATCCTGAGCGAGGATTGAAAACGAGGAGGACGACATGGAAAAATGGGAATGCCAGGCCTGCGGGTATATTTATGACCCGGCCCTGGGCGATCCGGACAACGGGATCCCCGCCGGGACCAGCTTCGAGGACCTCCCGGAGACCTGGACCTGCCCCCAGTGCGGAGTGGGCAAAGAGTTTTTCCAGAAAGTCTCCTAGTCGCGCCGGCAGGGAGGCGCTTCGCCCATGAGAGCCGTGATCGTCGGGAGCGGGCTGGCTGGCACCATGGCCGCCAAGACGCTCCGCGAGCTCGACGACAAGGTCGAGATCGAGATCTTCGGGGAGGAAAGATACCCCTACTATCCCCGGCCCAACCTGATCGAGCTCATCGCCGGGCGGCTTCCCCTCGACCGGCTTTTTGCCTTCCCCCCGGACTGGAATTCCCGACAGCGGATCGAGCTCCACTCCGGCGAGAGGATCGAACGCATCCGGCCGGCCGACAAAACGATCGAGACCGCGGGCGGCCGCTCAGTCCCCTATGATGCGCTCCTCCTCGCGAACGGCTCCCGGGCCGCCGTCCCGCCGATTCGCGGCAGCGGTCAGAAGGGGGTCTTCGTCCTCCGGACCCTCGACGACGCCCTGGCTATTCTGGAATACATGAAGGGTCATCCCCGGGTGGCCGTCCTTGGCGGGGGACTCCTGGGCCTCGAGATCGCCCGCGCCCTGAGGACGGCCGGAGCGAAGGTCGGGGTCGTCGAGTTCTTCGACCGGCTTCTGCCGCGCCAGCTGGATTCCACGGCCGCGGGGATCCTCAAAGCGGAGCTCGAGAAGATGGGGATCGACGTCCGGCTCGGAGCGGTCACGGAGGAGATCCTGGGCGAAGGGGAGGCGCAGGGGCTGCGGTTCCAGGGCGGCGGAGTGATGGAGGCCGACATGGTGGTCATCGCCGCCGGGGTCAGGCCGGAGACCGGACCGGCCCGGGAGGCGGGTCTGGCCATCAACCGCGGCATTCTGGCTGACGACCGCCTCCGCGCGAGCGCCGAAGGCATTTTCGTTGCCGGCGACGCCGCCGAGCACGGGGGCAACGTCTACGGCATCATCCCGGCTTCGTTCGAGCAGTCCCGGACGGCCGCCTACAACATGCTGGGGATCGATAAGCCCTATTCCGGCACGGTGCCCTCGGCGACGCTCAAGGTCGCCGGGCTGGCCGTGACGTCCGCGGGCCTCGCCGTCCCCGAAAAAGGCGGCTACGAAGTTCTGGCCCGGTCCGTCCCCGAAGCCGGCCTGTACAAGAAAATCGTCCTCAAGGACGGACTCCTCGTCGGGGCCATCTGGATGGGGACGAAAAAGGGAGTCGCGGAGATAAGCCGGCTCGTCGCCCTGAACAAGAACGTGGACCGCTGGAAAGAGGGCCTCCTGGAGGACGCGTTCGACTGGAGCGGAGTCTAAAAACCATGAAAAACAAGCTGTTATCCTTTGTCCTTTTCATCGGCATCCTCACGTCCGGGGCCGCTCCTCTCAGGGGGGGGATCACCGCCACATACGGGGGCTATTTTTCTCTTGAATTCCTCAAGGGCCAGTCCCAGAGCGGTTACGCCCAGGGGTCCATCCAGAACATCCAGGCTGGGCTCCTGGCCTCGGGCGCCCTCTCCACGAAATTCCAATTCACCTTGGAAGTCCGCTCGATGACAGAATCGTTGTTCGAGATCGAGCAGGCCTGGGCCGGCTACGTGCCTTCGCAGGCCTTCAGCATCAAAGCGGGAATGTACCTCGTGCCCTTCGGGATCTGGAACCGCGCCAATAGGCCTTATGAGACGCTTCTCATCGGGACACCTCTCAACCTGGAGTACCTTTACCCGCCCAGCTGGCGGGACCTGGGGATCATCGTCGAGGGCAAGACCGGGATCTTGGACTATGCCGCGTATGTCGGGAACGGGCTCAAGGAAGCGGACAGCCTGCAGGACAGCCAGCAGTTTTCCGACAACAACAAGGACAAGGGAAAAGGCGGCCGCTTGGGGCTCCAATTCAAAGAGGGGCTCGAGGTCGGCGTTTCCTACTATACGGGGAAATATGATGACCTCAACGAACGCAACCTCACCCTTGAAGGCGCGGATTTTTCCTGGGTGACCGATTACTGGGAGGTCAAGGCCGAGGTCACTCAGGCCCTCATCGACAACCCTGAGCCGTTCGCCAACGGAAAATCCGAGGGTTATTCCGTCTGGCTGGTCATGAAGTCCACCACCTTGCAACTTGTGGGAAGCTACCAGCAAGTCAAGGTCGATGATCCCTACCACGGGGGCGGCACCTTCATCGACCAGAACCGCTGGACTCTCGGCTGTCGCGTGGTCCTTGGTCCGAAGCTATTCCTCAAGGCCGAATACGAATGGAACCAGGAGACTCCGAGTATCAGAGACAATTTGTTCCGGGTCCAGGCGGCCGTCGGTTTCTGAGCCTTGAGTCGGCCGACCGAATCTGATACAATCCCGGGGCCCAACCGTGCCCGGCCGCGGCCCGGAAATATTCACTGACAAAGGATGAGGAATGGCCAATCTGCTCGTTCTCGGCACCCAGTGGGGGGATGAAGGCAAGGGCAAGATCGTCGACCTGCTGACCCCCGCTTTCGACATCGTCGCCCGCTACCAGGGCGGCCATAATGCCGGGCACACCGTCCATGTCCGTGGGAAAAAGATCGTCCTCCACCTCATCCCGTCCGGCATCCTCCACTCCGGGAAGTACTGCTTCATCGGGAACGGACTCGTCGTTTCCCCGGCGGCGTTCCTGAAAGAGATTTCTGAGCTCCAGGCCTTGGGGGTCAGGGTGGACCCGTCCCTGCTCGCCGTCAGCCGGAACGCCCACCTCATCATGCCCTGGCATCCGATTCTCGAGAGGGTCAGCGAGGAGAGCCGGGGCGAGAGGAAGATCGGCACGACCTGCCGCGGGATCGGCCCCGCCTACGAGGACAAGGCCGCGCGGTGGGGTATCCGGGCGGGAGACCTCCTGGACCCGCAGGTCCTCCGGGACAGGATCGTCGAGAACGTGGCCGCCAAGAACCGGATCTTCCATGCTTATGGGCTCCCGGCCCTCGAGGCGCAGCCCATCCTGGACGAATATCTGGCCTGGGGCGAAAAGATGGCCCCTTACATCCGAGACGTTTCCAACCTCCTCCACGGCCTGATGAGCGCGGGCAAGAACGTGCTTTTCGAGGGCGCCCAGGGAGCCCTCCTCGACGTCGACCACGGGACCTACCCCTACGTCACGTCGTCCAACTCAACCGCCGGCGGGGCCTGCACGGGGCTGGGCGTGGGCCCCAAGGCGGTCCATTCCGTCCTCGGCATCACCAAAGCCTATTCGACCAGGGTCGGCGGCGGACCTTTCCCGACCGAGCTCGTCGACGAGAGCGGGAAGAGGATCGCGACCCGCGGCGATGAGTTCGGGGCCACGACGGGCCGGCCCCGACGCTGCGGCTGGTTCGACGCCGTCGCCGTCCGCTACTCGTGCCGGATCAACGGGGTCGACAGGATCGCCTTGACCAAGCCCGATGTCCTGGAGGGGTTCGACGAGGTGCTCGTCTGCACGGGTTATCGTTACGGGAGCGAGGTCTTCAAGAACTTTCCCGCGGAGCCCTGGATCCTCGAGAAAGTGACGCCTGTGTATCGGACGTTCCCGGGATGGAAGGATTCCGTCCATGGGTCCTCGGACGCCGATGGCCTGCCGCGGTCTTTCAAGGATTATGTGAGCCTCGTCGAGGACCTCGTCGAGACCCGCGTCGCCATCATCTCCACGGGCGTCGAGCGGGGGGAGACCATCCTCCTCGCCGGCGAGCTCGAAGGCGTCGTCGACCTTCGGAAGCTCCCTGAGGCACCGCCGCTTTGAGGAGGGCCGGGATGGGTGGAGGATTCCTGCAACGGATCGAGGTCAACCGGGCGGCTCTCGTCCACAACATCGGCGAGTTCCGCCGCATCATCGGCCCCCGGCGGAAGTTCATGGCCGTCGTCAAGGCGAACGCCTACGGCCACGGCCTTCGCGAGGTCGCCGGGGTCGCCCTCGAGAACGGCGTCGACTGGCTCGGCGTCAATTCTGTGGAGGAGGGGACCGCGCTCCGCGACGCCGGCTTCGCCTCTCCGATCCTCGTCCTGGGCTACGTTCCTCTCGGCGCGCTGGAGGAAGCCGTGGCCCGCGACCTGAGGCTGATCGTCTACAACCGTCAGACGGTCGAGCCGGCTGGCGGCCGTCGCACGCCGGCAGCGGACGAAGGCCACCGTTCACGTCAAGGTGGAGACCGGCACCCGCCGCCAGGGCGTGGAGGTCAAGGACATCTGGCCGTTCGTCCGCAGCATCCGCAGGCATGAAGAGCTCATCTTGGAGGGGCTGTCGTCGCATTTCGCCAACATCGAGGACACGACCAAGCACGACTACCCGCGGCTCCAGCTCGAGGCCTTCCGGGCCGCTGTCCGGACGGTCCAGGCCCACGGCGTGCGCGTCCCGGTCAAGCACATGTCGTGCACGGCCTCGACCATCCTCTTCCCGGAGACCGACTTCAGCATGGCTCGGGTCGGGATCGGCCTCTACGGCCACTGGCCGTCCAAGGAGACCTACCTGTCCTGCCTTCAGAAAAAGAGGGAGCCGCTCTTGCTCAAGCCGGTCCTTTCGTGGAAGGCCCGGATCGCCCAGGTCAAGAAGATCGGCCCCGACTCCTGCGTCGGGTACGGCTGCACGTACAAAACGACGCGGCCGACCGTCCTGGCTGTCGTCCCCGTCGGCTACTTCGACGGCTACGACCGGGGCCTCTCCAACACGGCCCACGTCCTCGTCCGGGGGCGGCGGGCGCCGGTGCGCGGCCGGGTGGCCATGGATTTTTTCATGGCCGATGTCACGGATATCCCGGGCGTGCGGCTCGAGGACGAGGTGACCCTCATCGGCCCCGACGGGAAGGAGAGGATCACGGCCGACGATCTCGCCGGCTTCGCCGGGACGATCAGCTACGAGATCCTGGCCCGGATCAACCCTCTCATTCCCCGCGTCATCGTCTGAAGTCTCCCGCATCATTCGGAGCGGTTTCGATTCATCGGAGTTCTGTGCTAAAATATTTCCACAGAGGTTGACCTCATGGCCATTAAACCGGCGGGCAAGCTCGATCCGCTCCTCGACCTGGACACGGGAACGATGAGGCGGGAACTCATCAATCTTGTCCTGACCCATCTCCCCGTCGACGTCTCCTTCGTCGACGACGGCGACACGGCCCGCTATTATTCGGCGAACAAGCGAACGATCTTTCCCGGGTCACCGGGCGTCATTGGGCGCAAGGTCCAGGATTGCCATCCGCCCCAGAGCGTCGACGTCGTCAGCAAAATCCTTAAGGCCTTCAAGGCCGGCACACGGGAAACGGCTGAATTCTGGATCGAGACGGGCGGGAAGTTCATCCATATCCGATATTTTCGCCGTCCGCGACGCCGGGGGGCGTTACCGGGGATGTCTCGAAGTCAGTCAGGATATCACGCGCATCCGGGCCCTCGCGGGGTAGAAGCGCCTGCTGGACTGGGAATAAGGACATCACGAATATCCGAAGGAGGTCCGACATGGCCATGAAAAAAGCCAAAGTCAAAAAGGGTGAGGCCTACGAATGCGGCGTCTGCGGCTACCGCGTCATCATCGACGAGGCCTGCGGTTGCGCGGAAGAACACGTCTTCGTCTGCTGCGACAAGCCGATGAAGAAGGCCGCAGCCAGGAAGCCGGCCCGGAAAAAATAGGCCTTTCGGCCGGGCCGGCGATCCGCCCATGCCGCTAATCTCTACTTAATCTATAAGAATACTTGAGTTTTGGGGGAAAGGCGTGTATCATGGGGGGAGGGAGATAAAGCCCTGGATTATCATCCGGGAAAGGCTTACTATAAAATGATATCCCCCGAGGAGACCGGAATGAAAGAGAAAGTCGAACAGGCTTTGAACAAGATCCGCCCCGCCCTTAAGGCCGACGGCGGGGACGTGGAGCTCGTCGAAGTCGGCGCGGACGGGGTCGTCCGGGTCCGGCTCAAAGGCGCTTGCGGCGGCTGCCCCATGTCTCAGATGACGCTCAAGATGGGGATTGAGCGGATCCTGAAGAAAGAAGTCCCCGAGGTCAAGAGCGTCGAGGCCGTCTGAGCTTCCGGGCGGGACGGGAACGGCCGGAGAGGGATCCCCATGAGGAAAGCGTATTTCGACCACATCGCGGCGACGCCCCTCCATCCTGAGGCCCTCCAGGCGATGCTTCCGTACTTGGGTGAAGTTTACGGCAACCCCCAGAGCCTCCATTCCGCCGGACAGCAGGCCCTAACGGCCGTCGACGCGGCCAGGGAAGAGGTGGCCGGCCTGATCGGGTCCGGGCGGGAGGAGGTCTATTTCACCGCCAGCGGCAGCGAAGCGAACAACCTCGCGGTCAAGGGCCTTGCCCAGGCCTACCAGGCCAAGGGAAAACATATCGTCGTTTCAGCGATCGAGCACCAGTCCGTCCTCAACCCGGTCAAGAGCCTGGAGAAGCTCGGGTTCTCCGTGACGGCCGTCCCCGTCGACGGCACCGGGCTCGTCGACCCGGCCGAGGTCGAAAAGGCTCTTCGGAAGGACACCGTCCTCGTTTCGGTCATGACGGCCAACAGCGAGGTCGGGACGGTCGAGCCCGTGGCGGAGATCGCCCGGGTCTGCCGGGCCCGGAACGTCCTGTTCCACACGGACGCCGTGGCCGCCGCCGGGTCCATCCCCCTCAATGTCCGGGACCTGGACGTCGACGCCCTCAGTCTGGCCGGGGACCAGTTTTACGGCCCCAAGGGCTCGGGCGCCTTGTTCCTGAAAAAGGGGACGCGGATCGTGCCCCTCGTCGAGGGCGGAATCCAGGAGGGCGGCCGGCGGGCCGGCACGGAGAACGTGGCTGCGATCGTCGGTCTGGGAAAGGCCGCTGCGATCGCCCGGGCCGGGATGGAAGCCAGGGCGGCGAGGGCCGTCCCCCTCCGCGACCTCCTCATCGAGGAGCTCGTCCGCCGGGTCGATCACGTCATCCTCACCGGCCATCGGACCCGGCGGCTGCCCCACCATGCCAGCTTCTGCGTCGAGTTCGTCGAGGGCGAGGGCATGCTCCTGCTCCTCGATATGCAGGGCATTTCGGCCAGCAGCGGTTCGGCCTGCACCTCCAAGGCCCTCAAAGCCTCCCACGTCCTCCTGGCGATGGGCCTTGACCATGCCCTGGCCCAGGGGTCGCTCGTTTTCAGCCTGATCGACGGCACGGGGCGCGAGGACGTCGAATACCTTCTCGACGCATTCCCCCCGGTGATCGAGCGGCTGAGGAAGATGTCGCCCCTCTACACGCAGTACCTCAAGGAGAAAAGCGATGCTTTACAGCGATAAGGTCATGGACCATTTCCAGAACCCCCGCAACGTCGGGGTCATCGCCGACGCCGACGGCGTCGGCCAGGTCGGGAACCCCGTCTGCGGCGATATGATGACGTTCTACATCAAGGTCAAGGACGACCGCCTTGAGGACGTCAAGTTCCAGACCTTCGGCTGCGGGGCGGCCATCGCCGTCTCCAGCATGGTCAGCGAAATGGCCAAGGGCAAGACCATCGACGAGGCCATGAAGATCACGAACAGTCTCGTGGCCGAGGAGCTCGGCGGCCTGCCCAAGAATAAGCTCCACTGCTCGAACCTGGGCGCCGACGCCCTCCACGCGGCCATCGAGAACTTCAAGGATAGGCAGAGATCCGGCGAGAAGGGCGCGTCCATGGCCGTGGATTCCCACGAACACGAAGAGGGCTGCGCCTGCCCTTATTGCGAGGGGGCCCTGGAAGAGGGGGAGAAGGAGTTCTGCAAGGCCTGCCAGATCGAGCTCGAGGAGTGCCCGGCCTGCGGGGGCATCACGAAAAAGGGGGCCGGCACCTGCATCCACTGCGGAAAGCCGCTGGCGGGCTGACGGCCGAAACGGCAGCACGGAGGGAGGGGAGGGACGTGGACCAGGCTGAGATCCTCGGCCGCATCGACGGGCTGAAGAAGCGGACGAACGCCGTCATCCTCGCCCACAACTACCAGATCCCTGAGGTCCAGGACGCGGCCGACTTCACCGGCGATTCCCTGGAGCTGAGCCGCAAAGCCGCCGCCCTCGACGCCGCGGTCATCGTCTTCTGCGGGGTCCATTTCATGGCCGAGACCGCGGCCATCCTCTCGCCCGGAAAAAGGGTCCTGCTCCCTGAGCCCGGGGCCGGCTGCCCGATGGCGAACATGATCACCGGCCGCGAGCTCCGGATGTGGAAGGAGAAGTACCCCGGACGAAAGGTCGTCTGCTACGTCAACACGAGCGCCGAGGTCAAGGCGGAGAGCGACATCTGCTGCACGTCGTCTAACGCGATCGCCGTTGTCAACTGGCTGGGCGAGGACGAGGTCCTGTTCGTCCCGGACAAGAACCTGGCCGCCTACGTTGCCCGCGAGACGGGCAAGCGGATCATCGCCTGGGACGGATATTGTTTTGTCCATCATAAGTTCCGGCCCGCGGACATCATCGCGGCGAAGGCCCGCTATCCCGGGGCGGAGGTCTGGGTCCACCCGGAATGTCCCCTCGATGTCATCGACCTGGCCGACAAAGTCCTGTCGACGGGGAAGATGGTCGTCGAGGCCCGGACCACGAAGGCCCGGGAGGTCATCATCGGCACCGAAAAGGGGATCATCTACCGGCTGGCAAAGGAGAACCCGTCTGTCCGGTTCTATCCCGCTCGGGATTCGGCGCTCTGCGTCAATATGAAAATGACGACCCTCGAGAAAGTCCTGGCCGCGCTCGAGGGAAAAGTGCCTCCCGTCACGGTCCCGCCGGCGATCGCCGACAGGGCCCGGGGGGCCATCCAAGCCATGATCAAAATCTCATAAAGGAGTTTCCGGATGAAAAAGATGACCGAAGAGAACATCAAGGCCGCCCTCGCGGGCGAGAGCCAAGCCCACATCAAGTATCTGGCCTTCGCCGAGAAGGCCGCATCGGAGAAACTGCCCAATGTGGCCCGGATCTTCAAGGCCAACGCCTACGCAGAACAGGTCCATGCCACGAACTACCTCAAGACCCTCTCCGGGATCGGCAGCACCAAAGAGAACCTCGCCGCCGCTGCCGGCGGGGAAAACTTCGAGGCCGAGGAAATGTACCCCGCATACATCGCCGTGGCCCAGAGCCAGGGGGAGAAGATCACCGAGACGTGGTTCAACGCGGCCCTCCAGGCCGAGATCGTCCATCGCGGAATCTATCAGGCGGCGAGCAAAGCCGTTGCGTCCGGCAAGGACGCCGGGTCGAAGCCCATCCACGTGTGCTCGATGTGCGGTTTCACGATGGAAGGCGACGCCCCGGACAAGTGCCCAGTCTGTGGGGCGCCCCGGAACAAGTTCGTCGCGTTCTGAGAATCCCATGGCCATCGACCGCAAACTGAAGCCATGGGAGATCCTCAGCGTCGGCATCCGCTCCGAAGTCGACGCCGTCTCGTTTTACACGCGGCTCCAGGGCCGGGTCAAGAACGTCATCCTCCTCCAGAAGCTCAAGTTCCTGGCCCTCGAAGAGGAGCACCACAGGAAGATCCTCGAGAGGCTTCTCGGCCAGCGCTTCCCGGAGAAGACCGTGGGGGCGCCGGAGTCGTCCCTGATGCCCCCGATCGCCGCAGCGGTCGGCGAGCAGGCCTCGGTCCTTGACCTTTTCCTGGCCGCCCTCAAGGCCGAAGAGACGGCCGAGAGCTTTTATCAGGAAGCCGGCGGGCTTGCGGAGGATGAGGGGAGCAGGAAGATGCTGGCCTACCTCAGCCGGGTGGAGAGGAGCCACCAGGCCATGATCCGCTCCGAGATCGACCTCCTCGAGAAGTTCCCCGATTACTACAACGTCGAGGACTTCCACGTCGGCGAAGACCTCTTCCACGTCGGGCCCTGACCGGGACTCGGGCAGCCCCCGGGTGCCCAAGTCCCCGCCGGTTCGTTCCGAGGAGGGGTCGAGGTCGGGGAAGGAGGGATGATGAAATACAGTTGGCGCATCGGACGGATTTTTGGGATCGACATCAAGATCGACTCGAGCTGGCTTGTCATCTTTGTCCTTTTAAGCTGGATGCTGGCAGGAAGCTATTTTCCGAGTTCGCACCCCCACTGGTCATTCGCCATGAAGTGGGCCATGGGATTCCTCACCAGCCTCCTCGTCTTCGCTTCCGTACTCATCCATGAGCTGACGCACTCCCTCGTAGCCATCAAACAGGGGGAGGAGGTCAGGAGCATCACCCTCTTCATCCTCGGCGGTGTGGCCCAGATCAGCGAAGAGCCCAACGAACCGCTGAAGGAGTTCTCGATGGCGATCGTCGGGCCTCTGTCGAGCTTCTTCCTCGGCGTTCTCTTTTTGCTCGCCTCCCTCCTGCTGCCGGCCGGCGCCGAGCCGTTCCGGGCCTCGGCCTCCTATCTGGCGATGGTCAATTTCACTCTCGGCGCCTTTAACCTTCTGCCGGGCTTCCCCATGGACGGGGGCCGGGTCTTCCGTTCGATCGTCTGGAAAGTCACGGGAGACCTCAAGAAGGCGACGAGGATCGCCTCCCTGGTCGGAGACGGGATCGCCTACCTCATGATCTTCATCGGCATTTTCCAATTCCTCCGCGGCAGCTTCGGCGGGTTGTGGCTCGTCCTCATCGGCTGGTTCCTCCACAGCGCCGCGACGCGCGGCTACAGCCAGGTCATGATCAAGTCGGCTTTGGAGGGCCTGAAGGCCCGGGACCTGATGAACACGGACTTCGAAACCGTGCCCGCCGGGCTGCCCATCCAAACCCTCGTCGACGATTACATCCTGAAAAAAAAGGAGCGCGTCTTTCTGGTGACCGTGGGGCAGGACCTGAAAGGGATCGTCTGCCTGGAGGACGTCAAGGCCTTGGCCCGGGGGGAATGGCCAAACTCTCCCGTCTCGGACATCATGACGCCGAAGGACAAGCTCCAATCCGTGTCCCTCGACGCCGACGGCAACCAGATCCTGGCGGCCCTCGCGTCCAGGGATCTCCACCAGGTCCCCGTGATGGACGGCGACAGAATCGCGGGGGTCATCTGCCGGACCGACATCCTCAGGGTTCTTCAGGTCCGGTCCGACCTCGGCATTTGAGAAAGCGGGAGGGACCATTTGGACAAAAAAGGGACGCGCGTCCGGGAGATCATCCGCCTCCTCCGGAAACATTATCCCGGGAGCCGGACCGCCCTCGAATTCCGGAGTCCGTTCGAGATCCTGGTCGCGACGATCCTGGCCGCGCAGTGCACGGACGAGCGGGTCAACATGGTCACCCCGGGCCTTTTCCGGAAATACCCGGCGCCGGCCCATCTCGCCCGGGCCGACCGGGCCGAGCTCGAACAGGAGATCCGGTCGACCGGCTTTTTCCGGAATAAGGCGAAGAGCCTCGTCGGGGCTTCGCAGAAGATCGTCGAAGAATTCGGGGGGGCGGTGCCGGACTCGATGGAGAAGCTCATCACCCTGCCGGGCGTGGCCCGGAAGACGGCCAACATCGTCCTCTCAGCGGGATACGGCAGGGCCGAGGGGATCGCCGTCGACACCCATGCCCGCCGCCTTTCCCAGAGGCTGGGGCTGAGCCGGGAGACGGACCCGGACAAGATCGAGCGCGACCTCCTGGCCATTATCCCCAGGGAAGACTGGCTGGATTTCAATTCCCTGCTCGTCGACCACGGCCGGGCCCTCTGCCAGGCCCGGAAGCCGAGGTGCCCGGAATGTTTCCTCCGGCGGGTGTGCCCGTCGGCGGCCGGGTTTTTCCCCGGCCTGAAGAGCTCATGATCAAGGACGCCATGCTCTGGGCCCCTCTCGAGGGCGGGAAGGTCGCCTGCGCCCTCTGCAGCCACCGCTGCGTCATCGCCCCTGCGAAGGCCGGGATCTGCGCCGTCCGCGAGAACCGCGGAGGGAAGCTCGTGACCCTCGTCTACGGCGAGGTCATCGCAGCCCACGTCGACCCCATCGAAAAGAAGCCGCTCTTCCATTTTTATCCAGGGTCGAAGGCGCTCTCCATCGCGACGGCCGGCTGCAACTTCCGGTGCGCGTTCTGCCAGAACTGGGAGATCTCCCAGGCGCCCCGGAAAAAGGACGGAGGCCTCGGAGGCCAGAAGCTGTCGCCCCGGGAGATCGTCCGCGAGGCCCTGGCCCAGGGTTGCCGGAGCATCTCATACACGTACACGGAGCCCACGATCTTTTTTGAATACGCGTTCGATACGGCGAGGCTGGCGAAGGAGGCCGGACTGGCCAATAACTTCGTGACCAACGGCTACATGACGGAAGAGGCCCTGACAGCCATCCGGCCGTATCTCGACGCGGCCAACGTGGACCTCAAGGCGTTCAAGGACGAGACCTATAGGAAGGTTTGCGGGGCCAGGCTCGAACCGGTCCTCGCGTCGATCCGCCGGATGAGGGGAATGGGCATCTGGGTCGAGGTCACGACGCTGGTCGTCCCCGGGCTGAACGACGGGGCCGAGGAGCTCACCGGGATCGCCCGGTTCATCGCCGGGGTCGACCCCGAGATCCCCTGGCACATCAGCCGCTTCCATCCGGACTTCGAATATACCTCCGCACCTCCGACGCCGGCGAAAACCCTCCGCCTGGCCGCCGGGATCGGGAAGAGCGAAGGCCTCCGCTACATTTATATCGGGAACATGCCCGGTGAGTCCGAGGAGACATCCTGCCCGACTTGCGGACACGCCCTCATCAGGCGCCAAGGGTTCTTCGTCGCCGAGAACCTGATGACCGGGAACGCGTGCCCCTTCTGCGCCGGCCCGGTCGCGGGCGTTTTCGGTTGAGCCGCGCCGGGATCCCGGGCGTTCCGCCCTTTTCGCGGACCTGAAAATGGGATAGACTGATCGTGATGACCGGTTGACGCGTGTCAGAGCGGCGGCCTGGCCGAGATGCAGAAATACGAAATACTCCCGCACACCGCCGACGGCAAGTTCCGGGCTTATGGACAAACCCTCGAGGAGGCCTTCGTGAACGCGGCCCTGGCTACGGCGTCCCTCATGTGGGACTGGGCCCGGGTCGAGCCGAAGTCCACCAGGGCCGTCCGCGTCCAAGGTCGGGACAGGGAACAGCTCCTCGTCAAGTTCCTCGGCGAGATCATCTACCTCTTCGAGACCGAGCGGTTCCTCCTCGGGTCCGTGGCCGGCCTAGTCATCCGGACCGACGGAGAGGGCTGGCTCCTGGAGGCGGAATTCAAGGGAGACACCATCTCCGACCGCACCGAGATCTACGGCGGCGTCAAGGCCGTGACGTATAACGACATGAAGATCGAGGAAGGCGACGGCTTCGCCCTTCAGGTCGTCGTAGACATGTGAGGCGCCCCATGGAACTCCGGAAGGTCAGCGACAACGTCTGGGAGATCCCCAAGCAGGGTGAGATGAGGGTCCCGGCCCTCATCTATTCATCCGCGAGGCTCCTGGCCGACATCAAGCATGACATGACCCTCGACCAGGCCCGGAACGTGGCCTGCCTGCCCGGCATCCAGCGCATGTCCTATGTCATGCCCGACGCCCACCAGGGCTACGGTTTCCCGATCGGAGGGGTCGCGGCCTTCGACCTCGACGAAGGCGTCATCTCGCCGGGCGGCGTCGGCTACGACATCAACTGCGGCGTGAGGCTCCTCCGGACGGATTATACCGAGAGGGATATCACAGCCCGGAGGAAGGAGCTCCTTTCCGAGATCTTCAAGGAGGTCCCGGCCGGGGTGGGGAAGGGGGGGGTCACCAAGCTCAGCCGGAATGTCCTGAAGGACATCCTAGCTAAAGGGGCGGGATGGGCCGTCGAGAACGGCTACGGCACGACCGAGGATCTCGAGCGGACAGAGGAATACGGACGGATGAGGGACGCGGACGGGGCCTCGGTGTCCGACCGGGCCATGGAGCGGGGGATCCCGCAGCTCGGGACCCTCGGCTCCGGGAACCACTTTCTGGAGATCCAGAAGGTCCTCGAGATCTACGACAGGGTAGCGGCCGGGGCCTTCGGGATCGGGGCCGAGGGCCAGATCCTGGTCATGATCCACTGCGGCAGCCGGGGGCTCGGCCACCAGGTCGCGACCGACTTCATCGAGCTTATGGAAAACAAGTTCGGGAGCCAGGGGCTTCCGGACCGCGAGCTCGTCAACGCCCCCTTCCGCTCCGAGCTCGGCCGGCGCTATTACCGCGCGATGTCGGCGGCCGTTAACTACGCCTTCGCCAACCGGCAGATGATCGCCCACTGGGTCCGGGACGTCTTTGCCAGGGTCCTCGGCAGTTCAAAGGGGATGAGGCAGGTTTATGACGTCTGCCATAACGTGGCCAAGGTCGAGAAGCATGTCGTCGGCGGGGAACTCAGGGACCTCTGTGTCCACCGCAAGGGCGCGACGCGGAGTTTCGGGCCCGGGCGGCCCGAGATCCCCGAGGCCTACAGGTCCACGGGTCAGCCCGTCATCATCCCCGGGAGCATGGGGACCTCGTCCTTCCTCCTGGTGGGGACTCCGGAGGCCGAGGAGCTGAGCTTCGGCTCCACGGCCCACGGAGCCGGCAGGGTCATGTCCCGCCACGAAGCCCTCGGGCGGTTCCGCGGCGAGCAGATCCGGGACGACCTGGCCCGCCGGGGGATCGAGCTCAAGTCCACGAGCTGGAAGGGCGTCGCCGAAGAGGCCTCGGCCGCCTACAAGGACGTTGACGAAGTCGTCAGGGTCTCGCATGAAGTCGGGCTCGGGCGCCTCGTCGCCAAAGTCGTCCCGGTCGGCGTCATGAAGGGATAACAAATGGTCGCGGACTCATAGGGATATCCCTCCCCGCGTCCGCAGGAATGACTTACTAAGTTACTAAGATCTTTTCGGGATCGGTTCTTGAAGGGCGGGCTGGCGTCCCAAGAGCTTATTGGCTGTCAGACAGTTGAGGATGTCCGCTTTTTCGAGCCAGGCCCGGCGGGCGATCCCGACGCCGAAGCGCATCATGGCCAGCCCGGCGGCGAAATGGGTGTCGGTCCCGAGGCTGATCCTGACGCCGTGCTCTTTGGCTTTCTTGAGATGCAGTTCGTCGAGGTCCAGCCGGTCGTAGAACGCGTTCAGCTCCAGCGCCTTCCCCGTCCTGGCCGCGCCCTCGATGACCGCGTCGAGGTCCACGTCGTAGCCTTCCCGGCCCGAAATGAGCCGCCCGGACGGATGGGCGATCGTCCGGACGTGGGGATTCTCGAGCGCCTTGAGGATGCGCGCCGTCACGTTCTTTTTGAACCCCGAGTGGATGGCCGCGACCACGAAGTCCAGCTTGGCGAGGAGGCCCTCCTCGAAATCCAGGGAGCCGTCGGGGAGGATGTCGACCTCGGCCCCCTTCAGGATCCGGAAGCCCTTGAGCCCCCGGTTCATGCCGTCGATCTCCTTGGCTTGTTCGAGGAGGCGCTCCTCGCTCAGGCCGTGGGCGTAGTGCGCGGCCTTGGAATGGTCGCAGACGGCCACGTAGGCATATCCCATCTTCCGGGCCTCCTTGACGATCTCGTCGAGCGACATGCTCCCGTCGCTTGCTCTGGTGTGGACATGGAGGTCGCCCAGGATGTCCGCTGGCTCGACGAGGCTGGGAAGCCGGCCATCGATGGCCAGCTCCACCTCTCCCCGGTCCTCGCGCATCTCGGGAGGAATCCAGGGCATCCGGAGGACCTTGTAGCAGTCCTCCTCCTCCCGGCCGGCGAGTCTTTTCGGGCCCCGGAAGACGCCGTATTCGGAGATCTTGAGGCCCTTCTCCTTGGCCAGGCCGCGGAGCTTGATATTGTGAGCCTTCGAGCCGGTGAAATAGAGAAGAGCGGCCCCGTATTCCGCTTCGGCGACGACCCGGAGGTCGACCTGGCGTTCGAGCCCATCCGCCCGGACGACGATGGAACCCTTGGTCCCTCCCTCGGCCAGGACGCGGACCGTTCCAGGGAAGCGGGCGAAATAGTCGATGATCGCGGCGCCGTCCTTCCCGCAGGCGAGGATATCGATGTCGCCGACCGTCTCCTTCATCCGGCGGAGGGACCCGGCGGCGGACACCCGGCCGATCCCGGGGGCCCCCGAAAGGTAGGCGATGACCTCGTCGGCGATGCGCGTGGCTTCCGCGATCGAGATCCGCTCGCCGACGCGGGCCCGGGCGTCGATCGCTTTCCGGATGTTCTCGACTTTCTTCTCGCCCATGCCGCGGAGGCCGGCCAGGGAACCGTCGGCGATCGCCCGCTTGAGGTCGTCGAGGCCGTTGACCCCGAGCTCCCCGTGCATGAGGTGGATGGTCTTCCCGCCGAGACCCTGGATCTCCAGGAGCCCGAGGAGCCCTTCCGGGACGTCTTTCAGGACCTCGCCATACTTGGTCATCTTCCCGGTCTCGACATATTCCCTGATCTTGCCCGCCAGGCCGCTGCCGATGCCGGGGATCGTTTCGAGCCGGCCTTCGCGGGCCACGTTCTCGATGTCCTCGGTCATATCGAGGAGAACTCGGGCCGCTTTTCGGTAGGCCACGACCTTGAAGCCCGATTCGCCCTTGATCTCCAGGGCGTCGGCGATCCGGTCGAGGAGGTCGGCGATCTCCCTGTTTTTCATCGGATTTCCCTCCTTTATTAAGATTATCCCAAGAACCGGCGGGATTCAATTGTCTGAGAGCGCGACGCGGGCATGGTCCCTCGCCCGCTGGGCGAGGGGGGCGGAGCGATCACAGAGTGGGATTCCTCGCTGGGGAATCCCACGTTTTTCGTATGGACTCCCTCCAAGTCCGCAACTTTGAGAAGTTGCGGTCATGGAGTGCCGAGCGAAATCCGGTTGACATTTCAGCCCCCGGCTCTTAATTTAGAGGCGCCCATGAGAGTCATCCTGGCCGGCTACAACGTCGATAGCGCCGTCCTCGACGAGCTCAAGAAGAATTCTCCGCCGCGCGAGGACGTGACGCCCGAGACGCTGTCGGCCTCCTACGCCCGGATCTCCAGGGACCCGCGTCCGGCCGACGAGCTGCGGGCCGCGGCGCGGGCCGAGGTCGAGCGGGCCCGCCGCTCGAACCAGATGATCATCTTCAAGATGGGCCATCACTCCGTGGCCGAGCACGCGGTCTTCAACTTCGACATCATCGGCGTCAGCCGGCTTGCCATCGAGGAGATCGAGCGCTTCCGGCTCTGCTCGTTCACGGAAAAATCCCAGCGTTACATCACCCTCGGCGAGGACTTCGTCGTGCCCGAGGAGATCAGAAGGGCCGGGCTTGAGGACCTCTTCACGGCCACGGTCAGGGCCCAGAACGTCCTTTATCACAAGCTCTACGGACGGCTCAGGCCCCATGTCCTCGACAAATTCCGGGCCCAGGCGGCGAACGCCAAGAACCACTCCGTTCTCGACGGCTGGGCCAAAGAGGACGCCCGCTACATCGTGAGCCTGGCGACGCAAGGACAGCTGGGGCTGACGACGAACGCCAGGAACCTCGAGCTCCTCATCCGCCGCTTCGCCGGCAAAGAGAACCAGGAGATCAGGGACCTCAACGGAAGGCTCTACGCCCTGGCCAAGGACGTTGCGCCGTCCATCATCCTGTTCACGCTACCGTCGGATTTCGACGCCCTGACATACGGCGATGTCGAGCGGGCGGCCGCGGACATCCTCGGCTCCGGCCGGAAGAGGCGCCCGGGGAAACGTCCCGCCCGGAGCGTCACCCTCGCGGACCATTCGCCCGACGGCGACGTCCGGATCCTGGCCGCCCTTCTTCACTCCGTCTCCCGTCGCTCGCACGCCGAATGCCTCCGCCTAGCCAAGGCGGCGAAACCTCCGGAGCGGAAGGCGATCGCCCGGAGCGCTCTCCGCCGCATGGAATTCTACGATTTTCCGCTCCGGGAATTCGAGCACGCCGACCTGACCTACGACCTCGTCATCTCCGCGTCCTGTTTCGCCCAGCTCAAGCGGCATCGGATGGCGACCCTGACCCAGCAGCGCTATGACCCCTCCCTCGGCGTGACGGTTCCGCCTTCGCTCGAGGAGATCGGGGCCGAACGCGAATTCCTAGAGATGATCGGACGGACGAACGAGACCCACGCCCGACTGGAGAAGGCCGTCGGCCCGGCGGCGGATTATGTCCTCACCAACGCCCACCGCAGGCGCGCCCTTCTCAAACTGAACGTCCGGGAGCTCTATCACGTCTCGCGGCTTCGCGAGGATGCCTCGGCCCAGTGGGAGATCCGGGCCGTAGCCTCGGAGATGTCCCGCCTGGCGGCAAGGGTCATGCCGCTCGCCTGCCTTCTCATCGGTGGGAAGGATGCCTATCCCGGGCTTTATGCCCGGGTCTTCGGGACTCCCCCGAAAATGGCCCCGCCGAGGATCTTCGAGTGGGGACTATTTTCTTAGCAGCTTGAAGGCCCTGTCCCAGTTCTCCGTCCGGATCGCGTTTTGGATGTAGATCAGGGCGAGCGGCTCAATCAGCCTGGCCGCCTGGATCCCCCCCATGTCGATGACCCCCCATCCGAAGTCGCGGCAGATCCCCGCCACGAGCTTCTTGGCCGCGTCATCGTTCCCGCAGATGAACATGTCGGGAGGCCCTCCCGGGAAGGAGGGCTTGACCATATGGGCATGATTGACCGTATTGAAAGCCTTGACGACCCGCGCTTTGGGGAGCCACCGCTGGACCTGTTCCCCCGCCGAATCCTGGCCGCCGACAGCCAGCTCGGGCAGGGCCTTCGGCCGAAAGAGGAGGGGATTGGTCGCATCGATCACCGGCTTTCCGGCGAGGTTGTCCGGGCCGGCCAGCCGGATCGCGTTCTCCGTCCCCGGCCAATGGGTCGCCAGGACCGCCATGTCGCCGAAGGCCGCGGCTTCGCCGAAGGTCCCGGCCGAGGCCTTCTTGCCGGCCTTGGACAGCCAGGCCTTGATCTCTTCCTTGGCCGGGCTCCGGCTCCCCATCCTGACTTCGTGGCCGAGTCCGATGAAGCCGAGACCCAGGTCCTGGCCCACGCCCCCGGACCCCAGTATTCCGATTTTCATTTGTCCCTCCTTGATGAACCTTATTATTATCGCAGCCGCGCGGCGGCCGGTCAGACGATGAAGACGCGGCGCCCGCGGACCTCGACCCGGCCCTCGAAGTAGAGCCGGAGGGCCTCGGGATAGATCACGTGCTCCTCGACCAGGATCCGGGCCGCCAGCGTTTCCTCGGTGTCGTCCGGGAGGACCGGGACGACAGCCTGGAGGATGATCGGGCCCATGTCCACTTCGGCGGCGACGAAATGGACCGTGCAGCCCGAGAAATGAACCCCCCAGTCGATGGCCCTCTGCTGGACGTGGAGACCCGGGAAAGAGGGGAGGAGGGCCGGGTGGATGTTGACGATCCGGTACCGGAAGGCGTCGCAGAACTGCGGCGTCAGGACCTTCATGTATCCCGCGAGACAGATGAGGTCGATCCCCCTTTTCTCGACCTCCCTGCCGGCGGCCTGGTCGTACTCTTCACGCGTCGCGAACAGTTTCGGGTTGAGGAATGACGTCTCGAGGCCCCATTCCCTCGCTCTGAGAAGGCCGGGCGCGTCCTCCTTGTTGCTGAGGACGAGGCCGACCTCCGCGTCGATCGCGCCGCGGCGGATGGCCTCCCGGATGGCCATGAAATTAGAACCCCGGCCGGAGAGAAAAACGGCGACCCGGCCCCGTTTCTTCGGGCTCCGGAAGATGACCTCGCTCATCGTCCCCCCGTGCCCCGGACCCTGTAAAATTTCGGGATGCCATCCTTCCAGCGCCGGTAAGCGTCCTCGACCGGGACCCGGATGAGGTCCCGCCCGCGGTGGCGGACGACGATGTCCGTCCCGCCCGTCCGGCCGATGGCCGCGAGCTTGATTCCCGTCGTCCGGGCCAGCCCGGAGAGCCTGTCCAGGTCCGCCATGCGGCAGGTCATGAGGATGCGGGATTGGGTCTCGCCGAAGGCCAGCGCGTCCGGCCGGATCGGGTCGTCGAGCTCGACGGCGCAGCCGATGAGCCCCTGGCTGTGGAAGGCGCATTCGGCCAGGGCGATGGCCAGTCCACCCTCCGAAAGGTCATGGGCCGACCGGACGAGGCCCGCGTCGATCGCCTCCAGGCAGAAACTCTGGGCGCGCTTTTCTGTCTCGAGGTCGATGCGCGGCGGCGTCCCTGTCTCGACCCGGTGGACGACCCTCACATATTCCGTTCCGCCGAGCTCCTCCCTGTTTTCGCCGACCAGCAGAACGAGGTCCCCCCCGGCCTTGAAGCCCGGGCTGACGACCTTCCGGACGTCGTCGATGATGCCGACGATCCCCAGGACCGGGGTCGGGAAGATGGATACGCCCTCGGTCTCGTTGTAGAAGCTCGACGTTGCCGCCCGTGACGGGGATCCCGAACGCCCGGCAGCCTTCCGCCATCCCGTCGATGACCTGCTCGAACTGCCACATGATCTCGGGCTTCTCCGGATTCCCGAAGTTCAGGCAGTTCGTGACGCCGATCGGCCGGGCCCCGACGCAGGCCAGGTTTCGGCAGGCCTCGGCGACGGCGATTTTCGCGCCCGTGTTCGGGTCGAGAGAAGCATAAAGCGAATTGGAGTCCAGGGTCATGGCGATGGCCTTCTTCGAGCCCTTGAGCCTCAGGACCGCGGCGTCCGCGCCGGGCAGGAGGACGGTGTTGACCTGGACCATGTGGTCGTACTGGCGGAAGACCCATTCCTTGTCCGCGACCGTCGGCGAAGACAGGAGACGGAAAAAGACGTCCTCGATGTCGGCCGGGACGGGGAGCAAGGGGAGCCTGGCGCTCGACGCGGGACGGACGGGCGGCCGGCTCGGCCTCCGGTAGGCCGGGCACAGGTTGACGACCGCGTCGACGGGGATGTCGACGACGACCTCTCCTTTGAAACGGACCCGGGCCTGCCCGCCCCCGGTGACGTGGCCGATGATCGGGGCGTCGAGGTCCCACTTCGCGAAGACCTCCTGGACCTTCTTGACGTTCTCTTTAGTGCAGACGAGGAGCATGCGCTCCTGGGATTCGGAAAGCATGATCTCGTACGGCGTCATCCCGGCTTCCCGCTGGGGGACACGGTCGAGATCGATCTCGATGCCCAGCCCGCTCTTGGCGGCCATCTCGGTCGTCGAGCAGGTCAGCCCGGCCGCCCCCATGTCCTGGATGCCGAGAATGAGGCCCCTGTCCATGACCTCCAGACAGGCCTCGACCAGGAGCTTTTCCTTGAAGGGGTCGCCGACCTGGACGTTCGGCCTCTTGTGCTCGGTTTCCTTGCCGAATTCGGCCGAGGCCATGGTCGCCCCGTGGATGCCGTCCCGGCCGGTCTTGGCCCCGACGTAAAGGACCGGGTTCCCGACGCCCTCGGCCTTGGCGTAGAAGATCCTGTCCTTTTTGGCCAGCCCCAGGCAGAAGACGTTGACCAGGGGGTTGGCGGCGTAGCATTCGTTGAAAGTAGACCTCGCCGCCGACGGTGGGGACGCCGATGGAGTTCCCGTAGCCGGCGATGCCCGAAACGACTCCCTCCATGATCGCCCGGTTCTTCGGGTCGCTCAGCGGGCCGAACCGTAGGGAATCGAGGACGGCGATGGGCCGGGCGCCCATCGTGAAAATGTCCCGCAGGATCCCGCCGACACCCGTGGCCGCGCCCTGGAAGGGCTCGATATAGGACGGGTGGTTGTGGGACTCGATCTTGAAGACGACGACCTGACCGTCGCCGATGTCGATGACGCCCGGCGTTCTCGCCGGGCCCCTGGACGACATGCTCGGCCCTCGGTCGGGAGCTTCTTGAGGTAGACCTTGGAGCTCTTGTAGCCGCAGTGCTCGGACCACATGACCGAGAAGATGCCGAGCTCGGTCAGGTTCGGCTCTCGCCCGATGAGCTCGACGATTCGCCGGTACTCCTCTTCGGTCAGGTTGTGCTGGGCGAGGGTCTTCGGGTCGACCATGACGGACCTTTTTCGCGGAGGCCCTGGCCCGGGGCCCGTCGGGCGCTGAGACTCCGGACGAGGGATTCGAAGATGATGAGGCCCGTCCTCGCTGCCGAGGAGGGCCTCGGAGGCCCGCTCCGGATGGGGCATGATGCCCCAGGACGTTGCCCTCTTTGTTCACGAGCCCCGCGATATTGTGGAGCGAGCCGTTGACGTTGGCCTCCTCGGTCACGTTCCCGCCGGCGTCGCAATAGCGGAAGACCACCTGGCCGCTTCCTCTCGATGTCGGCGAGCGGTCTCGCGGCGGGGCGTAATAGTTGCCGTCGAAGTGGGCGATCGGGATCCGGAGGATCTGTCCGGCTTTCCCGGCCCGGGTGAACGCCGTCCGGTCGTCCTCGACCCGGATGTGGACGTGCTGGCAGAGGAACCTCAGGTTCTTGTTCCGGAGCATGGCGCCGGGGAGCAGGCCGAGCTCGAGGAGGACCTGAAAGCCGTTGCAGATGCCCAGGACGAGCCCTCCCTTGCGGGCGAAGGCCCGGACCTCTTTCATGAGAGGGGAGAAGCGGGCGATGGCGCCGGACCGCAGGTAGTCCCCGTAGGAGAACCCTCCGGGCAGCACGACGCAGCTCACCTCCTGGAGGTCGTGGTCCTTGTGCCAGAGCATGACCGTATCCTGCTTCATGACGTTCTTGAGGACATGGAAGGTGTCGAAGTCGCAGTTGGAGCCGGGAAATTGGACGACGCCGAACCTCATGGTCATTTCCCCGACGGGACTTTGATGAACTCCCAAGTGTACTTTTCGATGATCGGGTTGGCCAGGACCTTGTGCGTGATCTCCGCCACGACCGCCTCAGCCTCCTTCCTCCCCACCCCGTCGAGCTCGATCTCAAAGACCTTGCCCTGCCGGACGTCCTTGACGGCGGCGTAGCCCATCGTGTGGAGGGCGTTCTTCACGGTCTGGCCCTGGGGATCGAGGACGCTGTCCTTGAATGAGACGAGGATCCTAACTCTCATCGGCGAAAACCCTTTCAAAAATGTAGTCGATCTTAGCGAGGTAGGGGGCCAGCGAGAAGCACCGGGCGATGTCCGACGGCTTGAGGACCCGGCCCACGTCGGGGTCGGCGGCGATGAGCCCGCGAAGATCGCGGCCCTCGTTCCAGGCCCGGAGGCTGTTCCTCTGGACGACCTGGTAGGCGTCCTCCCGGGACATCCCTTTCTTGGTCAGGGCCAGGAGGACGCTCTGGGAGAAGATGAGGCCGCGGGTGGCCTCGATGTTGGCCCTCATCCGGTCGGGGCGGACGTTCCAGTTCTTGATGATGTCGATGATCTCGGCCAGGAGGAAATCGGTCAGAATGAAGGAATCCGGGAAAACGACGCGTTCGGCCGAGGAATGGGAGATGTCCCTTTCATGCCAGAGGGCCACGTTCTCAAGCCCGACCTGGGCGTTGGCCCTGACGAGCCTGGCCAGGCCGGAGATCCGCTCGGAGCGGACGGGGTTCTTTTTATGGGGCATGGAGGAGGATCCCTTCTGGCCTTTGGTGAAGGGTTCCTCGACCTCCCCGACCTCCGTCCTCTGGAGGTGGCGGATCTCGACCGCGAATTTTTCGATCGAGGAAGCGAGGAGGGCGAGAGCGGACAGGACCTCCGAGTGGCGGTCCCGCTGGAGGACCTGGGTCGAGACCCTGGCGGGCTCAAGCTTGACCTTCCTGAGGGCCAGGACCTCCACGCGGGGGTCCAGGTGAATGTAGGTCCCGACCGAGCCGGAGATGCGGCCGACCGAGATCACGCGGACGGCTTCCTCCAGACGCCGGATGTGCCTGTTGACCTCCTCGTGCCAGACGAGGATCTTGAAGCCGAACGAAACGGGCTCGGCATGGATGCCGTGGGTCCGACCGATGCAGGGCGTTTTCTTGTACTTGATCGCCTGTCTCCTCAGAAGCCCCCGGAGCTGCCGGAGCTCGCGGAGGATCTTTTCGAGCGATTCGCGGATGAGGAGCGAAAGGGCGGTGTCGACGACGTCATAAGACGTCAGGCCGAGGTGGATATAGCGGGAGCTCGGCCCGACCTTTTCCGCGACCGAGGACAGGAAGGCGATGATGTCGTGCTTGACGACCTTCTCGATCTCGTCGATCCGGGCGGTTGAGAAGCCGGCCTTGCGACGGATGTCCCGCAAGGCGGGTTTGGGGATCTTCCCCAGGCGGGCCCAGGCCTCGCAGACCGCGATCTCGACCTCGAGCCATTTCCGGTACCTGTTGTCATCCGTCCAGACAGCGCCCATCTCGGGGCGGGTGTAGCGTTCGATCATGGCCTCATACCTCTCCAAGGGGGAGGCTGAATCATAGCAGCAGGCGGAAGGGGTTGTCAACGGAATCGGGCAGATTTCGCGGCGAACATCCTTTCCTGGGAGGCTCATCCCGAGGGGCCGCAGGAAGACTCCGGGAAGCTCCTGGGGGCGCTAAGATTTGTGTATAATGGATGTCTAATGAAGTGAGCATGAAATGGATGAGCGACCGGACGATGTCCTCGTGGAGGAGGCCCGCGAGGGGAAAAGCGAGGCTTTCTCCGAGCTCGCCCGGCGCCACCAGCAGAAGATTTACGGGCTTATCTACGGCATGACGAAGAACCGCTCGGATGCCGATGACTTGTGCCAGGAGGTATTCTTGACGGCCTTCAGATCGATCCCGGGGTTCCAGGGGAGATCGAGCTTCTCCACCTGGGTCTACCGGATCGCCATCAACGCCTCGCTGAATTTTATGAAGAAGCGCGGCCGGGAGGGGGAGCGGGCCGATTTTCACGAGAACATCCATGAAAGAGACGGGGGCAAGGCAGCCGCCTCATCGCCTGAGATGAGTGCGGTCCGCAACGAGCTCGGGGAACGCATCGAGGACGCCGTCGGGTCCCTCCCTCCGCTCTTCAAGGCCTCGTTCCTCCTGGTCGCGGGCCAGGGTCTAAGCCACGCCGAAGCCGCCCTGGCCCTTGGCTGTTCGGAGAACACGGTCTCCTGGCGGATGCACAAGGCCCGGAAGATGCTCCAGGCCAGGCTCAAGCCTTTCTTGAACGAGGTCGGATCATGAGCTGTGGGACATGGAAGAAACGGATCTCCGACTCCCAGGACGGGGCCCTGTCCGGGAAACGGGCCGTCGGTCTCGAGCGCCATCTCAAAGGATGCGCCTCCTGCCGCGCTTACAGGGATGACCTGGCCCGGCTGGGGAAACGGGCGAAAGACCTGGCCGACCCCGGCTTGGCTCCCGCGGAATGGGAGGATTTCGGCCGCAGGCTGGAGGCCAGGCTGGCCGAAGCCGCGGCCTCCCGCGAGGCCGAGGGCCGCCGGGAGGAGGAACGGGGAAATGCCCTGGTCACGCCGCACCCACCCGTCTTTTGGACATGGGCCCGGGCCGCGGTGGGCTTGCTCGTCCTGGCCTTCGTCGTGACTTATCTCGCGGTCCTTCGTCCCCGTCGCGGCCAGGAGCAGGTCTTCATATCGTTCGAGGATTCCGTTGCGCAGGTCATCGGCGAGATCGGGCCGGACCCCGAACTCGAACGCTCGTTCAACAGGGAGATCGTGGCCGCGATCAACGAAGCCGCGGAGGGCCAGCCCGAGACAAACCTCGTTCGCTTCGACGACAATCCCCTGTTCTGGGAGGGGATGAGCGAAGAGGACCTGCGCTTCATCGAGTCCGAATTGCGCAAAGAACAAGGTCATGGAGGTTTGACATGAGAACGAAGAGGGTCATCGTTTTGCTTCTGGCGTGCCTCGCCTTGCCGGTCTGGGCGGCCTCCCTTCCTCAACAGGGCGACCCTCAAACGCGGGCCAAGCTCAGGGAGAACATCAACACCCTCCGGCTCCTCCGGATGACCGAGGCCCTCGACCTGACGGAGGCTCAGACGGCCAAGCTGTTTCCCGCCATGAACCGGATAGAAAAAGAGAAGGCCGAGCTCCAGCGGCGTGTGGGGGGCGAAATCCGGGACCTCCGGGCGGCCCTCGACAAAAATCCGGCCCAGGAAGCGGATATCCTGGCCCTCGTCCAGAGGATCAAGGAGATCCGTCAGTCAATCCAGCAGAAGGACGCGGAGCTCGAAGCCCTGCTCGACGAGAACCTGACACCGGTCCAGAAGGGCCGCTATCTCATCTTCCTGGTGGACTTCGCCAGGGGGTTGGGGGAGAAGCTCAACCGGGCCCGGCAGATCAGGTAGAAAAATTAACGTAAGGTCTTGACAAGAAACGGGGATTTCTATAAGATGGTCATCGCGGTTCTGTCTATTTCAGACTAACTCTCTGAAAAAGAACAACTTCGAGCTCGAGGAGAAAATTCTTTTATTTTTCAGCTCTTCTTCTGTACTTCCATGCGAACGGGCACGACGGGGTTTTGTCACGAGTGACGGCACGCCAGCGTAGCTCAGCAGGTAGAGCGGCTGATTTGTAATCAGCGGGTCAGGGGTTCGAATCCCTTCGCTGGCTTAGCAGCGGCGATTGAGCGGGTTATCGGACAACGGAATATCCTTACCGCGACGGATGAGTGTTCATTTCAGGCAATCGAGGCTTTCGAGGATGGTTCATACGCTGGGCAGGTTCCAGAGTGGCCAAATGGGGCGGGCTGTAAACCCGCTGCGGAAACGCTTCGGAGGTTCGAATCCTTCCCTGCCCACTTCCGCGGGAATAGCTCAGTTGGTAGAGCGTCAGCCTTCCAAGCTGAATGTCGCGGGTTCGAATCCCGTTTCCCGCTCTTTCTCGAGCTTATCGGGCCCAAGTAGCTCAGTTGGCAGAGCACGTCCTTGGTAAGGACGGGGTCACCAGTTCAACTCTGGTCTTGGGCTTTCATGATCGCAGACGGCAGCCCTCAATGATAGGGCCTCGGGAGGTTTGAACGAATGGCCAAGAGGAAGTTCGAGAGAACAAAACCTCACGTCAACATCGGCACGATCGGCCATGTGGACCATGGCAAGACGACGTTGACCTCGGCCATCACCCGCGTCCTTTCGAAGGCCTATGCCGGGATCGAGTTCCGGGCCTACGACCAGATCGACAACGCCCCGGAGGAGCGCGAGCGGGGGGTGACGATCAACATCGCCCACATCGAGTACGAGACGGCGAAACGGCATTACGCCCACATCGATTGCCCCGGGCACGCCGACTACATCAAGAACATGATCACCGGGGCCGCGCAGATGGACGGTTCGATCCTGGTCGTGGCGGCCGACGACGGCCCGATGCCGCAGACGCGGGAGCATATCCTGCTGGCCCGGCAGGTCAACGTCCCGGCCATCGTCGTCTTCCTGAACAAGGTGGATCTCGTCGGCGACCCGGAGATCCTCGACCTCGTCGAGCTCGAGATCCGGGACCTCTTGACGAGGTATGGGTTCCCCGGGGCCCGGACGCCGATCGTCCGGGGGTCGGCGCTCCTCGCGATGCAGTCCGACGGCGACCCCGCGAACGCGTGGAACCGGAAGATCCTCGAGCTCATGGACGCGGTCGACACGTTCATCCCGGACCCGGTCCGGGCCGTGGACCTGCCGTTCCTCATGCCGATCGAGGACGTCTTCACGATCTCGGGCCGCGGCACGGTCGTGACGGGGCGGGTCGAGCGGGGAAAGGTCGCCGTCAACGACGAGGTGGAGGTCGTCGGGTTCGGCGACACGAAGAGCAAGGTCGTCACCGGCGTCGAGATGTTCCGCAAGATCCTCGACGGGGGGATGGCCGGCGACAACATCGGCGTCCTGCTGCGGGGCACGGACAAGAACGAGGTCGCCCGCGGGATGGTCCTGGCGAAACCCGGGTCGATCCACGCCGCACCGGAGGTTCCGGGCGGAGATCTACGCCCTGAAGAAGGAAGAGGGCGGGCGCCATACGCCGTTCTTTATGGGCTACCGGCCCCAGTTCTATCTCCGGACGACCGACGTGACCGGCTCGGTCAAGCTCGTCGACGGCGTCGAGATGGTCATGCCGGGCGACGACGTGAACCTGGAGATCGATTTGATCACGGACGTGGCCATGGAGAAGGCCCTGCGGTTCGCGATCCGCGAGGGCGGGCGGACCGTCGGGGCCGGCACCGTCACCGAGGTCCTGGGCTAGGGGCCGGAGGACGGAGAGGAATTTTCGAGGGAAGGATCGAACATGCGGGAGATGATCACGCTTCAATGCGGCGAGTGCAAGCGCCGGAATTATTCTTCGACGCGGAACAAGAAAAAGCAGACCGAGAAGCTCGAGATCAAAAAGTTCTGTCCGTTCTGCCGGGCGCACACGCTGCACAAGGAAGTCAAATAAGGGACCGATGAGGAAACGGGGACAGGTGAGTAGCTCAATTGGTAGAGCAGCGGTCTCCAAAACCGCAGGTTGCGGGTTCGAGCCCTGCCTCACCTGCCATGCTTTCTCCGGGCCGGCCGGAACGGGTCCGGCCGGGGGACGCTCTGCGAGGGTCAAGCCATGAATGACAAGATTCGCTGGTACAAACGCTTCGGGAATTTCTTGAAGGACGTCCGGTCGGAGCTCAGGAAGGTCACCTGGCCTTCCCGAAACGAGGTCTACAGCACGACCATCGTCGTCATCGCGGCGACGATCTTCTTCGGCTTCTACCTCTTTCTTATGGATGTCGTCTTCTCTTGGGTCATCGGCAAGGTGCAGGCCCTGTTCGGCTAATCGGATCAAGGATACGGGCGATGCCAAAAAACTGGTATGTCGTTCATACCTACTCAGGTTTCGAGAAGTTCGTGGCGGAGACCATCAAGCAGAAGGCCGCCGAGGTCCACCTGGAGGACCAGGTCGGGCAGATCATCATCCCGACCGAGGACGTCATCGAAATCCGGGCGGGGAAAAAGGTCGTCTCCACGAAGAGGTCCTATCCGGGCTACATCCTCGTCGAAATGGAGATGAGCGACGAGAACTGGCTGATGATCCGCCAGGTCCCCAAGGTCACGGGCTTCGTGGGGTCCGGCCGGACGCCCACGGCCTTGAGCAAGAAGGACGTCAGCCAGATCGTGGAACATATGGAGACCACCTCGGAGAAGCCCAAGCCCAAGCACTCGTTCGAAAAAGGCGAGGCCGTCCGGATCATCGACGGCCCCTTCTTCAACTTCAACGGGATCGTTGAGGAGGTCAACCACGAGCGGAGCACCCTGAAGGTCCTCGTCACCATCTTCGGCCGGTCGACGCCCGTGGAGCTCGAGTTCCTGCAGGTGGAAAAGCTTTAGGAGGACGAGATGTCGAAAGAAGTCATCGCGAAGATCAAGCTCGAGATCGTGGCGGGCCAGGCCAGCCCCGCCCCTCCCGTCGGCCCCGCCCTCGGCCAGCACGGCGTCAACATCATGCAGTTCGTCCGCGAGTTCAACGAACGGACGGGCAAGATGGACGAGGGGACCGTCGTCCCGGTCCTGATCACCGTCTTCAAGGACAAGTCGTTCAACTTCCTCATCAAGACGCCCCCGGCCTCTTACCTCCTGAAGAAGGCGGCCGGCATCGCCAAGGGCTCCGGGGCGCCGAACAAGGACAAGGTCGGGAAGGTCACTTGGAAGCAGATTGAGGACATCGCCCGGACGAAGCTCCCCGACCTCAACGCCTACGATATCGAAGCGGCCAAGAAGATCATCGAGGGGACCGCCAAAAACATGGGATTGGAGATCGTCAGTGAATAAGCGCGGCAAGAACTACGTCAAGGCCAGAGAGCTCAAGGGCCAGGAGGTCCGGGAATACTCCGTCGAGGAAGCCGTCACCCTCCTCAAGAAAGCCCACTACGCCAAGTTCGACGAGTCGGTGGACGTGTCCGTCCGGCTGGGCGTCAACCCCAAATACTCGGACCAGATGGTCCGGGGGACGATCGTCCTCCCCCACGGCACGGGCAAGACCAAGAAGATCTGCGTCATCGCGGCCGGCGAGAAGATCAAGGAGGCTGAAGAGGCCGGGGCCGACCACGCCGGAGGCGAGGACCTCATCGAGAAGATCGCCGGCGGCTGGATCGACTTCGACATCGTCATCGCCACCCCCGACGTCATGCGCGGGGTCGGGAAGCTCGGCCGGATCCTGGGGATCAAGGGCCTGATGCCCAACCCCAAGTCCGGCACGGTGACCTTCGATATCAAGAAGGCCGTCGCGGAGACCAAGGCCGGCAAGGTCGAATTCCGCGTGGACAAGACCAGCATCGTCCACACCACCGTGGGGAAGGTGTCGTTCCCCGAGGCCAAGCTCGCGGAGAACGTCCAGACCTTCATCCAGGCCATCGTCCACGCCAAGCCGCCGGCCGCCAAGGGCAAGTACATCCGGAGCATGTTCATCTCCTCGACCATGGGCCCGTCATTCAAGATCTCCGAGGACATCTTAGAGAAATAGGAGAGAGCGCCGTGAAGAAGGAAACGAAGGGACAAGTCATCAAGGCTCTCGAGGGCGTCGTCGACGCCAACAGCACGTATTACCTGGTGGACTTCAAGCGGATGAAGGTGTCCCAGAGCGTGGAGCTCCGCAAGCTCCTCCGGAAGAACGCCTACACCTACAAGGTGGTCAAGAACAGGCTGGCCCTGCGGGCTCTCTGCGAGCGGGCCCCGGCCGAGCTCAAGCCATTCTTCGAGAAGCCCACGGCGATCGCCTTCGCCGCCCAGGACCCCATCGGGCTGGCCAAGATCCTCAAGGATTTCTCCGCCCAGGGCAAGATCCTGGCGGTCAAGGCCGGCGTCGTCGAGGGGCAGTACATGGCCCCGGGGCGGTTCGACGAGATCACCCGGCTCTCCTCCCGCAACGATCTCATCGGGAAGATCGGGTTCATGATGGCCTCGCCGCTCGTCCGGCTCATGCGGACCCTCCAGGCCCCCCTGGGGAACATGGGGAGCCTGCTGAGCCAGCTCGGGACCAAGAAACAGGACGGGAAATAATCGATAGAGGTCGATTCGACCCAAGACCAAAAAAAGGAGACTCGTGACATGGAAAAACTCACCAAGGAACAGTTTTTCGCGCACCTGGACAGCCTGACGATTCTGGAGCTCTCGGACTACATCAAGGAGTTCGAAACCCGGTACGGCATCAGCGCCGCTACGGCCCCCGTCATGATGGCCGGCGGAGCCGCCCCCCAGGCCGAGGCCAAGCCGGCCGAGGAGAAGACCGAGTTCAACGTCATCCTGAAGACCGTCGGCGACAAGAAGATCAACGTCATCAAGGTCGTCCGCGAAGTGACCAGCCTCGGGCTCAAGGAAGCGAAGGACCTCGTCGACGGCGCGCCGAAACCGCTCAAAGAGGGCGTGACCAAGGCAGAGGCCGAGGCCATCAAGGCCAAGTTCGCCGAAGTCGGAGCCGTCATCGAGCTTCAGTAAGTCGCATGACCCGTTTGGCTGATCATCCATTTTTCCTAAAATGGACTCAGGACACGAAAAACTCTTTTCAAGAGAGTCAGCATGCTAACAGAACCTAAAATTTCTTCTCGCGAGAGGGTCGATTTCTCGAAGATCCGGCAGGTCTTCCCGATGCCCGACCTCCTGGACATCCAGACCCAGTCGTACACCGAGTTCCTCCAGATGGAGCTCCTGCCCGAGGAGCGCAAGGAGGCCGGCCTCCAGGCGGCCTTCAAGGACGTCTTCCCCATCTCCGACTTCAAGGAGACGACCGAGCTCGAGTTCCTCGGCTATTCGATCGGGACGTGGGAGTGCAAGTGCGGGCGGCTCAAGGGCGTCGAGAACTCGCGGGCCAAGTGCAACGCCTGCGGGACCCTCCTGCCGGCGGACGTCGAGCTCACCGAAAAGGAGATGTGCCCGTACTGCGGTGTCATGCGGAAGATCGAGATCCCCCTCTGCGACCACTGCGGGGACCGGGTGGGGCTCAAGATCAAGTACAGCTCCATGGAGTGCATCCAGAAGGGCTACACTTACGCCATCCCCCTCAAGCTCAAGGTCCAGCTCGTGTCCTGGGAAAAGGACGCCGCGACCAAGACCAAACGGCTCAAGCACATCAAGCAGCAGGAAGTCTACTTCGGCGACATCCCGCTCATGACGGAGAAGGGGACGTTCATCTTCAACGGCATCGAACGGGTCGTCGTCAGCCAGCTCCAGCGCTCGCCGGGCGTGTTCTTCCGCCCGGCCGAAGCCAAGGGCTTCTTCATCGCCAAGATCATCCCGTACCGCGGAGCGTGGGTCGAGTTCGAGTACGATTCCAAGAACCTCCTCTGGGTCCGCCTCGACCGGAAGAAGAAGTTCCTGGCCACCGTTTTCCTGAGGGCCCTGGGCTTCGGCTCCGACGAGGAGATCCTCAAGCTCTTCCACAAGTCCTATAAGGTCGTCGTCGAGGACGGCAAGCTGTTCTGGGAAGTGTCCGAGAGCCTCATCGGCAAGACCCCCGCCGACGACGTCATGGACGCCCGGGGCCGGAAGGTCCTGGCCCCGGGCAAGAAAAAGATCACCCCGGAAGTCTGCCAGGCCCTGATCGACGCCGGGTGGCCAGGGTCCCGCTCCTCAAGAAGGAGCTCCAGGGCGCCTATTCCCTCACCGGCATCAAGGGCAAGGTCCGGGTCAACGAGGAGATCGGCGACACGTCCAGCTCGACCTCCTCATCGGCCGCGCCGAGCCCTTCGAGGTCTTCTTCCCCGAAGAGGACCGGGCCGGACAGATCATCGTCTACGACGCTGCGGAAGGACCTCCGGAAGGACCGCCCCGCGGCCCTCGGCGAGATCTACCGGAAGCTGAGGCCGGGCGAGCCGCACACCCATGGAGAGCGCCCAGAACCTCTTCCACAACCTGTTCTTCAATCCCCAGAAGTACAACTTCTCCCGGATCGGCCGCCTCAAGTTCAACATCAAGCTCGGGCTCGAAACGCCCATGGACGAGAAGACCCTGTCGCCCCACGGATTACGTCGAGGTCATCAAGTACCTCCTCAACCTCCGCCACGGCGAGGGGATGACGGACGACATCGACCACCTTGGCAACCGCCGCGTCCGGTCCGTGGGCGAGCTCGTCGAGAACGCTTTCCGGATCGGCCTGACGCGGATGGAGCGGACCATCAAGGAGAAGATGACGATCACCGCCGACCTGGCCGCGGCCATGCCCCAGGACCTCATCAACTCCAAGCCGGTGATCGCGGCCCTCAAGGAGTTCTTCGGCAGCTCCCAGCTCTCCCAGTTCATGGACCAGATCAACAGCCTGGCCGAGATCACCCACAAACGGCGCCTGAGCGCCCTGGGGCCTGGCGGCCTCAGCCGGGAGCGGGCGGGGTTCGAGGTCCGCGACATCCAGACCTCCCACTACGGGCGGATCTGTCCCGTCGAGACGCCCGAAGGCCCGAACATCGGCCTGATCTCCTCCCTGAGCTGCTACGCGCGGGTCAACGACTACGGCTTCGTCGAGACGCCTTACCGGAAGGTCAAGAACGGGCGGATCATCGACTACGTCAAGGTCATCCACCCGGGAAGCAGCGAATACAAGGTCGGGGACATCGTCGAGAAGGACGAAATGCTCAAGGCCGTCGAGAAGCTCAAGGCGGAGAAGGCCCGGCAGCTCCCCATCCTCGAGGCCCACTGTTTCTACCTCACGGCCTGGGAAGAGGAGAAATACAACATCGCCCAGGCCAATGCCGCGGTCGACGACCGGGGCCGTTTCGTCAACGACCTCGTCAGCGCCCGCGAGCGCGGGAACTTCAAGCTCATTCCCAAGGACCAGATCCACTACATCGACGTTTCGCCCAAGCAGCTCGTGTCCCTTTCGGCCGCCCTGATCCCGTTCCTCGAACACGACGACGCGAACCGGGCCCTGATGGGCTCGAACATGCAGCGGCAGGCCGTGCCCCTCATCCGGCCCGAGGCGCCGCTCATCGGCACCGGGCATCGAAGACCTGGTGGCCGTCGGCTCCGGCGACGTGGTCGTCTGCCGGCGGTCCGGGGTCGTCGAGTTCGTCGACGCCGAACGGCATCCTCGTCCGCGTGGACGAGAAGGACAACCCCCGCGGCTACGAGGTCGGCACGGACCTTTACGTCCTGACCAAGTTCCTCCGGACCAACCAGAACACTTCCACGAACCACCGGCCCATCGTCCGGAAGGGCGACAAGGTCCGGAAGGGCCAGGTCCTGGCCGACAGCTCCTGCACGGACGGCGGAGAGCTGGCCCTCGGGCCGGAACGTCCTCTGCGCCTTCATGCCCTGGCGAGGATACAACTTCGAGGACGCGATCATCGTCAGCGAGAAGCTGATCAAGAGCGACATCTTCACCTCCCTCCACATCGTGGAGGAGACGATCGAGGCCCGCGACACGAAGCTCGGCCCTGAGGAGATCACCCGCGACATCCCCAACGTCCCGGAGAACCTGCTCCGCAACCTCGACGAGAACGGCATTGTCCGGATCGGGGCCCACGTCAAGTCCGGCGACATCCTTGTCGGCAAGGTGGCGCCGAAGGGCGAAACCCAGCTGTCCCCCGAGGAAAAGCTCCTCAAGGCGATCTTCGGCGAGAAAGCCCTCGACGTCAAGGACGCCTCCCTCTATTGTTCCCCCGGCGTCGAGGGGACGATCATCGACGTCCGGATCTTCTCCCGCCGGGGCATCGAGAAGGGCCCCCGGGCCAAGGCCATCGAGAAGGACGAGATCGCCAAGATGAAGCGGAACCTGGACGACGAGATCGTCATCCTGGAGAACGAGAAATGGCAGAAGGTCAAGCCCCTCATCAAAGGCAAGGTCGTCGACAAGGCCCAGAAGGCCGCCGGGACGACTTTTGAAAAAGGGACGAAGCTCACAGAGAAGATCCTCGACGAGCTGTCCTTCGACGAGGCCATGAAGATCAAGCTGGCCGACAGCGAGGACATCGAGAAGGAGATCAAGGACCTCGACAAGAAGGTCAAGAGACAGATCGAAGCCCTCCGCGCCGTCTTCAAGGAAAAAGTGGACAACCTGAAGAAAGGCGACGAGCTGGCCCCCGGGGTCATCCAGGCCATCAAAGTCTTCATCGCCATGAAGCGCAAGCTCTCCGTCGGCGACAAGGTCTCCGGCCGCCACGGGAACAAGGGCATCGTGGCCAAGATCGTCCCTGAGGAGGACATGCCTCGTCTGCCCGACGGGACGCCGGTCGAGATCGTCCTCAACCCCCTGGGCGTTCCGTCCCGCATGAACGTCGGCCAGATCCTCGAGACGCATGCCGGCTGGGCCGCGCGGACCCTGAACCTCTGGCTTTCGACGCCCGTCTTCGACGGGGCGAGCGAGAACGAGATCAAGAAGCTCCTCAAAGAGGCCGGACTGCCGGAGTCCGGCAAGACCCCTCTCTACGACGGCCAGGGCGGCGAGTTCCTCGACCAGGAAGTGACCGTCGGCTACATCTACATGATGAAGCTCTACCACCTGGTCGACGACAAGATCCACGCCCGTTCGACCGGCCCGTACTCCCTCATCACCCAGCAGCCCCTGGGCGGAAAGGCCCAGTTCGGAGGCCAGCGGTTCGGCGAGATGGAGGTCTGGGCCCTCGAGGCCTACGGCGCCGCCTTCACTCTCCAAGAGCTCCTGACGGTCAAGTCCGACGACGTGGAAGGGCGGGCCAAGATCTACGAGGCCATCGTCAAGGGCGACCTGGACTTCACGCCGGGCCTTCCTGAATCGGTCAACGTCCTGATCCGCGAGCTCCAGAGCCTCTGCCTCAACGTCGAGCTCGAAAAGGGCGACAAGGAAGAAGTCTTGCCCTGGGGGATCGCCGTTCCCCAGTCCGGAAAAGGAGAATCCTAATGGAGATCAGGCCGCCGATAGGCCCAAGACCGAAACCCGATTTCGACCGCGTCCGGATCAGCATCGCTTCCCCCGAGAAGATCAAGAGCTGGTCCTGGGGCGAGGTGACCAAACCCGAGACGATCAACTACAGGACCTTCAAGCCCGAGAAGGACGGCCTGTTCTGCGCCAAGATCTTCGGACCGATCAATGATTTCGAGTGCCTCTGCGGCAAATATAAGAGGATGAAGTACCGGGGCATCATCTGCGAGCGGTGCGGCGTCGAAGTGACGAAATCCAAGGTCCGCCGCGAGCGGATGGGCCACATCCTGCTGGCCTCGCCCGTCGCCCACATCTGGTTCTTCAAGAGCCCTCCGAGCCGGATCGGCCTGGTCCTGGACCTCTCGATCAAGGACCTGGAGAAGGTCCTCTATTTCGAATCCTATATCGTCATCGACCCCGCCGACACGCCGCTCAAGGAAAAGCAGCTCCTGAACGAGGAGGAGTTCAAGGACGCCCAGGAAAAGTACGGGGACAAGTTCGAGGCCTCGATCGGGGCCGAGGCCATCAAGGTCCTCCTCGAGAAGATCAACATCCAGAAGGAGGCCGAGCGGCTGAGGAAACTGATGAAGAAGGAAACCTCCCAACAGCGGAGGCTCCGTTACGCCAAGCGCCTGCGGGTCTTCAAGGCCCTCAAGCGGTCGGGCAACCGCCCGGAGTGGATGGTCCTGGACGTCATCCCGGTCATCCCGCCGGACCTCAGGCCCCTCGTCCGCCTGGACGGCGGCCGTTTCGCCACGTCCGACCTCAACGACCTCTACCGGAGGGTCATCAACCGCAATAACCGGCTCAAGAAGCTCATCGAGCTCAAGGCCCCCGAGCTCATCATCCGCAACGAGAAGCGAATGCTCCAGGAAGCCGTGGACGCCCTCTTCGACAACGGAAAGCGCGGCCGGGTTCACCTCGGAGCCAACCGGCGGCCTCTCAAGTCCCTGAGCGAGGCCCTCCGCGGCAAGCAGGGGAGGTTCCGTCAGAACTTGCTCGGCAAGCGGGTGGATTACTCGGGCCGGTCCGTCATCGTCGTCGGCCCGGAGCTCAAGCTGAACCAGTGCGGGCTGCCCAAGAAGATGGCCCTCGAGCTCTTCAAACCCTTCATCTTCAACCGGCTGGAGAAAGAAGGCCTCGTCCCGAGCGTCAAGGTCGCCCGCGAGTGGCACGAGCAGGAGAAGCCCGAGGTCTGGGATTACCTTGAGGAGGTCGTCCGGGAGCACCCCATCCTTCTCAACCGCGCGCCCACCCTCCACCGGCTGGGCATCCAGGCCTTCGAGCCCCTCCTCGTCGAGGGCAAGGCCATCCAGATCCATCCCCTGGTCTGCGCCGCTTTCAACGCCGACTTCGACGGGGACCAGATGGCCGTCCATATCCCGCTCTCCGTGGAGGCCCAGGTCGAGGCCCAGACCCTGATGCTCTCGACGAACAACATCTTGTCCCCGGCCCACGGCCGCCCTCTGACGATCCCGAGCCAGGACATGGTCTTGGGCTGCTATTACCTGACCTTGGAAAAGAAAGGCCAGAAAGGCGAGGGCCGGATTTTCGGCCGGCCCGAGGAAGTCCTGCTGGCCTTGGAAAACAAGGAGATCTCGCTCCAGAGCGCCGTCAAGCTGCGCTTCACCGGGCCTTTCATGAACCTGGCCACGTACTACGACGACCAGGCCGTCATGACCTGCCCCGTCCAGGACGTCGTCGGGGAACTCATCGAGACGACGCCAGGCCGGATCATCTTCAACAGCGTCCTCCCCAAGAGCGTCCCTTTTGTCAACGGCGTGGTCAGGAAGAAGGGCATGGAGAACCTCGTCTTTTACTGTTACCTGAAGGTCGGCTTGGGGCCGACGGTCGAGGTCCTGGACGCCCTGAAGGAGCTCGGCTTCACCTACGCGACACGGGCGGGCTTCTCCCTTGGCATCGACGATTTCGTCATCCCGAAGGAGAAGGGGCCACTCGTGGACAAGGCCCAGAGAGATGTCCAGGAGGTCGAGAACCTCTATCGGGACGGCACGATCTCCTCTGGCGAGCGCTTCAACCGGGTCATCGAGATCTGGGGAACCGTCACGGACAGGGTCTCGAGCGCCATGATCGAGGAGATGCGCAAGATCAGCCTCGAGGGCAAGGAGCTGAATCCGCTCTACGTCATGGCCGACTCCGGTTCCCGCGGCAACAAGCAGCAGATCCGCCAGCTGGCCGGGATGCGCGGCCTCATGTCCAAGCCCTCGGGCGAGATCCTGGAGACGCCCATCGTCGCGAACCTCCGGGAAGGCCTGAACGTGCTCCAGTATTTCATCTCGACCCACGGTGCCCGGAAGGGCTTGGCCGACACCGCCCTCAAGACCGCCAACTCCGGTTACCTGACCCGGAAGCTCGTGGACGTCTGCCAGGAAGTCATCGTCGACGAGCGCGATTGCGGCACGCTCAAGGGCCTCAACGTCTCGGCCATCGTCGAGAACGGCGAGATCATCGAGCCCTTCATCGACCGGATCGTGGGCCGCGTCGCCCTCGAGAGGGTCGTCAACCCGGATACCGGCGAAACCATCGTCAATATGAGCGAGGAGATCACCGAGCAGGTCGCCCACGAATTCCAGAACCTGGGCATCGAGCGGGTCAAGATCCGCTCCCTCCTCACCTGCGAATCCAAGCGCGGCATCTGCCAGCTCTGTTACGGGCGGAGCATGGCCAGCGGCCGCATGGTCGAGCTCGGCGAGGCGGTCGGGATCGTGGCCGCCCAGTCCATCGGAGAGCCGGGCACCCAGCTCACCATGCGGACCTTCCACGTCGGAGGCATCGCCATGGGCGGGGCCCAGAGGTCCAAGCTCGAGGCCAAGAACGAGGGCGTCGTCCGCTTCAACAACCTCAAAGCCGTCGACGAACAAGGACGGGACGCTCATCGTCGTCAACCGCAGCGCCAACATCGCCGTCTTGGACCACCGGAGGCGCGAGGTCGAACACTATCAGGTCCCCTACGGGGCCAAGATCCTGATCAAGGACGGGGAGGAGATCAAGGCCCGCCAGGGTTTCGCCGAGTGGGACCCCTTCAACACCTTCATCCTGACCGAGGAGACCGGGGTCGTCCGTTTCCACGACGTCGTCCTCGGCGTGAGCATGGAAGAGATCCAGGACGAGTTCACCGGACTCATCACCCAGGTCATCATCGACCCCAAGGACGAGAAGCTCCAGCCCCAGATCGAGCTCCTCGACGAGAAGCGGAAGGACGACAAGGGGCGTCCCGTCCTCCTCCGGAAGTACTTCCTGCCGTCGGGCGCCAACCTCGAGATCAAGGACGCGGACCGGGTCTTCGCCGGCGACGTCCTGGCCAAGATCCCCCGCGAGGCGGCCCGCACCAAGGACATCACGGGCGGCCTGCCGCGGGCCGAGGAGCTGTTCGAGGCCCGCCGGCCCAAGAACCCCGCGGTCATCTCCGAGATCGATGGCATCGGTCCAGATCGGCGGCCTGGTCAGGGGATATCGGAAGATCACGGTCCGCAACGAGCGCGGCGGCGAGAAGGAATACCTCGTCCCCAAGGGCGCCCACCTGAGCGTCTCCGACGGGGAAAGGATCCGGGCCGGTGACGCCCTGATGGACGGCCCGGTCAACCCCCATGACATCCTCCGCGTCCTCGGGGAGAAGGAGCTGGCCGAATACCTGCTCAAGGAGATCCAGGCCGTCTACCGGCTCCAGGGCGTTCCCATCAACGACAAGCACATCGAGACGATCATCCGGATGATGCTGCGCTGGGTCAAAGTCGAGGAAGTCGGGGACACCGAGTTCCTGGTGGACGAACAGGTGGACAAGTTCATCTTCCAGGAAGAGAACGAGAAGGTCATGAAGAAGGGCGGCAAGCCGGCCAAGGCCCGGCCCCTGCTCCTGGGGATCACCAAGAGCGCCCTGAGCACGGACAGCTTCATCGCGGCCGCCTCCTTCCAGGAAACGACCCGGGTCCTGACCGAAGCCAGCCTCTACGGGAAGGTGGATCATCTGCGGAGACTGAAGGAGAACATCATCATGGGCCGGCTGATCCCGGCCGGGACGGGGTACAAGTTCTACCGGAACGTGGAGCTCAAGGAAGAAGATGCAGCCCGTCCTCCCAGAGAAAGAAGAGGAGGTCGCTTCCGAGAGCTGAAGCCGGCATTCGGCCTGAAATTTCCTCAAATTTCTTGACAGGAATAGCAATTTTTGCTAATATCCGAATATTCGTCTCCGAGACTATCTTCCAGGGGATGAATAAAGCTCCATTTGGAAATTTGCATAGAGGAGTATTTTTAATTGCCGACCGTCAACCAACTTGTCAGGAATGGCAGGACGCTGAAGAAGTACAAAGAGCAAATCGCCGGCGCTCGAGGCCTGCCCTCAGAAGCGGGGCGTCTGCACGCGCGTCTTCACGACAACGCCCAAGAAGCCGAACTCGGCCATGCGGAAAGTCGCCCGGGTCCGGCTGACCAATAACATCGAAGTCACGGGATACATCCCCGGCGTCGGACACAACCTTCAGGAGCACTCGATCGTCCTCGATCCGCGGGAGGCCGCGTCAAGGACCTGCCCGGCGTCCGCTACCACATCATCCGCGGCACGCTGGACAGCGAGGGTCGTCCAAGCCGCTTCCAGGCGCGGTCCCGGTACGGGGCCAAGAGGCCCAAGGAGAAGAAGGCCGCCTAGGAGAGGAGAGACAGCGATGCCCAGACGCGGAATCATCAAGAAGAGGAAACTGCCGCGCGACCCGTTCTACAACAGCACCCTGTCGCCCGGCTCATCAACCTTCTGCTCCAGCAAGGGCAAGAAGAACACGGCCGAGCGCGTGGTCTACGGGACGATGGATATCGTCAAGCAGAAGACCAAGGAAGACCCCTTGAAGATCTTGGAGAAGGCCATGGAGAACGTCCGGCCGCTCCTCGAGACCAAATCCCGCCGGGTCGGCGGGGCGAACTACCAGGTCCCGATCGAGGTCCCGCCGAACCGGTCCTTTCTCGGTCGGCGTCCGCTGGCTGCTCCACTACGCCAAGGCGAGGAGCGGCAAGAGCATGGAGGACAAGCTTTCGGCCGAGATCGTCGACGCCATCAACAACCGGGGCGGGGCGGTCAAGAAGAGGGAAGATACGCACAAAATGGCGGAGTCCAACCGGGCCTTTGCTCATTATAGATGGTAAATCGCTCTTGAAAGTTCCTCGAGTGATCCGGTTCGATGATGGAGAAAAGAGTTTATGCGGTCATACCCGATCGAGCGAGTGAGAAACATCGGTATCATGGCCCATATCGATGCCGGGAAGACCACGACGACGGAACGGATCCTGTTCTATACGGGTATGACCTACAAGATGGGAGAGGTGGACGAAGGGACGGCCGTGATGGACTGGATGGTCCAGGAGCAGGAGCGCGGGATCACCATCACCTCGGCCGCAACGACGTGCACCTGGAACGACCAGCGCATCAATATCATTGATACGCCGGGTCATGTGGATTTCACCGCGGAGGTCGAGCGCTCCCTGAGGGTGCTTGACGGCGCGATAGCCATACTGTGTGGAGTTGGCGGCGTCGAACCGCAGTCCGAGACAGTGTGGCGCCAGGCCGACAAGTACCGGGTCCCCCGGATCGTGTTCATCAACAAGATGGACAGGATAGGGGCCGACCCGGAACGGGCCGATTCAGCAGCTGAAGAGCCGGGTGGCGGCCAAGCCCCTGCCGGTCCAGATTCCCCTGGGACGGGAAGACGGATTCCGCGGTGTCATCGACCTCATCGAAGAGAAAGAGATCGACTGGGGTCAGGAGATCCTGGGGACGGATTTTGTCGTCCGGGACGTTTCGGACGAGAACCGCGAGGACGTGAGGAAACAGAGACTGGACATGATCGAAACGCTGAGCGAGACCGACGATGCTCTGATGCAGAAGTATGTCGACGGGGTCGATCTTTCTGCGGCGGAGATCAAGGCGGCGGTCCGCAAGGGGACCATCGGTTTGAAGTTCGTCCCCGTCCTTTTCGGGGCCTCGTTCCGGAACAAGGGCGTCCAGCCGCTCCTCGACGCCATCATCGACTACCTGCCATCGCCCGTGGATATCCCCCCGGTCGAAGGCCATCACCCCAAGACCCAGGCCCCCGAGACCCGGCCTGCGGCCGACGACGCGCCGTTCTCCGGGCTCGTCTTCAAGATCATGAACGACCCGTTCCTGGGCAATCTGGCCTACTTCCGGGTTTACTCCGGCAAGGCCAAGGTCGGCCAGTCGGTCTATAACTCGACCAAGGGGGAGGAAGAGAAGCTCTCCCGGCTCTTCGAGATCCACGCGAACAAGAGGACGGAGATCAAGGAAGTTCACGCGGGCGATATCGCCGCGATGGGCTCCCTAAAGAATATCTCGACGGGAGACACTCTCTGCCTCAAGAGCCACCCCGATCGTCCTCGAGTCCATCCGGTTCCCGGAACCTGTCCTTTCGGCAACGATCGAGCCCAAGACCAAGGCCGCGCATGTCAAGCTGACCCACGCCCTTGGCCGCTTCCAACTGGAGGATCCCACCGTGAAGATCGTCCAGGACCCCATGACGGGGCAGACCCTCATCAAGGGCATGGGCGAGCTCCATCTCGAGATCCTGATGGACCGGCTGGAGCGGGAATTCGGCGTCCAGGCCAACCTGGGCAAGCCCCAGGTCGCCTACAAGGAAACGATCCAAGGCCGCCGCCGAGGGCGAGGGGAAATACGCCCGCCAGATCGGCGGCAAGGAGATCTTCGGACACTGCGTTCTGGCGGTCGAGCCCCTGAAGCGCGGCCGCGGCTTCGAGTTCGCCGACAGGACGCGGGGCGGGGTCATCCCGAGGGAGTTCATCGGCGACATCGAGAACGGCGTCCGGGAAGCCATGGAGGGAGGCCTCGTGGCAGGCTTTCCCGTGACGGATCTCAAGGTGTCCCTCATCGGCGGGTCCCATCACGAGAGCGAGTCCACGCCTCTCGCCTACAAAATTGCCGCCTCGCTGGCCTTCCGGGAAGCCGCCAAGAAGGCGGGGCCGGTCCTTCTCGAACCGATCATGAAGCTCGAGATCATCAGCCCCGACGATTACATGGGCGACCTCGTCGGCGACATCAACGCCCGGCGCGGGAAGGTCGAAGGGATGGAGATGCGGAGCGGCTCCCGGGTCATCAAGATCCTCGTGCCGCTCGCGGGGATGTTCGGCTACGCGACGGCCCTCCGGACGCTGACCCAGGGGCGGGGCGTGTTCAGCCTGGAGTTCTTCCAGTACGACAAGACTCCCGCCCAGGTCCAGGACGACATCGTGGCCCGGATGGAGGGACGCGTTCCCTTCCGGGATCAGGCATAAAGGTCTGTGATGTTTTTGAATACGGAAAACGCCAACAGGAGGTGAGCGATGGCGAAGGAAAAATTCTCGAGGACGAAGCCCCACGTCAACATCGGGACGATCGGGCACATCGACCATGGCAAGACGACGCTGACGGCCGCCATGACGAAGGTCCTGGCGACGAAGGGCCTGGCCCAGGCCAAGAGCTACGATGAGGTGGCCAAGGCCGACGCCAAGATGTTCCGCCGCGACGCGACGAAGATCCTGACCGTCGCCTTGAGTCACGTGGAGTACGAGAGCGAGAAGCGGCACTACGCGCACATTGACTGCCCCGGCCACGCCGACTATATCAAGAACATGATCTCCGGCGCGGCCCAGATGGACGGCGCGGTCCTGGTCGTCTCGGCGGCCGATGGCCCGATGCCCCAGACGCGGGAGCACATCATCCTGGCCCGGCAGGTCAACGTTCCGGCCATCGTCGTGTTCATGAACAAGTGCGACCTCGTCGACGACCCCGAGATCCTCGACCTGGTCGAGCTCGAGGTCCGCGAGCTCCTGTCGAAGTACCAGTTCCCCGGGGACAAGACGCCGGTCATCCGCGGCAGCGCGACCAAGGCCCTGGCCGACCCCGCCGGCGAAGGCGCCAAGCCCATCTGGGAGCTCATCAAGGCCATGGACGAGTTCATCCCCGAGCCCCTGCGCGAGGTCGACAAGCCGTTCCAGATGGCCATCGAGGACGTTTTCTCGATCACGGGCCGCGGCACCGTCGTCACGGGCCGCGTCGACCGCGGCGTCGTCAAGGTCGGCGACGAGGTCGAGATCGTCGGGCTCCGGGAGACCCGCAAGACCGTCGTCACGGGCGTCGAGATGTTCCGCAAGCTCCTCGACCAGGCCCAGGCCGGCGACAACATCGGCTGCCTGCTCCGGGGCGTCGGCAAGGACGAGGTCGAGCGCGGCCAGGTCCTGGCCAAGCCCGGGTCGATCACGCCCCACCGGAAGTTCACGGCCGCGATCTACGCCCTGACGAAGGAAGAGGGCGGCCGTCACACGCCGTTCTTCAAGGGCTACCGGCCCCAGTTCTACTTCCGGACGACGGACGTGACGGGCTCGGTCAAGCTCCCGGACAACGTCGAGATGGTCATGCCCGGCGACAACATCACGCTCGAGGTCGAGCTGATCACCGACGTCGCCATGGAGAAGGCCCTGCGCTTCGCCATCCGCGAGGGCGGCCGCACGGTCGGCGCCGGCACCGTGGCCGAGATCCTCGAGTAGATCGTCCGCCGGCGGCCGTCCGAGCGCGCCGCCGGGACTTGGGAATAAACCGGAGAACAGAGGAACGAACGATGGAAAAAATCAGAATCAGGCTGCAGTCCTTCGACCACCGCTTGCTGGACCAATCGGTGAAAGATATCGTCGTAAAAGCGAAACGCACGGGCGCGAACGTTGCGGGTCCCATCCCCCTGCCGACGCGCATCCACAAGTTCTGCGTCCTCCGTTCTCCCCACGTGGACAAGAAATCCCGCGAGCATTTCGAGATGAGGATCCACAAGAGGCTCATCGATATCAGCGAGTATAACAACGAGACGATCGAAGAGCTGCAGAAGCTGGACCTGCCGGCGGGGATCGATGTCGAGATCCAGGCCTTCGGGGCGGGAGAATGATCATGGTCGAAGGGTTGATCGGCAAGAAGATCGGAATGAGCCAGCGGTTCGACGACGACGGCAATGTCGTCCCCGTCACCCTCATCAAGGCGGGACCCTGCACGGTCATCCAGACCAAGACCCGGGAAAAGGACGGCTACGCGGCCGTCCAGCTCGGGTTCGTCGAGGACAAGGGGGCCAAGAGGCCGGGCAAGGCCCAGGTCGGTCATTTCAAGAAGTCCGGAGTCCCCGTCGTCCGCAAGCTCCAGGAGGTCGGTTGCACCGAGCCGGCGGACCTCAAGGAAGGGGACCAGGTCCTGGTCGACATCTTCGAGGTCGGCGAGACGATCCATGTCGTCGGGACGAGCAAGGGCAAGGGCTTCGCCGGCGTCGTCAAGCGGCACCATTTCGCCGGCGGCGACGCGGCCCACGGCTCGATGTTCCACCGGGCGCCCGGTTCGATCGGCGCCTCGTCCTACCCCTCCCGCGTCGTCAAGGGGATGCGGATGGGCGGCCACATGGGCGATGAGCGGGTGACGGTCCGGAACCTCAAGGTCGTCGAGACGGACAAAGACAATAACCTCCTCGTTGTCAAAGGCGCCGTGCCCGGGGCCCGGGGCGGGTACCTCCTGATCCGGAAAGGGACGTTCAGCGCCCGCAGCGTCAAGTAGGCGGGAAAAGAGTGCACCATGGGTAAACTGCAAGTTTTCGATAAAAGTGGGAAGCCGGCCGCCGAAGTGGACATGCCGGAGAGCGTCTTCGCCTATCCGGACAAGGGCCACCTCGTCTACGAGGCCGTCGTCAACTATCGGGCCAATCAGCGGCAGGGGACTGCCGCCACCAAGACGAGAGCGCACGTCGCCGGCGGCGGCAGGAAGCCCTGGCGGCAGAAGGGAACGGGCCGGGCTCGCGCCGGCAGCACCCGTTCGCCCCTCTGGAAAAAGGGCGGCACGGTTTTCGGACCCCAGCCGAGGGACTATTCCTACGAGCTGCCCAAGAAGGCCCGGAGGAACGCTCTCCGGTCCGTCCTCTCAAGGAAGTTCGCCGACAAGCCTGATCCTCGTCCTCAGCGAGCTCGATATCAAGGAGCCCAAGACCAAAGAGGCCGCGGCCCTCCTCAAGGCCTTCCACCTCGATTCGGCCCTGTTCGTGGACAGCCACGAGAACACGAACCTGTTCTTGTCCGTCCGGAATCTCCCCAAGGTCAAGGCCGTTGATGTCCAGACGCTCAACGTCTACGACGTCCTGAACTATAAGTGGCTGGTCTTCAGCCAGCGGGCCCTCGAGTCCGCCATGGAGAGATTGAAGTGATCAAAGATCCCCATAAAATCATCATCCGGCCGGTGATCACGGAGAAGACGACCGAGCTCAAGAACTCCGACCGGGTCATTTGCTTCGAGGTCGCCCGGGGCGCGAACAAGATCGAGATCAAGAACGCCATCGAGCTCCTCTTCAAGACCAAGGTCGCGAGCGTCCGGACCCAGTCGAAGACGGGCAAGGTCCGGAGGGTCGGCCGCAACCTGGGCAAGACGAAAGACTGGAAAAAGGCCTACGTCAAGCTCCGGGAAGGCGAAAAAATGATCGAATATTTCGAGGCTGTTTAACATGGGCATCAAAACGTACCGACCAGTCACACCGGGCCTGCGACACCGGACGACCAACGACTATGACGACTTGACCGGGGACCGCCCCTACAAGCCCCTCCTCGTCTCCCTGCCCAAGTCCGGCGGCCGGGACAGCCGTGGGCACCTCTCGATCCGGAACCGGGGAGGCGGGCACAAGAAGCTCTACCGCATGGTCGATTTCCGAAGCGGGACAAGATCGGACATTCCCGGCGTCGTCGAGACGGTCGAGTACGACCCCAACCGGTCGTCGTTCATCTCCCTCGTGAAATACAGGGACGGAGAGCGCCGCTACATCCTGTCCCCCCTGGGCCTCAAGGTCGGGCAGGAGATCGTGTCCTCCGACGCCCAGGTCGACATCCTGCCCGGGCAACGCCATGCCCCTGCGATTCATCCCCCTGGGCACGGTCATCCACAACATCGAGCTCCGCAAGGACAAGGGCGGCCAGGTGGCCGAAGTCGGCCGGGACCGGGGCCCAGATCCTGGCCAAGGAAGGCGACTACGCCCAAGTCCGGCTGCCGTCCTCCGAGATCCGCAAGATCCATCTCGACTGCCGGGCGATGATCGGTCAGATCGGCAACCTCGACCACCAGAACATCAGCATCGGCAAAGCCGGGCCGGAGCCGCTGGCAGGGCTGGCGCCCCCACGTCCGCGGCACGGCCATGAACCCGATCGACCACCCGCACGGCGGCGGCGAAGGCCGCTCCAAGGGCGGACGTCACCCCGTGAGCCCCGAGGGCATCCCGACCAAGGGATACAAGACCCGGCGGAACAAGAGGACCCAGGCCTTCATCGTCAAGCGGAGGAGCAAGTAACCATGAGCAGATCGCTGAGCAAAGGTCCCTTCATCGACTCCCACCTTCTGGAAAAGATCCGGGTCGCCGACGCCCAGGGCGGCAAGCGGCAGGTCATCAAGACCTGGTCCCGCCGCTCGACGATCATCCCGGAGATGGTCGGCCTGACGATCGCCGTCCACAACGGCCGGAAGTTCATCCCGGTCTTCGTCACGGAGAACATGGTCGGGCACAAGCTGGGCGAGTTCTCCCCGACGCGGACCTTCCGGGGACACACCTCCAAGACCGCCAAAGCAGCTCAAGGTGGGGAAGTAACATGAGACGAGCCCAGTCACGTTTCCCATGCCGTCGCCCGGTTCGTCCGGATGACCGCCCAGAAGAGCCGGCTCGTGGCCGACCTCATCCGGGACCGGTACGTCGGCGAGGCCCTGACCATCCTGCGCTTCAGCGAGAAGAAGAAGATCAGCGCCGTCCTGGAAAAGGTCCTCCGCTCGGCCATCGCCAACGCCCAGCAGAAGACCCCCAACCTCGACGTCGACAATCTCTACATCTCGAAGATCCAGATCGAGCGGGGGCCGGCTGGCCAAGCGGATCCGCCCGGCGCCCATGGGACGGGCCTATCCGCATCGTGAAGCGGACGAGCCATGTCCAGATCTATCTAGACGAAGAAAGGGAGATAAGCGGTGGGACAGAAAACACATCCGTACGGATTCCGGCTGGGCTTCAACAAGCCGTGGATGTCCCGCTGGTTCGCCAAAGGACCGCGAATACGCCCGCCTCATCCATGAGGACCTGCAGATGAAGAAGGCGATCAAGGAAAAATACTACCACGCCGGCATCGCCGAGGTGGACATCGAGACGGGTCGGGCCCGAAGCTCCGGGTCATCATCCACACGGCCCGGCCCGGGCATCATCATCGGCCGCGGCGGCAAGGAGATCGAGAGCCTGAAGGTCTACCTCGAGGGGATCGCCAACAAGGACGTCTACGTCGACATCCGGGAGGTGGACAAGCCCGAGCTCAACGCCCTGCTCGTCGGCGAGGGCATCGCCGTCCAGCTGGAGAAGCGCATCGCCTACCGCCGGGCCATGCGCAAGGCCGTGGACATCGGCCCTCAAGATGGGGGCCAAGGGCATCAAGGTCATGTGCTCGGGCCGCCTCGGCGGCGTCGAGATCGCCCGCTCGGAGTGGTACCTGCAAGGGCAGCTCCCCCTGCAGACCCTGCGGGCCGACATCGACTACGCCTTCACCGAGGCCTTCACGACCTACGGCCAGATCGGCATCAAGGTCTGGATCTACCGGGGCAGATGTCGAGAAGCCGAAGATGACCTCGCAGATGGCGGAGGTCGAGGAGATTTAGCCATGTTGATGCCCAAGAAAGTCAAGTTCCGCAAGCACCAGCGCGGCCGGATGCGGGGCAAGGCCGAGCGGGGGAGCACGCTGTCGTTCGGCGAGTTCGGCCTCCAGGCCCTCGAGCCGTGCTGGCTGACCGCCCGGCAGATCGAGGCCGGCCGCATCACGATCACCCGGCATCATGAAGCGGCGGGGCAAGCTCTGGATCCGGACGTTCCCCTGGAAGCCGGTCACCAAGAAGCCGACCGAGGTCCGCATGGGCAAGGGCAAGGGCGACCCGGAATTCTGGGTCGACGTCATCCGGCCCGGGCAAGGTCCTCTTCGAGATCGAGGGCGTCGAGGAAGTGGACGCCAAGGAAGCCATGCGGCTGGCCGCCCACAAGCTCCCGATCAAGACGAGATTCATCTCCCGGGAAGCGAGAGAACTCCGATGAAGATGCGTGAATTGCAGGAACTGTCGGCAGACGAGCTGCAGCCAAGGAAAGGGAGCTCGAGGACCAGCTCTTCAAGCTCCGCTTCCAGAAGATCCCTGGGCCAGCTGGAAAGCCCGATGAAGATCAAGAACGTCAAGAGGGACATCGCCCGCATCGAAACGCTCCTTCGAAAGCCCCGGCGAAAGAGACGGAGTAGAGAATGGACACCAAGGGACAAGAAACGGAAGACCACCAAGGTCGGGACCGTCGTCGCCAAGAAGATGAAGAAGACGGTCACGGTCGCAGGTCGAGCGGCAGATCCGCCATCCCCTCTACAAGAAGATCGTCCGCCAGAAGCAGACATTCCTGGTCCACGACGAAACCGAGAAGTGCAAGGTCGGCGACATCGTCCGGATCATCGAGACGCGGCCCATCAGCAAGATGAAGCGCTGGCGGGTCCTCGAGATCCTCGGCCTGTCGGAGGCGCCGGACGAGAGCCGGAAGCCGGAGAACGTCCATGATCCAGATGCGAACCGATTCTCAAGGTCGCCGACAATTCCGGCGCCCGGCAGGATCATGGCCATCACGCCCCTGGGCGGCGGCGTCGGCCGGATCTGCCCGGATCGGGGACGTCATCTCGCGCCTCGGTCAAGGAGGCCGACCCCGAGAGCAAGATCGCCAAGGGCAAGGTCGTCCGGGCCGTCGTCGTCCGGACCCGCAAGGAGATCCGCCGCAAGGACGGCTCCTACATCCGCTTCGACGACAACGCCGCGGTCATCATCGACAAGGCCAGCGAGCCGGTCGGGACCCGCGTCTTCGGGCCCGTCGGCCGCGAGCTGCGGGAGCAGAAGTTCATGAAGATCATCTCCCTGGCGCCGGAGGTGCTGTGATGGCCGCCAGCATCCGCTCAAGAAAAACGACATCGTCATCGTCCTGCCAGGGCAAAGACAAGGGCAAGACCGGCAAGGTCCTGCAAGCTCTTCCCCGAGACGGACCGGGCCATCGTCGAACGGATCAACTTCGTCAAGCACTTCGTCAAGGCCGACCGCAGCAAGAACGTCCAGGGCGGGATCATGGAGAAGGAAGCCCCGATCCACCTGTCCCAACGTCATGCTCTTCTGTCGCGGAGTGCGGCCAGGGCGTCCGGGTCCGGACGCGGACGCCTCGAGGACGGCAGCAAGACCCGGGTCTGCAGCAAGTGCGAGACCGCGATCGAGAAGCAGAAGTGAGGATGCCACTCATGAGCCGACTTATACGAGAAGTACCAGAAAGAACTCCTCCCCGAGCTCCAGAAAGAGCTCGGGATCAAGAACACCATGGCCGTGCCCCGCCTGGAGAAGATCGTCATCAACATGGGCGTCGGCGACGCCATCCAGAACATCAAGCTCCTGGACGCGGCCAAGGCGGAGCTCGGCCTCATCACCGGGCAGCTGCCCGTCATCGGCCGGGCCAAGAAGTCGATCTCGGCCTTCAAGCTGAGGAAGGGCGCAGCCGATCGCCTGCTATCGTCACCCTCCGGCAGCCGGAGGATGTACGAGTTCTTCGACCGGCTGGTCAACATCGTCCTGCCCCGCGTCCGCGACTTCCGGGGCGTCCCGCCCAAGGCCTTCGACGGCCGGGGCAACTACACCCTGGGCCTGCGCGACCAGCTCGTCTTCCCCGAGATCGATTACACCAAGGTCGAGAAGCCCCGGGGCATGAACATCACCATCGTCACCACGGCCCGGACCGACAAGGAAGCGCCGCCCTGCTCAAGAAGCTGGGCATGCCCTTCCGGGAGTCCTGAAAGGCGAGGTCAACATGTCGACAACAGCGCGCATGCGCCAAATACCTGAGAAAGCCCAAATACGCCGATCCGGACCCGGAACCGCTGCCGGCTCTGCGGCCGCTCCCGGGCGCTATTACCGGAAATTCGACCTCTGCCGGCTGTGCTTCCGCCAGCTGGCCCTCAAGGGCGAGATCCCGGGCGTCACAAGTCGTCCTGGTGAGGCCGAGGAAAGGATAGGATCCATGAGCGTCACGATCCCATCGCCGATTTGCTCACCCGGATCCGCAACGGCGCCAGGATCAAGAAGAAGGAAGTCAGATGCCCTCCTCCAAGCTGAAGGTCGAGATCGCCAAGATCCTCAAGGACGAGGGCTACATCAAGAACTTCAAGGTCATCGACGACAACAAGCAGGGCGTCCTGAACCTGACCCTGAAATACGCGAGAGGACGCAAGAGCGTCATCACCGGCCTGCGGCGGGTCAGCAAGCCCGGCTGCCGGATCTACTGCACGAAGGATCGCGTCCCCAAGGTCCTCGACGGGCTGGGCGTGGCCATCGTCTCGACCTCGAAGGGCGTCCTGCCGGCCGGAAGTGCGAGGAGCTGGGCGCGGGCGGCGAAGTCCTCTGCAGCATCTGGTGAGCGGCGAAGAGAGGTCACAGCCATGTCGAGAGTCGGGAAGAAGACCGATCGCGATCCCGGCCGGGGTCAAGGTCACGTCCAGCCCGACCGGATCGAGTTCGAGGGCAAGAAGGGCAAGCTGCCATCGCCCCTCCAGGCCGGGCATCACGGCCCGACCGAGGGCGGCCAGCTCGGTCCTGACGCGGCCGGACGACACGCAAGCCGCCAGAAGGCCTTCCACGGCCTGTGCCGGGCCCTGGCCAACAACGCCGTCCTCGGCGTCACCCAGGGCTTCCAGAAGCAGCTGGAGATCGTCGGCGTCGGCTACAAGGCCAAGCTCGAGAAGGACAGGCTCGAGCTCGCCCTGGGCTACTCCCAGCCGATGGTCTACACGATCCCCGCCGGAGTCGAGATCGTCGTCGGAGAAGCCGACCCTGCTCACCGTCCGGGGCATCGACCAGCAGCGGGTGGGCCAGGTGGCCGACGACATCAAGAAGTTCCGCAAGCCGGACCCCTACAAGCAGAAGGGCGTCCGCTATGTCGGCGAGAGACTGATCAAGAAAGAACGGAAAGCGGGGGTGACCGGTGCTTAAAGACAAGATGGTCACCAAACAGGTCCAGGAACGCGCGCATCCGCCAGCGGATCCGCGAAGACCGTCCAGGGGACGGCCGAGCGGCCGCGGGTGCACGTCTTCAAGAGCAACCGATACATCTACACCCAGGCCGTCAACGACGACGAACGGCACCAGTCCTGGCTGCCGGCCTCGACCCTGGAGAAGGGGTTCCAGGAGACCATCCAAGAACGCCAAGAACCTGTCAGGCTGCGAGAAGCTCGGCGAGCTCATGGCCCAGCGGCTGAAGGAGAAGAACATCGAGCAAGTCGTCTTCGACCGCGGCGTCTACCCCTATCACGGCCGCATCAAGGCCCTGGCCGAGGCCATGCGCAAGGGCGGGCTGACGTTCTAAGGCCGGCCGAGAAGGAGGCGAAGGTGCAAGAGCAAGATACGAAGACAAGTCGAGTCAAGGGCCCGTCGCCGGAGCCGTTCGACGAGGTCGGCGAGCTCAAGGACCAGGTCATCAACATCCGCCGCGTCACCAAGGTCGTCAAGGGCGGCAAGAACCTGAGCTTCTCGGCCCTCGTCGCCGTCGGCAACGGGCACGGGCCGGGTCGGCATCGGCAAGGGCAAGGCCCGGGAAGTGCCCGCAGGCCATCGCCAAGGCCGTCGAGAACGCCAAGAAGCACATGATCCGGGTCCCGCTGGCCGAGACGACGCTGCCCCACTTCGTCGCGGGCGAGGCCGACGCCGGGCGTGGTCGTCCTCCGTCCGGCCTCCAAGGGCACGGGCGTCATCGCCGGCGGCGCGGTCCGGGTCATCATGCAGCTGGCCGGGATCCGGGACATCCTGACCAAGTCCATCCGCAGCTCCAACCCGATCAGCGTGGCCCACGCCACCCTGGACGCCCTCGAAGCGGCTGAAGAACCCCGACGCCGTGGCCAGGAGACGCGGAAGGCAAGGCGGCATGAAGGAGACGGCGATCTGGCAAGTGAAGCGGCCGAGAAGCCGGCCTGAACTCTGAAGATCACGCTCGTGCGGAGCCTGGTCGGCTATCCCAGGCCCAGCGCATCGTGGCCCGGGGCCTGGGCCTGAGCAAGCCCAATCGCCGTGGTCCGTCCGGCCGAATACGCCGGAGATCGCTGGGCATGGTCCGGAAGATCGCCCATCTCGTGAAAGTGGAGGTCGATGGAGAAGTCATGAACCTCAGCAACCTGAAACCCGCCAAAGGTTCGAGACAAGGACCGCAAACGCGTCGGGCGCGGGCCCCGGCTCCGGGCTGCAGAAGACGTCCGGCCGCGGCAACAAGGGGCAGCTCGCAGGGCGCCGGCTATCACCCGCAAGCGCGGCTTCGAGGGCGGCCAGATGCCCCTCGTCCGCCGCGTGCCCAAGCGCGGCTTCACCAACATCTTCCGGACCGAATACACCGAGTGTCAACCTGGAGCGGCCTGGCCAAGATCGCCAAGGCCGAGGTCGAGCCCCAGGACCTGGTCGCGGCCGGGCTGATCAAGAACGGTCCGGACCTGGTCAAGATCCTGGGGCGGGGCGAGCTCGCCGCGGCCAAGACCGTCCACGCCCACAAGTTCTCCGGCGTCGGCCCAGGCAAGATCGAGGCCAAGCCGGCGGCAAAGCCGTCACTCATCGGGAACAGCCATGAGCATGCTGGACAGCGTCCGCAACATCTTCAGCATCCCCGAGCTGCGCAAGCGGGTCATCTTCACCCTGGCTCCTCCTGGCCGTCTACCGGGTCGGCGGCCAGATCCCGAACCCCGGGCATCAGCGCCTCGGCCGCTGGCCGAGTTCTGGGCAGCCCAGAAGGGCACCATCCTCGGCTTCATCGACCTGTTCTCGGGCCGCTACATGTCGCAGATGACGATCTTCGCCCTGGGCATCATGCCCTACATCAGCTCCTCGATCATCCTCCAGCTGCTCGACGGTCGTCTGGCCCTACCTCGAGCGGCTGTCCAAGGAAGGCGAGCTCGGGCCGCAAGAAGATCACCCAGTACACCCGCTACGGCACGATCGGCATCTGCATCATCCAGGCCTGGGCATCGCCCTCTTCCTGGAGGGCCTCAAGAGCCCCGGCGGGGCGCCCATCGTGCCCAGCCCGGCGGCTGGCCGTTCCAGCTGCTGACCGTCCTGACCCTGACCACGGGCACGGTCTTCGTCATGTGGCTGGGCGAGCAGATCACCGAGCGCGGCATCGGCAACGGGATCTCGCTCATCATCTTCGCCGGCATCGTCGCCCGCTTCCCGTCCGGCCTGAGCAGCATGCGTCGCCGGCCTCAAGACGCGGCACCATGGGATCCGCTCAAGCTGATCTTCCTGGCCGCGCTGATGCTGGCCGTCATCGCCTTCATCGTCTTCGTCGAGCGCGGCCAGCGGCGCATCCCGGTGTCCTACGCCAAGCGCGTCGTCGGCCGCAAGGTCTACGGCGGCCAGAGCACGCACCTGCCGCTGCGGGTCAACACCGGCGGCGTCATCCCGATCATCTTCGCCGCCTCGATCATCACCTTCCCCGCGACCATCGCCCAGATGATCAAGGTCCCGGTCCTCCAGACGGTCGCCCAGCAGTTCGGCATGGGCATGCCCCTCTACAACCTCTTCTACGTCGCGGCCATCATCTTCTTCACCTACTTCTACATCTCGATCATCTTCAACCCGGTCGACGTGGCCGACAACCTGCGGAAGTACGGCGGGTTCATCCCGGGCATCCGGCCGGGCAAGAACACGTCCGACTACATCGACGACATCCTGTCGCGGATCACGCTCGTCGGCGCCGTCTACCTGGCGCTGCATCGCCATCCTGCCCGAGTTCCTGATCACGGGCTTCAAGGTCCAGTACCTGCCCTTGATCGGCGACGTTCCTCGAGGCGAACCTGCCCAAGTTCTGACCCAGGGGCTGAGCGTCGACTTCTACTTCGGCGGCACCTCGATCCTGATCGTCGTCGGCGTCGCCATGGACACCATGCAGCAGATCGAGGCCCAGCTCGTCATGCGCCACTACGACGGGTTCATGCGGCGCGGCCGGATCAGGGGGAGACGCGGGATGAGGATCATCCTTCTCGGCGCGCCCGGCAGCGGCAAGGGGACCCATGGGCGACACTCGTGCGGTCGGCCTACGGCTTTCCCAGGATCTCCACGGGCGACCTCCTGCGCGGGCGCTGTCCAGAAGGGACGCCGCTCGGCCTCCAGGCCGGCCGCCATGATGGCCAAGGGCGGCCTGGTCAGCGACGAGATCGTCCTCGGCCTCGTCCGGGAGCGGCTCGCCGCGGCCGGACTGCCGGACGGGCTACATCCTCGACGGCTTCCCGCGGACCGTCGCCCAGGCCGAAGCCCTGGAGTCGCTGGACGGCGGCCGGCCGGAGGTCGTCATCGGGATCGAGGTCGAGCGCCGAGGACCATGGTCGCCCGGCTGTCGGCAGCCGCAGGGTCTGCCCGACTGCGAGGCGATCTACAACGTCAGCGCGACCAGACGCCCGCCGGGTCGGGCGTCTGCGACGTCTGCGGCGCGGCCGCTCGTCCAGCAGCCAGCGACGACCGGCCCGAGGTGGTTCCGGAACGGCTGCGAGTCTACCATCGGAAACGGCGCCCCTGATGGCCTACTACCAGGCCAAGGGTGTTCTACCGGGCCGTCGACGGCGACGGCACGATCGAAGAGACGTTCCGCCCGGTCGCGGTCGTTCTGGACGGCGAGCGCCGCGAGAGGCGAGGAGACACAGGCCAGGCCATGATCGTCTACAAGACCGACGCCGAGATCGAGGCCATGGGCGAGAGCGCGGATCGTGGCCGCGATCCTGGAGCGAGCTCGGCCGCTGGTCAAGGCCCGGCGATCCGGACCCGCGACCTCGACGCCTACGCCGAGCGCCGGACCCGCGAGCTCGGGGCCAAGCCGGCCTTCAAGGGCTACCGGGGCTACCCGGCCTCGGTCTGCGTCTCGGTCAACGAGGAGATCATCCACGGCATCCCCTCGGCCCGCCTCCTCCAGGACGGGCGACATCGTCAGCCTGGATTTCGGCGTCCTCTACGAGGGCTTCTACGGCGACGCGGCCCGGACCTACCCCGTCGGCGCGGTCAGCGCCCAGGCCGCCCGGCTCATGACGGCGGCCGAGGCCTCGTTCCACCAGGGCGTCGAGCAGATGGCCGAGGGCAACCGGCGTCTCGGACATCTCGGCCGCCGTCCAGCGTCCGTCGAGGCCCAGGGGTTCTCGGTGATCCGGTCGTTCGTCGGCCACGGCATCGGCCGGGCCCTCCACGAGGAGCCCAGGTGCCGAACTTCGGCTCCCCGGCCGGGGCCCGAAGATCCGGCGCGGGCATGTCCTGGCCATCGAGCCGATGATCGCCGCCGGGGACCGGGAGGTCGAGATCCTGGACGACGGCTGGACGGCCGTGACCCGGGACCGCAGCCTGGCCGCCCATTACGAGGACACCGTGGCCCTGACCGAGCGCGGGCGCGGAGATCCTGAGCGCGCGGGACGGGGACGGCGCGGCCGGCGGTCCCCGCTGCAGAAGGAGCAGCCGCATGCCTAAAGAGGACGTGTTCGAGGCCGAGGGCACGGTCCTGGAGACGCTGCCCAACGCCATGTTCCGGGTCGAGCTGGCGAACAAGCACCGTATCCTGGCCCACATCTCGGGGAAGATGCGGAAGCACTTCATCCGCATCCTCCCCGGGCGACAAGGTCCTGGTCGAGACTCTCGCCCTACGACCTGACCAAGGGACGGATCACGTACCGATTCAAGTAAAAGGACAGGAACGCGCCATGAAAGTCAGAGCATCGGTCAAGAAAATCTGCCGGAACTGCAAGATCGTCCGGCGGAAGGGCGTCGTGCGCGTGATCTGCACCAATCCCGAGCATAAACAAAGACAAGGATAAGACGAGGTCAACATGGCACGCATCGCAGGCATCACGCTCCCCCCGGACAAGCGGATCGAGATCGGGCTGACCTACATCTTCGGCATCGGCCGTTCCAAGTCGGGCAAGATCCTGGACGAGGCCAAGATCGACAAGAACAAGAAGGTCAAGGCCCTGACCGAGGACGAGGTCAACAAGATCCGCCAGATCATCGAGAAGCGGGAAAAGATCGAGGGCGACCTGCGCAAGGAAGTCAGCATGAACATCAAGCGGCTGATCGACATCGGCTGCTACCGCGGCCTCCGCCACAAGAGGAAACTGCCCGTGCGGGGCCAGCGGACCAAGACCAACGCCCGGACCCGCAAAGGGGTCCGCGCGGGCCACGATCAAGAAGACTCAAGGAAGAAGAATCAGCCGTAAGGAGCGACGATGGCACCCAAGCCCAAAAGCCAAGACCAAGAAGAAGAAAGTCCGCAAGGACATCGGCTACGGCGTGGCCCACATCCAGTCCACGTTCAACAACACGATCATCACCATCACCGACCACCAGGGCGCGACCGTCTGCTGGACGAGCGCCGGCACGGTCGGGTTCAAGGGCGCCCGCAAGGGCACGCCCTTCGCCGCCCAGCTGGCCGCCAAGGAAGCGGCCAACCGAAGGCCCGGGAGTTCGGCGTGCGCTACGTCGACGTCCGGATCAAGGGCCCCGGCGCGGGCCGCGAATCCGCCATCCGCGCCCTCCAGTCCGGCCGGGCTCGAGATCAAGTCCATCAAGGACGTGACCCCCATCCCGCACAACGGCTGCCGGGTCCGCCGGCGGCGGCGGGTCTAGCGAAGGAGAGCACGATGGCGAGATATCAAGGACCGATCTGCCGGCTGTGCCGGGTCGAGAAGAACCAAGCTCTTCCTCAAGGGCAACAAGTGCCTGACCGACAAGTGCCCGCTCGAGCGGCGGGCCTACGCGCCCGGCCAGCACGGCCGCAGCCGGAAGCGCGTCCTGGGCTACGGGATCCAGCTCCGGGAGAAGCAGAAGCTGAAGCGCTTCTACGGGATGTCGGAGGAGCAGTTCCGCCTCTTCTTCAAGCGGGCCGAGCGGCAGAAGGGCATCACCGGCGAGAACCTCCTGTCGATGCTCGAGCGGCGGCTGGACAACGTCCTCTTCGTCATGGGCTTCGCCCTTTCCCGCGGCCACGCCCGCCAGCTCGTCGCCCACGGCCACTTCCGCGTTAACGAGCCGCCGGGTCAACGATCCCCTCGGTCCTTGGTCAAGACGGGCGACGTCATCGAGTTCAAGGACCGGACGGCCAAGAGCGAGGACATGCAAGGCCGTCATCGACCTCGAACAAGGCCAAGACCATTCCCGGCTGGCTCGAAGATCGGACAGGGCGAAGCTGAAGGGACGGGTCACGGCTCTGCCGACCGCGCCAGGACGTCACGCTTCCCGTCGAAGAGCACATGGTCGTCGAGCTTTACTCCAAATAAGCGATCCTGAGGGACCCCTGCGAGGACATCCCCAGAAGGAGGAACACATGACGGAAACGAATTTTCAGAGGCCAAAGTATCTTGGAGTGCGATTTTGAGACGCTGACCGACGAAGTACGGCCGGTTCACGGCCCAGCCCTTCGAGCGGGGTTACGGCGTCACCGTCGGCAACGCCCTGCGCCGGATCCTGCTCTCGTCCATCACCGGGCGCGGCCATCACCGCCGTCCGGATCCACGGCGTGCTCCACGAATTCTCGACCATCCCCGGGGTCGTCGAGGACGTGACGGACATCCTCCTCAACCTCAAGAGCATCCCCCTCAAGCTCGCCGGGCACGAGCCCGAAGCGGATGACCCTCAAGAAGGCCGGGCCGGCCCAGGCCAAATCCTCGGACGTCGCCCACGACGCCGACATCGAGATCCTGGACAAGGACGTCCCCGTCGCGTCGCTCGACGCCGACGGGACGCTCGAGGTCGAGATGATCGTCAAGAACGGCCGCGGCTACATCCCCGCCGACCAGAATTTCGACGATGAGCTGAGCCTCGATTACATCCCGCTCGATTCCTCCCATTCTCCCGTCCTGAAGGTCAACTACAAGGTCGAGCCGGCCCGCGTCGGCAAGCGGATCGATTACGAGAGCCTGACCCTGGAGATCTGGACGACCGGCGCCATCCGGCCCATGGACGCCCTGTCCCAGGCGGCCAAGATCATGCGGGACCATCTCGGGATCTTCCTGAACGTCGTCGACGAGCCCCTGGAAAAGGAACAGGCCCCGACCAAGAAGGAGATCCCTTATCTCGGCCAGGCGGACGTCCTGGCCAAGACGATCGACCACCTGGAGCTCTCGGTCCGGTCCAATAACTGCCTCCGGGCGGCCGGCATCGAAAGGATCTACGAGCTCGTTCAGAAGACCGAGGACGACCTCCTCAAGACGAAGAATTTCGGTCGCAAGTCGTTGGCCGAGATCAAGGAGACCCTGTCGAACCTGAGCCTCGGACTGAACCTGGAGCTCCACCCCAAGCTCATCGAACGGATCCAGGCGGAGGTCAAGGAGACCAAGCCCGGTAAGGAAGTGGATGAATGAGGCACCAAGTCAAAAAAGGATATCTGAGGAGAAACTCGGCCCACCGGCGGGCCCTCCTGCGCAACCTCGTGACCTCGTTCCTCGAGCGCGAGCGGATCACGACCACCCTGGGCAAGGCGAGGGTCGTGCGGCCGCTGGCGGAGAAGATGATCACCCTGGGCAAGAGGGGGACCCTCCACGCCCGTCGCCAGGCCCTCGCCTATATGACGAAGGAGTCCGCTGTGAAAAAGCTCTTCGACGAGCTCGCCCCGCGCTTCTCCGAAAGGCCCGGCGGCTACACCCGGATCGTCAAGCTCGACCGGAGGATGGGGGACGGCTCGGTGATGGCCCTGCTCGAGCTCGTCGGCACCGAGTACAAGAAAAAGGCCAAGAAGAAAAAAGAAACGAAGAAGGCGGCCGGAAAGTAAAAGAATTTTATATGGGGCCCGGCTTTCGCCGGGCCCTTTTTTTATCGTTTCAGATAGTTACTTGGAGTGAGGTCCGAGTAAAATTGTCTTACGTAGGACCTGCCGGCCGGCAAGATAAAAGACTCGTTTCAGACATATCCTGAAAGTGCGGCTTCGAGCTGCTCCGCCGCACTTTTATTGGTCGCTGCGAAGACTCCGCCCCGCTAGAAGCGGTGCTGCCCCTCCAAGAAGCGGGACTGCCCGCATATGGACAGATCGGGCAGGAAGCGGGACTGCCCCCTGCCGCCGGGCTTATCTTTTTGCCCTGCGCGCCCCTTGATAGATCCGCTGCCAATAAGCGTCCTTGATTTTCGAGACCTGGACGATGGGCTTTTCGTGGACCGTCGCGCTGATGAACACCTCGCGGTTGATCATCATCCCGACGTGGACGATCATGTTTTTCGCGCTGCCGAAGAAGACGAGATCCCCGGCCGCTTCATCCCCGGCCGCGACCGCGAGAAGGCCGCTCCCCTCGAACTGGATGTCCGCGTCCCGGAGGATCGGGATGCCGCTCATTTTGTAGATGAGTTGGACGAAGCCGGAGCAGTCAAGGCCGAACGGGGATGTCCCCCCCCAGAGATAGGGGAGCCCGATGAAGCGCTCCGACAGGGCGACCATCTCTTCGGGGGTCCGGCGCGGCCAGACCACCGGCCCCTCGTGGAAGACCCCGTCGCCTTTCTGGATCCAGGCCTTGGTCCCGCAGGGGAGCACGATCTCCGCCCAGCGCTCGCCCGTCTCCCGGGCGACCTCGAGGACTGAGCTGATCGGGGCCACCTTGACGGGCTTGTGCTTGGTGACGTCGGGCTCGCGGTAGGTGTTGGCCAGGAGGGCCGTCACCTCGAAGACATTGCCCTGCGATGCATAGGGCTTGTCCCCGGGTTTCAAGAGCCTGAGGGACGGCCCGATGATCCAGCCCTTGTACGTGTCGGGCGTCTCGACGTGATACCAGACCTCTCCCTCCGGGTCCTTCTCTGTCTGGAGGACAACGACGTTCGTGCCGAGGAGGGCTTGGCTGACGACGTCGGACATCGCGCTCGGCCGGCTGTGCATGTTCTCGGCCGGGTTGATGACCACCCCCGAAGGGGGCAAGGACGATCTTTCAACGGCGAGCAAGGGGGCTATGGCGACGAGAAAAAGCACGGCGAATCTGGGCATGGTCGGATCTCCTTGTGTTTCATTATAACCCTGAACCCAGCCGGCGAAAAGCCATGATCCCATCATCGCTCTCCCGAATCAACTGGATATTTTCGGGGGTGTTTTCATATAATGGCCGACGGGAGGAGGCGGCCATGAAAAGAAAGGATTTCCTGAAATTGTCGGGGGCGGCCGCGGCCGGCTGCTCGCTCGTCTCACTCGAATCCGCGTTCGCCCAAGCCCGCGAGACGGGGGGAGGCAAGACACGGCTCTCGGTCAAGCTCCTCGACCTCAGGCTCCGCTACGCCTGGGGCCTGTCGCGGGGGACCTGGACGACGCGGCGCAACGCTTTTGTTGAGATCGAGCGCGACGGGACCGTGGGGGTGGGAGAAGCGGCCCCGATCGCCCGGTATCAGGAAAACGCGGAGGGCGCCGCGGCCTTCATCGAGAAGGCCCGCCCCGTCCTCGATCGAGACCTCTGGGCCTACGCCGCTCGCTGGAACGAGCTCGAAGCCCTCGCCCCGGGCCAGCACGCCGCCAAGGCCGCGCTCGACATGGCCCTCCTCGACTGGGTCGGGAAGAAGCTCAACGTGCCCCTCTGGAAGCTCCTGGGGTTCAGCCGCGGCGCGGCCCTGGCGACGACCTATTCCATCGGCATCGACGAGGTGCCGGTCATGCAACAGAAGGTCCGCGAGGCGGCGGACTTCGGCGTCTATAAGATCAAGGTCGGGAGCAAGGACGACAGGAAGATCATCGAGGGCATCCGGGCCGTGACGCCGAAGCCCCTGCGCGTCGACGCTAACGAGGGATGGAAGTCGAAGGAGGAAGCCCTGGAGATGATCAACTGGATGGCCGGCATGGGGGTCGAGTTCATCGAGCAGCCCATGCCCGCCGCCATGTTCAAGGACTACGCCTGGCTCAAGGAGCGGTCGAAGCTGCCGATCTTCGCCGACGAGAGCCTGATCGAAACCTCCGACATCCCGGCGATCGCGCCGTTCTTCCACGGCCTCAACATCAAGCTCATGAAGTGCGGCGGCGTCCAGGAGGCCGTGCGGATGGCGGCCATGGCCCGGGCCCTGGGCCTCCGGCTCATGATCGGCTGCATGGTCGAAACCTCCCTCGGCATCTCGGCAGCCGCGGCCATCACGCCGCTTTTCGACGATGCCGACCTTGACGGGAACCTGCTCATCGCGAACGACCCTTTCCGGGGCGTCCGGACGGTCAAGGGCCGGCTTGTCCTCAGCGACCGGCCGGGCCTCGGCGTCGAAGGCGGCGTCTGGTGACGCGGTGCCGGTCAACAGGGGCGTCCCCGGCCGGCCGCTCGCGGGGGTCCGCATGAGAGGCCATCGACGGTGGCCCGGGAGGATTTGGAAAGACCGGGCGGATCGGATGGAGGGGAAGCGGGACGCCGGGGCTTTTGAGCCTCACGGCTGTTCCCCCCGTCCGGAGGGACCCGAGCGGGAAGAGCCGAGGGAAATGGCGCCGGGCTTATCGCTGTTGTATAATCACGGTCATGCTCCTGCCTAAGACGAACTTACAAAAAACATTGGGTTTCATAATCTTCTCGTCACTGGCCAGCGCATACGTTTCTTTTTATGTCCAGAGCAAGGCCGACGAATCTGCAAGACCGTGCAGCTATCTGGATCCGATCACCATTGATCTCATGGCCTTCGCGGCGGGTTTGTTCCTTATCCTGGAGGGATTACGTGACGTCGTGGCGCATCGTGAATGCAGGGTGTCGGCGCAACTGGGGCGCGCGGCCAGGATATGTCTCGGAGCGGGCATCATCACGATCCATATCATCCAATTCGTCCATAAATGATGCCCGTGCCGGATCTTGGATCATCGGCCCGTCGCGGAGCATCCTCCGCGTCCTTTGGCGCTACGGGGGAACGAGGACGGCCTAGGATCGCCCGACTTGGATCTTGAGCTTCCGGCCGACCGTGAGCTCGTCCGACGTCAAGCTGTTGTCGGCCTTGATCTTCTCGACCGTCGTTTCGAACATCTTGGAGATCGTGAACAGAGTGTCCCCGGCCTTGACCACGTAGATCACATTTTCGCCCGGCTTGGCGGCCGGGGCGGATATGGCTGAGGGGGGATTCGAAGGCTGGCCGCTGACCGGGATCCGGAGGATCTGGCCTTCGCGGATGAGCGTGCTGCTTTTCAGGCCGTTGAGCCGCATCAGGATGTCCACAGACGTGTGGAACTTCCGGGCGATGGCCCCGAGGGTGTCCCCTTTGAGGACTCGATAGCGGTCCGTGATGACGTCGGGAGGGACGTATTGAGGAAGGGTCGCGACGCAGGCCAGGCATTTTTCCCCGTAGCCGTCGGGGACGCGGAGCTCGTATTCGTAGTTGGGCGTCGAGTCGAACCGGAGCTCGGGATTGAGGACGGTCAGGAGGAGCGGGTCGAGCCCCAGGTTCTGGGCCAGCCCGGCCAGCTTGACGGGAGAGTTGACCCGCACGGTCTCGAACTTCAGGGGCGGGTCGGGGGCCGGCAGCTCGAAGCCGTACTTGGCCGGATTGGAGATGATCATCAGGGCCGCGATGAACCGGGGCACGTAGCGGGCCGTTTGCCAGGGAAGGCTGTTAAAGAGGTCCCAGAAGTTGTCGAGGTAGTCGATCCTCTGGGCTTGGATGACCCTCTGGACGTAGCCCTCGCCGCAATTGTAGGCCGCCAAGGCCGTCGTCCAGTCCCCGAACATCGCGTGGAGGTCGCCCAGATACTGGACAGCCGCCCGGGTGGCCTTCACGGGGTCCATCCGTTCGTCGACGTACTTGTCCCGCTTGAGGCCATACCGGTAACCTGTCGATGAGATGAACTGCCACATCCCCAGGGCTCGGGCCGTGGATAGGGCCCGGACCATGAACCAGCTCTCGATCATCGGGACCCAGGCGAGCTGTTCGGGGAGCCCCGCCCCGCGGAGCTCTTCGGTGATCATATCCTTGTAGAGCCCGGACCGCTTGTAGGCGCTCAGGAACCAGGCTTTTTCGCCGGTCTGGAAACTTGAGATCTCCTTCTGGACCCATGGGTTCTCGATGAGGGGGATGGAGTTATTGACCGAGGAGACTGTCCTCATCCTGGGAGCGTTGATCTGCTGGCTCGAGGCGTAGACCTGCTGGATCCTCTGGGCGATCAGGATCCGGAGGCCGTTTTTTTCCCGGAGAAGGGGGGAGTCTGGGGCCGAGCTTGATCTTAGGGAGGGTCTCGTAGGCTTCGTCGAGCTTGGCCAGTGCCGTGTCCAGGTCCTTCCGGTCGATGGCGCCCAGGGCCTCCTGGTAGGCTGCGAACCCTTCCTCAAGAAGGGCCGAAGCCTCCTTATCCGTGTCGCCGTTCTTCTCGGCCTGGACCTCGCCGGTGATATCCACCTTCTCCACAACGGGAAGCCCGTTCGGCTGGGCCGGCTTGCCGGTCTCCCGGCCGCCTGGACTGCCGGGAGTCCCCTTCCCGGCCGCTTGGGCCGTCGTTCCGGGGGTCGTTTTGACGGGTTTGGGGTGGGAGGCACAGCCGGCCAGAGAGTATGCCAGGGCAACGGATATGACCCAACCGATGACAATGATCCGGATTTTCATTATGAGCCCATATTTATAGCATGAGGGGAGAACGGCGTCAACCGGCCATCCCAGAGCCGTGCCATTTCCAGGCGGTCTCGATGATCGTCTCGAGCGACGAAAGCGCGGGCCTCCAGCCGAGAGCCTGCTCCGCTTTCTCCTTGGAGGCGAGGAGGACGGCCACGTCGCCCTCCCGCCGCGGCCGGATGTCATAGGGGATCTTCCGGCCCGTCACCTCCTCGGCTTTCCGGATGACCTCCAGGACGGAAAACCCGACATTGGTCCCGAGGTTGAGGCTGTCGGTCGGCCGGCCCGAAAGGAGCGCTTTCAGGGCCAGGACATGCGCCGCGGCCAGGTCGGTGACGTGGATGTAATCCCTGACGGCAGTCCCGTCCGGCGTCGGAAAATCGTCCCCGTAAATGCCGAGCCGCGGTCCCTTGCCGAGAAGGCTGAGGAGGATATTTGGAATGAGGTGAGTTTCGGGGCGGTGAGTTTCTCCCGTTTCCCCGTCCGGGTCGGCGCCGGCGGCGTTGAAATACCGGAGGGAAATGGACCTCAGGCCGTAGGCCCGGTCATAATCCCGGAGGATCCTTTCGACCATGAGCTTGGTCTGGCCGTAGGGGTTGGCCGGGTTGAGGGGATGGGTCTCGGGGATAGGCGTCTCCTCCGGGACTCCGTAGACGGCCGCGCTCGAAGAGAAGATGAGGTTGGCCACGCCGGCCTCGAGCATGGCCTCGAGGAGGTTGAGGCTCGTTTGGAGGTTATGGGTGTAATATTTCCGCGGGTCGGCGTAGGACTCTCCGACCTGGATGAGGGAGGCGAAATGGAGGACGGCCGCGATGGGCCTTGTCCGGAACACCTCCCGAACCGCCGGCTTGTCCATCAGGTCGCACTGGACGTACGGCGTCGTCCGGATGAGCTCCTTCTTGCCTGAGGAGAAATTATCGAGGACAAGAACGTCGAAGCCGCTTCTCCGGAGTTCCTTGACCGTCTGCGACCCGATGTAGCCGGCGCCTCCGGTGACGAGGATGGTCATGCCGCCTTCCTTTCGATGAGCCGGCGGGCCCTTTCGAGCCCCTGCGCCTTGGTCTCGAAACCGTCGTCGAGCTGCATCTTGTAGAGCTTCTTCAGGATCTTCCCCATGCCGGGCCCCGGAGGGACGCCCAGGCCGATGAGGTCCCGGCCCATGATCATGGGCTTGATCGTTTCCCTGTTGACCCGGAGCTCCTCGAACCGCCGGACGAGCCAGCGGGCCTCGCGGTCCAGGCCCCGGACAAGCCTCTTCCGGCGGCCGGCCCGGTCGGCCGCGTCGAGGTAGATCATCAGGCTGATCTCCCCCCGGATCTCCGCCGCCAGACGGCTGAAGGCCTTTTTCGTGACCGATCTCCTGTTCTGCCAGAGCTCGGCGGCCCGGTGATGGGTCCGGATGAGGAGGGGGACCATCTGGCCCAGGGGATATCCGTTCCAGGAATGTATCCGGAAACGGGCCAGGGCCTTCCCGGCCAGCCGGCCGCTGAGGACGTCGTGCCCGCTGGACGTGATCGCCATCCGGCCCCGCTTGAATTCCCAGCGCGTGGTCGCCCTTTTGCCGATGTCGTGATAGAGAGCGGCCAGGAGAAGGGCCAACGTCCTGGCCTGGTCGAGGCTGACGGCCCGGGCCAGGGCGGCCGCCTGGTCGACGGCGAGCTTCGTGTGCTGCCAGACCGTGTGGTGGCCGAAGGCGTCCTTTTCCGGGTGGAAGACCGAATCCTGGATGACAAGGGCGAGGGAGCCGAGTTCGGGGAAAAGACCGTCCAGGACCCCGAGCTTGAAAAGCTCTTCGAGGCCGACCGACGGCCGGGCCGATCGGAGGAGGATCTTGAACAGCTCCTCGTTGATCCGCTCGACGCTCAGGCCGCCGAGGTCGATGGACCGCGCGACCCCGTAGATCCCAGGATCGACGGAGAACCCGAGGACCGAGGCGAAGCGGGCGACCCGCAGGACGCGGAGCGGGTCCTCGGGGAAGGCGCCGGGGTTCGTCAGCCTGATCTTTTTCGCCAGCGTGTCTTCCCGGCCCCCGAACGGATCGATGAGAAGGCCGTCCTTGAGCCGGAGGGCCATGCTGTTGCAGCGGAAGTCGCGTCGCTCCAGGTCTTTTTCGATGGGCAGGTCCGGGTCGGCGGCGATGACGAAGTCCCGATGGCCCTTGGCCCCGCTCCCGCGGGGAAGGTCCTTCCTCGGCAGGGCGACGTCGTAGGTCCTGCCGGCGAGCGTGAACTTGATGATCCCGAAGCTTTTCCCGACCAGGTCGACCCGGCCGTGCTTCCGGAGGCTGTGGACGATCTCCTTGATCGGCCGGCGGGCGACAAGGATATCGACGTCGAGGGAAGGCGTCCCCCGGATGAGGTCGCGGACCGATCCGCCCACGGCGTAGACGTCCCCGCCGAAAAGCCTGACGAAGAGTTTCCGGTCTGCGAAATCGAATTTCAACTGAGCCATCCCGGTTCCATATTCTATCAGGTTTTCCCTGGAGGTGGGAAGGAGATTCAACGGGGAAAATGGGCCAGGACCTCCTTGACCGCGTCCTTGTGGACCATGAACAGCAGGGCCTTGAGCTTGATGTAGTCGTCCCGGTAGAAGACATACCCTTTGTGGTCGCTGCGGAGGGCGTTCTCCCGGGAATCCTTAATCAGGAACCAGACGTCCTTGCCTTCCTTATACCCCACGCAATGGACCGCATGGTCGCCCGTGGAGGTTCCCGAGACGAACCGGTATTCACGGCTCGATTGGTCGACGAAGTTCCGGGGGATGTCGAACGAGGGAACGATGGCGATGCCGAGCTCCTCGGCGTATCCCGGTCCGGTGAGGTCCACGCCCAGGTCGGCCGAGTACCCCCGCCGGAGAGCCCGGAGGAGCGCCAGGGAGAACTCAAAAAGGGGCAGGTTGTGGTAATCACGGCTGTGCCGCCAGTTGTTGGGGGCCCTGTATTCGCCCGTCGTGTAGAACGGGAGGTAAGAGAAGCTGATGAAAGAGACATAATCCGCGGGGTTGAGGCCCAGAGTCTTCTCGAGGAATTGCTTCGGGGTTTCCGCGAGACCGTCCACCGTGATCCTCTCCGGAGGATTCCCCAGGTGCCGGTCGAGGATCGCCCGGACGCCGGCGACGGCCCGCGCCTCGTCCCAGTCGCCGCGGGCCTTGAGGCCCTCCAGGTAAGCCTTGAACTCGCCGAAGAGTGGGCCGTGGTCGTGCTCCGTGCGCCCGGGAGGCAGGCCCGGATAATCGGCCTCGCGGACGAGGCCGTACTGCTTGACGCGCTCGAGCGCCGAGTCGGGCTCGGAACCCTGGCTGAGGAACGAAGCCCCCTTTTCCTGGACGAAGCGGCGGGCCTTCTCGACGTATTCCCAGTAGACGATGTATATCTCGGACAGTTTGACGTCCGCCTTGCCGAGCCGCCTCGCTTCGGATTCAAGGAGCGAGGTCGTGGCGAAGGACCAGGAGGTCCCGGTCTTTCCCTGCCGGACGGGAGAGAGGTGCGAAAGCTCGGTAAATTCTCCGATCTTCGACGGCCGTTCGACCTTGGCGAAGTCCATCGCCAGGACGGTCCCCTCCACGCCGCCCGCGGCCCTCTTGACGTAGACGGCTTCGTCCCTGCCAAGCCTCTCCGCGACCCTCTCGCCCTTCGGAGCCTCGCCCTCGCGGCAGGAAACGGCCAAGAAAGTCATGATCGCCAGGGCCGGGACCGCGATGGACCAAGCCCTTTTCTGCACCCACAGCCTCCTCTCCGGGCCGCTCGCCGGCCCGGCCTCGAAGCATATCCTTTTGGGCGGCGAAAAACAACGGCTCGATCCGGAAAGCCGGGAGTTTTCAACGGTCAGGCCGGCTTGTCTCACCGGTCCTTTTCGTGTATCCTAGGAATTTCGATATGGAAATATTTGAGCGGAACCCAGTCCTGCCGCGGTTCGCGGCACAGGCCCTGCTCGTCTTAGCGGCCTTTTCGGCTTCTGTCTACCTCTGGAGTCACGCGGGCGGCTCTCCGCGGGAGGGCATTTCGCTCTCTCTGAAGGAAAGAGTCATCAACGGCCTCAGCTCATCCGGCCTCACCCTGGCTTTCCACATCAATGTTGCGAACGGAACAGCGTCGGAGCGGAAGCTCGTCCGGTACCGCTATCGGGTCGTCATCAACCAGAGGGAATTCCTCAACATGTCCGTGAGCCTGGACGAACCGCTCTCTCTGCCCGGCGGGCAGGACACGCTGATCGCCCTGCCCGTGAAGATCTCCTACCCCTTGCTCTTCGAGGCCGTGGGCCCTGTCGAGGGAAAAGCCTTGTGCGACGTCGTCGGGGATATGTTCTTCGCCGACGAGAAGAAACGGGAGGAGAGGGTCGGATTCGCCTTCCCCGGGGAGTTCCCCATCTTCAAGGACCCGGAGGTCGATTTCCTCCCCCTCAAGGTCAACGACCTGACCGTCGGGGGGACCGACCTCGTCTTCCGGCCCCGGTTCAAGAACCTCAACGGCTACGAGCTCATCGTCACCCGGATCAGTTACAGCCTGTCGTTCGGGGATAAAGAGATCCTTTCCGGCCTGGTCCCCGGAGACAAGAGCCTTCCGCGATCGGGCGAGCGGGCTTTCTCCCTGCCTTTCATCATCGATTTTTTCGAGGCGGGCAAGGACGTCCGGGACCTTTTCCAGAAGCCCGCCATGCCTTGCCGCCTGGCGGGCGAGATGGAGATCGCTTCCGTTTGGGGCCGGCTCCTCATCCGTTTCGACAAATCCCAGACCGTGTCGGTCGAGAAGCCGTCCTGACAGCGGGCCGGGGGTCCGGGAAGACAGCGGCCGAGGCCCAATCCCTGAAATGACCCATAAAAAAAGGGCCGGCTTGTATCCGGCCCTAGGTGAGACAGGGAGGGGTTGGCTGGAGTCTCAGAACCAGTAATTGAACCCGATGCTGAGCGAGAGTCCGCTCAGGTCGAACGAGTCAAATCCCGGGAAGGCGTCCTGGAGATTGGCCTTGACGAAGTGATAGCGGGCCTCGGCCTCGATGGTCATCCGGTAACCGACGGGGATCATGAACCCGCCGAAGGCGTGGCCGCCGAGGACGAGACGGGTCTCATGGGCGTCGGCCCCGACGACCGGATAGACAGTCACATCACCTGCGACAGGGTCGGTATAGGTAGATGGCTGGCTGAAATCGACTATCGATCCCCAGACACTCGCGCTCACGAAATAGGCCCCGAGGCCGCCACCCACGTAAGGAATAATCTTCGCTTTGCGGCCGAGCGGCAGGAACTTTATAGAGAACTGGACGGGGACCATCGACACGTGGAAGCTCTGCAGGATATCAGATCCGTTATAAGACTGGGCCGGAAAGGCGAAACTGCCGTTCGCGAGCGTGTTCGACACCCAATTCAGGTAGTATCCGCCGTTTTCCTTGTCATAATAGTCCACCGATATGGCTAAGCTGACGTGCGAGGACAGAAAGAACTCATATCCGGCGCCCAGGACGGACCCGCGGTAATCGCTCGCTTGCACGCTTAACTGGGAGAGTTCGGTGCCCCACAGGCTGTTGAGATGGGCCCCCCAGTCGTTCAAGGCCGTGGGCATGTAATAACCGAGCCTTATGGTCAGCATGTCGGAATACGCCAAAGAAGGAATAAGGACGATCAGAGCCGCCAGCAGGATGGTCGCTTTTTTCATATTATTTCTCCTCACGCCTACTATTATAGCAAAATCCGTGCCATATATGGCGTAGGCGGGGGCAGGAATAGGGGAGGGCCGGAGGTGTGGCAAAAAAAGGTCAGATGTCCTCTGAAGCGGCCCGGGTTGACATTTGGGCCTCCCCCCCTTACCATTCCGGTGGGCCAACGAATCCATGAAGACGAGGATCCTGAAGATAAACCCGGCCGTCGTCGATCCCGGCCTGATCGCGGAGATCGCGTCCGTCCTCCTGAAGGACGGGGTCATGGCTTACCCGACGGAAACACTCTACGGGCTGGGGGCTGCCGGGCTTTCGGCGAAGGCCGTTTCCAGGATCTATAGAATAAAAGGCCGGGATCCCGCCAAACCCCTCTCGCTCATCGCCGGCGACCTGGACATGGTCCGGGAGATTGCCGCGAGCCTGACGCCGGCCTTTCTGACCTTGGCCGGTGAGTTCTGGCCAGGTTCTCTGACCATCGTCGTAAAATCCGCCCCCTCGGTCCCCGCTTTTTTAGCCGGACCGGGCGGCACGATAGCGGTCCGCATTCCGCCGGTCGCCTGGATCCGGCGGCTCACCTATGAAATAAGCCAACCGCTCACCGCGACGAGCGCCAACATCTCAGGGAACAAAGGGATGTCCGACCCGGCCGATGTCGTCGCCGGCTTTAAGGGGAAGGTCGAGCTGATCGTCGACGGCGGGAAGACGCCGGGGACCGCGCCGTCCACGATCGTGGACCTGGCCGGGCCCGAGCCACGGGTTCTTCGGGAAGGGATGATCCCGGCGGAAAAGATCAGGGCGGCCCTCAGGGGCTGAGGAGCGACCGGGGCCACAGCCAAGGCGGCCCTGGCTCCCTTTTATTTCACAACCGCGCCGGCCAAGACGTCCCGGTCGAAAAAGGGGATGATGGCCTTGTCATCCACGACCGCCGCCAGGAGCATGGCCTGGGATTCGACGCCCCGGATGACGGCGGGCTTCAGGTTGCAGATGACGATCAACCTTTTCCCGACCAGGTCCTCGGGCGAGTAGGTTTCGGCAACCCCGGCCACCATCTGCCGCTTCTCCGTCCCGATGTCCACTTCGAGCTTGAGGAGCTTCGTCGCGCCCGGGATCCGCTCGGCGGTGAGAATGTGAGCGACCCGCAGGTCCATCTTCTTGAATTCGTCGTAGGTGATGATGTCCATCGCTTTCGGTCCCTCCTTTGCTGTTTCGGCCGTCGAAGCCGGGGCAGGCCGGGGAGCGGCCGCCGCCCCGGCCGGTTCTTCGCCAAGGAAATCCTTCAGGGCCACCCGCGGGAAAAGCGCCTGGGGCGCCCCCACCTTCCGGCCGGGCTTGAGATCGTCGAACCTCAAGGTCTCGAACCGGACCCCGGCCGGGCTTTTGCCTTCCCCGAGGAATTCCCAGATCTTTTCCGCCGAACCCGGCATCACGGGGAAGACGAGATAGGCGATGCCGCGGATGGCCGCGGCGGCCTGGAAGAGGACCCGGGCGAGCCGGCCTTTCCGGCTGGGGTCCTTGGCCAGGATCCATGGCTCGTGGTCCGCGAGGTACTTGTTGACGAGGCTGACGTAACCCCAAATCTCCTCGAGGGCCTTGTTCAGGGCGCAGGTGTCATAGTGGTCGAAGACACGGGCCTTGAGGCTCTCGAATTCCGTCCGCAGCCGCGGGTCCTCGCCGGACTCGGCGTCGATGCCGGCGATGACACCGCCGAAGTAATTCCGGATCATCGTCAGCGTCCGCTGGACCAGGTTCCCCAGGTCGTTGGCGAGGTCGGAGTTGACCCGGTGGAGGAAACCCTCGTGGGAAAAATTCCCGTCCTGGCCGATGGGGATCTCCCGGAGGAGGAAATACCGCAGCGGGTCGGGCCCGAAGGTCTTAAGGATCGCGTGGGGGTCCAGGACATTGCCCTTGGACTTGGACATCTTGGTGTCGTCCTTGAGCCACCAACCGTGGCCGTAGACCGTGCGGGGGAGGGGAAATCCGGCCGCCATCAGGAAGGCCGGCCAGTAGACGGCGTGGAACCTGAGGATGTCCTTGCCGACGAGGTGAATGGTCGCCGGCCAGAATTTCTCGAAGAGAGCGGGATCCCAGTCGTAGCCGATCCCCGTCACATAGTTATGGAGGGCGTCGAACCAGACGTAGATCGTGTGGGCCGGGTCGCCCGGGACGGGCACGCCCCACTTGGACCGTGGTCCGCGTGATGCTCAGGTCCTTGAGCCCGCCTCGGACGAAGCTCGCGACCTCGTTCATCCGGCTCTGCGGCCGGACGAATTCCGGATGGGCGGCGTACTGGTCGAGGAGCTTCTCCTGATAGGCTGAGAGCCGGAAGAAATAGGTCTCCTCGGAGACGACCGTGGCCTTCTTGCCGCAGTCGGGGCAGGTCTTGCATCCTTCCTTGTCGAGCGGCACGTCGTCGGCGAGGAAATTCTCGTCGGAGACGCAGTACCAGCCCTTGTATTCGCCCTTGTAGATATCGCCCTGGTCGAGAAGCTTCTGGAAGAGCTTCTGGACGCCCCGCTCGTGGAATTCCATGGTCGTCCGGATGAAGAAATCGTAGGAGATGTTCAGGGCCTTCCAGAGGTCCTGGGCCCGCCCGACGACCGAATCCGCCAGGGCCTTGGGCGTCATTCCCTTTTCCGCGGCCGCCTTCTCGATCTTCTGCCCGTGCTCGTCCGTCCCCGTCAGGAAGAAGACTTCCTTCCCGGCGAGCTTCTGGAAGCGGGCCAGGGCGTCGGCGATGATCGTCGTGTAGGCGTGCCCGATATGGGGAACGTCGTTGACGTAGTAGATCGGCGTCGTTATGTAAAACGTTCGGTCAGACTTCTTTTCCACCGATGAGCTCCTCCTCGGATGAGCATGATGGCCTCGGCCCGGGTCGCCGGGTTCGTCCGGAAGGACCCCCGGACGGCCGAGGTCACCGTGATCGATTTGGGCTTCTTGGCCCCTCGCATGGACATGCACATGTGCTCGGCCTCGATCACGACCATGACGCCCAGGGGCTTCAGGTGCGACTCGAGGAGGTCGGCGATCTGTTTCGTCAACCGTTCCTGGACCTGAAGCCGCCTGGAAAGCCCCTCCACGACCCGGGCGATCTTGCTCAGCCCGACGATCCGCCCGCCCTTGGGGATGTAGGCGACGTGGGCGACCCCGGCGAAGGGCAGGAGATGATGCTCGCACATCGAATACAAGGGGGATGTTCTTGACCAGGACCATCTCGTCGTGCTTCTCGTCCTCGATGACCCGGAGGGTCCTGGTCGCCTCCTTCTCGGTCCCGCCGAGGATCTCGGCGAACATGCGGGCCACCCGTTGGCGGCGTCTCCCGGATCCCGGCCGTCGCGGGTCCTCGCCGACGCCCTCGAGGACGAGCCGGACCCCTCTTTCGATCTTCTTGATGTCCATGCGTCGCTCCTTCGCTCCGGCCGGCCGTCCGGCTAACCCTTCCTGTAATATTCGCGGACGGCGAGCTGGGCGATCTCCTTGAGAGGCCTTTTCGTCTTCCGGGCGGCCTTCACGCAGTCCTCGTACTCGGGCTGGGCGTTGACTCGTTCGCCCCCGAGCGAGCCGACCTTGATCCCGACCGGCTCGCCCGGCGACCCGCACCGTTGTCGAACGCGCGCTCAAGGACGCGCCGCTCGACCGGGAAATAGCGGACGCCGATGGAGGTTGTTTCCCTGAAAACGGCCTCGATGAGAGCGTCCATCCGGTCCATCGGCGCGAGCAGGGTCAATTTCGTCCCCAGCCGGTTCTTCTTCATGACGACGGGCGAGAGAGTTGCGTCCAGGGCCCCCAGCTCGAAGGCCGACTCGAGGAAATGGGCCAGGAGCTGGGGGATGGCGTCATCGATCGTCGCTTCGATGACGAAAACCCGCTGACCCGCCTCGAAATGCCGCGCGTCGCCGTAAGAACACGCGCAGGATGTTCGGCATTTCGCGGAAATTTCTGCTCCCCGCGCCGTACCCGATCCTGTCGTAGACGAGCTCGGGAAGTTTAGTGAAATTCTCGACAAGGGTCTTGACGCGATGGCCGCCCCGGTCGGCGTGACGAGCTCGGACTGCGACCCAGGCGGAATAGACCGGCACGCCCTTGAGGAGCTCGGCCACGGCCGGCGGGGGCACGGGCAGGACGCCGTGCGAGGTTTTGACCCAGCCCGGAACCGACGTTGAGAGGGGAGGCGTAGAATTCTCCGACCCGAGCTCCTCGGCCAGGAACGCCGCAGCCGACAATGTCGACGAGGGCGTCGTCGGCACCGGCCTCGTGGAGGTGAGCTTCCCGGAGTTTCCGGCCGTGGACCTTGGCCTCGGCCTCGAAAAGCCTCCGGAAGATCGCGACGGCCCGGTCCTTGACCGCTCCCGCGAACCGGCTCCGGACGATGATCCTCTCCACGTCGGCCAACGTCCGCTCGACTTGCTCTGTCCGCCCGGATACGGACGTCCACCTTGAGGGCCCCGAAAGCTCCGCGCCGGACGCGGTGGATCTTGATCTCAACGGGGAGGCGAAGCCCGGCCATCTTCTCCTTGAAAAGGTCATGGTCGACGCCGAGGTCGAGAAGGGCGCCGAGGATCATGTCGCCGCTCAGGCCTGAGGAGGCGTCGAAGAAAACATATTTCATGGAGGCGTCCTTTCTTCCCTCAAGGTCCCGTGAGCAAGTCCTTGCCGCCTGCCCCGATCTCCTCCCTCAGGCGCCGGTCAATACGAGGCAGGACCTCTCCAGCCTTGCCGGGAAAAAAGTAGTCGGCCAGGGGAGTCAGAGGCGTTGGTTCGAGGTTGATTTCGACGACCTTGGCGCCGGCCCGTTTGGCGGCGCCGGGCAGGGAAGCGGCGGGCTGGACGATGGCCGACGTCCCGACGACGAATATAACCTGGCAGGCTTCGCTCAAGGCAAATGCCCGCTCGAGGAGGCTCGCGTCAAGCGCTTCGCCGAACCAGACAATGTGAGGGCGGAGCAGAGCGCCGCAGTCTGGACAGCGAGGAGGGATTTCGGGCAGGGGAGAGAGCCGGCTTTCGGTCACCGTGCGGTCCCGCGTGCAGCGGACCTTCCAGATATTCCCGTGAAGCTCGACCACATTCCGCGAGCCCGCTTTCTCATGAAGGCCATCGACATTCTGGGTGATGACCGAGAGATCTACAAACAGGTCCTGCCATCCCGCCAGCACCCGGTGGCCCGGATTCGGCTCGACGGGAGCGATGAGACCCCGCCTCCAGTCATACCATTGCCACACGAGGGCGGGGTCGCGATCGAACGCCTCAGGGGTAGCCAGCGTCTCCGCCCGGTATTGTTTCCACAGTCCTTCTTTTCCGCGGAACGTGGGCACACCGGATTCAGCCGATATGCCCGCGCCTGTGAGCACCGCGACGCGACGCGCCTGGACCAGGATTTCCGTTAACGAGTCGAGTTTGTCGTTGTCCATGTCCGCCTGATTCGCCCCTTAGAATAGCTCTTTTGGCGGGTTGGGTCAAACCTGCTATTTAATAGGAAATCGGCATCAAGGCCTGGAATTCAAAACGTGAAGGCAGGTCTTCACCTCATGGATGAACCAGATGCTCACTGAAAACTTGCTTTCACCCTGAAAGGAAGAATCAGATGAAGGCCCTTCGTTCGACTTGACTTGGCCTCCTTGAAAAAGGTATATGATTTCGAGGTGAGGAGGAGTCATGGCCCCCGCGGTAGCTGAAAACTTGAACCTTGCGTCGATTGGCATCATGGGCGGTACCGGACTCTACGAGATCGAAGGCCTCAAGGACGTCCGGGAAATCCGTCTCGATACGCCCTTCGGGGACCCCTCGGACCAGTTCATCCTCGGCACTCTCGAGGGCAAGCGGGTGGCCTTCCTGAGCCGCCACGGCCGCGGCCACCGGCTCCTCCCCGCCGAGATCAACTACCGGGCCAACGTCTACGGCTTCAAGATGTTGGGTGTCGAGCCGGATCATCTCCGTGAATTCCGTGGGGTCCCTCCGGGCGGACATCCGGCCCAGGGACATCGTCCTCGCCGACCAGTTCTTCGACCGGACGCGCCGGGCCAGCACCTTTTTCGGCGGCGGGCTCGTCGCCCATATCAGCTTGGCCAGCCCGTCTGTCCCGAGCTTTCGCGCTCCGTTTATGAGGCCGCCACCGGCCTGGGACTGCAGGGCCCATCCGGCCGGCACATACATCTGATCGAAGGGCCGGCTTTCTCGACCAAGGCCGAGTCGCATCATCTACAAGGCCTGGGGTTGCGACGTCATCGGCATGACGGCCGCGACCGAAGCCAAGCTCTGCCGCGAAGCCGAGATCTGCTACGCCACGATGAACCTCGTAACCGATTACGACGTCTGGCACGCCGAGGAGGAGGCCGTGTCCGTGGAGCTGATCCTCCAGAACCTATGGCACAATATCGGCAACGCCAAGGCCGTCATCGCCCGGACGGTCGCCGGCCTGGGTCCCGGGCAGCCCGTCACGTGCGGTTGCGGCCAGGCCCTCAGGAACACGATCGTCACCGATCCCGGACCTCATCCCGGCCGAGACGCGGGAGAAGCTCGAGCTGCTCGTCGGCAAGTACCTGAAGTGATGCCGGCGGGAGCATGAGCCTCGTCATCGTCGGATCCGTCGCCTTCGACACCATCGAAACGCCCTGCGGCCGCCGGGAGAAGATCGTCGGCGGCTCGGGCACCTATTGTTCGCTCGCGGCCGGCTATTTCACCCGGCCCGGCATCGTCGGCGTCGTCGGCCGGGACTTTCCGAAAGAGGCGATCGCCTTCTCTGAAGGCGAGAGGCGTCGACCTGCGAGGGCTGAAGATCAGGCCGGGCAAGACCTTCCATTGGGAGGGCCGCTACGAGAAGGACCCCAACCATCGGGAGGACCGTCCGGACCGATCTCAACGTCTTCAAGGATTTCCGGCCGGAAGTCCCGGCCGCCTACGCCGAAGCCGACATCGTCTACCTGGCCAACATCGACCCCGACGGCCACGACTTCATCCTCCGGCAGTTCCGGGAGCCCAAGCTCGTCGCCATGGACACGATCCGCTTCTGGATCGAGACGAAAAGCCCGAGGCGCTCCTCCGCGAGCTGGGCCGGGTCGACGTCCTCTTCGTCAACGATGAGGAAGCCAGGCTGCTGTCCGGCGAGCTGCAACCTGATCACGGCCGGGCAGGGCGCTCGTCGGATACGGCCCTTCGCTCGTCGTCTTGAAAAAGGGCGAGCACGGGGCCCTCGTCTTCGGCCGGGACTTCATCTTCGGCGTCCTGGCCCATCCCTGCGCCCACGTCATCGACCCGACCGGGCGCGGGCGACAGCTTCGCCGGCGGGTTCCTCGGCTACCTGGACCGGGCGGGAAGCTTCAGCCCGCGGGACATCCGGCGGGCCGCCGTCTACGGCAGCGTCATGGCCTCTTTCGCCATCGAGGACTTCGGCATCGACCGCTTCCGGACCCTGGACCGGGCCGAGGTCGAAGGCCGCTTCCGCGATTTCAAGAGGCTCATCTCTTTTTGATAGCGCGCGGCTCCGCCGGGAAAGGCGGGGCGGGCGAGGAGGGAGGAAGATCATGGCCCAGATCAAGATGCCGGTGGAGCCTTTTCGGATCAAGGTCGTCGAACCGATCCGCCGACCTTCCCCGCAGGAGCGAGAGGCCCTCCTCCGGCAGTCCGGTTACAACGTGTTCGGCATCCCCGCGGAAAAGATTTCCATCGACCTCCTGACCGACTCGGGGACGTCCGCCATGAGCGACGATCAATGGGCCGGCATCATGACGCGGCGATGAATCCTATGCCGGCGCCCGGAACTTCTTCCGCTTCGAGAAGTCCGTCCAGGGGATCTTCGGCTTCACCCACGTCATCCCCACGCACCAGGGCCGGGCGGCCGAGCGGATCCTGTTCGGGGCCATGGTCAAGAAGGGCGACTACGTCCCGAGCAACATTCATTTCGACACGACCCGGGCCAATGTCGAGATTCCTGGAGGCGCAGGCCGTGGACCTGGCCAGCGCCGCGGCCTATGACCCGGATTCGGAGCGCCCTTCAAGGGCGACATGGACGTCGCCAGGCTGAAGAAGTTCATCGACGGCGAAGGGGGGCAAGCAGCATCCCGCTGGTCATGCTGACCGTCACCAACAACAGCGGCGGCGGCCAGCCCGTTTCCCTGAAGAACATCAACGAGGTCAGCCAGGTCTGCGCCCATTACGAGATCCCCTTCTTCTTCGACGCCTGCCGGTTCGCCGAGAACGCCTATTTCATCAAGAGGCGGGAGAAGGGCTACGAGAAGAAAAGCGTCCTCGAGATCGCCCAGGAGATGTTCTCCTACGCCGACGGGGCGACGATGAGCGGCAAGAAGGACGCCCTGGTCAACATCGGCGGCTTCGTCACCTTCGACGACGACGCCCTGGCCGAGAAGGTCAAGAACCTCCTGATCATCAGCGAGGGATTCCCGACCTACGGCGGGCTGGCCGGCCGGGACCTCGAGGCCATGGCCCGGGGCCTGAACGAGGCCCTGGACGAGGACTACCTTGAACACCGGACGGCCCAGGTGGCCTACCTCGGGGCCTTGCTCGACGAAGCCGGAGTTCCCGGTCTTCAAGCCCTTCGGCGGCCATGCCGTTTATCTCCTGGCCGACCGTTTCCTGCCGCATATCCCGGGTGGCAGTATCCGGGCTGGGCCCTGACGGTGGCCCTCTACCGTGAGTTCGGGATCCGGGCCGTCGAGATCGGCGGGGTCATGTTCGGCCAGAAGACAAGCAAGGGGAAAAAGAGGTCTACCCCGAGCTCGAGATGGTCCGGCTGGCCATTCCCCGGCGGGTCTACACGGCCTCCCACCTCCAGGCCGTCGCCGAAGCCCTCATCGAGCTCCACAAGAACCGGGGCAAGATCCGCGGCTTGAGGATCGTCCGGGAATCGCCGTTCCTCCGCCACTTCACCGCGCGGCTCGAGGAAATCTGAACATCAGAGCTTGATGGCTTCGCCCGGTTCGACCCTGAGGTCCAGGCTGCCGATGCCGGCCTCGATCTCGATGTCGATCGTGACGCCGCTCTTCCCGTAGGCGTCGTTCGTGTAGACGTGATGGTCCTTCGAAAGCCCGCGGGCGTTGACGGAGCCGATCCCGCCATCGACCCTGACCCGGACGCCCACATCGGAGGGAAGGTAGAGGGTCCCGCTCCCGACGCCGCCGTCGATCTTGACCCTGAAGCCCTTCTGATGGGGGCCGCGAAGGTCGAGCCTCATCTCGCCGACGCCCGTGTCGATGTCCAGGCTGGAGAGGTCGAGGCCCCGGAGGTCGAGACGGCTCTCGCCCGCGCCCAGATTGACCTTGAGGTCGAGGGGGATGGCCTTGTTCAGGCGAAGGTCCCATTCATTGCGGGTGCGGCCGAAGTTGATGCCGCTCCCGCCGTGGCGGCTGATCCTGAGAATGCCTGTCGTGCCCGAGACCCGGTAATCGACCTCTGGTTTCAGGCGGGCCCTGTTATAGCGGAACGTCGCCTCGAGGAGGGCGTCCTGGTTCGCCCCGGCCAGCCGGAGCTCCCCCGCCCCCATCCGGAGCTCGATCTCGGCGGTCTTGGCCCCGCCGGCCGCCACAGTCTGGTTGTCCGTCTGCAGGTCCCGGGGCTCGTCGCAGGCGACGAACAGCCCGGCGAGGAGAAATAGCCCCCCCACGATCTTGATAGGGGTTACGTTCATGGATGACCTCCCTGTTCTTTTCATTCCCGATCTCCATCCTTTTATACGAAAAAAGACCCCGCCCGGTTCCAGAATTCAGGAGTTCTTGGCCGCAGGAGATATTTACAGGCTCGGGCGAACTATGATAAACGTGCCTTGATCTGACCTGACGATGGAGGGCCCAATATGAACAGCAAAACGGCATGCCGGACGGGCATTTCTTTTCTGGCGATATTCCTGATGGCCGCGGCGGCCGGGCGTTCGGCTCGCTCAGGACCTCGATTCGCTCATGAAGGTCAGGCCGGGGAAGTCCCGGGCGGTCACGTCGGCCGATCCCAACCCGAACAGCAACGCCGACCGGATCAAGTACATCGCGCCCGGCGAGACCAAGGTCCTGGCCGACATCAAGGGCCCGGCCGTCATCCGCCACATCTGGCTGACGTTCAACGAGGCCCGGCCGAACTGGCTCGAAGCAGGGCGGCTCCGCCCGGCCGGACGAGATCGTCCTCCGCATGTACTGGGACGACGCCAAGGAGCCGGCCGTCGAAGCCCCGCTCGGCGATTTCTTCGGCGCCGGATTCGGCCTGCGCCTGCGAGCTCAACTCCGTGCCCGTCCAGGTCGAGGGCGGCGACGGCTACAACTGTTACTGGCCGATGCCGTTCTTCAAGCGGGGCCTGATCACGGTCACGAACGAAGGCGCGAAAAACGTCCGCAGCTTCTATTACCACTTCGATTATCACGGAGGCGTCGCCCCTGGCCCAAGATCCGCCTACTTCTGCGCCCAGTACCGCCAGGAGTTCCCGGAGAAATTCGGGACACGATTACCTGATCCTCGACGCCGAGGGCAAAGGCCATTACGTCGGCACGGTGATGTCCGTCCGGTCCCGCAGTCCCTTCTGGTTCGGCGAAGGCGACGCCAGGTTCTACGTCGACGGCGACACCAAGCCCACCATCCAGGGCACGGGCACCGAGGACTATTTCCTCATGGCCTGGGGACTCAACGAAGCCTCTATTCCCGTACTTCGGCTGCACCTACATGAGCACGGACTTCGAGGATCTCGGGCACGCAATACTGCCTCTACCGCTGGCACATCGCCGACGCCGTCCGCTTCACGAAATCCCTTCGCTTCGAGATCGAGCACACGGCTGGATCACCGCCGACGAGACCGAGAGCGGCAAGATCGAGGGGCACGTCGAGCGCGAGGACGACATGGCCACGGTCGCCTTCTGGTACCAGGTAGGGCAGCCCAAGCGGTTCACGAAGCTGCCGCCGCTCGCCCAGCGCCTCCTGCCCAACCTCGACCTCGTCATCGAGGGCAAGGCCCTGCTGCCGACGGCCAAGCACTCGCCCGCGGTCCTCGAACTCCAGAAAGGCTACGACTGGACGGGCGAGGGGCAGCTCCTCTTCATGCCGGCCTCGGACCAGCCCGTCCTCGAGGTCGAGTTCAGCGTCGAGAAGGAAGACTATCGCGGCCTGATCCTGAGAATGACGTATGCCGAGGATTATGGAATCTATCGGATCTTCCTTGACGGGAAAAACATCCGCCAGCCCGAAGACTACATGGCCGGCCAGAAGATCCAGGACTATGACCTCTTTTCTAAGACGCTCGAGGTCAAGGACCATTACCTGGGCAGCTTCAAATTCGTCCCTGGCAAGCACACTTTGAGGTTCGAATGCCTCGGACGGAACCCGCTCTCAAAAGGCAACTATCTCGGCCTGGATTCGGTCCGGCTCCGGGAGCGGTGGAACAGGAAGAGGAAGTTCCTGTCGTGACCATTTTGGTGACACACAGCTCATTACCGAAATAGGCATAGCTTCCTAATTAGTGTATTTAGTTATATGTCACCGTAATTCCAACCGTGGTTCATGCCGAGGAGGGAGATATCATGAAGAAAAAATGGCTCTGGAGCTTGCTGGCGTTCTCCATCGTCTGGACCCTTGCGGGCGTCCCTGGGGCCACGGCCGCAGGCGCCCCGTCCACGCGCCCCCCGGCGGTCCCGCTCGTGACGCACGATCCCTATTTCAGCATCTGGGCCGTCAAAGACAAGCTGACAGACGACTGGCCCCGCCATTGGACGGGAACCGTTCACGGGCTCTCGGCGCTGGCCCGCGTCGATGGGAGAGCCTACCGGGTGATGGGGCCAAGCCCCTGGCAGGTCCCGGCCCTCAGCCAGGCCGATCTTGCGGTCACTCCCACTCAGACCGTTTACACGTTCGCCGATGCCGGCATCGAGCTGATCCTGACCTTCACCTCGCCCCTGCTCATCAAGGACCTCGACATCATGTCGAGGCCCGTGACTTACATCACGGCCTCGGTCCGCTCGACGGACGGCAAGTCCCATTCCTTCTCGTTCTATTTCGGCGCCCCGTCCGCTCTGTGCGTCAACACGCCGGACGAAAAGGTCGTCTGGGGCCGCCACATCGTGCCCGGACTCGAGGTGATGGCCATCGGCTCCAAGGACCAGCCGGTTCTCGAAAAAAAAGGGGACGACCTCAGGATCGACTGGGGCCGGCTCTATCTGGCCGCCCCGAAGGCTGCTGCCTCGGACTCGGCCATGGCCTCCGCCGACGTCTGCCGGGATATGTTCTCTAAGAACGGCCGGCTGCCCGACGCGGACGACATGGAGATGCCCCGGCCGGCCGAGGACGACCTCGCCGCGACCGTCGTTTTCGATTACGGGACGGTCGGCGGGACGGCCGCCTCCCGTCATCTTCTTCTGGCCTATGATGATGGGTTCTCCATCGAATATTTCTACCGCAAGCTCAGGCCGTACTGGCGGCGCGAACGGGCTGGGAGGCCGGCGACCTTCTGGCGGCCGCCGAGACGGGATTATCCGTCCCTCGTCGAGCGCTGCCGCGCCTTCGACGACGGGCTCCTGGCCGACATGACCAGAGCCGGGGGAGAGAAGTACGCCTCCATCGGCGTCGCTCGCCTACCGGCAGTCGATCGCCGCCCGCAAGCTGGCCGCCGATATCGACGGCACGCCGCTCTTCTTCCCCCGGGAGAATTTCAGCAACGGCTGCATCTCCACGGTCGACGTCATCTATCCCGCGGCGCCGCATGTATCCTTCTCATGAGCCCGGCCCTCGCTGCGGGCATGCTCGACCCCGGTCTTCGATTACGCCAAGAGCGCGCAATGGCCGTTCCCGTTCGCGCCGCACGACCTCGGCACGTATCCCCAGGCCAACGGCCAGGTCTACGGCGGCGGGAACAAGACCGAGGAGGACCAGATGCCCGTCGAGGAGAGCGGCAACATGATCCTCCTGGTCGCCGCCCTGGCCCAGGCCGAGGGCGAAGCCGGATTTCGCCGTCAACTACTGGGACGCTCCTGACGCGCTGGGCGGGCTATCTGAAGGACAAGGGACTCGACCCCGAAAACCAGCTCTGCACGGACGATTTCGCCGGCCACCTGGCCCACAACGCCAACCTCTCGCTCAAGGCCATCCTGGCCCTGCGGTCCTACGCCTGGCTCTGCGAAAGAACGGGGCGCAAGGCGGAGGCCGACGAATATCTGCCAGATCTCGGCAGGACTTCGCCAAGGAATGGGTGGGGAAGGCCGACGACGGCGACCACTTCCGGCTGGCCTTCGACAGGCCCGGGACGTGGAGCCAGAAATACAACCTCGTCTGGGACAAGATCCTGGCTTCAACCTCTTCCCGGCATCGGTCGCCCGCAAGGAGATCGACCTATTATCTCAAGATCCAGCTCAAGTACGGCCTGCCCCTCGACAACCGCAAGAAATACACCAAGCTCGACTGGGTCTTCTGGACGGCGACCCTGGCCGACGATGCCGCGACGTTCGGCCGGCTGACGGATCCCGTCTTCGCGTTCCTGAACGAGACCCCGGACCGGGTCCCGATGACGGACTGGTACTGGACCGACAGCGGCAAGCAGACCGGCTTCCAGGCCCGACCCGTCGTCGGCGGAGTGCTGATCAAGATGCTGGCCGACCCGGGCCCTCCGGGCGAAGTGGGCAAGGGCGCAGGAGAACCCTCCCGTCTCCTCCGCGTCTCTTGCGCCGGGCCGAGGAATTTGCTTAAATGAGGGTCCTGGAAGGCGGGTGCGTACCTTTCTTGTGACCGATGATCGTCCGGCACCCAGGAGGTCCGATGAGCGAAAACGAAAAGAACCAAACCCGCAGGGATTTTCTCAAGATCGGGGCCGCGGCCGGGTTGGGAGCCGCCGTCGCCGGGCTGGACCTCGGTGGGGCTGAAAAGAACATTGGATCGCGAGGCGCGCGGTCCCAGTTCAAGGCCGCTCCCGTCCCGACGGTCCGGGTGGGCTTTGTCGGGGTCGGCGGCATGGGGTCGGCCCATGTCCAGAATTACCTCAACATCGAGGGCGTCCAGGTCAAGGCCATTTGCGACATCGTTCCGGCGAAGGTCGAGCGGGCCCAGAAATGGGTCGTCGAGGCCGGACAGCCCGAGCCGACGGGCTATTCCACGGGACCGCACGATTTCGAGCGCATGTGCGCGACCGAAGAGCTCGACCTCGTCATGACCGCGACGCCCTGGGAATGGCACGTCCCGGTCTGCCTCGTCGGCCATGAAGAACGGCAAGCACGCCGTCACCGAGGTCCCGGCGGCCATGTCCCTCGACGACTGCTGGGCGCTCGTCGAGACGGCCGAAAAATACGGCAAGCACTGCCAGATGATGGAGAACTGCTGCTACGACCGGATCGAGCTCATGACCCTGAACCTCGTCCGGAAGGGCGTCCTGGGCGAAGTCCTGCATGCCGAGGCCGGCTATCTCCACGACCTGCGCGGGGTCAAGTTCTCGAGCGAGGGCGAAGGGCTCTGGCGCCGGGCCTGGTCTCAGAAGCTCAACGGCAACCTCTATCCCGACGCACGGCCTGGGCCCGGTCGCCCAATGCTGAACATCAACCGCGGCGACGCTTTCGATTTCCTCGTCTCCTTGAGCAGCCCGACCCGCGGGCTCCACGAATACGCCGTCGAGCACTTCGGGCCGGATTCGCCTCAGGCCCGCGAGAAATACGTCCTCGGCGACGTCAACACGAGCCTGATCAAGACCAAGCTCGGGAAGACGATCATCCTCATCCACGACACGAACCTGCCCCGGCCGTACACGCCGGATCAACCTCGTCCAGGGGACCAAGGGCATCGCCCAGAAGTGGCCCGACCGGATCTACATCGAGGGCAAGGCCGACAAGCCCGACGAGTGGGATGATTTCGAGAAGTTCGCCGCCGAGTTCGAGCACCCGCTCTGGAAGGCCGTCGCCTCGAAAGGGCGAGGGGCGCGGCCACGGCGGCATGGATTACATCGAGGACTACCGGCTGATCCGCTCCCTGCGCAAAGGCGAGCCGCTCGACCAGGACGTCTATGACGCGGCGGCCTGGAGCGCCATCGTCGGGGCGAGCTGCCAGAGCGTCGCCGGCAAGGGCCGGCCCGTCGCCATCCCCGACTTCACGCGCGGCTTGTGGAAGACCAACCCGCCGCTCGGCATCATCGAGCCCTGAGCGGATTGGCGCCGGGGCGGTTTTTCCGCTAAAATGGTTCCTTGTGACTTCCAGAACGGAGGGCCGCATGCATCGAATTCCCGGCCGGCGCATGGCCGCCGGTGTCCTCATCTTCCTGGCCGCGGCTTTCGTTGCTTCCGCCGAGGCCGGCCTCTCGCTGAAGGAGATCCTCGCCAGGAACGTCCAAGCCTCGGGTGGAAAGGCCAGGATCGGCCAGGTCAAGAACTTGTCCTTCAAGACGGGGGCCATCCGCAATATCGTCTCTGCCGCGGGAGATCTCAAAGTCCTCACCGGAAAAGACCCGGTCGTCACCGAGGCCGTCCTCGTGAGAAGGGACAAGGTCCGGCGGAATTCGCTCAACGTGATCAGCGACGTCACGGACCCTGAAAGAACCGTTTACCGGACTCTGGCCAAACTCTATGCCGGCGTCTTTTCCCTGGCGAAGTTCGAGGGCCAGCTCAAGCTCGAGGGCCTGAAGAGCTTCGGGGCGGCGAAGCTCTATCACCTGACGCCCAAGCTCGAAGGCGCCGCCGTCGGAGTCCATTTTTACCTGGACGCCGGCGACTTCCGTCTGAAGCGGCTCGTCTTCCAGGGGTCGATGCCCGGGGGAGACAAGTACGAGGTCAACTACGATTTCGCTCCGTTCGAAGAGGCCGAAGGGCTCAGCCTTCCGCTCTCCTGGTTCGTTTCCCAGGTCGGAACCCGGGGGAATATGACCGGGGTCACCGAGCTCAAGGCAAATCAGCCCCTGGCTGGGGATTTCTTCACGAAGGCCGAGATCAACGCGGGGAAAGCCGAATCCGCCCCGGGCGAGATGAAAGGGAATGTCCTTGAATTCAATTCTTCCCCCTTCGGCTTGACCATCGCGACCAACTGGACGATAAAGGACGTCGATAAGGCCGGGTTCCGGACGGGCGACAAGCTGACCCTGCTCGTCGGGGGGGACGAGTCCGAGATCGCATTCTACGCTCTGGCCAACGAGGTCCCGCCTCCTGACGAGCTGGCCAAAGGCGCCCGGCTTCTGGCGCCCATGCTCCGGGGGGGCGAGGGCTTCGCCGTCCAGATCATCGGCGGAGGGGCCGCCTCCCTCCAGGGAAAGCTCAAGCCTCTGACCGCGATTTCCGTCAAGAAAAAGGCGAAGTGAAGGAGAACGTCACATGTCAAGTTTGAAAAGAAGGCAGTTCATCACCTCGATCGCGTCCGGCGCCGTCGGCCTGGGTTTCGCCGGGAAGCTCAAAGCGGGGGCGGGGACGCCGGGCTCCGTTCCGGGCCAAAAGGAAGCCGCATCCCCCCGGATCAAGAAGTATAACGACCTCGGGAAGACAGGGCTCAAGGTCCCGGACGTCAGTTGCGGCGCCATCTCGCTTTTCGAGCCGAACGTCCTCCGCTACGCTTATGAGTGCGGGGTGACGTATTTTGACACGGCGGAGAGCTACCTCAGGATGAAGGGCGAGGCCTATGTCGGCCAGGGGCTCAAGGGCGTGCGCGACAAGGTCATCATCACGACCAAGCACGGCATGAACCCCGGCCAGAAGATCGAGAAGGCGTCCATCATCAAGAGGATGGAGGAGAGCCTCAAGCGCCTCCAGTCCGATTATGTCGATGTGGCCATGGTCCACAATATCGGGGACCTCACCCCCCTCCTCAAGAACGAGGAGGTGCTCGGCGCCTACGCCCAGCTCAAGAAGGACGGCAAGGTCCGGTTCACCGGCTTTTCGAGCCACAACGCCAAGGTCACCCTCAAACAGGCCTTGGACACGGATTTTCCCCAGGTCATCCTGGTCATGTACAATCACATGGAAGGCAAGGAGATCGAGCCTCTGGTCAAAGCCGTCCGGGCCAAGGGCATCGGCACGGTGGCCATGAAGATCTTCGCCGGCGGCCAGCAGGGAAACCTGAAGGGCATGGTCGGCCCGGAGGGAAGCTATCCTCAGGCCGCCATCCGCTGGGTCATGAGCAACCCCGACTTCGACACCTGCATCCCGACCATGAGCAGTTATTCCCACGTCGAGGAATATGTCGCCGCTTCCGGCCGCCCCCTCGACCGGGCGGCGCTGGGGCTGATCGCCCGGTACCAGAAACAGGTCCACGGGACATATTGCCGCGTGAGCTGCACCGAGTGCCTGTCCGCCTGCCCGAGGAATGTCGCCGTGAACGATGTCCTCCGCTATGCGATGTACTATGAGAACTACGGGATGGAAAAGCAGGCCATGGATTATTACGCGGAGCTCGCGCCCGAGAGAAGGCCGCTCGGCTGCGAGAGCTGCCCCGGGCCCTGTGAGGCCGCCTGCCCCTACGGGTTGAAAGTCAGGGCCCGGCTTCTCCACTCGCACGAGATCCTGACCGCCTGAGCCCGTTCATCGCTTCAGCGAGCGTCTTCCTCGAGGCCGAGGCCCTTATCTAGCTCACAGCGTCAGCCCGGGCCCTGAACCATGATTTTCTGGGGGACTTGGAGGTACGGCCTCGGCAGCTATTGCGTCCTATTTTTATTGGCTCAGGCGATGACCAGGAGCTCTTTGGCCTGATAAAATTTAGGCGGAGGCGCACGGGATTCAGACCATCGGTTTTGTTCCAACGGGGCGCAAGGTCCCCCAAGAAAATAGATGAACCAACGGCCCTTTTTCCCGTATAATAAAGGGAAGGTCGGCAGGCTTTTGGCCATCATGAGCCAAGAGCCTGAATTTCGACGATTCGAGGGAGGCCATGCTTAGAGACATCATCAAAAAAGAGATTCTGGACAACATCACCAGCCCGAAGTTCGTATTCACCTTCCTCCTCTGCGCCGTCCTGATCCTTCTCTCGGTCTATACCGGGGTCGCGAATTACGGCGCGGAGAAGAAGGAGTACACGGCGGCCGTGGCCCTGAACAAGAAGAACCTGGAGAACCAGCCGAACTACACATCGCTCGCCGGGATTGGCGTCAAGGTCAACAAGGCGCCCCAGGTCCTGGGCACCGTCGTGACCGGCATCGAGGAGGACGTCGGCCGGGTCGCTCCCGTCAATATCGTGGCCGATCCCAACCTCATCGAGTCAAAGTACGGCAGCAACCCGGTCTTCGCCGTCTTCGGCTCCCTGGACCTGATGTTCATCGTCAAGATCGTCCTCAGCCTCTTCGCCATCCTCTTCACGTACGACACGATCGTCGGGGAGAAGGAGAAGGGGACGCTCAAGCTGGCCCTTTCGAACGACGTGCCCCGGGACCGGCTGATCCTGGGCAAGGCCATCGGCGGCTACATCAGCCTCCTCATGCCCCTGCTCGTCCCGCTCCTCCTGAGCCTGATCATCCTCCTCGTCGCCCCGAACCTGGCCCTGAGCGGCCAAGACTGGGGCCGCCTGCTCCTCATCTTCCTGATGTTCTTCCTCTACCTCTCCGTCTTCTTCAGCCTGGGTCTATTCGTCTCGGCCCGGACGTCGCGCTCCTCGACGAGCTTCCTCGTCCTCCTTTTCCTCTGGGTCGTCTTCGTCATGGTCATCCCCAAGGTCGCGGTCATCACCGCCGGGCAGGTCAAGCCCATCCCTTCGGTCCACGAGATCACGGCCAAGAAGGACGCCTTCCTCCAGCAGATCCAGGCGGGGGCGCAGAAGAGGCTACATCGATTGGGTGCAAAAAGAACCAGCCGGCCAAGGGCGAGGACCCCAAGGTCTTCCAGGACAAGTTCAAGCAGTTCATCCAGGACTACCAGCAGGAGATGACGTCGAAGATCGACGAGAACAACGCGGCTCTGGAACGGGACTACCAGCTGCGGAAGAACGCCCAGCAGAACCTGGCCGTCAACATGTCGCGCATCTCGCCGGCTTCGGCCCTGACCTTCGGCTCGATGACGCTGGCCCGGACGGGGATCGACGAGTACGACCGGTTCCTGGCTCCGTCGCGCATCTATAAGCCGATCTACACGAAGTGGGTCAACTCCAAGCTCGGCCAGAGCATCAACTTGCAGACGGGCCAGCAGACCAACATCAAGATCGACGACATGCCCCAGTTCGCTATCGAACGCGAGAGCCTGGCCAAGTCGCTCGCCCGGACCCTGCCGGACTATCGTCCTGATGGTCGTCATGATCATCGTCTTCTTCGTCGGCGCCTACGTCTCGTTCCTGCGCTACGACGTCCGCTGAGGAGTGTGACCATGCTCGAAGCGATCAATCTGACCAAGAGATATGAAGACGGGCAGCTCGCCCTGGACAACCTGACGTTCAAAGTCGAGCCGGGCGAGATCTTCTGCATGTTCGGGGCCAACGGAGCGGGGAAGACGACGACGATCAACCTCTTCCTGAACTTCATCCCTCCGACTTCGGGGACGGCCCTGATCGAGGGGGTCGATGTCGCCAAGGACCCGCTCAAGGCCAAGAGGCATGTCTCCTTTGTCTCCGAGAACGTCATGCTGTACGGCAACTTCACGGCCGTCCAGAACCTGGATTATTTCAGCCGTCTGGCCGGGAAGCGGACCCTGACGAAAAAGGACTATGCCGAGCGCGCTGAGCCGCGTCGGACTCCAGAAGGATGCTTTCGACAGCGGATCAAGAATTTCTCGAAGGGCATGCGCCAGAAGCTCGGCATCGCCATCGCCCTGCTCAAGGACGCGCCCAACGTCCTCCTCGACGAGCCGACCTCGGGCCTCGACCCGCAGTCGGGGAGGGAGTTTCTAGAGATCCTCGTCCAGATGCGCGACCAGGGGAAATCCGTTTTCATGTCCACCCACGACATCTTCCGGGCCAAGCTCATCGCCGACCGGATCGGGTTCATGAGAAAGGGCCAGCTGGTCATGCTGAAGACAGCCGAAAGAGCTCGCCAAGCGAGGACCTGACGGAGCTCTACATCCAATACATGGAAGAGCGGCCCGGGCCGACCTTGGCCGGCGCCGTCTGAGCCGGGGCTCTCAGAGCCGGGCCTTCGATTATTCTAACGGGCCCGTTGAATATCAGAATAACTTGACAACGTCCGGTTTTGGCCTATAATAAAACTGTGAAAACCAAAAGAGTTTTTAAGGTTTCTAAGGGCGGGGCAGCCGAGGATAGGCCCCTCCGGGCGAGGATCATCAGCGCAAGCCGCGAGCTTTTCCTCAGCCGGGGTATCGTCCGGGTCACCGCCGACGAGATCGCCGGCCGCCTCGGCATCAGCAAGGCCACCCTCTACAAGTCCTTCGCCAGCAAGGAAGAGATCCTCCAGGCCGTGGTAAGAGAAATTACGGGCGAGATCTCGGCCCGCATCGAAGAGATCCTCGGCGACGGCCGCTTGGGATTCGTCGAGAAGCTGGTCGACCTTTTCACCTATGTCGTCGGCCGGATCTCCCAGTTCGGACCGCTCTTTGTCCGCGACATCCAGAAGTGCGCGCCCGGGATCTGGAAAGAAATCGAGGACTTCCGGCGGGACAAGATCGAGAAGAATTTGGGGGCGATCTTCAAGGCCGGACGGGAGCAGGGCTTTTTCCGGGGCGACGTCCCCATGGAGCTGCTCCTGCGGATGTTCGCTTTCCTCATCGAGGAGTTCGTCAACCCGACGGCCATCCTCCGTTCCGGCCGAACGCCGGCCGAGACTTTCGAATCGGTCATCAAGGTCTTTTTCCAGGGGATCCTGACGGACAAGGGCCGCCGAGACTTTTCGGCCAGGACTCCCGCCCTTTTCGAGCCCCGAAAGGAGGGCGCGCTATGAACGCCAGAACACTTTTCCTCTGCGTCGCCATCTTTCTCCTCGTCTCCTGCTCCGGAAACGGGGCCAAGGGCGTCATCTCAGCCCCAGGAACGATCGAGGCGATCGAGGTCAACGTCGCTACCAAAGTGGCCGGGCAACTCGTGGAGCGCACCGTCGACGAGGGAGCGCGGGTCCGGCCGGGCGACAAGCTGGCCGTGATCGATCACGCGACCCTCGACATCGAGCTCCGTCAGGCCGAGGCCGGGGTGGACCTGGCCAGGGCCGAGCTCATCCTCCTCCGGAACGGCGCCCGCGCTGAGGATATCCAGCAGGCCGAGGCGGCCCTCAAGCAGACAGAAGCCTCCCTCACGGTCGCCGCGGACGACGCCCGGAGGATGCGCGAGCTCGTGAAAAGCGGGAGCGCCACGACGAAACAGAAGGATGACGCCGAGGCCCGCCTGACCGTCGCCCAGGCCCAGCGCAACGCCGCCGCAGAGGCTTTGAAGAAGACCCGGACACTTGCCCGCCCCGAGGAAATCCAGGCGGCGGAGGCCCGGCTCGCCCAAGCCCAGGCCGCCGCCGATCTCCTCAGGAAAACGATCGCCGACTGCACGATCACGGCCCCGGTCGGCGGGATCGTGACCCACAAGGCCGCCGAGGCCGGCGAGCTCTTGACCCAGGGCGCGACCATCGTGACCATCTCCGAGCTGGACAGCGTTTACGTCATGATCTACGTCACGGAGAAGGAGCTGGGCCGCGTCCGTCTGGGGGATGCCGCTGAGGTCATGATCGATGCCTTCCCGGCCAAGGTTTTTTCCGGGAAAGTCACCTACATCTCGCCCGAGGCCGAGTTCACGCCCAAGAACGTCCAGACCAAGGAGGACCGGGTCAAGCTCGTCTTCGGCATCAAGGTCGAGATCGAAAACAGGGAAGGGCTGCTCAAGCCCGGGCTCCCGGCCGACGCCGCGATCAGGGTCAGCCCCCCGGCCAAATGACGGGGACGGAAGCCGTCATGACCGCATGGGCCGTTGAAACGCAAGGTCTCGGCAGGACCTTCGGATCCGTTGAGGCCGTTCGTTCGCTGGACCTGGCCGTCCGCGAAGGCGAGATGTTCGGCCTCGTCGGCCCCGACGGCGCCGGCAAGACAACGACGATCCGTATGCTCTGCGGCCTCCTCAAGCCTTCGGCCGGCCGGGCAACCGTCCTGGGGTACGACCTCGAGAAAGAAGCCGGCCGGATCAAGGAACAGATCGGCTATTTCTCGCAGAAGTTCAGCCTTTACGGCGACCTCACCGTCGATGAGAACATCGAGTTCTTCGCGGAGATCCACCTGGTCGGCGATTTCCGCAAGCGCCGCGAGGAACTCCTCGAATTCACCCGGCTGACGCCCTTCCGGAAGCGTCTGGCCGACAAGCTCTCGGGCGGGATGAGACAGAAGCTGGCCTTGGCCTGCACCCTCATCCACACGCCCCGCCTCATTTTCCTGGACGAGCCCACGACGGGCGTCGATCCCGTTTCGCGCCGCGACTTCTGGAAGATCCTCTCGAGCCTTCTCCGGTCCGGGATCACGATTGTCATGACGACCCCCTACATGGACGAAGCCGAGCGCTGCTCGCGGGTCGGGCTGCTCAGCGGGGGGAGGCTTCTGGCCGCGGACGCGCCCCAGGCCATCAAGTCCCTGATGCGGGGCACGGTCGTCGAGATCGTCTGCCCGGAGATCCGCCGGGCCTTTGCCGTCCTGAAAAACCTCCCCGAGGTCCTCGAGGTCCAGCTCTTCGGCGACCGGCTGAACGTTGTCGTCGAGGAGCCCGAAAAAGAATTAGCCCTCATCGAGTCCGCTCTTTTGTCAGAGGGCATCCCCGTCGTCCAGAAACGGGCCCTCCCGCCGTCCCTGGAGAACGTCTTCATCTCAATGACTCAATCCGTCCCAACGGAGGCCGGACATGCCTAAGAAACTGACCCTATTTCTAGCCCTATGTCTCGTCCCGGTCGCGACCTGGGCGCAGAAAAAAACGCTTTCGCTCGACGAGGCCTTGGCCGCGGGGCTCCAGACGAGCCCCGGGCTTCATGCCTCTCAGCAAAGAGTCGATGCCTCGGCCGCGAAAGCCCGCGAAATTGCGGCCGGCCGGATGCCTTCTCTCAAGTTCGGAGGCGGATATACACGGCTGAGCGAAGTCCCTCCTTTCGAGGTGACCCTCCCGATCTTCCCCAGTCCTATCGTGGTCTCGCAGAACTATTTCAACAATTGCGCGCTCCGCCTGGGCCTCCAGCAGCCTCTCTTCACCGGTTTCCGTCTCGAGGCGAGCGCCGCGTCGGCCCGGTTCCTCGAAAAGTCGGCCGGATCCGACCTCGAGAAGGACCGCGCGGAGTTCATTTTCGCGGTCAAGAGCGGCTACTGGGGCCTGGCCAGGGCCAGGGAGATCGAGAAGGCCGTCGTGGAGAATGCTCACCAGGTCGCGGAGCACCTCAAAGACGTCCGCGCCTTTTTCGGCCAGGGCCTCCTCACAAGGAACGAGGTCCTCCGGGTCGAGCTCCAGCTTTCAAATGCCGAACTGATGGAGATCGACGCCCGCAATGCCGTCGAGGTCTCTCAGGCCTCGCTCAACAGTCTGATCGGCTTGCCTCTCACGACCGAGCTCGAATTGACGACCTCGGCCGAAAGCCTGGCCGTGGCTCTCCCGGCCGAAGGGAAAACGGCTGAAGACGCGTCCGAAACCCAGTCCCTGATCCAGACGGCCCTGTCCGGCCGGCCCGAGCTCAAAGCGGCCGAGTTCAGGATCCGGGCCGCCGAAGCCGGCGTGAAGGCCGCCAAGTCCGGCTGGTATCCCCAGGTCTTCCTATCGGGGGGTTATGATTACCTCAACCCCAACCCCAGGCTCATGCCGGCAAGGGACGAATTTTATGGGACCTGGGACATCGGGATCTCTCTCTCGTTCGACATCTGGAACTGGGGCCAGACGAAGAGCCAAACCAGCCAGGCGGAGGCCCAGCTGGCCGAGGCCAAGGACACCCGGAAACTCCTGAGCGATCAGGCCGTTCTGGAGGTCACCCAGAGCCGGCTGGACCTCGGCCAGGCCCGGCAAAAAACAGCGGTCGCCGGGCAGGCCGTCGCCCAGGCGGAGGAGAACCTCCGCATCACCCGGGAGAGTTTCAAGCAAGGGGTTGCCCTGAACACCGACGTCCTGGACGCCGAGGTCGCCCTCCTCCAGGCGAAGATCAACAGGACCCAGGCCGCGATCGATCTGGTCCTGGCCGAGGCCAGGCTCGAGAAGGCCCTGGGCCGTTGAGCGGGGATAGAAGGGGAGCGCTCGCCGTGCCCGAATATTCCATCGAAGTAAGGTCCTTGACCAAAAAGTTCGGGGCCTTCACCGCCGTCGATGCGGTTTCGTTCGAAGTCGGCCGTGGCGAGATCTTCGGCTTCCTCGGCGCCAACGGCGCCGGAAAATCGACGACGATCCGGATGCTCTGCGGCCTTCTCAACCCGACCTCCGGGACGGCCACGGTCGGCGGCTTCGACATCAACCGCCAGCCGGAGCGGGTCAAGCGGGTCATCGGCTACATGTCCCAGAAGTTCTCGCTCTACGAGGACCTGACCGTCATCGAGAATATCCGTTTCTTCGGCGGCGTCTACGGCCTCGCAGCGAAAGGCCATCGAATCGAGGGCTTCCTGGGTCCTGGAGATGGCCGGGCTCAAGGGACGCGAGCGGAGCCTGACCAGGACGCTGTCCGTCGGCTGGAAGCAGCGCCTGGCCCTGGGCTGCGCGATCCTCCATGAGCCGCAGATCGTCTTCCTCGACGAGCCGACGGGCGGCGTCGACCCCGCCGCGCGGCGCCGCTTCTGGGAGCTCATCAACGAGCTCTCCGAGCGGAAGGTCACGGTCTTCGTCACGACCCACTACCTGGACGAGGCGGAATACTGCAACGACATCCGGCTCATTCACGCCGGCCGGATCGTGGCCGGCGGCAGCCCCCAGGAGCTCAAGACCAAGTACATCCAGAACCCGATCCTTGAAGTGGCGAGCGACAGGGTCGTGGACGCCCTCGAGATCCTCCAGAAGGAGCCGTGGGTCCTCGAAACGTCCATTTTCGGCACGTCCCTCCACGTCAGCGTCGCCGACGAGGACGAGGGGCGCCGGCTCATCCGGGACCGCCTCGGACGGGAGGGGATCGCCGTCCACCGGGCCGACAGGATCATGCCCTCGCTCGAAGACGTTTTCATCCACAAGATCGAGGAACAGGCCGGAAAAGGCGGAACGGAGGAGGCGCGGCCGTGAAAAGACGTCCTCTCTGCTGCGTCCTGCCCGTTTTGAAAAAGGAGTTCCTCCAGATCGGCCGGGACGCCCGATCGCTCTTGTTCATGATCTTCCTGCCGGCCTTCATGCTCCTCATGTTCGGTTACGCGCTGAACTTCGACGTCAAGCACATCCCCCTCGCCGTGATCGACCAGGACGGCAGCCAGGCCAGCCGGAACCTCGTCGACAAATTCCGGACCACCGAGTATTTCGACCTCAAAGCCGTCCTCCAGAAGCCCGGCCAGGTCGACACCCTGATGGGCCGTGAGGAGATCCGCACCGCCCTCGTCATCCCGCCCAAGTTTTCCGACGATCTCCTCGCCGGTCGGAGCCCCTCGGTCCAGGTCATCGTGGACGGCTCGAACGCCACGAGCGGCACGACGGCCACGGGCTACGTCGGCGCCATCCTCCAGAGCTATTCCCAAAGGATTACGCTCGAAGCCCTCGAGCGACAGGGCATCCTCGGGCTGACGGACCCCCTCCGGTCCGAGGTCCGGGTTTGGTACAACCCCGAGCTCCGGAGCGCGAAGTTCCTCGTGCCCGGCCTGATGGCGTTCATCCTCTCTGTCATTGTCACGGTCTCGACGGCCTTCTCGGTCGTCCGGGAAAAAGAGAGGGGGACCATGGATCAGATCAAGGTTTCGTCCCTCCGGCCGCTGGAGCTCATTCTCGGGAAGGTGATCCCCTACGTCTTGATCTCAATCGGCTCGGCCCACTTTGTCCTCTTCCTCGGCCAGGTCCTTTTTGGCGTCGGGATCAAGGGAAGCTATCCGCTGCTCCTCCTGGCCATCGTCCTGTTCCTGATCGGGGCGTTGGGCCAGGGGCTCCTGATCTCGACGATCACCCGGACCCAGCAGGTGGCGTTCCTGATCGCGGCCCTGACGACGATGCTCCCGACCTTCATCCTCTCGGGTTTCGTCTTCCCCATCCGGAACATGCCCGTCTTCGTGCAGGCCATCACCTACTTCGTCCCCGCCAGGTATTTCCTGGCGGCCCTCCGGGTCATCATCATCAAGGGCGTGGGGTTGCGGGCCATCTGGCAACAGCTCCTGCTCCTGACGGCTTACGCCGCGCTGTCGCTCGGGGCCAGCGCAGCCCGGCTGCGGAGGGGCGACGAGGAGCGGTCGCGGCGGAGGAGGAGGGCCGTCCAATGAAGGCCGTGCTGGCGATCATCTGGAAGGAGTTCCTCCAGCTCCGGCGTGACCCCCGGCTTTTCCCGGTGATCTTCATTTCGCCCATCCTCCAGCTCTTTCTCATGGGTTACGCGGCCAACCTGGACGTCCGGGATATCCCTTCCGTCATCTGCGACATGGACCGGTCGTCCGCCAGCCGGGAATTCCTCGACGGCTTCCTGAATTCCGGCTACTTCTCCGTCAGCGCTCGTGTCGAGCGGATGGAGGAGATCGACCGGTATCTCGACCAGGGCGCCGCGGCCATGGCCTTCGTCATTCCCCGGGGATTCGGGGACAAGCTGGCCGGCGGGAAACAGGCCTCGGTCATGATCATCGCCGACGGGTCGGAAAGCCAGTCGGCAACGATCGGGGTCAATTACGCGGCTATCATCACGGGGCGATACACCCAGCGGATCATCCTCGAGGCGTTCGAAAAGACAAGGGGATTGGGGGTCAGGCCGGTCACCGTCAATTCCGAGGTCAGGGTCTGGTACAACCCGGAGCTCAGCAGCCGGAACTTCATGGTCCCGGGGGTCCTGGGCCTCATCCTGATGATCATGACGACCTCGCTCGCCTCCTTGGGGATCGTCCGGGAGAAAGAGGCCGGGACCATGGAACAGTTGATCGTGACGCCGATCCGGCCCTACCAGCTCATCGTCGGCAAACTCCTGCCCTTCGTCCTCATCGGCCTCATCCAAGCGTCCTTGGTCGTCGCGGCCGCAAAGTGGTGGTTCCTCGTGCCCGTCCGGGGGAGCCTGCCGCTCCTTTTCGCCCTGAGCCTGGCTTTCATGCTCAACACCCTCGGCGTCGGTCTTTTCATCTCGACGATCTCGCGGAGCCAACAGCAGGCGATGTTCACGACCATCTTCTTTATCCTGCCGATGATGCTCCTCGGCGGATTCGTGTTCCCCGTTGAAAACATGCCCCGGTTTTTCCAGTTCGTCTCTTATGCCGTTCCGACGCGCTATTTCTTCATTATCATCCGGGGCATCATGCTCCGGGGCGCGGGTTGGCCCGAGCTTTGGGACCAAGCCGCGGCTCTGCTGGCGTTGGGGTCCGTGCTCCTCGGCCTGAGCGTCCTCCGCTTCCACAAGAAACTGGAGTAAAGGGCCGAGCACTAGGGCGGTCGCGGCCTCCGGCTTCGGCGGAAAGGGGTTGAATTGGCGCCGGATCCCGCTACGGGCACGCCGGGGGGGCCGCGGCCTGCGGAGCCGGTCCGAGGACATCAGGCGGTAACGTCCCGCTCTTTTCAGCGTTCACGTAGACCCCGGCGACCGCGAGATAGAGGACGATGGGAATGAACTGTGATCTCGGGATGGGGGCCACGAGCAGGAACGTAAAGGCCGCGGCCAGCATGGCCGAGAAGGGACGAAGCTTGGGGGCGGCGAGGACCGATAGGGCGAGAAGAGCCAGGGCGACGGCGGGATAGAGGCCGCTCGCCCCGACCCAGCCGAAGAGCCCCGAGATGACATTGGGGAAAAATGTCGTCATGGTGTCCCGCCTCGTGAGAATGAGGTTGAAGAGGACCGTGCTCTTGAAGACCGGGACGACCCCATACGGCGCCATGATCAAGACCGCCATGGCCACAGCGATGCCCGAATCGACCGCGATGTCGATGAGCGACCGGAGCCTCTTTGCCTCGAACTTGTTCCAGTAATAGGCGGCCATGATGGGCGCGATCAGGAACTTGGTCATCAATCCGATCCCGAAAAGAACGGCGATGAGGAACCGGTATTTCAGTTGAGGACGATCCCTCCCTTGCCTGATCGCCCAGAGGATGAGGGCCAGGGCAAGGAACGTCATGGCCGAATTGTTATGGATCTCGGCGAATATGAAGAACGGGATAAAAGGCCAGAGATACCTCCGTTTGATCTCGGGAAACGTCCGGGCGAAAACCCAACAGGCGAGACCGCGGAGAAGAAGGAAGGCGATGGTCAGGATCCAGATATTCCAGCGCCCGGCGATGAGGCAGGCTAGATAATAAGGGTAAAGCTCCATGGGGGGGTAATTGAAATTCCCTAAAACGACCTGCAAAGACTCCCCCTGGTGGAAGATCGTCCCGCAGTCATAGGGATTTTGCCCATGCTGCATGGCGAAAAAAGCCGTTTCGTAATGGCGGACGATTTCGACGTCGGGACGGACCTTCAATAATCCTACGACCCCGAGGGCGAGGCCGAGGAGCAGGACGGCCTCCAGGAATCCCTTTTGGAACACCAAGTTAGGCCTGACGCGATAGAGGAGCCAAACCATGAGCAAGTAGATGATCAGACTGACCATGAGATGATATTGATGGCCATGCGGAACGGGCTTGAGGACCGCCATCGACAGGGAAAACAAGAAGCAAAGGACGAGAGCTCCGGGGACGAGATAGTTTTTCCCGAAAGACATCGGCGGCTCCTCCTCATTATCCCCTTAAACTCAGGACAAATCAAAAAACGTTGTGTCCGCGCAACGCCAACAGAGTGAAGCAAGGCCCGGGGCACGACAACTTGCCTTGACAGCCCCGGATCCCGGGGCGCGACGACTCGCCTTGACAGCCCCGGGATCCGGGGCTATGATTTTTGGCCATCGCTTACGGGAGGAAACCGATGGGCCATTTTAGAGGCCTATCGGTTTTGACCTATTGGCCCTACGGAGACCCGCTGGCGGCGCATTCGGGAGGCCATGAAGAGGCAGGAAAATAATGACCGGCTGGAGATGAAGTCATCCGCAAGAACAAGCCGATGCCCAACTCATCGCATCTCACCCGCGGATACACCCTCGCCTTGATCAGTGCGGCCATCCTCTCGACCACGGCCATTTTTATCCGTTATCTCACCCAAACATACCACCTGCCCGCGCTCATCCTGGCCTTCTGGAGGGACTCTTTCGTTTTCCTCACCCTCCTGCCGATCCTGGCGCTGGGACGCCGGTCATTAGTGCGCGTGAACTTCACGCACCTCCGTTTTCTCACGCTCTATGGACTCGTCTTAGCCATCTTCAACTCCTTGTGGACTCTTTCCGTCTCGATCAATGGGGCGGCGGTTTCCACGGTGCTGGTCTACTGCTCGGCCGGGTTCACCGCACTATTGGGCTGGTGGTTCCTCAAGGAACGGCTCGACTGGAGCAAAGTGCTGGCGGTGGCTCTGAGCCTGGCAGGCTGTCTGCTCGTCTCGGGTGCTCTGGCCACGGCCGCCTGGCGTCTCAACCTCTTGGGGATCATCAGCGGAATTTTCTCCGGCCTGTGGTACGCCATCTATACGCTGATGGGACGTTCCGCCTACCGGCGCGGGCTCAATCCATGGACGACGCTGGTATACACATTCGGATTTGCGGCGGTCTTCCTGCTGGCCTTTAATCTGCTCTCCGGCGGTCACATCCCAGGTGCAGCGACCCGCCTGGCCGATTTCCTCTGGCTGGGGAAGGCCTGGGCCGGGTGGGGCGTATTATTCCTGCTCGCGGCGGGACCGACGCTGGCTGGCTTTGGACTGTACAACGTCAGCCTGACTTACCTTCCGTCCAGCGTGGCCAACCTGGTCGTCACGCTTGAACCAGCCTTCACTGCAGCGGGCGCCTATTTGTTGCTGGGTGAACGGCTGACCTCGATCCAGATTATTGGAAGCCTGCTGATCCTGAGCGGAGTGGTCTTCTTGCGCATTTACGAGGGCAAGCTCGCAAGTCTGGTCGGCGCAAACGGGGAGACGCCTTCATTGTCATCGGGCCGGGTTGGATAGAGGGGCTGTCCAACCGGGTCGTTGAAGAGAACGCGGAAATACTCTGCCCGCCAGCAACTTACGACCCGGCAATCCAAGAGACGTTCCTGTCCGGGCTCTGAGGGGACATGATGCGGATGATCAATCTGGCCTGAATTTCCGTCCTTCAAGCCTGCACAGCTTTTTGGCCAGGTTCCGGCCGTCGATGCCGCAGGGCGGAAGGCCGCCGCCAGGATTGACCCATTGGCCAACCATGTATAATCCTTGGAGAAGTTTTACTTTCATCTCTTCCAGGGATTTTGTCATTAATTTCACTGCCTCGCCGCTCCATCCGTACGACCCGAATGCGGCTCCCACTTTATTGAGCGGTCGAAGGCCCTTCATATAGCACAGCATATCCGCCATACGGGGAAGCATACCGTTATTAAGGGTTGATGAACCCAATATTACTGCCTTGGCATCAAGCAGCTCGGTGATGACATCACTACGATGATTCACCCTTAGATCCATCAATCGAGTGCTCACGCCTTCCGCAACCAGACTATCGCAAATCGCCTTCGCCATCATTTCCGTGCTATTCCACATGGTATCATAGATCACTAGGGCTTTTCGTTTGGGTACCTGTTTGCTCCACTGATCATAGGCGGCCACGATCTGCATGGGATTATCCCGCCAAATCAAACCGTGATCAGGGCAGATCACATCTATTTTTAAATTCATTTTTTGCACGTCAGCTATAAGCTTTCCGATCAGTGAGGAATAAGGCAACAGAATATTGGCATAATATTTGGCCGCATGCTGCATGAGCTCTGCTGAGTTGACTTCATCGTTGAAGCGCTCGCTGGTGGCCCAGTGTTGGCCGAATCCGTCGCTCGAGATCAAAACAGCATCCTCTTTAAGGTAAGAGAACATGCTGTCCGGCCAATGAACCATTCTCGTTTCTATAAACTGCGTTGTGCGTTTCCCGAGGCTGATCTCACGACCCGTTTCGACTACTTCGTAAGGCCAGTCCTCCCTGTGGTAATGCTGCAAAAGGGCTTTCTTGCCGCGAGGCGAACAGAATAGTTTTTCGGGTTTGATGACCTCCATCATTTCGGCCAAAGCACCTGAATGATCCGGTTCCACATGATTCACAACGAGATAGTCAATGCGGCTGGGCTCGATTACTTTATAAATGCAGTGAAGTAAATCGCCTTTGAAAGTTTTCTTAACGGTATCGAATAGAGTTACCTTGTCATCCATTACCAGATACGCATTGTAAGTCGTGCCTTTTTCCGTTGAATAACCGTGAAAATCACGGACGCTCCAATCCACGGCCCCTACCCAGTGAATGTCCTTTTTTACCTCAATATTTATCCTCAACCGAATCCTCCCTTAAAGGTGTCCCACCACTCACGATCCCCCCATTCGCTCGGGCGCGGAGACTTTCTTCAACATAGTGGCAAGACCGCCACAACGCCCCACATATCTATCAGTTCAATTCGGTAAGCAAAACGGACCTGCTGCTACTCGGGAGAGAAGCTGTCTTTATCCGCTCCGCACACCGGACAAACCCAATCTGCAGGAAGGGCATCAAAAGATGTGCCTGCAGCCACACCGTTATCCGGATCACCGACAGCCGGATCATAAACATAACCGCAAACTTGGCATACGTATTTCTGCATCTGTTCCTCCACCATTTGAGTTTATTCGAGCAGCGCTAATGTCTGGCGCCCAACATAGTATCAAATCACTTTAACGACAGTCTTTTGCCTATTTCACGACCGTAGTCTTGAGCCATTTTGGGGCCGCCCTGCAAAAGAGTTGATTTGAGTCTCAAGGCTGATCCCACCATTTCCATTTTAAATATATGTCGCATAGTTTCATATATTCTTTCCGAGGCCTCTCCGCTCCATCCGAACGCGCCGAAAGAACCACCTACCTTGTTTTCCAAACTTGCTTTTTCTGCCAAGAAGAGCAGCGTCTTAATAGCCGGCATCATGTCACCGTGGTAAGTCGCTGAACCAAATACATAAGCGTCATACCCTTCCAGGTCTTCTTCTTTTTTTAATTGCGCGGCTTCGACCACCTTGGCCTCCGCCCCTGTGAAACGTACTCCTTCAGCAATATAATCAGCGATGGACTGAGTTTCACCTGTCCTACTTGCATAAGCGACAAGAACTTTCGGCATATTCAATTCTCCTGAAATCTCAGCGACCCCCCCGTGCACAAAAGGGGAGCTTAAATCGCGTCTTGCGCGCCTAAAGGGCTCCTCAGCAGACGACTCGGTGTTACGTTAATTCTTAGGCTCGAAGACTATCCTCGATCCCAATTCATAAGCCTGCTTCAGGGCGTCAGGATTATTTTCTATGTCACCCTTCCGTTCAACCTTGTTTATAAAGACGCCACCTTCATAGCTCATATCCAGGGCGTCATAAAAATATTTGGCTACAAGCTGGGCACCTTCAAAAAGGTTTCTTTCCCTTTGTCGCTCCCACGCAGAGCAAGTAACCTCTGCCGCTATCCAAGGTCCGCCTGTCCTGCGGGGTCTTATCGAGCATCCTTTTGCACCAGGCAGCTTGACACCGGTCTATGAGCGCCTTGGCTTGCGAAGTAATGCCGTAAAAGAAAATCGGCGAAGCCAAAATAATGGCATCAGACTCGTACAGTTTCGGATAGACGCTCTGCATATCATCGTCGACCACGCATTTACCGGTTCGGTCGCAGCCCCCGCATTCAGCGCAGCCGGCTATTTTCAAATCGCAGCATCGAATCGAAGAGACATCCGCTCCCGCGCTTCGGGCAGCTTGCAGCGCCTTATCCAGTAAAATATCTGTGTTTCCACCTTTTCGGGGGCTGCCATAAATTCCGAGGATTCTCATTTCAGAACTCTGTATTCCAGTTTGACTACCCAAGCCGCGGATCCTGTCCCTTCATTCCGCATTCAGGAATGTAGCAGGATACATTTACAAATTCGCACTTCTCTTTGCAGCCGGGACAAGTCTCCGGTGGTGCGGCCTGCTGCTCGGCCTCCAACGTATATCCGCATTTTGGACATTTCCAGGTATTGTTTTCCATTGCTTCTCCTCATTTCGAGATGTGATTGTTCAAGACCCCGGTTTCGATTCCACCGGGTTTTTACCTTTTTCCTTAAGCAAGAACTTCAGGTGATCCAGCATCTGCTGAATATTTTTGGACATGAACCACCGTCCGTTGGCAAACACTCCGTAGTCCGCGCCCATCATTGCTGATGCAAAACGAGTCGAATTTGCGTAGAAAAGCCACTGTTCGACCCATTGTTTTTCAATCGCTTCATCGAAAATGCTGGGACTTTCGGACGCGACTCCCGCCTTCCATGCATCCTTCAGTATTTGTGTGGACGTAAGCGTCATTTGGTTTGAGGTTTTTATCGTGTTTTCGAACCGCTCCCAATGCCCATTTACCCAATCCAGAGTATGGCACGAACGACACACCTTCTGAAGGGTACCTTTTCTCTTTGCTTGCTCTTCGGAGCTGATGACAAATTCAGTGGCAGGCTCTCCGCCGAGAGTAACAGGCAAAGCCATTCCATCTTTATTCTTTATGATCGAAGTATCGGGGCTCTTGGAGTGCGGGTACGCATAAATCGGTCCGAAAATGCGCCACGGCAATCGATCATTCATCTGATGCGTTCTCTGGGCAACGACGTCCCCCTCAGTTGTTACCAGGAGGCTCACATGGCAAGCAGCGCATGTGGGCGCTCCAAAATCTTTACCTACAGTCCATGGAACTTCATTGAATTTCCATTCTCCGTAAAGGGATGAGAAAAGGTTGCCGTGATTGCTCACGGAATACGCCTGATAAGCAGGGACATCAGGGCCTTTATGACATCGCGAACAGGTATAGGGTTTGCGGGCCGCTTCTATGGCGAACTGATGCCGGTTATGGCACGCGGAACATGAACCTTTGCTTTCATCAGGATTCAAGCGTCCAACGCCTTGATTCGGCCAGCCTGACAGTTTCGGAAATTCAAAGTCACCGAAATCCGTGCTCCGTGATTCCATTCCGGTTGACCTGGAGCGCGGTCCCATGACACGACCAACATGAATCCGCGTCAGTTTTGTCATCCGGGGCAGACACAGCTGTTTTCATTTGCTCCAAGGATTGCATTCCGTTAATAGATTTCATCAAATCTTGATACACCGGATTGTTTGCGAGATTCCCATGCGCATGAGACATCAAGTTCTTCTCAAATTGAGCAGCCTCCGTCGCATGGCACGTTGAACAGTCTTTAGGAGTCACTGTCAAATGAACCTTCTGATCATTATGTTCAAAACTGTCCTTGTGAGCATCCGGATTCATCATATGGCACTCGGCGCATCCCACTGCGACAGACGTTAAGTTGTCAGGAATTTTCTCAGCAGAAACCCGTCTTTGTTTTTCAGGTTTCTTTAGCGCATCCGAAGGCGTTACCGACGCATGACGGCTCTTCTTCCAGTCCGCGACTATGGCAGGGGTAGCCGAGGCATGGCATGAAATACACTCCTTGGATAAATCGCTTATAGTTGCGGTTTCACCATGTGCACTGCCAATCAAAGCCAAAATGGACACCACGACAATGGTTTGAAAACAGGATCTCCGGGACATCGCACTGCAGCCCCTTTCCCCCTCACAATCCCACGAAGGTATTACTTGGGAAGCTTCTCCAATTCTTTGATCAGATCCTCAAGTTTCGGCGTAACATTAATATCATGTACATCAATGTACCGGATGGTTCCGGTCTTGTCGATGACGAACAAAGCCCTTTCGGTCATTCCATCTTCCCTCAGGACGCCATAATTTTGAGCCACTGCTCCGTGAGGCCAGAAATCGGACAGCACCGGAAACCAAACCTGTCCCATCTGCTTGGTCCAGGCATAGAGCGTCGGAACATTATCCACCGTGATGCCCAGGAGCACTGAGTCATTCTTATCAAAAAGATCCTTTCGCAATTACGTATCCAGGCCACTGTTGGGAGCAAACCGGAGTCCACGCAGCCGGAACAAAAGAGATGACCACATTTCGTTTTTCACGGAAACTGCTCAAAGAGACCTTTTCTCCTGCAAGATCCTGAAGTGTAAAATCCGGTGCCAAGTCCCCGATCTTAAGCTTCGGGACGCTCGCCTGCGGTTTCAATTTTCCGGGATTGTAAATGCAACTCTCAAGAGGTTCAGATTCCGCATGGCTCATAGGAATCAAGAACAAAACTGCAATGCAGACGGAGGCAAACCCCATTAAAATTACGAATCTTTTCGCAAAGAGAAACATGATTCATCTTCCTGTTACTGCTAACAATTTTTTCACATCCTTCAAGAATTCCGCGATATTCTTGATTGCACCAATATGGATCTTAGTCACTCTTAAGCGTGGAATCGGGGCCGATTCTTGCGACAAGAAATGTCGGTGTCCTAAAACGGTCCTTCGAGATCTTCTGCAATTCGAAACCATCATCAGCAAAGAGAGGGAAAAGGACATTAAATTTCTTCCTGTAAACCTCGACCTCGAAAGGAGTATTCCCTATACCTATGCCGATAAGCTTCACGTCCTTTTTTAACACTGCATCTTTTTCAATTAATGTATGCAGATCATTAATTACCGGCGCCTCACGCTGGCAAATAGGGCAATACATGCTGAATACTTCTACGATCAGCATACGCGCTTTTACTTGAGATAAAGAAAAAGTCCCTTTTCCCGACAGCCCGAGATATTCTTTTTCAGCATTGTTTTCGGGGATCGGAAGCTGTATGCCGGCCAAAACGTTCTCATTCACATCGAAATTTCCAGCTGCGACCGCTGTGCTACAAAGAGCAGCTATCAAGAAAATGGACAATACCGAAAATCGTAACCGTCTCCGCATCATTTCCTCAGCAATGTTAGTTTTCCTGTACCAAACTTACAGCTCCCAGAGCGGCTAATATTATTAGTAAGCATCGCAATGTCATCCTACTGTAAGCGGGCTAAACATCTTCTTGGTTGCGCCGCATATCGGACATTTCCAATCTTCCGGCAGATCGTCAAAGCTTGTGCCTTTGCTTATCTTGCCTTTTCGATCTCCCTTTTCCGGATTATAAATGTATCCGCAATTCGGCGTCTGACATTGATACATCTTTGCAGTTTGAGTCATTTTCACCGCCTCTTAATCACATCTGCGCAGTCCCATCATGCTTTCCATAGCCCGTGTAAATTGCAATATTCGCGTGCGGTCCATTCGCCTTGAACGGGAAAAACCGCCTGTGGGGCTTCGCCGGGTTTTAAGAATTGCCTGTAAGCCTTGCCGTCTCTGAGTGATTTCAACCCACTCGATGTAGTGTTTTTCTTCCATCGGATGTGGAACACTCCCCACTTTCACAGTAAGACCGTTCGCCCCTGCCTCCTTGACCGGCACATGTTTTTCTTTTGCAGCATCGACAGTATTTGCTGCAAAGAACTTCATAGGCTGCCCGCAGCAGACGAGTTCGCCCGCGCCTTCATGCAAAAGTTCCACGATATTGCCGCAAATGTCACATTTATAAACCTGCAATTTTTCTGTCATGTCTATTGCCTCCCATATTACAGAATACGATTTTGAAACGGATGGAAATTGATAACGCGAACAATGGCGAGTCCCAGCATAATCGGGACCAGTTTCAGCACCGACCCCCAACTATTCTACCGGAATTACCAATTCTCGACCAGTAATTCATAATATGCCTGAGGATGAGCGCAGGCCGGACAAGACATAGGCGCCTCGGTCCCCTCATGCAGATAACCGCAATTTATACATCGCCACGCGACTGGCTTATCTTTCTTAAAAACTTTGCCAAGATTTACATTGGACAGCAGGTCGAGATAACGCTTTTCGTGCTGTTTCTCTGCAATCGAAACCGCTTCCCATATTTTTGCCGCGCCCTCGAATCCTTCTTCACGGGCGACCTTTGCGAAATCCGGGATACATCTGAGTCCATTCACCGTTTTCACCTGCCGCGGCAGCCTTCAAGTTGTCTGCGGTGGAGCTTATAACACCGGCAGGAAATGAGGTCTCAACCTTAACTTCGCCGCCCTTCAGTTGTTCGAAAAAGCGTTTCGCATGTTCCTTTTCCTGGTTTGCTGTTTCTTCAAAAATTAGCGCAATTTGGACCAGCCCTTCCCTTCTCGCCTGAGAAGCGAAATAGGTGTATCGATTGCGAGCCTGAGCCTCACCTGCAAATGATGTGATCAGGTTCTTTTCAGTCTGAGAGCCATTCAACTTGTCCATAATTCATCTCCTTCTTTTGACTAATATATAAGGGAGTTCCCCTGAGTAAGGCCACCCTTGAGGCCTCATTTTCACATTAAATCTTCTCGGGAAATAATTGGCCGCACCGCCTATCCGTCTACCATAGCCGCAGGCGCCCCTGCCGGTAAGGGTTAATTAGACAGCATCAACGACAGCAACATTCTTCAATTCATCTCTGCATTCATCTCGTGCTGTCAACCCTGACAGGAGGGACATACGCCCTGAAATTCCAGGCGGTGCGACAAGATCTTATAATTACTAAGCCCATCCAAGAGATCTTCGATTTCCCCAAGAAGGGAAGAGGAATGTCATCAACCTGACCGCATTGGACGCATCTAACGTGGTAATGGTTTTCGACAGTTCCGTCGAATCGTTTCTGAGTCCCTGCTGTTTCCAGCTTTTGAATGATCCCTGCTTCGGCCAAAAGATCCAAATTCCTGTAAACGGTTCCGAGGCTTATTCTAGGTAATCGTTTACGAACAAGTTCATAAAGAGCTGTGGCTGTGGGGTGTGTTTTGAGTTTCTTCAACTCCTCCACAATCACCCTGCGCTGTTTGGTCATTTTTAATTTCGACTTGGCCAACGGATTCGCCCAATCAGGAATAGTAACTATTACTAATTAGACCGAGAAAACTTTTCGTGTCAAGAAAAAAATGATCCTCATGTTTTCAAGGAGTGGGGCAGGCTTTCCGGCCTGCCGTTATACAGAAGAAGATAACCCGGAGGAATGACAGGCTGGAATCCTGCTCTGAAAAACAGGGACTGCCCACGTTCTCTAGAGCTAGTTGGGGACTAGGTGTGTTCGGGAAGGGTGCGCACGAGAGCTATTCTCAGACTGAAGCCTGGAGCAGATCCGATGAGAAGCAATACGTGGT